>NZ_JAQGNQ010000079.1 GCF_028291745.1 Ramlibacter sp. | reverse complement strand
CGCTCCAGGCTTTTCCGGTAGAGACGGGCGAGTTCCACGATCGGCTCCTCATGATCGTCGACCCGCAGGTCCAGCTGCGGATACTCCTCGTCGCCGTGGATGCGCAGCGCGGCGGCCTGCTTGCCGCGCTTGTCGCCCCCGGCCGCCTCGCCGGCAGCCATGGCCGCGAGCAGCCGTTCAGCCAGCGGGCGTCCGGCGGAGTCGCGAAACGCTTGCGCGGTCGATTCGATGACCGCCGGCCCCGCCAGCATGTTGCCGGCGACGCTGAAATCGGGAAAAAGCAGATGGCCACACCAGTCGACGCAGGCGGAGCCGGTGTGGGCCGCGCCCTTGCCACTCGCAGGCAGCACGTGGAGCTGGCGCTGGTCGCGCCCGTCGTCGGCCCCGGTCAATGCGTGGACGACCTGCTCCGCCGACTGGCCGGCAGCGAGTTGTGCGATGCCCGCGGGACCGTAGAGGGGATTCATCAAGGCCTGGGTGCTGAGCGCGCCGACAGCCCGGCGGGTGTGGATGCACAGCGCGCCAACGGCGAAAAAGCGGCTGGCGATCGCCACGCCAAAAGTTCCATCTTCGTCCCGTGCCAGGATCGACCACGTCATCGCACCATCCTCATGTTCAAGGTTTCCGGGCCATCCGCCCACTGGCGACCTTGAAGCAAGAAACCGGCCCGATGCTAGCATGCCGAGACGGCAAGTCGGCCTGCAGAAAGGACCTGTTCGAAGGTTCGAGCTACGGGCAGCGCCGACCGTTGTCGGGCCGGCCGGTTTTCATCGCGGACTCGCTCCGCCATGACAGTTTCGCTGGCAAGCGAAGCGGCGATTCAGATCTTCCACTTCTCCAGCAACTTGTGCGCACCCATGCCGTCGTAGCCCTCGAAGGGCTGGTGGATCCACGGATTGGTCGGCAGGAATTCGACCGAGTAATCGGGCTGGAACGTCGACAGGCCCTTGGTCCAGATCACCGCGCTGCGCAGCTCGCTGATCGGCTGATAGTTGTTGCGCAGCATGTCGATCACGGCGTGCAGGGTCTTGCCGGAATCGGCCAGATCGTCCACCAGCAGCACCTTGCCGGCGATCTCGCCCTTGGGCGTGGTGATGTAGCGCGCGATGTCGAGGTGGCCCTGGATCGTGCCGGCGTCGGCACGGTACGAACTCGTGGACATGATCGCCAGGGGCTTGTCGAAGATGCGCGAGAGGATGTCGCCGGGGCGCATGCCGCCGCGGGCCAGGCACAGGATGGTGTCGAACTGCCAGCCGCTCTGGTGGATCCGGATCGCCAGCTTCTCGCAGAGGTTGTGGTACTCGTCGTAACTGACATACAGGTGCTTGCCGTCTTCCGTCAACATCGGGGGTTCCTTGCTCAGTCCGCCAGGTAGGGATGCCGCATCATGATCGTGTGATCGCGATCGGGGCTGGTGGAAATGATATCGACCGGCACGCCGGTCACCTGCTCGATGCGCTGCAGGTACAGGCGCGCGTTCACCGGCAGTTGCTCGTACTGCGTCACGCCCACGGTCGATTCGCTCCACCCCGGCATGGTCTCGTACAGCGGCTTGCAACGCGAGATCTCGTCCGCGCCCATCGGCAGGATATCGACGTGCTGGCCATCGAGCTCGTAGCCGGTGCACAACTGCAGCTCCTTGATGCCATCGAGCACATCGAGCTTGGTGATGCACAGGCCGGTGAGGCCGTTGACCTGCGCGCTGCGCTTCAGGAGCGCGGCATCGAACCAGCCGCAGCGGCGCGAGCGCCCGGTGGTGACGCCCTTCTCGGCGCCCACCGTGGACAGGTGGTAGCCCACGGTGCCGGGCGTCTGCCAATCGAGCTCCGTCGGGAACGGGCCGCCGCCGACGCGGGTGCAATAGGCCTTGGTGATGCCCAGGATGTAGTGCAGCAGGCCCGGGCCGACGCCCGCGCCGGCGGAGGCGTTGCCCGCCACGCAATTGCTGGAGGTCACGTAGGGATAGGTGCCGTGGTCCACGTCCAGCAGCGTGCCTTGCGCGCCTTCGAACAGCAGGTTGTCGCCGTGCAGGTGCGCCTCGTTCAGCTCGCGCGAGACGTCGGCCATCATCGGGCGGATGATCTCGCCGTGGCGCAGCGCCTCGTCCAACACCTGCTGGTAATCGAGCGGCTGCGCGTGCAGGTATTGCGTGAGCATGAAGTTGTGCAGGTCCAGCAGTTCGCGCAGCTTGGCTGCGAAGCGCTCGGGGTCCTTCAGGTCCTGCACGCGCAGCGCGCGGCGCGCGATCTTGTCCTCGTAGGCCGGGCCGATGCCGCGGCCGGTGGTGCCGATCTTCTCCGTGCCCTCCGCCTCGCGCCTGCTCTCGCGCGCGATATCCAGTGCGGCATGGAAAGGCAGGATCAGCGGGCAGGCCTCGCTGATGCGCAGCCGCGAGCGCACTTCGACGCCGGCCTTTTCCAGGCCCTCGATCTCTTCCAGCAGCTTGGCCGGGGACAGCACGACGCCGTTGCCGATGTAGCACTTCACGCCCGGACGCATGATGCCGCTCGGAATCAGGTGCAGCGCGGTCTTCACGCCGTTGATCACGAGCGTGTGGCCGGCGTTGTGGCCGCCCTGGAAGCGCACCACGCCCTGGGCCATTTCGGTCAGCCAGTCGACCAGCTTGCCCTTGCCTTCGTCGCCCCACTGGGTGCCGACCACGACCACGTTGCGGCCCTTCGTCTTCGTCATGACTTGCTCTTCGCGAAAAAAATGAATGGGGATCAGAGGGCGCGCACGGCCCAGCGGCCGGCGGCATCGCGCGCCAGTTCGCGGTCGCAGTGGAATTCGTCCACTTCGCTTTCGTGGCCCGGCAGCATGCAGACCACGGTCTCGCCTTCCCGGCGCAGTGTGGCGATCGCCGCGCGCAGATCGGCGACCTCCGGGCCGGCATCCAGCCACGGCGCGCGGATCGCGGCCTTCAGCGGGCGCTTCGCAGCGACGCCGACCAGTTCGCGCACGTCGAGGCTGAAGCCCACCGCCGGCCGGTTGCGGCCGAACACCGCGCCGACTTCGTCGTAGCGGCCGCCGCGCACCAGCGCATCGCTGACGCCGGGTGTGTAGATGCCAAAGCGCGCGCCGCTGTAGTACGCGTAGCCGCGCAGGTCGGCGAGGTCGAAGGAAAGACGCGCGCCCTCGACGTGCCCGGCCAGCCACTGCAGGTGTTCCAGCGATTGCTGGATCACCGGCGTGCGGGGCAGCGCCTCGGCCGCCTCGGCCAGCACCTGCCGATCGCCGTAGAGGCCGATCAGCGCCTGCAGGTGGCCTTGCGTGGCGGCCGGCAGGTCCCTGGTGAGCGAAGCGAGCTCGGTCGCGTCCTTCGCCGCGAGTGCAGCGTGCAGGAGCGCGATGCGATCGGGCGTGAGGCCCAGGCCGGACAACAGGGAGCGCACGATGCGGGCATCGGCCAGGTCCACGGTGAGCGGTCCGACCTTGGTGGCCTTCAGGCAATCGAGCGCCAGCAGCAGTGCCTCGAGATCCGCCTCGAGGCCGGCGTGGCCGTAGATCTCGGCGCCGAACTGCAGCGGCTCGCGGGTGGCATGCGGGCGATCGGGCCGCGTGTGCAGCACCGGCCCGCAGTAGCACAGGCGCGCGACGCCCTGGCGATTGAGCAGGTGCGCGTCGATGCGGGCGACCTGCGGCGTGGTGTCCGCGCGCAGTCCGAGCATGCGGCCGGACAGCTGGTCGACGAGCTTGAAGGTCTGCAGGTCGAGGGCCTCGCCGGTGCCCGTGAGCAGCGACTCGAGGTGCTCCAGCATGGGCGGCATCACCAGCTCGTAGCCGTAGCTCCGGGCGGTATCCAGCAATTCGCGGCGCAGTTCTTCGATATGCCGCGCCTCGGAAGGCAACACATCGGCGATGTGATCCGGCAGGACCCAGGCGGACATTGGAAAAATGGACGCTGTTAAAACCGTGATTCTACCGGGCGTGGCGATATGGTCGAGTCAGTGGCCGTTGGAGGACGGCGCCATGCCTGTACGACGCGTTTTTGAACGCAGAAGACGCAAAAGGAAAAACAGAACACGCAGAAGATTTCAAGTCCGAATTCCGGCTTGCCCTTCTGCGTGTTTGGTTCCTTGTTCCGCGCCTTCTGCGTTCAAATTTGCTCGAACGAGCAACCCGCTCCCGTTCGCCTCAGGAAGACAGCAGCCAAAGCGTGATCAACCCGATCACGATGCACGTGAGGCCGAAGAAGCGCAGTTGGCCGTCGCGCAACTGCAGCAGCTTCAGGAAGGTCTGGCGCCAGCGTCCCGGGGAGAGGAAGGGGAACAGGCCTTCGAACACCAGCATCAGGGCCAGTGCGGACCAGAACAGGTTGCTCTCCAAGGCGCTAGCGGCGCGCGCCGGCGGCCGGGGCCGGCGCCGGGGCAGCGCTGCCGCCATTGCGGAAGGTGCGGAAGAATTCGGTGCCCTGCGGGTCCACCACCAGCACGTCGCTCTTCTTGTTGAAGGTGGACTTGTAGGCCTCGAGGCTGCGATAGAACTGGGCGAACTGCGGATCGCGCCCGAACGACTCGCCATAGATCGCGGCGGCCTGCGCATCGCCCTCGCCCTTGACCTTCTGCGCGTCGCGGTAGGCATTGGCCACCGTCACCTCGCGCTGGCGGTCGGCGTCGGCCCGGATCTTCTCGCCCTCGGCAGCGCCGGTGGAACGCAGCTCGTTGGCCACCCGCTTGCGCTCGGCCTCCATGCGGCGATAGACCGACTCGGTGATCGCCTCGACATAGTCGGCACGGGTCACGCGCACATCGACCACGTCCACGCCCCAGGGCTTGGCGCCCTTGACCACGCCGAGCACCTCGCGCTTCACATCGGCCATCAGCTGCTCGCGCTTGATGGACAGCAGCTCGCGCACGGTGAAGCGGTTGACCTCTTCCTGGAAGGCGTTGCGCACCACGCGATTGAGCTGGTTGTTGCCGGCGGCCTCGTCGAGGCCCACGTTGCGGATGTAGGCGAGCGGGTCGGTGACGCGCCAGCGCACGTACCAGTCGATCACCACGCGCTGCTTCTCGGCGGTCAGCATCGGCTCGGTGTCGACGCTGTCGAGCGTCAGCAGGCGCTTGTCGATGTAGCTCACGCTTTGCAGCGGCGGCGGCAGCTTGAATTTCAGGCCGGGCTCGCTGATCACTTCCTTGACCTGGCCGAAGGACTTGACCACGCCGAACTGGCGCTGGTCGACGACGAAGAGCATGGAGCTGAGCAGCAAAAGCGCCAGCAGCAGCGTGGTGACGATCAATCCGATGCGGTTCATTACCTTGACTCCCGGTCGCGGCTGCGGCCGTTGTCGCGCGTGCGGGCATCGCTCGAAGAAGAAGTGGAGGAGGACAGCGGCGTCGAGGGCGAGCTTGCCGGCGGCGAAGCTTCCAACGTCGGCGCCGGGGCCGGCGCAGCGGCGCCGCCATTGGCGACCTGCTGGATGATCTTGTCCAGGGGCAGGAACAGCATGCCGCCCTGCCGTGATTCGACCATCACCTTGGTGACGCTGCCGTAGATCTGCTGCATGGCGTCGATGTAGAGGCGGTCGCGCGTCACCTGCGGCGCGCGCTGGTATTCGGTGAGCAGCAGCTTGAAGCGGTCGGCGTCGCCCGTTGCCTGCGCAACGATCCGCGCCTTGTAGCCATCGGCCTCCTGCGCCAGGCGCGAGGCGGCGCCGGTGGCCCGCGGGATCACGTCGTTGGCATAGGCCTGGGCTTCGTTCTTGGCGCGCTCGCGCTCCTGCGCGGCGCGCAACACGTCGTCGAAGGCCGACTGCACCTGCTCGGGCGGGCGCACGCCGCCTTGCTGCAGGTTGATGCCCACCACCTCGGCGCCGATCTTGTAGCGGTCGAGGATGCTCTGCATCAGGGCGCGCACGCGCGGGCCGATCTGGTCGCGCTCGTCGGCGAGCGCCATGTCCATGCGCATCTTGCCGACCACCTCGCGCACCGCCGTCTCGGCGGCCTGCACCACCGCCTCCTGCGGGTCCTTGCTCTCGAACAGCCAGGCACGCGCGTCGTTCAGGCGATATTGCACGGCGAACTTGATCTCGACGATGTTCTCGTCCTCGGTCAGCATCGCCGACTCCTTCAGCCCGGTGGCGCGCACCACGGCGTCGCGGCCGACGTCGACCGAGCGGATCTGCGTGACGTAGACCACCTCATGCCGTTCGATCGGATACGGAAGCCGCCAGTTGAAGCCGGCGCCGACGGTGGCGCTGTACTTGCCGAAGCGCGTGATGACCGCCTGCTGGCCTTCCTGCACGATGAAGATGCCGGTGCCCATCCAGATCACGACCACGACGATGGCGATCAGGCCGGCGCCCACGCCCGCACTCTTCATGTCGGGCTGGAAGTTGCCGCCGCCGCCGTAGCCGCCATTGCCACCGCCCGTGCGCCGGCCGCCGAACAGGCCACCGAGCTTGCGATTGAAGTCGCGCCACAGCTCGTCCAGGTCCGGCGGCCCCTGGTTCGGGCCCTTGCCCTCGGAACGGTGGCCGTCGTTCTTGTCCTCGCCGCGGCCCCAGCGCGGGTCGTTCAGGTTGAACATCCCCCGGAGGCGGCCTCTCAGCCCGGAGGGGGACAGGCTGCGGAAAAGAAGGTTCATTCGTTCGATTTCTTTCGGTTCGCCCGCATTGTGCCCAATCGGCCCGACTCAGGCCGAGCCTGGGTCCATGGCGGGCGTGGCGTGCGCGGCGCCGACGATGCGCACCAGCTCGCGGCGCAGGGCGGGCAGGCCCTCGCCGCTGGCGCTGCTGACGAAGACGCGCGGCACCTGCACCCCATCGAGCTCGAAGGCATCCACCTCCGAGCGCGGGCGCTGCGAAGGCTCGAGCGCATCGATCTTGTTGAACACCAGCAGCTGCGGCACGCCGCCGGCGCCGATTTCGTCCAGCACCCGCTGCACTTCGGCGATCTGCTCGCGGTAGTGCGGATTGGCCGCGTCGACCACGTGCAGCAGCAAGTCGGCATCGGCCGCTTCCTGCAGCGTGGCCTGGAAGGCAGCGATCAGCCCGTGCGGCAGGTCGCGGATGAAACCCACCGTATCGGACAGCGACACCGAGCGGCCGGTGGTGCCGCTGGCGCCCTCCTGGTCCTGCAGGAACAGCGATCGGGTTGTCGTGTCGAGCGTCGCGAACAGCTGGTTGGCCGCATACGCGCGGGCCTTCACCAGCGCATTGAACAGCGTCGACTTGCCGGCGTTGGTGTAGCCGACGATCGAGATGTTGAAGGTCTCGCGCCGCTCGCGCTGCCGCCGCTGGGTGGCGCGCTGCTTCTTCACCTTCTCGAGCCGCTCGCGGGTGCGCTTGATCGACTCGTCGATCATCCGCCGATCGAGCTCGATCTGCTTTTCGCCCGGGCCGCCGCGCACGCCGGCGCCGCCGGTCTGCCGCTCCAGGTGCGACCAGCGCCGCACCAGCCGCGTGCTGAGGTATTGCAGGCGGGCGAGTTCGACCTGCAGCTTGCCCTCGTGACTGCGGGCGCGCTGGGCGAAGATTTCCAGGATGAGCAGCGTGCGGTCGTTGACCGGCAGGCCGAGATGGCGTTCGAGGTTGCGCTGCTGCGCGGGGCTGAGCGACTGGTCGAACAGCACCTCGGAAGCACCGGTGGCCTCGGCCAGTTCCTTGATCTCGTCGGCCTTGCCGCGGCCGACGAACAGCGCGGCGTCCGGCGCCTTGCGCTTGCACGCGACGCGGGCGACCGGCTCCATGCCCGCGGTCTGGGCCAGCTGGCCCAGTTCCTCGAGCTCGGCGTCGAAATTGGGGAGTCCCAGGTCCACCCCCACCAGGATGGTGGTGGCGGCCGGGCGTTCGGGCGATGCGGTCAAACCGGCAACCAGGAGAAACGACGGAACGGCCCGCGCAAGCGGGTAAGGATGCGCGGCAGCTTCAGGTGGCGGCGCCTTCCCCGGGTTCGGCAGCCGAGAAGTTCACGGCGCGGCCCGGGACGATGGTGGAGATCGCGTGCTTGTAGACCATCTGGGTGACGGTATTGCGCAGCAGCACGACGTACTGGTCGAAGGACTCGATCTGCCCTTGCAGCTTGATGCCGTTGACCAGGTAGATGGACACCGGCACGTGCTCTCGCCGCAGGGTGTTCAGGAAGGGGTCTTGCAGCAGCTGCCCTTTATTGCTCACGATATTCTCCGTGTTCCGGCGTTGTTGGAACTTGCACCTTACCACAGCAGACCGCGCCGGCGGGCTACCGTGGCTGCCCAGTTGCAGCCGTTTGGATGGAATACAAGGACCTGGTCCGAAAGGATGAAGCGCCGATGTCATCCCGGCCTTGAGCCGGCATCCACGCGGCGCGATCGAGCGCCGCATGGATTGCGGGTCGAGCCCGCAATGACACGATATCCGCCCCGAGCCGCGTCAATCCTTGTCCTCCGCGTACGGATTCTTCGACGTGCGCATCTCGATGCGCAGCGGCGTGCCCACGAGCTTGAATTCCTTGCGGAAGCGCCCTTCCAGGAAACGCTTGTAGGCATCGGTCACGTGTTCCAGCGAATTGCCGTGGACCACGATCACCGGCGGGTTCATGCCGCCCTGGTGCGCATAACGCAGCTTGGGCCGGAACATGCCCGAGCGCTTGGGCGCCTGGAACTCCACGGCCTCGTGCACCAGGCGGGTGAGCACCGGGGTGGACATCTTCACCATCGCCGACTTGTAGGAGTTGGTGATGGACTGCCACACCGGGCCGAGCCCCTGGCGCTTCTTCGCCGAGATGAAGTGCAGGTCGGCGAACTTCAGGAACGGCAGCCGCACCTCGATCTGCCGCCGCACCAGCTCGCGGTTGTACTCGTCGATCGCGTCCCACTTGTTGACGGCCAGCACCACGGCGCGCCCGGACTCGAGGATGTAGCCGGCGATGTGCGCATCCTGGTCGGTCACGCCCTGGCTCGCGTCCAGCAGCAGCAGGACGACGTTGGCCGACTCGATGGCCTGCAGGGTCTTGACCACCGAGAACTTCTCGATCGCCTCGAACACCTTGCCCCTGCGGCGCAGGCCGGCCGTGTCGACCAGCTCGAACTTCTGGCCGCTGCGCTCGAAGGGCACCGAGATCGCGTCACGCGTGGTCCCGGGCAGGTCGAAGGCGACCAGCCGCTCTTCGCCCAGCCACGCGTTGATCAGCGTCGACTTGCCCACGTTGGGCCGGCCGGCCACCGCCAGCTTGATGATGCCGCTTTCCTGGTCGGCGGCCGACTCGTCGTCCTCCGGCAGGTTGAGCGGCTCGAAGGCCAGCTCCACCAGGTCGCGGATGCCCTGTCCGTGGGCCGCGGAGACGCCGTGCACGTCGCCCAGGCCCAGCTCGTAGAACTCGGCCAGCTGCGCGCCCTCGGTCATGCCTTCCGCCTTGTTGGCGGCCAGCACCGTGGGCTTGCCCAGGCGCCGCAGGTACTTGGCGATGTCGTGGTCGTGCGTCGAGACGCCGGCGCGGGCATCGACGACGAACACAACCACGTCCGCTTCGGCCACCGCCTGCTGCGTCTGCTTGGCCATCTCCTTGTAGATGCCCGACTCGGCATCCGGCTCGAAGCCGCCGGTGTCGATCACGATGAACTCGTAGCGGCCCTGCTGCGCGTTGCCGTAATGGCGGTCGCGCGTCAGGCCCGCGAAGTCCGCGACGATCGCGTCGCGCGACTTGGTGAGCCGGTTGAACAGCGTCGACTTCCCGACGTTCGGGCGGCCCACCAGGGCCATCACCGGCTTCATGCTTGCGCTTTCCTGTTGCTTACTGCGGCACGAAGCCGTAGATGCTGCCGTTGTGCGTGACGACGACCAGCGTGTTGCCGGCAGCGGCGGGCGCCGCGGCGATGGGCGAGCCGTCGGTGGCCAGCCGATTGAGCAGCGTGCCGTCTTCGCGATTGAGCAGGTGCACGAAACCGAATTCGTCGCCCACGATCACCGAGCGGCCCAGGGCCAGCGGGGTGCCGACGCCGCGATGCAGCAGGCTGTCGGTGCTCCAGGCGCGCTGGCCGTCGGCGCGCTTCCAGGAGACCACGCGGCCGTCGCTCTCGGTGCCGAAGACGTTGGTGCCGTCGCCCGTCACGCCCTCGCCGCCGTTGGCGCGCTGCGTCCACAGCAGCTGGCCGCGGCTGGCATCGACGCAGCCCACGGCGGCCTGGAAGGCACGCGCGCAGATGTTGTCGCCGACCCGGCTGACGCGGCCGACCAGGTCGACCAGTCGCTCGACGTCGTTGATGCCACGGGCGGTGGCCACGGCGGCATCCCAGCGGGAGGTTCCGTTCAAGGGATTCAGGCCCGCGAGCCGGCCGCCCTGCCCCACCACCAAGGTGTCGCCCACGGCGAGCAGCACGCCCGCCTGGCGCAGCACCAGCGGCTCGCCGGTGCGCTGCTGGTTCCACAGGCGCCGGCCGGTGCCGCCGTCATAGGCGGTCACCGAGCGGTCGCCGCCCAGCACGAACACGCGCGCGCCGGCTACCAGCGGCGGCGTGTACGAAAGGGCACCGAGCTTTTGCCGCCACACTTCCTTGCCGCTGACGAAAGCGACCAGGTCGTTGTTGCGCGTGATCACGGCGGCGGTGCTGCCGTCGAAGCCGACGCCCGCGGCCAGCGGCGCGCCGGCGTTGCCACGCCACTCTTCGCGGCCACTGGTCGCGTCGAAGGCGGTGATCGTGCCGTCACTGGCAGCCACGGCCGCGACGTTGCCGCTGACGGCGACCACCAGGGGGAAATCGACCTTGCCGATCTTCGCGGTCCAGGCCTGGCGCACGCCGATCAGGTTGGGATTGGCCTGCAGTTCCGCGGGCTTGGGTTTTTCCACCGTGCCGCCGAAGCGTTCGGGCAGCAGGGAGCAGCCCGCCAGCACGCCAGCGGCGAGAGCGAGGGCCAGGAGACGCAAGGTGCGCGAGGTTTTCATCATCCTCATGACTTGGCGGTCTCCGGCGCGCTCTTGAGCGTCTGCACGTCGAAGCCGAGAGCGGTGAGCTTCACCTCCAGCAGCGGCCGATACTCCGACTCGGGCGGCAAGGCCTTCCAGGCCTTGGTGTATTCGTCCTTCGCCTGGTCCTTCTTGCCCTGCAGGTTGTAGATGTCGCCACGGCGGTCGGCCGCCAGGCCGTCGAATTCCCTGGGCAGGCCGGACGACAGCTGCTTGAGCGCGTCGTCATAGGCCTTGGCATCCATCAGCATGCCGGCCAGGCGCAGCTTCGCCACCGCCTTGTAGCCGTCGTCGTGGCCTTCGCTGGCCACCCATTGCAGGTCGGACTTCGCAGCGTCGGTCTTGCCCTTGTCGGCCAGCACCTTGGCCGCCAGCAGCGCGGCCTGTTGCGTGTAGGCAGTGCGGCCGTAGCGGTCGCGCATGTCCTTCACGGCCTGTTCGACGCGGCCGGTGTCGCCCGCGATCGCGGCGCGTTCGACCTCGTCGTACAGCGTCGAGGCGCGCGCGCCTTGCGTGCGCTGCCAATACTGCCAGCCGTTCCACAGGGCAAAGGCGCCGAGCACGGCGATCAGGAACCAGGAGATCAGGTTCCCGTACTGGTTCCAGAAATGCTTGAGCTCGTCAAGCTGTTCCTGTTCTTCTAGGTCGAGATGTCGTGCCATGGTGTTGCTCAGGTCAAGGGCGGGATTGTAGGTGACGGTGTCGGCGGCATCCCCAGGCTTTCCCAAAGGATGTCATCCCGGGCTTGACCCGGGATCCATGTGCGTGGCCAAGGCGCGGGGCTGGATTGCGGGTCAAGCCCGCAATGACATGCTTTGCGCCGCGGCCATCCTGTCATTCAGCGCAGCGAAGCCGCCCACGAGGCGGCGTCAGCGAGCGAGCGCAACTCCTGTGCCCCCCCACCATCGCCGCGCAAGGTCTTCACGGTCAGCTGCCCCTGCGCCAGTTCGTCCGGCCCGAACACCAGCGCGAAGCGCGCGCCACTGGCATCCGCCCGCTTGAACTGCGACTTCATGCTGCCGGCGCCGTCGCGGCCGCCGGCATGTTGCAGCACTCGCACTCCTTGCGCGCGCAGGGCCTCCAGCGTGGCGATCACGCGCGGCAGCGGTGCGCCGGCCGGCACGATCGCGTAGGCATCGGGCGCGGCATCGGGCACCGGCAGCTTGAGCTCCTGCAGCAGCAGCAGCAGGCGCTCGATGCCCAGGCCGAAGCCCACGGCCGGCGCCGGCTTGCCACCGAGCTGCTCGATCAGACCGTCGTAGCGGCCGCCGCCGCACACCGTGCCTTGCGAGCCGAGCTGGTCGGTCACCCACTCGAACACCGTGAGGTTGTAGTAGTCCATGCCGCGCACCAGGCGCGGATTGACGCGGTACCCGAGGCCGACCGCAGCGAGCGTGGCCTTGACCGCATCGAAGTGCGCCAGCGAGGCCTCGCCCAGGAAGTCCAGCAGCTGGGGCGCGTCTTCGATCAGCGCCTGCATCTCGGGATTCTTGCTGTCCAGGATGCGCAGCGGATTGCTTTGCAGGCGCCGCTGCGCATCGGCATCCAGCACCGCCGCGTGCTGCTCGAAGTAGCCGACCAGCGCCTCGCGATGCGCGCGTCGCTCCTGCGGCTGGCCCAGGCTGTTGATCTCCAGGCGCACGTGCTCGCCCTCGACCAGCCCCAGCTCGCGCCAGAGGGCGCGCGCCATCAGGATCATCTCGGCGTCGACATCGGGGCCGGCGCAGCCCAGCGCCTCGACATCGAGCTGGTGGAACTGGCGGTAGCGGCCTTTTTGCGGCCGCTCGTGCCGGAACATGGGGCCGACGGTCCACAGGCGCAGCGGGCCGTTGTACAGCGCGTTGTGTTCGTTCATGGCGCGCACGATGCCCGCCGTGGCCTCGGGCCGCAGCGTGAGCCGGTCGCCGTTCATGGAGTCGACGAAGGAGTACATCTCCTTCTCGACGATGTCGGTCACCTCGCCCAGCCCGCGCACGAACAGCGCGGTCGGTTCGACGATGGGCGTCAGCAGGTACTGGTAGCCGTAGCGCGCCATCACGCTGCGCACCGTGGTGTCGAACCACTGCCACAGGCCGGAATCCGGCAGCTTCTCCGTGCGCGGCACCGAGGCCGGCAGGATGTCGTTCATGCCTTTGACGGCACTGAGTTTTTCAGCCATGTTTTCTTCTGATGCGAATGACTTCGCGCTGCGCGCTCAACGACCAATGACGAACGGCCCCTTGGTCATTCGTCATGCAGGGCGAGGCCCGCGTCGTTCGTCATCGCGCCGAAGCGCTTCTCGATGTAGTTCTCGACCAGCGCATGAAACTCGTTGGCGATGTTGTCGCCGCGCAGCGTCAGTGCCTTCTGGCCATCGATGAACACGGGGGCCGCCGGCGTTTCGCCGGTGCCCGGCAGGCTGATGCCGATGTCGGCGTGCTTGCTTTCGCCCGGACCGTTGACGATGCAACCCATCACGGCCACCTTCATCTTCTCGACACCCGGGTACTTGACGCGCCAGACCGGCATCTGCGCGCGCAGGTAGTCGTCGATCTGCTTGGCCAGTTCCTGGAAGGTAGTGCTGGTGGTGCGGCCGCAGCCCGGGCAGGCCGTGACGCTCGGCACGAAGCTGCGCAGGCCCAGCGCCTGCAGGATCTCGGCGGCGATCACCACCTCCTGCGTGCGCGACTCGCCCGGCTGCGGCGTCAGCGAGACGCGGATCGTGTCGCCGATACCCTCCTGCAGCAGGATGCCCATCGCCACCGAGGAAGCAACGGTGCCCTTGGTGGCCATGCCGGCCTCGGTCAGGCCCAGGTGCAGCGGATAGTCGCAGCGGCGCGCGAGTTCGCGGTACACCGCGATCAGGTCCTGCACACCGCTCACCTTGCACGAGAGCAGCACCTGCTCGTGGCGCATGCCGAGTTCCTCGGCCAGGCGCGCCGACTGGATCGCCGAGGTGATGAGCGCCTCGTACATCACCTGCCGGCCCTCCCACGGGACGGCGCGGCGGGCATTTTCGTCCATCAGCTGCGCGAGCAGTTCCTGGTCGAGGCTGCCCCAGTTGACGCCGATGCGCACCGGCTTGTCCCACTTCAGGGCGGCCTCGATCATCTGGGCGAACTGGCGGTCCTTCTTGTCGCCCTTGCCCACGTTGCCGGGGTTGATGCGGTACTTGGACAGCGCCTGCGCGCAGTCGGGAAACTCGGTCAGCAGCCGATGGCCGTTGTAGTGGAAGTCGCCGATCAGCGGCACGTCGACGCCCATGCGATCGAGCTGCTCGCGGATGTACGGCACCTGCTGCGCCGCCTCGGGCGTGTTGACCGTGATGCGCACCAGCTCGCTGCCGGCCAGCGCCAGTTCCTTGACCTGGATCGCGGTGCCGATCGCATCGACCGTGTCGGTGTTGGTCATGGACTGCACCCGCACCGGCGCGTCGCCGCCCACGGTAACCACGCGCGCGCCCCAGCGCACCGAGGCCTGGGCGGAGCGGCGCGCACGCGGTGCGGCGGGGGCGATCGGAAGGCTTGCTTCGGAATTCATTACTTCACCTGGAATCGGGCCACGTGGCCGTGCGTCACTGGCGCCAGGTCGTACGGCTGGCCGCGCACCTGCACCTGGGTAGCCACCGCGCTGCCGACGGTGACGGACAAGGGCAGCGCCCCGGAGGCGCTGGCCGTTTCACCCGCTTGCATCAGCTTGCGGTACACGGCCTTGCCGCTCGCATCCGTGACCTGCACCCACGAGTCCCCGCTGGTGCGGAAAGCCACCACGGCGTTCGAATCGACCAGGCCGGAGGCCGCGGCGGCGGGCGTACCGGCAGCGACGGCGGCGCCGGCGAGCGGGGCACCGGCGGGTACGCTGGCACCCGGTGCCACCCTGGCATCGGGCGCAGGCGTCACC
>NZ_JAQGNQ010000063.1 GCF_028291745.1 Ramlibacter sp. | reverse complement strand
CCGCGAGGGACGGCTTGGAGCACTTCCTGGATACGGCTTATGCTGTACATGTTGCGGAGGGTGTGTTGTTGAGACGTTTGGCGACCGGGTTCATACCCCCTCAGCGCATCCGCCGCAACAACTTTTTTCCTCGCCGCCCCTTGCACCATCGCGAAAAGCGCGTCGTTTAAGTCTCCCTGGCCCCCTTTAGCCACCCTCTCCTCTAGGGACGCCCATTCAACCGCGGCGTATTCCGGACAGCAGTGGGGCTCGACCCGGGATCCACGCTGCGCTTGAACAGGCGCCGCATGGATTACCGGTCAAGCCGCAATGACATCTTTCAGACATCCGCCACGGCATCCTCAATCCATCAAGTTCGCCGGCACCTTCCCCCCGTTCTCCTCCAGCTTGCGCAGCACTTCCTTGTGCAGCCACGCGTTCATCGCTGCGGTGTCGCTCTTGTCGCGGGTGTAGCCAAGCTCGTCGGCGAGTTCCTTGCGCTCCTGCAGCGTGCTGTCCATGCCGACCAGCTTCATCAGGTCGACGATCGAGTTGCGCCAGTTCAGCTTCTGCGGGTTGTTGGCGGCGAGCCCGTCGAGGGTCTTCTCCACGTCCACGCGCTCCGTGGTTGCCGTGGCCGCACCCGTGGCACCCGCGTTTGCTGCCGCCCCTTGCGGAGCCGCCTGCGGCTGCGCGGGACGGGCAGGAGTTGCCGCTTGCGGCGTGGGGGCCGATTGCGGGGCGGCTGGGGCCTGGGCACCCGGTGCCTGCATCGCGGGCGCCTGCGCAGCGTTGGCGTGCGGGAGGATGCGGCTGAAGATCTTGCCGAGAATGCTCATCGTGTTCTCCGTTGGGGATGGCACGATGATCGGGAGCGCTTGCAAGCGGGCTTGTCGGTGCCGTCCGCATGCGCTGCGGCGCCCTGGCTGGCAAGGTCGGGCGCTGACAAAAGAAAAGCCCCGCATTGCGGGGCTTCTGAATCCCGGCGTGCGCCGGGATGAAGTGACGTGGCGCCCTGCGGGCGCCCATCTCACTTCAGCTTGGTTTCCTTGTACTCGACGTGCTTGCGTGCCTTCGGGTCGAACTTCATGATCGACATCTTCTCGGGCATGAGCTTCTTGTTCTTGCTCGTGGTGTAGAAATGGCCGGTGCCCGCAGTGGACTCCAGCTTGATCTTCTCGCGACCGCCTTTGCTTGCCATGGTGCTTCCTTCGCGGGTTTAGTTAGGCTTGGCCGCGGGCACGCATGTCCGCCAGCACAGCATCGATACCGTTCTTGTCGATCAGGCGCACCGCGGCGTTGGAAACGCGCAGACGCACCCAGCGGTTCTCGGTCTCGACCCAGAAACGGCGGTATTGCAGGTTCGGCAGGAACCGGCGCTTGGTCTTGTTGTTGGCGTGGGAAACGTTGTTCCCCACCATCGGGCCCTTGCCCGTCACTTCGCAGACGCGTGACATCTGTTATTCCTCGACTTCCACCCGTCACTCCCCGCGAATGCCTGGCGTTCGCGACGAGCCCCGGGCTCACCTCGCCCTGACGGGGGCGGTAACCGGCCGGAATTTCCGGCGAAGCCTGCGATTATAGCCTGAAGAGTGCATCACTCTTCCTGCTCCAGAAACCTCTGCGCATCCAGGGCCGCCATGCAGCCCGTGCCCGCACTCGTGATCGCCTGCCGGTACACGTGGTCCTGCACGTCGCCGGCCGCGAAGATGCCGGGCACGCTCGTCATCGTCGCCATGCCGACCAGGCCCGTCTTGGTGAGGATGTAGCCGTCCTTCATCTCCAGCTGGCCCTGGAAGATATCGGTGTTGGGATGGTGGCCGATCGCGATGAAGCAGCCCTTGAGTTGCAGGTCTTCCGTGCTGCCATTGTTGCAGTCCTGCAAGCGGATGCCGGTCACGCCGGTGGCGTCGCCCAGCACCTGGTCCAGCGTCTTGAACAGCTTCAGCTCGATCTTGCCTTCGGCGACCTTGTGCATCACCTTGTCGATCAGGATCGGCTCCGCGCGGAACTTGTCGCGCCGGTGCACCAGGTAAACCTTCTTCGCAATGTTGGAGAGATACAGGGCCTCTTCGACCGCGGTGTTGCCGCCGCCGATCACGCAGGTCACCTCGTCGCGATAGAAGAAGCCGTCGCAGGTGGCGCAGGCGCTCACGCCCTTGCCCATGAACGCTTCTTCCGAGGGCAGGCCGAGATATTTGGCGGAGGCGCCGGTCGCGATGATCAGCGCATCGCAGGTGTAGCTGCCGCTGTCGCCGGTGAGCGTGAAAGGCCGTTTGCTGAAATCGACCTTGTTGATGTGATCGAACACGATCTCGGTCTTGAAGCGTTCCGCATGTTCCAGGAAGCGCTGCATCAGCTCGGGCCCTTGCACGCCGTGCACGTCGGCCGGCCAGTTGTCCACTTCGGTGGTCGTCATCAACTGCCCGCCCTGGGCGATGCCGGTGATCAACAGCGGATGCAGGTTGGCGCGGGCGGCGTAGACGGCCGCCGTATAGCCGGCGGGGCCGGAGCCGAGGATCAGGACTTTGGCGTGCTTGTTGGTCATGGTGAAAAAACCTGTGTGGGAAACACCACAGGTCGGTGTACATTTCTTGCCGGTTCGAGAAGTATCAAGCACCTGGGCATGCGCCATGCTTGTGCCCTCTCAATCAGGCCGATTGTAAGAACCGATAGCAAACCGCCGCGCAGGAGGGATTTGAAACATGTCGATGCTGTCCAACCTGGAGTTGATCCGCAGAGTGCCTTTGTTCGCCCTGCTGACATCCAACCAGGCGGAGGCGGTGGCGGACGCGGTGGTGAAGCGGCGCTTCAAGCGCGGTGAAACGATCGTGGAGCAGGGCGAAAAGTCCAACACGCTGTTCATCATCCTCACCGGGCGCATCCGCGTGGTCACCTCCGACAAGCGCGGCCGCGAAGTGATCCTGGCCACGCTGAGTCCGGGCGACTACATCGGCGAGATGAGCCTGATCGACAACGAGCCGCACTCGGCCACCTGCCGCGCCGAGGTGCAGACCGACATGCTCACGCTGGGCCGCGCCGAGTTCGCGCGCTGCCTGCCCGAGAACAGCTCGATGTCGTACGCGATCATGAAGGGGCTGGTGCAGCGGCTGCGTCAGGCCGACCGCAAGATCGAATCGCTGGCGCTGATGGACGTCTACGGCCGGGTGGCGCGCGCGCTGCTGGAATTCGCCCAGCCCGATCGCGAAGGCCTGATGACGATCCGCGAACGCATCTCGCGCCAGGACATCGCCAAGATGGTCGGCGCCTCGCGCGAAATGGTCAGCCGGGTGATGAAGGACCTCGAAGACCGCGGGTTCATCGAAACGCGGGATGACGGGTCGATGCTGGTGAAGGACCGGTTGACGACGCTGGGGTAGCGGGTGACGGCCTGGATGCCGTTGCGGCGCCTTTGGATGTCATTGCGGGCTTGACCCGCAATCCACGACGGCGCTTGCACCACCGCTGCGTGGATCCCGGGTCGAGCCCCACTGCTGTCCGGAATCCCGCAGCATTGCTGCCTGGCCGTGGTCCACTTCCCCTGCGAGCACCAGGGCGGTCGCGCAAGACGCTGTGCGGCGCGGGCCCGCGGGGAGGCGTCCCGATCGCGTGAACGCGATCGGGCAAACCTGCGCTGGCCGGTCTTGCGGCCCACGCGAAGGACTCGTCTGCAGTTTGGCCTGCGGCCAAACTGCGAACTCGACCAGCTTCG
>NZ_JAQGNQ010000028.1 GCF_028291745.1 Ramlibacter sp. | reverse complement strand
CCGCGAGGGACGGCTTGGAGCACTTCCTGGATACGGCTTATGCTGTACATGTTGCGGAGGGTGTGTTGTTGAGACGTTTGGCGACCGGGTTCATACCCCCTCAGCGCATCCGCCGCAACAACTTTTTCCCTCGCCGCCCCTTGCACCATCGCGAAAAGCGCGTCGTTTAAGTCTCCCTGGCCCCCTTTAGCCACCCTCTCCTCTAGGGACGCCCATTCAACCGCGGCGTATTCCGGACAGCAGTGGGGCTTGACCCGGGATCCACGACGGCGTGTGAACAAGCGCCGCATGGATTGCGGGTCAAGCCCGCAATGACATCCCAGATTGCGGGTCAAGGCCGCACCGACATCCGAGATTGCGGTCAAGCCCGGTCAGTCCGCAATGACATCCGGCGTTCCGGCTCAGCCTGCAATGCCACGACTGATCACACATTTCCCCCCGAAACGGCGACGATGCACCCATGCCCGCCGCCCGCCAACGCCTGCCCTCCCCCTACCGCCCGGAAGCGGCCATCGTTGCCGAGCGCCTGGAGTCGCTGCAGGGCGCGCTCGACTGGGCGCAGGCCGCCGAGGTGGCCGCGCCCTGGGTCGCCGGGGTGCGGCGGCATCCGCCGCCGTTCTGGGCGATGGAAAGCCTGCTCAAGGAATATCCGATCTCGAGCGCCGAAGGCCTGGCCCTGATGCGCCTGGCCGAGGCGCTGCTGCGCGTGCCGGATGCCGAAACGGCGATCGCCCTCACCGCCGACCAGCTCTCGCGCGCCGACTTCGAGGGCTCGCCGGACAGCGCGCTGGCGCGCCTGTCGCACAGCGCCATCTCCTTGTCCAAGCGCTTCCTCCCGGGCGAGGGCGAGCCGCCGGAGACCGGCCTGTTCGCGCGCCTGGGCGCCCGCACGGTGGTGGGCGCGACGCTGCGCGCGGTGCAGTTGCTCGGCCGCCAGTTCGTCCTGGGGCAGAGCATCACCGAGGCGATGCAGGAAGCCGCTGCCGCGCGCCGCCGCCAGGCCCACCTGCGCTTTTCCTACGACATGCTAGGCGAAGGCGCGCGCACGGCCGACGATGCCGCCCGCTACCTCGCGCACTACGAGCGCGCCATCACGGCCATCGCCGCGGCGGCCGATCCCGCGCAGCCCGTCCCCTGCAACGACGGCATCTCGATCAAGCTCAGTGCGCTGCACCCGCGCTACGAGGCGCTGCAACAGGAGCGCGTGATGGCCGAACTGGTGCCGCGCGCCCGGGGCCTGTGCCGGCTGGCCGCGCGCGCCAACATCAACCTGACGATCGATGCCGAGGAGGTGGACCGGCTCGAGCTGTCCCTCGATGTCTTCGAGGCGCTCGCCGCCCAGGTGGCGCGGCATCACCCGCAATGGCAAGGCTTCGGCCTCGCGCTGCAGGCTTACCAGACCCGGGCGCTGGAGCTGATTGACGAAGTGGCCGCCATCGCGCGGCGACACGGGATCCGGCTGATGTGCCGGCTGGTCAAGGGCGCGTACTGGGATGCGGAGATCAAGCGCGCGCAGGAACTGGGGCTGCCGCACTACCCGGTGTACACGCACAAGCACCACACCGACATCTCCTATCTCGCCTGCGCGCGGGCGCTGCTCGCGGCACCGGACGTGATCTTCCCGCAGTTCGCCACGCACAATGCGGGGACCATTGCGGCGATTCTGCAGATGGCGCGGCGCACCGGCGCGCCCTTCGAACTGCAGCGCCTTCACGGCATGGGAGAAGGGGTGTATCGCGAACTTTCGCGCTCCCCCCCTTCGGGCGGATCGACGCTTCCGCCCACCCAAGCTCCCCCTCGAGAGGGAGGAGCAATACCGGTCCGCATTTATGCCCCGGTGGGAGTGCACCGCGACCTGCTCGCGTACCTGGTGCGGCGGCTGCTGGAGAACGGCGCCAACTCCTCGTTCGTGCACCAGCTCGCGGATGAATCCGTAGGGATGGACGAATTGCTGCAGTCGCCGCTGCATCTCGCTCCCGCGCCTTCGCTGCCTTTGCCGCCCCAACTCTACGGGCCTGCGCGGCGCAACAGCGCCGGGCTCGACCTGGCAGTGCCCACCATGCGCGTCGCGCTCGAGGATGCCTTGCGCACGACCGCCGTCCCACAGGTTGCACTGGCCGATCCCGCCCAGGTGGCGCAGGCGGTGGACCGCGCGCTTGCCGTCGGCGATGCGTGGGACCGCAGGCCGCCCGCCGAGCGTGCCGCCCTCCTGCGCGGCACCGCCGACGCAATGCAAGCGCAGCTGCCTCGCTTTGCCGCGCTGCTGGTGCACGAAGGCTTCAAGACCTGGGGCGATGCCGTCTCGGAAGTGCGTGAAGCGGTCGACTTCCTGCGCTTCTACGCCAACGAGGCCGAGCGCATCCTGCAGCCGGTGACGCTGCCCGGGCCCACGGGCGAGAGCAACGTGCTGCGGCTGGCCGGCCGCGGCACGTGGGTGTGCATCAGCCCCTGGAATTTTCCGCTGGCGATCTTCACCGGCCAGGTCGCCGCGGCCCTGGTCACCGGCAACACCGTGCTGGCCAAGCCCGCGGAGCAGACCCCCGCGGTGGCGGCGCAAGCCGTGCGGCTGCTGCACGAGGCAGGCGTGCCGCGCGACGTGCTGCAATTGCTGCACGGCCCGGGTGAAACCGTGGGGGCGGCACTCGTTGCCGAGCCGCGCATTGCCGGCGTGGTGTTCACGGGTTCGACGCAGGTGGCCAAGACGATCCAGCGCGCCTTGGCGGCGAAGGACGGTCCCATCGTGCCGCTGATTGCCGAGACCGGCGGCATCAACGCCATGCTGGTCGATTCGACGGCGCTGCCCGAGCAGGTGGTGGATGCCGTGATGCAAAGCGCGTTCCGCTCGGCCGGCCAGCGCTGCTCCGCGCTGCGCCTGCTGTGCGTGCACGAGGCCGTGGCCGACGGCGTGATCGCGATGATCGCGGGAGCGGCGCGGGAGCTGGTGGCGGGCGACCCGTCGCAGTGGCGCACGGATGTCGGCCCGGTGATCGACGACGAAGCCTGGGGCAACCTGCAGCGCCACCTGCAACGGCTGCAGGCCGAGGCGAAACCGCTGCTGCCGCCCTCCCCGTTCGACCCGGCCACCCGCCTGATCGCGCCGCAGGCCTTCGAGGTGAGCGGCGTTGCGCAGGTGAAGCACGAGATCTTCGGGCCGGTGCTGCACATCGCGCGCTGGAGCGGCGATCCGCAGGCGGTGATCCACGCGATCAACCGCATCGGCTACGGCCTGACGCTGGGCGTGCAGACGCGCATCGACAGCCGCGCGCAAGCGCTGGCGCGCGAGGCGCGCATCGGCAACGTCTACATCAATCGCAACATGATCGGCGCGGTGGTGGGCGTGCAGCCCTTTGGCGGGGAAGGCATGTCAGGCACCGGGCCGAAGGCGGGCGGGCCTAACTACCTGGTGCGGTTCTGCGCGGAGCAGACGGTGACGATCAATACGACGGCGGCCGGCGGCAATGTGGCGTTGCTCGCGTGAGCGCGGCGCCTGGGTAAGCGCCGCGTGCCCTCACCCCACCCTCTCCCAGAGGGAGAGGGAGTGAACCCAACCCCTTCCGCAACGGGAGAGGGTGCAATACCTCAGCCCTTGAGCAAATTGCGCGACAAGCGCTCCTTGACCGGGTCCCCCAGCAGCTCGGTGGCGCTCGGCAGCTTGCCGTCGTAGGCACCCAGCACTTCCTGCAGGGCAGCCAGCGTGCGCTTCAGCTGGTCGTCCGATTCTTCCCGGCCGGCGAGGTCGGCACGGACGTCGGCCAGTGCGCGGAACAGCAGGGCGCGCGTGTTGCCGCGGATCACGAGGTTGCCGTCGGATTGCCAGATCGCCTTGTGCATGTATTTCATGGGGAGCATCTCCGTGTCAGGACTCCAGAGTGCTCCCCCGCGCGCGCCCTCCCTGTGGGCCGGGCAGGCGTGTTGGCGACGGCGTGCGTTGTTCCCGCGCGTCAGCCAGCAGCAGGGCCGATGCCGTCGATTCGCGGAACCGCCTTGTCAGCCAACTGCCCGCGCAATGGCTCAGTGCGCGCCCGCCGCCGCCTCGCCGCCGCCCGCTGCGCTACGTTGCGGATGGCTCAGCCACACCAGCGGGATCAGTGCCAGGAACAGCACGGCCGAGCCCCAGAAGATGTCGTTGGCCGCCAGCATCGAGGCCTGCTGGTCGACCAGCCGATTGATCTGTGCCAGGGCCTGGTCCGGTGACAGTCCGGATGCCGCCAGGCCGTTCAAGGTCGCCTGCATGGTGCTGTTGCCGCTGCCCAGGTTCTCCACCAGCTGCGCGTGATGCAGCGTGGAGCGGGTCTCCCACAGCGTCGTGGAGATCGAGGTGCCCATGGCACCTGCCGTGATCCGCACGAAATTGCTCAGGCCCGAGGCCGCGGGGATGCGGTCCGGCGTCAGCCCGGAGAGCGTGATCGTCATCAGCGGGATGAAGAAGAACGCCATGGCCACGCCCTGGATCACGGTCGGCACCAGCAGCGTGCGGAAGTCCGCCTGCGTGTTGAAGTGCGAGCGCATCCACAGCACCACTGCGAAGACGATGAAGGCAAAGGTCGCGTACTTGCGCGGATCCACCTTGGCCAGCGTCTTGCCCACCAAGGGCGACAGCACCAGCGCCAGCACGCCGACCGGCGCCATCACCATGCCGGCGTCGGTGGCCGTGTAGCCCATGTACTGCTGCAGCCACAAGGGCAGGATCACCACGTTGCCGAAGAACAGCCCGTACGCGATCGAGATGCTCACCGTGCCGGCCCAGAAGTTGCGCCGCGCGAACAGGCGCAGGTCCACCACGGGGTGCTCATCCGTCAGTTCCCAGATCAGGAAGAAGGCGAAGCCGACCACCGCAATCGCCGCCAGCGCGACGATCGTGCCCGAGGAGAACCAGTCGTACTCCTTGCCCAGGTCGAGCATCACCTGCATGCAGCCGATCCACAGGACCAGCAGCGCGAGGCCCACGCGGTCGATCGGCAACTGCCGCGTCTGGCTTTCGCGCTTGCGGTAGATCGCCAACGTGGCCCCGGCCGCGGCAATGCCCACGGGGATGTTGATGTAGAAGATCCAGGACCAGGAGATGTTGTCCGTGATCCAGCCCCCGAGCAATGGCCCCAGGACCGGCGCGACCAGCGTGGTCATCGACCACATCGCCATCGCCAGTCCGGCCATGGCCCGTGGATAGCTGGCCAGCAGCAGCGTCTGCGACAGCGGAATCATCGGCCCGGCAACGAAGCCCTGCAGCGCGCGAAAGGCGATCAGCGTCGTCATGTTGGGCGCCAGGCCGCACATCCACGAAGCGACGACGAACAGCAGCACGCTGCCGACGAACAGGCGCACCTGGCCAAAGCGCTGCGACAGCCAGCCGGTGAGCGGCACCGCGATCGCGTTGGCGACCGCGAAGCTGGTGATCACCCAGGTGCCCTGGTTCGGGCTCACGCCCAGGTCGCCGGCAATGGCCGGCAGCGACACGTTGGCGATCGACGTATCCAGCACGTTCATGAACGTGGCGGCGGACAGCGCGATCGTGCCCCACAGCCGCGCGCTGCCTTCCAGCGGCGGCGGCGCCAGGTATTGCGGATTGGCACTCATGCCGCGGGTCCGGTCAGCGCTTGGCGGTGGTGGGCGCCGGCGGGCCGCCGTGCACCATCAGGGCAGAGGGCGCGCTGTTGCCGGCGATCACGCGGCGCACTTCGGCTTCGGCACCGTCGTCCTGCGAATCGAACACCTGGGTCTGCGTGAACACGCTGCCGGGTGCGTCGGCCAGGGTCTTGCCGTCCTGCTTGCTCACGTCCACCACCGCATCCATCGACAGGCCGATGCGCAGCGGATGCTCCTTGAGCTGCTGCGCGTCGAGCGCCACGCGCACGGGCACGCGCTGCACCACCTTGATCCAGTTGCCGGTGGCGTTCTGCGCCGGCAGCAGCGAGAAGGCGGAGCCGGTGCCCACGCCCAGGCCGGCGACGCGGCCCTTGTATTCCACGTGCTTGCCGTAGACGTCGGCGGTCAGTTGCACCGGCTGGCCCAGGCGGATCTGGCGCAGCTGCACTTCCTTGAAGTTGGCATCGACCCACACCTGGTTGAGCGGCACGATCGACATCAGCGGCGTGCCGGCGGCAATGCGCTGGCCCAGCTGCACGGTGCGCCTGGCGACGTAGCCGTCCACCGGCGCGACCAGCACGGCACGCTGCTGCGCCAGCCAGGCTTCGCGCACCTTGGCGGCGGCGGCCTGCACCTGCGGGTGCTGTTGGACGTCGGTGCCCGAGGTCATGGCCTGGTTGCTGGCCAGTTGCTCGCGCGCGCCCACCACGGCCGCATTGGCGGCGGTCAGCGTGCTGCGCGCGTTGTTCACCTCGGTCTGCGCGTGATTGAGTTCTTCGCGCGAGACCGCACCGTTGCCCACCAGCGCGGCGCGCCGGTTGTAGTCGTCGGTCGCGCGCGCCACGTCGGCCTGCGCCTTGGCGACGTCGGCCTGGCGCAGCGCGATCTGCGCCGCCAGCGAGCCGTTGTTGGCGTACAGCGTGCGCACCTGGCGCACGGTCTGGCCCAGCGTGGCCTCGGCCTGGTCCAGCATCACCTTGGCATCGGCCGGATCGAGCTTCACCAGCGGCTGGCCGGCGCGCACGAAGTCGGTGTCGTCGGCATGGATCGACATGACCGTGCCGCCCACCTGGGGCGTGATCTGGATGACGTTGCCTTGCACGTAGGCGTTGTCGGTGCTCTCGTAGTGGCTGGCCACCAGCCATTCGTAGCCGCCCCAGACCAGGCCGACCACGGCCACGATCGCGGCGAGAGTGAGCAGCGCCTTCTTGCGCTTGGGATTGCCACGCTGCAGGGGCGCGGCGACGACGGCTTGTTGTTCGCTCATGATGGATCTCTTCCTGGAATTCAGTGGGCGGCGACCGTGGGGTCGGCGCTCGTGTAGCCGCCGCCAAGGGCGCGATAGAGGGCGACGCGCGCATCCAGCACGCGGGCGGCCAGGTCGACGCCCAGGCGACGCTGCGCCAGCACGAAGTTCTCGGCGGTCAGCACGTTGAGGAAAGTGCCGAGGCCGGCGCGATAGCGCTGCACGGCGATGTCGTAGGCGCCTTCGGCGGCCGCCTCGGCCTGGCGCTGCTCGACCTGCTGGCGCGCCAGGGAGCGCAGGCTGGCCAGTGCGTCGCCGGCCTCATGGAAGGCCTCGATCACGGCGCCGTTGTAGCTCTCGATCGCGATATCGAGGTCCGCCGTCTTGCCGCGCAGGTTGGCGCGCAGCCGGCCGGCATCGAAGATCGGCAGGCGCACGGCCGGGCCGACGCCCCACTGCGTGCTGCCGGCGTTCAGCAGGCGGTCGAGCCCGAGGCTGGACAGGCCGAAGAAGGCGGTGAGATTGATGTTCGGATAAAACTCCGCCTTGGAGCTCTTCACTTCCTGGCTCGCCGCTTCCACGCGCCAGCGCGCGGCGGCGATGTCGGGGCGGCGCGCCACCAGGTCGGCCGGCAGCGCCGGCACCGCGGTGCTCGTGTTCAACTTCGCGAGCGTCGGCAAGTCGCCGACGCTCGGCATGTCGTTGCTGCCCACCAGCGCCGCCAGCGCATTGCGCGTGACCTGCGCCTGCTCGTCGAGGGCTTCGATCTGCTGGCGCGCTTCCGGCAGCGCGCCTTCGCTTTGCCGCTGCTCCAGCGTGGTGTCGAGGCCGGCCCGCACGCGCTGGCCCACCAGGCGCAGCTGCTCTTCGCGCTGCGTCAGCGTACGGCGCGCGACGACCAGTTGTTCCTGCACCCGCACCAGCTGAAAGTAGCTACGCGCGACATTGCTGGCCAGCACGACGCGGGCCGCGGCGATGTCGGCTTCGGCTGCGCGGGACGCGCCAACGGCGCCTTCGAGCGCTGCCTGGTTCTTGCCGAAGAAGTCCAGCTCCCAGCTGAAGTTGGCCATCAGGTTGACCTGGTCCACGGTCGAGCCCCCGAGCGGCGGCGGGAAGATGCCGTTCTCGGAGAAGCGCTCGCGCGTCAGGTCGAAGCTGCCGTTCACCTGCGGCCGGTCGGCGCCCCGCAGCACGTCGGCCGCGGCTTGCGCGCGGCGCAGGCGGGCACGCGCCACGCCCAGATTGGGGCTGCCGCGCAGCGCTTCGTCGACGAGCGCATCGAGCCTGCTGTCGCCGAACTCGGTCCACCAGTGATCCGACACCGGCGCGACGTTCTCGCTGGCCGTGGCCGGGGGCGCGCTTTCGCGCAGCTTCGCCTCCGGGTCGATGCCGGAGAAGTTGGCGCAGCCGGCCAGCGCCAGGGCCGCGGCGACGCCGGCAAGGCGCCCGCTGATCATCGTGATTTTCATTCTTTGTCCTGCGAGTGGCCTTGCAGCGCCGTGCCGTTGGCCAGCACGCGACGCAGCAGGTCCTTCAATTGCTGCCATTCCTCCACGCTCAGCCCCTGGAGGAAGGCGTTCTGCACCTTGCACAGCACCTCGGGAATCTGGCGCGCGGCCTCGCGGCCTTCCGGGGTCAGTTCGAGGTTCACCACCCGGCGGTCTTCGGACGAGCGCACGCGGGCGAGCAGTCCCTTGGCTTCCAGGCGATCCAGCAGGCGCGTCATGGCGCCCGCATCGAGGTCGCATTCGCGCGCGAGCTCCGCGACCGTGGAGGCCAGCCCCAGGTGCAGCTTGAACAAGGGCACCCACTGCGCGCTGGTGAGGCCCCGTGGCTCCAGCGCGCCGTCGACTTCCGAGGCCATGCAGCTCAGGATGCGCCGCATCAAATAGGCGGCGCTCTGGTCCGGCTGGTAGTTCTCCGGCCGGTAGAACACGGTCTCGGAGGGACGGGAGGTGCGGTCAGGCATGGAGGCCGGGACTATACTTGCCTAGGCAAATACTGTCAAGGCGGTGATTGCTTGGGCAAGTGCGCGACCGTGGGGTGGACGCGACGCCTGGGGCGATCAATTCGGGCGGTAGCCGTCCCGCAACTGCCGCTTCAAGACCTTGCCGATGTCGCTGCGCGGCAGTTCGGGCAGGTAGCGCAGGTCCGCCAGCCGCTGCGTCTTGCCCAGGCGCTCGTTCGCCCAGGCGCGCAATGCGTCGGCCGCGGGCGCTTCGGTTGCGGGCACAACGAACGCCACCGGTGTCTCGCCCCAGGCTGGCGACGGCACGCCGACCACCGCGACGTCGGCCACGCCCGCGTGCTGCCGCAACACCGCCTCGAGGTCGCTCGGATAGATGTTGAAGCCGCCGCTGATCACCATGTCCTTGCGGCGGTCCATCAGCGTCAGGAAACCGTCCTGGTCGAAGCGGCCGACATCGCCGGTGCGGATGAAGCGCTGTCCCTGCGGGTCGTACCACTCGGCCTCGCGGGTCTTGGCCGGCTGATTGTTGTAGGCCGTCATCATCGCGCCGGAGCGTCCCACCACTTCGCCGATCGCACCAGCCGGCAACTCCCGGCCTGCTTCGTCGATCACGCGGATGTCGTGCCCCTCCGAAGGGCGGCCGACCGTGGCCAGCTTGTCCGGAAACCCGTGCGCTTCCAGGACGCAGGTGCCGCCGCCCTCGGTCATGCCGTAGTACTCCACCAGTCCGCCCGGCCAGCGCGCCAGGATGTCGGCCTTGAGCTGCGCCGCAAACGGCGCGCTGGTGCAGAACTTCATGTGGAAGGACGACAGATCGAAGCAATCGAAGTCGGGCAGCGCCATCAGCCGCTGGTATTGCACCGGGACGAGCATGGCATGGGTCGCGCGCGCTTCCTGCGCCAGCGCCAGCCAGGCCGCCGGATCGAAACGGCCTTGCGTCAACACCAGCATGCCGCCCTTGGCGAGGCAGGGGAACACCGACACCAGCGTGGTGTTGGAGCACAGCGAGGTCGCCACCATCGCCACGGCGTGCGGGCCATACCCGTAGTTCTCGCCGCGGGCCACGTGCGCCCAGCGCATCTGGTGCGGCTGCACGATGCCCTTGGGCGTGCCGGTGGTGCCCGAGGAATAGATGATGTTGAAGGGCCACTGCGGCGCGATCTGCACCGGGTGCGGCGTGCCGGTCGCTGCGCCCAGCCACCCCGGCAGGCTCTCGTCGCCCTGCTCCAGGTCGATGCGGATGCGCGGAAGGTCCACGGCCAGCGGCGGCACCGAGTCGTCGACGAACAGCACGCCCGCGCCGCTGTCGCGGACCATGCCGGCGAGCTGGTCGGCGGTGGCCCCAGCGGGAAGCGGCGCGACCGCCAGACCTGCGCGCAGTGCGCCGAGGAACAGCACGACATAGGGAATCGAATTGGCGCCGCAGAGCGCGATGCTCTGCCGCGGCTGCAAGCCATGCGCCTGCAATCTGGCGGCCACCCGATCCACTTGCGCGCCCAGCTCGCCCCAGGTCATGCGGGCGGTCCCATGCCGCAGCGCCAGCCGTTCGGGCTGCTGCTGCGCGTGTTCGCGGATGAGGTCGGGGATGGGGCGAAAGGGCGGCGGCCCCGCGGGTGCTGGCGTGGCGGCGGAACTCACGATGCGGTCTCTCCTGCTTTGCGCCGCACTGTACGCGAGCCGCGCCGCGCGCCCTGTGCCGCGGCGGACGGCGAAGCAGCAAGGGCAGCGTCCGACAGCGCGCAGGCACCCGTGCCGACGCCGTGCTGGCAGCTGGCCAGCGAGACTGGCCGTCCACATCCGGAAGGAGCAAGAGCGATGGCATACAGCAGCATCCTGGGCGGGGAGACGGCAGCGACCAACCCCAGCGGCCGCGAGGCCGAACTGCTCGGCCCGAGCGACAACTCGGACACCGGCAGCGACACCATCGGCACGCATGAAGCGTACGAGGACAGCGATGCCGCCGGTACCGGCGAGCGCGGGGCCGTGGTTGGCGCCGACGCCCGCGAAGGCGGCGACATCCTGCCCGATCGCGTGGTGAACCTGGCCGACGACGAAGGCTTCCCCGAAGCCGACCCCGACGCGCTGGAAATGACCGATCTGGACAACGACGACGTGGAGGCCCTGGCCGACCGCGACGGGTCGGAAGAAGACCGCTGACGCGTATGGCCCGCAGCGCGACGCCGGACGCCGCGATGCGGCGCGTACGCACCCTCTTGCGCGACACCTTCGGGTTGTCGCGCCTGCGGCCTGGCCAGCAGGCCGTGATCGAACGCGTGCTGCGCAGCCAGTCCACGCTGGCCGTGATGCCCACGGGCGCAGGCAAGTCCCTTTGCTATCAGCTGCCGGCGCTGCTGCTGGAAGGCCGCACCGTCGTCATCTCGCCCCTGATCGCGTTGATGAAGGACCAGTGCGAGTCGCTGCGCGCCCTGGGCATTTCCGCCGTGCAGGTGAACAGCGCCACCGACAGCGAGGAAGCGCACGCGGCCGAACAGGCGGTGGCCGATGGCAGCGCGAAGATCGTGATGACCACGCCCGAGCGGCTGGCCGAACCGGCATTCCTCGAACTCCTGACGAAGCACCCGGTGAGCCTGCTGGCGATCGACGAGGCGCATTGCATCTCCCAGTGGGGCCACGACTTCCGGCCTGCCTTCCTGGAGATCGCGCACGCCGTGCCGCGCCTGGGCAAGCCGGTGGTGCTGGCGCTGACCGCCACCGCCACCGAGGAGATCGCGCAGGACATCTGCAAGCAGCTGGGCATCCCCGCCGACGGCACGGTCAATACCAGCGCCTATCGCCCCAACCTCGACCTGCGCGTGGTGCCGGTGGAAAAGGAGGGCGACAAGCTCGCCAACGTGCTCAAGCTGGTGCGCGGCACCGAGGGCAGCGGGATCGTGTACACCGCCACCGTGAAGGCGGCGCAGGCCGTGTACGAGGCGCTCGTCGCCGCCGGCGAATCGGTGGGGCTGTACCACGGCAAGCTGGCCGCATCGGAGCGCTCGCACGTGCAGGAAGCCTTCATGCGCGGCGACCGGCGCGTGATGGTGGCGACCAATGCGTTCGGGCTCGGCATCGACAAGGCCGATATCCGCTTCGTGCTGCACTACCAGCTGCCCGCGACGCTGGAGGCGTATTACCAGGAAGCCGGCCGGGCCGGGCGCGACGGCGAGCTGGCCCGCTGCACACTGCTGTTCCTGCGCGGCGACAAGGCGATCCAGCAGTTCTTCATGGCCGGGCGCTATCCGGGCGAAGAAGACGCCGCCGCCATCGTCAAGGCCTTGGAGGATCGCCCCGCCGAAGCGGAAGCCTGGACGCTGCCGCTGCTGCAGGCGCGTGTGGGACGCCCCAAGAGCAAGCTGCAGGTGGCGCTGGGGCTGCTGCGCAAGGACCGCATCGTGGCGCAGGCGCGCGACGGCACGCTCAAGCTGGTGGGCAAGGCCGCGGCTTTCGGCGGCCGTCTGCGCGAACTGACGCAAGGCTACGGCCGCAAGCGCGACCTCGATCGCGAGGCGCTGGAGCGCATGGTGTTCTATGCCCAGACCGGCCAGTGCCGCTGGCACGTGCTGCTGGAACACCTCGAAGGCGAGTCGCCGTTCGAGCGCTGCGAGCAGTGCGACAACTGCCGGCGCATCAAGGCGCACGAGGCGGTGGTCGAGGAACTGCTACGGAAGGCTCCGGTGGAAGAGGAGCCCGAAGTCGACGACGAGAGCCATGCGCCGGTCTTCGCGCGCGGCGACCTGGTGGAAGTGAAACGCTATGGCCGGGGCGTGGTCGAGGAAGCCGGCGCAACGCAAGTGACCGTGGTGTTCTCGGACCGCAGCCGGCGCAGCTTTTTGCCGGAGTATGTGAAGCGGGCCAGGCCGGCGCGGGGGCCCAAGGCACCACCGCGGGCGGCGGTGTCGGCGTGATGGAAGCCGCAGGGGTGGGCTGCCGCAGGCATCCCACCCCGTGCGCCTCTTATCGCACCGCGACCGACATCCCTTTCCACTTCGGGTCCTGCCACCGCTGCCACAAGCCCGCAGCCGCCGGGGCCGCCACCAGCGAATCGAGCGCCACCACCTCGTTGCTGCGGCGATACCTCCCCTCCCCGCGCGCTTCCCGCGCCAGCAGCATCTGCCGTCCCCCCGGCACCCAGCCGGCGAACTCCGCATAACCCAGCTGCGGTTGCAGCGTGGCGGGCGGCAGCACATCGATCACCCACTGCCGCCCCCGCAGACGGAACAGCCACAGCTCGCGCCAGGCGTCCATCGGTTGCACCGCAAGGGCCAGCGCGTTGCCTTCGCGATTGAGGCTGGCCGACTGCGGCCACACCAGCGCATAGGTGCAGCGACGCGCGAGCGGATTCGCCGCATCGTGCTTGCCGTCGACCAGCAGCACGCAGGTCTCGCCGGGCGCGCCGGCTTGCGTCACGATCGCCGGTCCCGCGCCCGCAGGTGGGGTGGACGCGGGCACTGCGGCCCAGCGCGAGGCATTCACGCGCATCGCCGCGTCGTTGTAGCTCGCCTGGTCCTCTTCGGCCAGTTCGCCCTTGGGCACGGAGGCCAGCGCCGCGATCGCGCGCTCCGCCGCCGGCTGCGCCGCCTCACCGAAGCGGGCGTTCTCGTAAGCGAGCGTGCTCCAGACGGCAGCGCGCCGCAGCGCGATGCGATGGCGCAGATAGGCCGGCAGCGCCGCGGCATCCACCCGCTCCAGCACCTGCGCCCGCCAGGCATTGCGCTCGTGCCGCTGCAGCGGGCGCAGCGCCGGGTCGACGCACTCCGGCTGCGTGAGCGCCAGCACCGCGCGGGCCTGCTGCTGGGGGTCGGCCGGCAAGGCCAGCACGCCGCGGAAGGCCTCGCCGTCGTAGCAGATGCGCACGCGGCCCTCCTGCTCGTAGCTGGCGAACTGCACGCCATAGTGCGCCGCCACCTCGAGGTGACCGGCGAGCGCGGCCTTGCCCTGCGCAGTGGCGCTGCCCTCGGAGGCGCGCTGCGCCAGCCGCTCGGCGAAAGTGCCCAGCGCATCGAGTGCTTCCGCGCCGCTGGCGCCGCGCAGCGTTTGCGCGTCGGCCGCCTGCAGCCAGGCGGCCGCCAGCGCGATGCCCAGCGACTCGGCGCCCGGGGCGTCGTGCAGGAAGCGCAGCACCGTGAGCAGTTGCGGCGCCTCCTGCGGCGCCAGGGCGGTGCGCCGCACCTGCGAGGCCTTGACGTAGCCGCCTCTCTCGGTCGCATGGTCCCACACCTGCAGGTAGTCGAGCCGCTCGCCGCGCACCTCCAGCAGCTCGCCCTGCCAGAGCTGGGCCTGCTGCGGCGCCGAGTCGCGCGGGGAAGCGCGCAGCACGGCGTGGTCGGTGGTGACGATGGCCGTGGTCATGCTCGCGGCGACGGCCGCCGCTGCGATGGCGCTTCCGAGCATGGCTCATTCCTCCTTCGCCGCGGTCTGCTGCGCGCCGGCTGCGGGCTGTCCGCCCCCGAGCAGGTTGGCCGCCAGGAAGCCACCGCCGGAGCCGGGCGGCGCGATGATCACCTGCACCTTGTCCGAGAGCTTGTCGACCAGCGTCTTCTGGATCAACAGCGGATGGCGCGACAGCAGCGTGCCCTCGCGCGCCATCTGTTCGGCGCTGGCCTGGCCCACCTTTTCCATGCGGTAGGCCTCGGCGTCGGCCAGGCGTTGCCGCGCGTCGGCCTCGCCGCTCGCTTCGATGCGGCGCGCCTGCGCATTGCCTTCGGCCACCTTCACGCGCGACTGCTTCTCGGCCTCGGCTTCCAGTTGCCGCTGCTCGATCTGCTTTTGCTTGAAGGGCAGCACGTGCTTCATCGCCTCCTCCTTCGCCCGCGCGGCGATGATCTGTTCGCGCGCGGCGGCCTCGGCGCGCACCTCGCGCTGCACCTTCTCGGCGCTGGCTTCCAGCTCGGTCTGCTTCACGCGCTTGTCCTTCAGCTGCAGCGTGTAATCCATCTTCTGGGTCTCGAGTTCTTCGGCGAGCAGGCTTTCCATGCCGCGCCGGTAGTCGGCCGGCAGGTCGACCTTGCCCACCAGCACGCCCTTGAGCAGCACGCCATCGGCGGCGAGCCGCGGCTTCAGGTCGGCTTCCAGCGTGCGCTGGATCTCGACGCGCTTGGTCGAGAAGATCTCGCGCACCGTGTAGCGGGCAAACACCTTGTAGACCACGTCCTGCACCGCGGGCTCCACGACGTCGACATCCAGGTTCGCCGGCAGGTTGCGCGCCGTGGCGGCGACGCGCGCAGGATCGAGCGCATAGCGCACCACGAGATCGACGCCCACCGACAGCCCTTCGACCGACTGCACCGGGGCGCTGCCGGCGGCGCTGGCCAGTTGCGCCGGCTTGTAGACGCGATCGCGCAGCGCGAAGACCTGCGCCTCGTGCAGGCCGGGCACCACCAGCACGCTGCCGTCGCGCCACTGCACCACGCGGCCCGTGAGCAGGTTGGTGCGCACACCAAGCTCGCCCGGGCCGACGGTGCGCAGCGGCGGATGCAGCACCAGCAGCGCGCCGACCACGGCGACACCGCCAATCACGGCCAGCGTGCGGCGCGCCTGCAGCACGCGCTCGAACACGGCTTCGCTGGAGAGCAACGGGCCTCGTCCGGGCCGGCGCAGCTTGCGCGCAAGGGCGATGCGCACGGCACGGGCGGTGGACTTCAGGCGGGCGATCATGAGGTTCTCCTGGTGCTTGAGGGGATGACGATTCAGCAGCCGCCGTGCGCCGGCAGTTCGGCGGTGGGCAGGTTCAATCCGGGTTGCGCTTGCGTGGACAGCAGCAGGAAGGTGCTGTCGTCGGCGTCGATCACGAAGTCGGGGCGGCCATCGCCATCGAGGTCGGCGACGGCGCGCACGCTGGTGCTGGCGCCACGGGGGCCGACGATGTAGTGGTAGCTGCGGCCGCCGTAGCCGATCGCGTATTGCACGCCCGCATCGACCTCCTCGACGCGCAGGCTGAAGCGCGCGGCGGGGACCTCGGCGCCCGGCCACATGATTTCCTGCGCCGCGAAGCTGGCGTGCACGCCTTGCTGCAGGGCCGTGCCGGGCAGGCGGAAGAACAGCGCATCGGCCGGAGTGCCCGCGGTCTCGCCAGGGCGCACGGCGCGCACAGCGACACCCTTTGCGTCGGCCACGAGGCGATACCAGCCGTCCTGCGGCCACGGGTCTGCGGCAGCCGTCAGCACTTCGTCGTTCCAGCTCTGCGCGTCCAGCAGCAGGCCCTGCTCGGGGCGGTTCTGGGCCCAGACGGTCGCGGCGGCGACGCCGGCAGCGGCGACCAATGCAAGGCGGCCCAGGGCGCGGGCGGTGGCGGTGGCGGGGTGCTTCATCGTGCTTCTCCTTCGGGTTGCGATGGAGGTCATTCTTCGGAGCACGCCGCGAAGGAACAATGCAGCCGCGGGGCGTCTTCGTTCACGGCCCGGAAGAAATCTTCCGCGGCCGCGGGCAGCACCCGGTTCGATAATCCGCGCATGACCCGAGTTGCCGTGATCGAGGACGACCTGCCCACCAGCAACCAGCTCGCCGGCTGGATCCGCGCGGCGCGGCCCGGCATCGTGGTGGACCAGTGGTTCGACCGCGACGGCGCCGAGGCCGCCCTGGAGCGCGAGGCCTACGACGTGGTGCTGCTGGACATCGAGCTCGGTCGCGAGCGCCATGCCGGCGTCGCCCTGATCAACGCGATCAACAAGCGGCGCGCCGGCGTGCCGGTGCTGGTGGTGTCGGCGATGCCGGCGGCGATCTACCGCAGCATCATGAAGGCGCTCGATGCCTGGGACTACCTGCAGAAGACCACCTTCGAGGAGGCCGACTTCATCGAGACCTTTCTCGAGATCCTGCGGGTGGCACGCGAGCGTCGCGCGCAGCAGGACGCGCCCGCCACGCCCGCGGCCGAACTCTCGCTCGACCCACTCTGGCAGCGCACACCCACGTGGCGGGGCCAGCGCATCAACCTGCCGCTGACGGCGCAGCGCATTCTGGCCACGCTGTACCAGCGGCGGGGCGAAGTGGTCTCGTACGAGGACCTGTTTGACGTGGTGAAGAGCGGGCGCAACCGCGACAACGTCCGCAAGCACGTCAGCACCATCCGCGATGCCTTGCGCGAAGCGGACGCCAGCTTCGAGGCGATCGAGAACGTGCCGATGCGCGGCTTCCGCTGGGTGGACGGCGGCCGCCCGCGGCCATGAAGCGCCCGCCGCTCGCGCTACCCGAGCTCGCCGTGCCGCGCGAGGTCCCGCGCCTCGGCCTGGCCTCGTTTCGCCGCCGCATCCTCATTCGCCTGGTGTTCCTGCTGCTGGCACTGGCCACGCTGGCGCTGGCCGTGGTGCTGCTGCAGGACGAGAAGGCGCGCATCTACGGCAACTACCGGCAAGGCTTTCGCCAGACGCAGGCGGACCTGCTCGCGCGGCTGCGGCAGCCTTCGGGCCAGCTCGCGCTGCTGAATCCCGGCACCGCCGCGGCCACCCTCCCGCTGCGGCCGCTGGTGCTGCCCTATGCGTCGCTCGACATCGACGACCCGGGTCGCGCGCAGCAGGCCGTGGACACCGCCGGCTGCTCGGTCGTTTACCCCGACGACAGCGCGCTGTGCGTGGCGGTCGGCAGCAATGCGTATGCGGGGGGATTCATCTATCTCGTGGGCAGCTTTGCCAGCGGCGATCTTGTGGGCCGCGAGCCCGGCGATCCCGACCTGCTGGCCGTGCACCGCGCGCGCATCCGGCTGGAGATGCGCGGTGAGCTGCGCACCTGGATGGCCCCCTTCGAGCGGCAGTCGCTCCGGGGCGAGCCACTGGTGCGCGGCCGCCTCATTGCCTTCGCGCACGACGACCACCAGCTCGCACCGGATGCCCAGCCGGTGCGCGACTTTCGCGCCAGCGTGTGGCAAAGCGCCTCGTGCAGCGGCGGTGGCGAGCCGCCCGACTGCCTGCGGCGCGTGTCGTACGCGATCCGCCTGCCGGCCGAGGCCTTCCGCGCCGCGCTCGCCTCGGGCCGGCTCGACTGGCCGCCGCCGGACCTCGATCGCATCCGCGTGCAGTTGCAGATCCTGCCGCCGGAAAGCGAGAAGCCTCTCTTCGACAGCAATGCGCCCGGCGCAGTGGCGCCGCCCTTGCTGCCGGACCTGGACCGCTTCCTGCAACCGGGCGAAGTGATGACCATCACGCGGCAGGACCGCGACCGCGCCACCCCCATCGCCACCGTGAAGGCGCGCGAGGAAGCGGGCGGCCAGAGCTCGCCGCTGATCCTGCGCCTGATCGACCTGCTGCCGGTGGCGGCGCAGCCCGGCACGGTGAGCGCGCGCGAGACGCTCGCCACGCCGCTGGGTCGCTACGAGGCGCGGCTGACCGGCGATGCGCGCGGCATCGACCGCGGCCTGGGCGTGGTGGCCACGCGCATGTCCTGGTACGTGGCGGCGATGCTGGGGGCGATCGCCCTCGCGTGGTTCGTGATCGAGGTGGGCCTGATCCGGCGCATCGCGGTGCTGACGCAGCGCGCCGCCGCGGTCTCGTACAAGGTGCAACGCGACGCGGGTGGCGACGCCGGCATCGTCGAACTCGATGTCTCCGACCTGCGCGGGCGCGACGAGCTGGGCATCCTCGCCGGCGGCCTCGCGGATCTGCTGCAGCGGGTGAAGGGCGACGTGCAGCGCGAACAGTTGCGGGCGCAACGAGAGCGCGACATGCTGCAGGCGGTGGGCCACGAGATCCTGTCGCCGCTGCAATCCTTGATGGTGCTGCACCCGGATGCGGCCGATCCCGCGCACCGCTACGTACAGCGCATGCAGCAGGCCGTGCGCGTGCTGTATGGCCAGGCTTCGCCCGGCGAGGCGCTGGCGGCTGCGCAGCTGGAGCTGGCGGGGCTGGACCTCGACGCGTTCCTGCGCGAGGTGGCCGCGAATGCCCGCTTCGCCGGCATCGACGACGTGCACTACATCGCGTCCGATTCACCGGTGCCGGTGCGCGCCGATGGCTTCTCGCTGGAAGACGTGGTGACGCACATCCTGAGCAATGCCGACCGGCATCGAACGGCCGGCACGCCGATCACGCTGAGCCTGCAGGTGCGCGAAGGCCAGGCGGTCGCCGGCGTGCACAACCAGGGCCGCGCGATTCCCGAGGCGCTGCTGGAGCGCATCTTCGACTACGGCGTCAGCGCGGCGGCGGCGGACGAGGGCATCGGCCAGCGCGGCCAGGGGCTGTTCGTGGCACGCACCTACATGGCCAAGATGGGCGGCACCGTGCAGGCCGTGAACGTGCAGGACGGCGTCCGGTTCGAGCTGATCTTCCCCCTGCAACGTTAAGCGCGACCTACACGCGCAGGCAGCGCCGCACGCTAGGCTGCGCCCATGCGCATGCCCGCCCTGCTGTGTCGCCGCACGCTGGCCATCGGCGCATTGCTGGCGCTGGTCGCTGCCTGCACGCGGCGGCAGGAGCCCCAGCCGGTGCCGCAGGTTGCCATCCCCACGCCGGCCGAGCCGGCGAACACGCCCGCCCCCGCGCCGGGCGAGCCGGCGCAAGCGCAGGCCGACCCCGAGCGCGACATCGTGCTGTTCACCCTCTGGCACAGCAAGCATGCCGGCGAGGTCGATCCGTTCTCGGGCTACCTCGTCAAGCAGAACGTCGCGCAGGTGGTGCCCACCTACCAGCTGCTGCGCAGCGCCTCGATGTGGAAGGAGTGCCATGCCGAGCCCTTCGAGGTGCCGCCGACCGCCGAATGGGACAAGGTCCGTGACCTGCTGGTCCTGCTGCGCGAATTGCGCGCGCAGCAGGTGCTGCCTGGCTTCGAGGTGGTCTCGGCTTATCGCGACCCGCGGCTGAACCGCTGTGCCGGCGGCGCGCCCGGCAGTTCGCACCAGAAGTTCGCGGTCGACATCGCCCCGCTCACGCCTGCGCAGGGCGCGCGCCTGTGCCGCTTCTGGCGCGAGGAGGGCCGCAAGTGGGACATGGGCGTGAGCCGCTACCCCAGCGGCCGCATCCACATCGACCGCAACGGCTACCGGACCTGGGGCGCGAACTACAAGCGCGGCAGCAGCTACTGCCTCTGAGCGATCGTTGCGGGCGCAAGAATGCGATGCGCCCCGGCGGATGACGTACGACAGAGGACGCGCACGCCTTCGTTGCGTGCAGCGTCCAGCCCACAGCGCAAGCCGCCCGTCGTCACCCGCCTACCGCCCGCCCCGTGCGCACCGCTCGTTCCTCCTTTGGTGCCTTGTCCTGCCGGACCGCGGTTTGTTACGGTGTGTATCGGAATCGCAAAACAAATCGCCGACCCGTCCGGCGCGGAGGAGTCAATGTTGGGAGGACGCCTGTCTTCGATCGTGCGTGCACAGCGCGCACGCACCCGGCGCCACGCGGCGTGGACCGCGGCACTGCTGCTGATTTCCCTGTCGCTGCCGACGGCGGCGAACACACCCACGGTGCCGTCCGCCACCGCCGCACAGCTGGAGTGGCGCTTGCCGGCGAGCCCGCCCATGCCGCCCGACAACCCCGGCACGCCGGCGCGCATCCAGCTTGGCAAGGCGCTGTTCTTCGATCCGCGCCTCTCCGGCAGCGGCACCACGTCGTGCGCGAGTTGCCACAACCCGGCGCTCGGCTGGTCCGATGGCCTCAAGACGGCGGTGGGCGTCGGCGGCCAGGTGCTGGCCCGCGCCACGCCGACGGTGGTCAACACCGCGTTCAATACGCAATTCATGTGGGACGGACGCAAGAAGTCGCTGGAAGACCAGGCGCTCGGGCCGATGAAGGCCAGGGACGAAATGGACACCGACTTCGCCACGCTGTTCGAGCGGCTGCGCGGGCTGCCTGCCTACGTGGCCCTGTTCGACGAGGCCTATCCGCGCGAAGGCATCACCGAGGAAACGATCGCCAAGGCACTCGCGACCTTCGAGCGCACGCTGGTCTCCAGCGATTCGCCCTTCGACCGCTGGCTGGCCGGCGACGCGCAGGCGCTGACGCCAGCGCAGTGGCGCGGCTTCCAGGTCTTCGCGAATCCGGACAAGGGCAATTGCGCGGCCTGCCACAACGGCCCCAACTTCACCGACAACGGCTTTCACAACATCGGCATCGCCGCCAGCGGCAAGCCGGACCCGGGCCGCTTCGGCGTGCGCCCGGTCGCCAGCATGAAGGGCGCCTTCAAGACGCCGACGCTGCGCGACATCGAGCTCACCGCGCCTTACTTCCGCGACGGCTCCGCCGCCACGTTGCGCGAGGTGGTCGACCACTACGTGCGCGGCGGCGACGACCGCAGCAACCTCTCGACCAACATGAAGCCGCTGCACCTGTCGGAGCAGGAGAAAGAAGACCTGGTGGCCTTCCTGCGCTCGCTCACCGGCCAGCGCACCGCGTTCGTGATGCCGGAGCTGCCGCGATGAGCCCGCGCCCGGAGTACCGGTGAGCGCCGTCCTCACCGCCGTCCTGCCGCCGCCCTTGCGGTCCACGCCCGCCGCTGCCGCCCCGCGCAAGGCCAGCGCGGTGTCGCACTGGAAGCGGCAGGTCACCGGCTTTGCCTGGGCGATGACGCTGCTGGTCCTGCTGCTGGCAGCCGGGTCGGGCACCGCCCTGTGGAAGGTGCTGTCGCAGGTCGCCGCCGACGAACTCGCCAGCCACGAACGCAACCGTGCCGCCAGCGCGGCGCGCATGGCCGTCGTGGAAGTGGACAGCCTGCTCGCGCAGGTGGTGGCGCAGGCGGATCCGGTGCGGCTGCGCGCGGCGGCGGTCGCCTCGATCTCGGCGGCCGCGCACCTGGAAGACGCGGTGACCGCGCTGCTGCGCGCCATTCCCGACAGTGCGGAGGTCCGCGACATGGCGCGCCTGGTCGAGGGCGTGAAGGGCCCGCGCGTGAACGTGATCGTGCAGGCGCGCAATGGCGCACGGGACCAGGCGCAGCAGTCACTGGACCAGATCGCCGGAACGCTGCAGCGCATCGACCAACTGTCGGCCGCCATTCTCGAGGCGGAAGCCGAGCGCCAGCAGGCGGCGGCGAGACAACGCGATCGGCTGTTGCGCGACGTACTCACCGGGCTGGTGGGGGCGACGCTGCTGTGCGCGCTGCTGGTGTTCGTCTTTCACCGGCGCCTGATGCAGCGCTTCACGCGCAGCGACCAGGTGGAACAGTTGCTAGAAGAAGTCGCGCACAGCGCCGGCTCGCTCGATGCGGGCGGCTGCGAGCTGGACCAGGTGAACCGCGAGGTGCAGCAGGCCAACGAGCGGCTGCGCGTGCTGCTGGAAGGCTTCGAGGCCTCGGCCGGCGCGATCACCCACGAGGCGCATCGCTCGCTGCAGGAACTGCAGGCCTTGAGCGCCACCTGTCACACCTCTGCCGCTTCGTCGCGTGAGCACGCCGGTGCCGCCGGCGCCCTGGCGGAGCGCATCACGGCGACCGGCGAGGAGACGCGCAGGCTGCTGGCATCGACCGGCGCGCTCGTCCGCAGCTGCGAAGCGATCGGCCATTTCGCGCAGGAGATCGGCGGCATCTCGGCCACCACGCGGCTGCTGTCGCTGAACGCCGCGGTGGAAGCGGCGCGTGCCGGCGCGGCCGGTCGCGGCTTCGGCGTGATCGCCTCCGCGGTGCGCGAGCTGTCCGGAAACACCCAGGCCGCCGCCGTGCAGATCGCGCGCGCCAGCCAGGACATCGCGCAGCAGCTGGCCGCCACGACCGAGGCGGTGCGCCTGACCGGCAGCTTCATGGACGATTGCGCCGAGCGCGTGAAGACGCTCGATGCCTCCGCCCGCGCCAGCCGCGAGGTGGTGGAAGGACTGGCGCACGAGGTGCAGGGCTTCGGCCGCTCCTTCCAGCGCCAGGCCGAGGTGATCGGTGCGATGGAACACGAATCGCAAGAGTTGGTGGAAGTGCTGCGCGAAGGCCAGCGTCACGCGCAACTGCTGGACGCCACCTCGCGGGCGATGACCCAGACCTCGGCGGCGCTCTCGCAGCGGCTGTCGGGGCTGCAAGCTTGATCTTGAAGAGAGGAAGTTGAAGTCATGAAGAAGAACCGCATCCTGTGCCTGGCGGCCCTGCCGCTGGCGATGCTTGCCGTGCCGGCGCTGGCCGGCGACCACGTGGTCAGCCAGAAAGGCAAGGCCTTCTCTGCCGCGAAGATGAGCGTGAAGGTGGGCGAGAGCGTCACCTTCGTCAACGACGATCCGTTCGCCCACAACGTGTTCTCGCTGTCGGACACCAAGAGCTTCGACCTCGGCTCCTATGGGCAAGGCCAGAGCAAGACCGTGCAGATGGACAAGCCGGGCGTGATCGAAGTCGAGTGCGCCGTGCACCCGGACATGAAGATGCTGATCGAGGTGCAGAAGTGAAGTGGCTGCTGGCGGCCGCGTTGCTCGCACTCACGGGGCAACTGCAGGCCGCGAACACGGCGGCGGAGGTCGAGTCGCTTGGCAACGGCCCCCTGCTGCCGCGCGATGGCGCGGACGCGGCGGTGTTTCGCGGCGGGGTGGTGTTCGCCAACTACTGCGTGACCTGCCACGGCATCAACGCCGACGGCAACGGCCGCGCCGCGCGGCTGTACAACCCGAGGCCGGCGAACCTGCGTGCCAGCGACAAGAACGAGCAGTACATGCTGCTGATCATCCGCAACGGCGGCCAGGCGATGGCCCGCTCGCAGTTCATGCCGCCCTGGGGCAGCGAACTGACCGACGAACAGATGCGCGACGTCGTGAGCTACCTGCGCTCGATCAACGTTGCGGGGAAGTAAGGGCTGCTGAAACCGGGCGGATGCCCGTATTTCGATTGCCTAGTTGAACCGAACTTCCTTGTGCTCGCCCATCTCTGGCCGGCTGCCGGTGGCGGCGGCCGTGCCCATCTTGATCATCTGCAGCAGCTTGTTCTCCTTCACGTTCCAGTATTCGGCTTCGGAGATGCGGACCTCCACCAGTTCCATGTTCGGGTCCTCGGGGCCGTTCGGGAACCAGGCCTTCGCGGCGGTGTTGAAGAGGTACTTCTTCTTCGCGATGTCGTCCACCACGCGCGCGTTGCCGCTGACCGAAACCCAGGTGTCCTGGCCCGGGTTCGCATAGGACAGGTTGACGTTGCCGTCCTGCTGCAGGCGCTGGCCCATCTCGGTGGACCGGGCGACGAAGAAGTAGAGGCAGCCGTCGGAACCCAGCTCCTTGTTCTGCGTGGTGAGCGGGTGCGAATGCAGCGAGCCGTCGGCGTGGCGGTGCGCCAGCATGCAGAAACGCGTTTCCTTGATCAGGTTCCACAAGGCTTCGTGCTGGTTCGTGTCGTTCATTGGTATTCCTTTTTCGGTCCTGCGACCATCCTCGCGCGCAGGCCCATGCAGCGTCGTCGGGGGCGCCTGCGTCCGCGTGTGCGGGCAGACCGACACGCACGGCCTCGTGGCGCGGCCGTGCCATGCAGGTTTTCCGCGATGCCTGGGGCGGGGCATCGGGTTCGACCTGCTGCGCGGCAGCTCGGGAACCGTTGAGCTTGGCCGGGCTCAGCGCCAGCCTACGTAAAAAGTGCTCGCTAGCGCGGGCATTCCAGCGGATGAGCGTCATGGGAGCCGGGCGCTTGGCGACGCCGGGCATACGCCGAAAGCTTTCGCTGCATAGGACAGGTCCTATGCCGGCTCGGCCTGCATCCCGCCTTGGAATCGGTGCCCGCCGAGCCTGCGATACAGCATGCGCTGATCCCAAGGCGCCTGCGTCTCGCCGATAGTGAATGCATGCCAAGAGGCAGCCAATCACAGACCGCGGAGAGCACCATGTTCGAAACCACGACCAACGCCTACCAGCTTTGCTTCCGTTCGCTGTTCCACAGCGGCCGCGGGTACGCCTTCCCGTGCGACCCGAAGGGCCAGGTCAACATGGACGCGATGAGCGAGTCCGCTCGCAACAATTACCTGTACGCCCGCGCCATGGTCGGCCGCGAGCTGTCGGTGCCGGCCGTCGAATCGCGGCTGCACTGAAGCGCTACTCACAGCAAAGGTGCCGCGCGCTGCGCGGCCTTGCCTACACGCAGCGCGGCCCCGCGCTGATGTCGGCATCGCGGCAGCCGCCTAGCATCGGGCTCATGGAGATCAAGATGTCCGACCTGAACAACGCCAACCCGCATCCGCCCGAAGAGGCCCAGGCGAAGCTGCGCGAAGCCGAAGAACGCAGTCGCCAGCTCAATACGCCCGAACGCACCAACGATTCGACCATCCAGCCCGAGAAGCCGGACCCCAAGATCCTCGACGGCTTCCACGGCGGGTGAGCCCGGCCGCCGAGCCGCTGCGGCTTGCACTGCCGGAAGGCGCCACCACCTCGGCCCTGCTGGACCTGCCGGACCCTCCGCATGCGGCCCTCGTACTGGCGCATGGCGCCGGCGCAGGCATGCAGCACATGTTCCTTGCCTCGCTCGCGCAGGGATTGGCCGAGCGCCACATCGCCACGCTGCGCTTCCAGTTTCCCTTTGCCGAACACGGTGTCAAGCGGCCCGATTCGCCGGCACGCGCCCAGGCCACCGTGCGCTGCGCGGTGGCGGAAGCGGCGCGCCGCTTGCCGGGTGTGCCGCTGTTCGCGGGCGGCAAGTCCTTCGGTGGCCGCATGAGTTCGCAGGCGCAAGCGGAAGAGCCGCTGGCCGGCGTGCGCGGCCTGGTCTTCGTGGGCTTTCCGCTGCACCCGGCCAGCAAGCCTGCCACGGCGCGGGCCGCGCACCTGCAGCAGGTGCAATTGCCCATGCTGTTCCTGCAAGGCACGCGGGATGCACTGGCCGACCTCGGATTGATCCGGCAGGTGCACGCCAGCCTGGGCGCGCGCGCGACGCTGCACGTGGTGGAAGGTGCGGACCATGCGTTCCATGTGCTGGCACGTTCGGGGCGCACGGATGCGCAGGTGCTGCAGGAACTGCTGGATGCGACGGCGCGGTGGATGGCCAGCGTGACGCCCGGCGGGTAATACCCGATCCGCGCGAGGCCCGGCACGCGGGATACTGCGCCGCATGACCGAGGCCCTTGCTCCGGCGGCATACACGTCGCCCACCGATCGCGTGCAGGTCTGGACCGAAACGTCCACGCTGCACATCCGCTTCAACAATCCCGCCAAGCACAACGCGCTGTCCGTGGACATGTGGCAGGCGATCCCGCCGCTGCTGGCGCAGGCCGAGGACGACCCCGCCGTGCGGCTGGTGGTGTTCTCGGGCGCCGGCGAAAAGGCGTTCGTCTCGGGCGCCGACATCTCGCAGTTCGAGGACATGCGGGCGGCGCGCGAGGCCGTCAAGGTCTACGAGGTGCTGGCCGAGGAAGCGCTGATGGCGATCTACCGCTGCGGCAAGCCCACGCTCGCCTGCATCCGCGGCTTCTGCATCGGCGGCGGCGTCAACGTGGCGATCAGCTGCGACTTCCGCATTGCCAGCAGCGATTCCGTGTTCTCCATTCCGGCGGCGCGACTCGGGCTGGGCTACCGCTATTCGGCGCTGAAGAACCTGGTGAACCTGGTGGGCGTCGGCGTCGCCAAGGACCTGTTCTTCACGGCCCGCAAGATCGACGCGGCCGAGGCCAGGTCGGTCGGCCTGGTCACGCGGGTGGCCGCGCCCGAGGCGCTGGGCGAACTGCTCGCCGAATACACCACGACCCTGGCCGCCAACGCCCCGCTGACCGTGCATGCGGGCAAGAAGATCATCGAGGAGATGCTCAAGGACGATGCCGACCTCGACATGGACCGGTGCAAGCGCCTGATCCTCGACTGCTTCGAGAGCGAGGATTACGCCGAAGGCCGCCGCGCCTTCATGGAAAAGCGCAAGCCCGTGTTCCGTGGCCACTGACATGCGCGTGCTTGCCACCAGCCTGGCGCTGGCTTTCGCATTCGGCGGCCCGGTCGCGGCGCAGACCGCCGCGCCGACCACGAACTGGCCCGACCGGCCGATCCGTCTCGTCGTGGGCTTCACGCCCGGCGGCGCGGCCGACTACGTGGGCCGCAGCGTCGGCGACGCGCTGGCACGTGCCTTGGGCCAGCCGGTCATCATCGACAACAAGCCCGGCGCCGGTTCCAGCCTGGCCGCCGACTTCGTCGCCAGGGCAGCGCCCGATGGCTACACCGTGCTGATCGCCAGCCCCAGCGCGATCTCGGTCAATCCCGCGATCGATCCCAAGCGGGCGCCCACGGCGCACAGCCTGGTCCCGGTGGCGAAGCTCACGGCCTCGCCGCTGGTGGTGGCGGCGAATCCGCAGATCGGCGTGAAGTCGATTCCCGAGCTGATCGCCTATGCGAAGAAGAACCCGGGCAAGGTCAACTTCGCGCATGCGGGGATGGGCTCGGCGCCGCACCTGGGTGGCGTGCTGTTCAACCAGCTGGCCGGCACCGACCTCACCGGCATTCCCTTCAAGGGCGGCGGCCCCTCGGTGCAGTCGGTGATTGCCGGCGACACGCAGGTGACCTTTGCCACGCCGCCCTCGGTGCTGCCACAGATCAAGGCCGGGCGCCTGGTGGGCCTGGGCGTGACGACCGCGGATCGCTTCCCGCTGGTGCCCGAGCTGCCCGGCATGAAGGAGGCGGGCCTGCCGAATTACCGCATCGACTTCTGGTACGGCTTCTTCGTGCCGCAGGGCACGCCGCCCGAAGTCGTGAAGAAGCTGTTCGACGCCGCGCAGCTCGCGCTGCAAAAGCCGGAAGTGAAGGCGGCGCTGGCCCGCGAGGGCACCGACGTCTCGCCTTCGTCCTCACCAGCGGAGTTCGCTTCCTTCGTGCGGGAGGAGAACCGGTTCTGGGCCAAGCTGGCCAAGGATTCGGGGGCGAAGGCGGAGTGATTTCCTGACTTGGCAGGGTGGGTTGCGGCGAAGCCGGGACCCAGAGGGTGTAGGCTGGGATGCGCGCGAAGCCGCACCCCAGCGGGCGCGCAGCGCGTCACTGGACCGCCGCACGGTGGAGCTCGCTGCGCGAGATCCACCCTACGAGGGCAAGGACCGCCCGAGGCCGAGGCGGTCCAGATACCACCCCAGCGTGGGCGCCTGCACCAGCAGGCTGAACATCACCACCGCATAGGTCCCCATCACCAGCGTGTCGCGCCCGGAGAATTCGGGCAGCGTCAGGGCCAGCGCCACCGAGATGCCGCCGCGCAGGCCGCCCCAGGTCAGCACCTTCACCGCATGGGGCGTGCGGCGTTTCAGCCAGGGACGCAGGGCGAGCGCGGGCACGCCCACGCTCAGGAAGCGCGCAAGCAGCACCACCGGCACGATGAGGGCCGCGGCCAGCCAGGCGACCTCGTCGCTGCTCCACGCGAGCAGTTGCAGGCCGACCAGTCCGAACAGCACCAGGTTCAGTATTTCGTCGACCAGGTCCCAGAAGGAGAACAGGTGCTCGCGCGTGCGCTCGCTCATCGCGCTGCGGGCGCCGTGGTTGCCGATCACCAGGCCGGCAACCACCACGGTGAGCGGCGCCGAGACATGCAGGTGTTCGGCGAGGCTGTAGCCGGCGGTCGCGAGCGCCAGCGTGATGATGATTTCCACCGGATAGCTGTCCACGCCCTTGAGCATGAAAAAGGCGACATAGCCCAGCGCCAGACCCAGCGCCAGGCCGCCCACGATCTGCACCAGCAGCAGCAGGCCGACCGCGGGCAGCGTCGGCTCGGCGCTGCCGGTGGCGATGCCAAGCAGCACCAGGAAGGCGACCACGCCGGTGCCGTCGTTGAACAGGCTCTCGCCGGCGATGTCCATCTCGAGGGCCTTGGGGACGCCGGCGGTCTTGAGCACGCCCAGCACGGCGATCGGGTCGGTCGGCGAGATCAGCGCCCCGAACAGCAGGCAGTGCTCCAGCCGCACGGGGACGTTCAGGGCCTGCAGCAGTGCATACGCGCCGGCGCCGACGAGCGCAGTGGACAGCACCACGCCGACCGTGGACAGCACCAGCACCGGCAGTTTCTGCCGCGCGAGTTCGGCGATGTTCACGTGCAGGCTGCCCGCGAACAGCAGCACGCTGAGCATGCCGTGCAGCACCAGGTCGGGGAAATCGAAGTGGTCGGCCAGTTCGCGCGCCCAGGCCGAAGCACCGGGCACGGCATTGCCGGCAAAGGCCAGCAGCACCGACACCAGCAGGCCCATCGCCGTGATGCCGACGGTGTCCGGCAGGCGCAGCACGCGATGGTTGAAATAGCCGAGGACCGCGACGGCCGTGAGCAGGATGCCGATGAGTTCGAGAAAGGACATGGCGTGCGCAACGAGGCCGCGCTACCTTAGCCGAATCGCGCCGCGGTCGGGGTACGGCAAGCGGCCCCTGTAGGCTGGGCTGCCGAAGGCACCCCAGCATTTGGTTGCGCGATCGCTGGGGTGTCTGCGGCAGCCCAGCCTACGAAAGCGCCCCAACTTCAGCGCGCCCGCAACTCCGCCCACGACACCAACTCCCCCGCCAACGCGCTCGCCATCACCGTCGCCGGGCTTGCCAGCCACACCTGGCCGGGCCCTGAGCGGCCGGGAAAGTTGCGGTTGATCGCGCTCACCGTGACCTGGCCAGCCGCACTCGAAGACCCCGGGCCGCAGTTCGCGCAGGCGCCGCACGAGGGCTGCAGGATGCGCGCGCCGGCCGCGGCGAAGGTGCGGTCGTAGCCCTGCGCGATGCAGTAGTCGCGCACCGCCGTCGTGCCGTACTGCAGGAACAGCTGCACGTGCGCTGGCACCCTCAGCCCCTGCGCCAGGCCCCAGGCCAGCACCGCGTGGTACTGGTCGAAGTCCTCGCGCTTGCCCGCAGTGCACGAGCCCCCGTAGGCGATGTCCACCGGCACGCGCTCGCGCAGCTCGGACAGCGGCACGCCATTGCCCGGGTCGCCGGGGCGGGCGACCATCGGCGACAGCGCCGCGCAATCCACGCGCAGCACTTCGCTGTAGCGGGCGCCGGCATCGCTCTTCATCCACGGCTCCAGCGTGAAGTCGACGCCGCGGCGCTCGCGCAGGAAGCGCACCGTCTCGGCATCGGGTTCGACGATGCCGGTCAGGCCACCGAGTTCCGCCGTCATGTTGGTGAGCGTCGCGCGTTCGTCGGTGGAGAGCGCGGCCAGCGCGCTGCCGGCAAACTCGAACACCTGGCCGACCCCGCCGCCGGCACGGATGGTGGGCAGCTGCAGCAGGTGCAGCGCGATGTCCTTGGCCGCGACCCCCGGCGGCAGCGTGCCATCGAGCTCGACCCGCAGCACGCGCGGCATCGTCAGGCGAACCGCGCCGGTGACGAACGCATTGGCCATGTCGGTGGTGCCCACCCCGAAGGCGACGCAGCCCAGCGCGCCGCTGTGCGGCGTGTGTGAATCGGTGCCGCAGACCAGTTGCCCGGGCAAGGCATAGTGCTCGGCCATCATCGCGTGCGAGATGCCGGCGCTGTTGCGGCCAGCGTCGCTGCGCGCCTCTTCCTCCGTCAGGGTCCGGTGGTGGCGCAGATCGTAATCAGCGACGAAGACGCGCTGCGCCTCGCACATGCGATGCATGTTGGGCAGCAGCGGCGAGCCGGCATGCGCGGGGCTTTCTTCCAGGTACGAGGTGTGGTCCTCGAACACGACGATCGAGTCCTGGTCGCGCAAGGGGATCGCCGGGCCGAAGGTGGCATGGAGCATGTGCACCGCCATGCCCGTGTAGTACTCATGGATGAAGCGCCAGTCGGCGCGCAAGAAACAGCCTTCGCCCGCCTGCGGAACATCGGGCGTCACCGGCGTGCGCAGCATGTGCCGCTGCACGATCTTCTCGAACAGCGTCAAGGGCCGACCCGCTGCCGGCGTGGCGACGGGCTGCGCGTCGCGCAGATGCTGTTGGCCGAAACGCAGCAGCCCGCCGCTGCGCAGGATCGCCGCGGCCAGCGCGTCGCGCCCGGCCACCAGCTCGGCGATGGGGATCGCCTCGCCGCGCTGCAGCCGCTCGACCAGGCCGAAGTCGGTGGTCGTGAACAGGCCGATGTTGTCGGCGTTCTGGCGGTAGATGCGCTCGAAGCTTTCGGCGATCACCAGCCGGATGCCGGCCAGTTTCTCCGCCGCCGGGCTGTGCTCGCGCGAGCTGCCCTTGCCGTAGCGGCGTCCGCTCACCGTGACCTGGAAGCCGGCGGCCGGCACGGCGCCGGCGGCAATCGGCGTCGCGCCATCGGCGGTGGTGAAGCCGGTGTAGGGAAAGCGCGCGAGGCTTTCGTCGTAGTGCGACATGATGCGCACCGGCGTGATCTCGTCGGTGCTGACGTCGTCACGCAGGGCGCCGGCCTGCGCGCGGGTGAGGCGCTCGCCGGCGAGTTGCGCGCGCATCGCCTCGCCGTCTTGCGACAGGAAGAGGATGCGCGGGGTGGCGCCAAGGTCCAGGGTGTCGTTCATGGTGGGGCCAGGGAGGCGAGATGGTCCACCAGCAGCTGCGCCGCCGGCGCCAGCGACTGGGCGTCGCGAAAGCAGAGGATGAAACGCCGCTCGGCCCAGGGCTCGGCCAGCGGCAGCAGGCGCAGCATGGCGAGCGCGGTGGGGGCTACCACCTCGCGCGGTACCACGCTGATGGCGAGGCCGGCGCGCACCACGCGCAGGGCCGCCTCGAAGTTGCTCACGACCACCCGGTGCTTCACGCTGCGCCCGCGCTGCACCGCCTGGCGCTGCAGCATCAGTTGCACGGCGCTGTTCACCGGCAGGCTCACGTGTTCGTAGTCCAACGTATCGGCGAAGCGCACGGCGCTGCGGCGCGCCAGCGGATGGCCCTTGGGCACGACCACGCACAGGGTGTCGCGGCGATAGGGGCGGGTCTGCAGTCCGGCGTGGTCGGTGGCGTCCCAGCACACGCCCAGAGAAGCCAGTCCTTCGCGGATGCCGCGCACGATCTCCGGGCTGACGCGCTCCTCCAGGTCGACGCGGATGCTGCGATGCGGGCCCTGGCGCAGGAACGTGGCCACGTCGTCGGCCAGCGACTCGGTCATGGCCGACACCGAGGCCAGGATGCGCACCTGGCCGCGGCCGCCCGCCACGTAGGCCTGCATGTCGCGCTCGATCCGCGCGGCGCCATCGAGCATGCCCCGCGCGTGTTCCAGCAGCGTCTGCCCGGCGGCAGTTGGCACCACGCCATGGCGCTTGCGCACCAGCAGCGGCGTGCCCACCTGCTCCTCCAGCCGGGCCAGCCGCTTGCTGATGGCGGAGCCGACGATGCTGGCCTTCTCGCCGGCGCGCGCGATGTTGCCCGTCTCGCAGACGGAGACGTACAGGCGCAGCGTGGTGAGGTCGAAATCGCGCAAGATGTTCCCGATCGGAACGCAGTCGTTCCGAATGGGAGGCAACGGCTCGTTCGGGAAATTCTAAACTTGCGGCATGAACGCTACCCCTTCTTCCGCGATGGCAGCCCTGCCGCGCCGCGTGGTCGTGCGCGAAGTGGGCCTGCGCGACGGCCTGCAGAGCGTCGCCACGATCGTGCCCACCGCCGCCAAGATCGAATGGATCCGCGACGCCTATGCCGCCGGCCAACGCGAGATCGAGGTCGGCTCCTTCGTGCCGCCCAGGCTGCTGCCGCAACTGGCCGACACGGCCGATGTGCTGGCCTTCGCGCAGACCCTGCCCGGCCTGCGCGCCACCGTGCTCGTCCCCAACCTCAAGGGCGCGCAGCGCGCGCTGGAAGCCAACGCGGAAATGATGCTGCTGCCGCTGTCGGCTAGCCACGCGCACAGCCTGGCGAACCTGCGCAAGGCACCCGACGACGTGCTGGCCGAGATCGCCAACATCCGCGCCGAGCGCGACGCCTCGGGCCGGCGCACGCAGATCGAGGTCGGCATCAGCACCGCCTTCGGCTGCACGATCCAGGGCGAGGTCAAACCGGAAGAAGTCGTGCGTCTGGTGCAGGCCGCGCTGGATGCCGGCGTCGATGCCGTGAGCCTGGCCGACACCGTGGGCTATGCCGACCCGGCGATGGTCTCGCGCCTGTTCGAGCGCGTGCTGAAGGTGGCCGGCGATCGCCTCGTCTGCGGCCACTTCCACGACACGCGTGGCCTGGGACTCGCCAACGTGTATGCCGCGCTGCAACTCGGGATCAGCCGCTTCGACGCCTGCACGGCGGGGATCGGCGGCTGCCCGCATGCGCCCGGCGCCAGCGGCAACGTGGCCACCGAAGACCTCACCTACATGCTGCACAGCATGGGAATCGAAACCGGCCTGGACTTCGACAGGCTGCTGGCGTTGCGGGCCAAGGTCGCGCACTGGCTGCAAGGCGAAGCCACCCACGGCACGATCTGGAAGACCGGATTGCCCCGGACCATGAAGAAGGAAGTTGCACATGCCTGAGAACCGCCCGGCCACGCTGCCCCTGCAAGGGCTGCGGGTCGTCGAATTCACCCACATGGTCATGGGCCCCACCTGCGGGATGGTGCTGGGCGACCTCGGCGCCGAAGTGATCAAGGTCGAACCGATAGCGGGCGATCGCACCCGCCGCCTGCTCGGTGCCGGCTCCGGTTTCTTCCCCCTGTTCAACCGCAACAAGAAGAGCATCGGCATCGACCTGCACGCGCCCGAAGGCGCGGAGCTCGCCCGCAAGCTGTGCGCCAGCGCCGACGTGGTGGCCGAGAACTTCAAGCCGGGCACGATGGAGAAGTACGGGCTGGACTACGCCTCGCTCAGCGCGGCGAATCCGAAGCTGATCTACGCCACGTGCAAGGGCTTCCTGCCCGGGCCCTACGACCATCGCACCGCGCTCGACGAAGTGGTGCAGATGATGGGCGGCCTGGCCTACATGACGGGCCGCCCCGGTGATCCACTGCGCGCCGGCACCAGCGTCAACGACATCATGGGCGGCATGTTCGCCGCCATCGGCGTGCTGGGCGCGCTGATCCAGCGCGGCATCACCGGCCGCGGCATGGAGGTGCAGTCGGCCCTGTACGAGAACAACGTGTTCCTGGTGGGCCAGCACATGCTGCAGTACGCGATGACCGGCAAGCCCGCCGCGCCCCTGCCGGCGCGCGACAACCCGTGGGCCGTGTACGACGTGTTCACCGTGGCCGAGGGTGAACAGATCTTCCTGGCGGCGGTGAGCGATGCGCAGTGGGAGAAGTTCTGCGACATCCTCGGCTTTGCCGACCTGAAGGGCGAGCCCGAGCTGGCCACCAACAACCTGCGCGTGGTGCAGCGCCCGCGGCTGCTGGCCACGCTGCGCGAACGGCTCGCACACCGCAAGGCGGCCGACCTGGCAGCGCTGATGGAACGCGCGGGTCTGCCCTTCGCGCCGATCCGGCGTCCGGAAGACCTGTTCGACGACGAGCACCTGCTGGCCACCGGCGGCCTCGCCGACGTCACGCTGCCCGACGGGCCCAGGGCGGGCGAGACCGTGAAGACCACGCTGCTGCCCTTCACGATGGCGGGCGAGCGCCTGGGCGTGCGGCTCCATCCGCCGAAGCTCGGGGCGCACACGCGCGAGCTGCTGCGCTCGCTGGGCGTGGCCGAGGCCGACATCGACGGCCTGACTTCGAGGGCCGTCGTGGCCTGAGACAATACGGCTTCCCAGGAGACATCGAAGTGCAATCGCAGCCACCCTTTTTCTCGCGCCGCAGCGTGCTGCTGGCCCTTGCCGCATCCGCCGCCGGCGCCAGCGCCCTGGCACAGTCCGGCACCGTCCGCTTCATCCTGCCCAATGCCACCGGCTCGGGCGTGGATGCCATCACGCGCGCGGCCAGCCCGGCGCTGTCCAAGGCGCTCGGCGCCAACGTCGTGGTCGACAACCAGCCGGGAGCCGGCGGCATCGTCGGCCTGCAGGCACTCGCGCGCTCGGCGCCCGATGGCAACACGCTGGCCGTGGTGTCGAACAACGTGGTGATCTTTCCGAGCGTCATCAAGTCGCTGCCCTTCGACATGCCGGGCGACTTCACGCCGATCGCGCTGGTCGGTTCCACGCCGATGGTGCTGGTGGTCAATCCGAACAAGTTGCCCGCCAGCAATGCGAAGGAATTCTTCGCGCTGCTCAAGGCCAAGCCGGGCCAGTACAACTTCGGCTCGGGTGGCAACGGCACGATCCTGCACCTGGCCAGCGAGATGGTGCTGGAGGCCGGCGGCGCGACCGCGCGCCACATCCCCTACAAGGGCGTGGGCCCGATGGTCACGGACCTGATGGGTGGCCAGATCGACTTCGCCACCGCCGCCCTGCCCAGCGTGCAAGGCCAGATCAAGAGCGGCGCGCTGCGCGCCATCGGCCTGCTGGCGCCGCAGCGCGTTGCGGCGGCGCCCGAGATCCAGCCGTTTTCCGAGCAGGGCCTGAAGGACTTCACGCTGGAAGCGTGGTTCGCGGTGATCGGCCCCAAGGGCATGAGCGCGGCCCACGTCAAGAAGGCGCACGAGGCGGTGGTCGCCGCCTTTGCCGATCCGGCCGTGAAGGAGACGATGGCCAGGCAGGGCAACACGATCCGCATCAGCAGCCCCGAGCAGGCGCAGACGGCCTTCCGCTCGGAAATGCAGAAATACGCGGCGCTGGTGAAGAAGGTGGGACTGGAGCCACAGTAACGCGGTGAAATAAGCCCGGCGACGCCGGGCTTGTTTTTTGGAAGACTGTGGTACGCACTTGCTGCTCGTTCCCACAGTTCCAACACCCGCGTCAATGAGCTACTCCGACCTGACATTCAAGGACAAAAACCCGATCAAGCGCTGGCTGCAGATGAGCCGCCTGCGCACCGCATTGAGGTTGGCAGGCGAGTTGCGATCCGACGCGACGATTTGCGACTTCGGCGCGGGTAGTGGCGAACTGTGCAAGGTCCTCGCCCCGAAATATCCCCAGGCCAGGATCATCTGCTACGAACCCACGCCATCGCTATTGGTGGAGGCGCAGCAGAATTTGCGCGGGCTCACGAACGTGGAGTTCGAGGGCGATCTCTCCTGCGTTCCGGAAGGAAGCATCGATGTCGTGTTCTGCCTGGAAGTTTTCGAGCATCTTCCACCCAGGGAGACGAGCGACGCACTGCGGCAGATCAAGGCTTTGCTGAACGACGGCGGCGTCGGGATCATCGGCGTTCCGAACGAAATCGGACTGCCGGCGCTCTACAAGGGACTGTTCCGCATGACGCGCCGCTATGGCAAGTTCGATGCGACGCCGAGGAACGTTTTCCTTTCCTTCCTCGGCATGCCGCCGACGGACCGTCCGGTCGCGGAAATCGCAAGCGGCATACAGTATCACTTCCATCACATGGGGTTCGACTACCGCCGGCTGCGCAAAAGGCTGGGAACCGAGTTCCACATGCGACACATCGCCGGCAGCCCGGTTCGCTTGCTCGGTTCCCTCTCGAACCCCGAAACCTACTTCGTGGTCAGCAAGGAGCCGTGGCTGGCAGCGGGGCCCTGAGCGGGCCACGCCCCCAATGACATCGGCGCTTATTGCGCCGTCGTGTTGCGGCCGGCAATCAGCGCAGCGCGTTCGGCTTGCGCACGCGCTGCCAAGTATTGCGACCCGCTGTCTTCCCGCGTCAGTGCGGCAACCTGCTGGCGCGAGGCCAGGTAGTCGGCGCGCACTTCCGCACGGGTCTTGCTCGACACGGCATGCGTGTTGTCGATGGTGATGTCGTCGGCGAGGGCGGCGCCGGCAAAGGCGATGGAGGCGACGGCGACGGTGGCGGCGAGGAGGCGGTTCATGGTGAGGTCCTTTCGGTGTTGATGGACTCGTTGTCCATGGCCTGAACTCTAGGCACCGGCCGACCAGCGCGATGTGCGCTTACGCACCTGGAATCGCGGATGTCGCATAGACCTTCAGCCGGCCCCGCCGGCCGCGCACATCGATGTCGTGCGCCACGCATTCCTTCGCCTGCCGCCCGGCGTGGCGCAGCACGTCCTCCGACAGCACCAGGCGGGTGCCGAAGCGCTTGGTCAATTCCTGCAGGCGGCTCGCCGTGTTGACCGCATCGCCGACGGCCGTGAGCGTGCGCGTCTCGCGATAGCCCACGGTGCCCACTGCGGCCATGCCCGCGTGGATGCCGATGCCGAACTCCAGGCGCTTGCCGAACTCCTGCTGCATGGTGTCGTTGAGGGCGTCCATCCGCTGCGCGATGCCCGCGGCCGCGGCCAGCGCCTGGCGCGAGGCAGTCGCCACGTCGGTGTCGGTGCCGAAGAGCGCCATCACGCTGTCGCCGATGAACTGGTTGGGGATGCCGCCCGCCTCGCGCACCGCGTCGCCCACCACCTCGAAGTAGCGATCGAGCATGTAGACCAGGTCGAAGGGCAGCTCCTCCTCCGACAGGCTGGTCCAGCGACGCAGGTCGGTGAACAGCACCACCACCTCGCGCTCCATGGCCGCACCCAGCGGCTCGAAGGCACGCTCGCCGCTGCGCACGCCCAGCAGCACGCGCACCTGCAGGTCACCCGCGGGCCGCAACTGGCACGCAAGCCGCACCGTCGGCAGTGCCGCGATGCGCGTCAGCGTGCGCTGTTCGATGGCCTCGGGTGGCGGCAGGGGCGCATCGCTGGCTTCGACGTCGATGCGGCAGGTGGAGCAGCGCGAGCGGCCGCCGCACACCGACAGGTGCGGGATGCCATTGGCGCGGCTGGCCTCCAGCACCGACCAGCCACGCGGCACATCGACCGTGCGGTCCGGATAGCGGATGCGCAGCAGCCCCTGCGTGCGCCGCACCCACGCGTTGCGTGCCCAGCGCGCCAGCAGCGTGGCGAGCAGCAGCGCGAGCGCCGTGGCGGTGATCGCGCTGGCCAGCGACTGCAGCAACGCAGCCTGCGCGGCGCTCGTGCGCTCCACGTAGGGCGGCAGCGACTGCAGCTCGCGCGCCATGGCGAGATAGCCGTTGGCGGCGAGCATCGGCAGCAGCGTCGCGCTGACGATGAACGAAGTCTGCAACTTGCGATAGGCCGGCCGATGGCGAAATGCGAAGTGCACGCCCAGGCACGCGTGCAGCCAGGCCACCGTGACGAGCGTCATCTGCGCGACGCTGGATCCGTCCGCCCAGATCAGCGAGACGTTGCGCCGGTAGTCGTCCTCGACGCCATACAGCGCATGCACCAGCCGCGTCTGCACGAAGTGCCCCGCCAGCAGGAAAGGGATGAGGAAGCCGAGCACCACGCGCAGCAGCTCGGTGAAGGTCATGAGCAGCGTGCGCCGCCCATACAGCGCCGCGAGCGCGAGCGAGAAATGCAACACGATGGCGCCGTAGAACACCACCGTCATCACGGGGTTGCGCCAGAACGCGACGAACACTTGGCGGCCGGCTTCGGCGGCGGCCAGCGAGACGAGGCCCAGTGCGTGATTCAGCAGGTGGGTGCCGACGTAGAACATCAGCACCATGCCGGAGGCAAGGCGCAGGCGGCGGGCACTAAGATGCGCCGCAGGGGGAGTCGCAAGCGATGGCAACAGTTCAACCGTCGACGTTCGGCCTGAAGAAGGTGCAGCTGCTGCAGGGCCTGTCGCAGGAGCGGCTGGAGCTGCTCGCCGCGCGCTGCAGCTGGCGCCGGGTCGAACCCGGGCAGCTGATTGTGGCCCGGAACAGTCCCGATCGCGACGTGCACTTTGTGGTGAGCGGCCGGGTACGCGTCACCAGCTTTTCGGCCGGTGGGCGGCAGGTGACCTTTCGCGACGAGGAGGCCGGCGACATGATCGGCGACCTCGCCGCCATCGACGGCCAGCCGCGTTCGGCCGACGTGCTGGCGCTGGAGGACGTGCTGGTCGCCTCCCTCACCCCCGAGCATTTCCGCGAGCTGATTGCGACCGAGCCGCTGGTGCGGGAACGCGTGCTGCAGCGGCTGGCGGGCCTGGTGCGCATGCTGTCGCAGCGCGTGATCGACCTGAGCACGCTGGGCGTGCAGAACCGCATCCACGCGGAGCTGCTGCGCCTGGCGCGCCAGAGCGGCGCCCCGGGCAACCGCGTGCGCCTGGAACCCGCGCCCAAGCACGCGGACATCGCGAGCCAGGTGAGCACGTACCGGGAACAGGTGACGCGGGAATTGTCGGCATTGACGCGGCAAGGCTTGCTGCAGAAGGAGGGGACCGGGTTGGTGTTGACGGATGTCGCGCGCCTGGAGCGGATCGTGGCGGAGGTGCGCCTGGAGGCCTGAGGGTTGCTGGGGTGCCTGCGGCAGCCCAGCCTACGAGGGCACCGCGCAGCAGGTAGGCTGGGCTGCCGCAGGCACCCCAGCATGCTGCCTTCCCCGGTGCGCAAACGCACATGCAGCGGGCTCGCCGCTCCCTAAAGTTCGGTCCATGGACAAAGCAGTCCATCCATCAACCGAAGGAAGCACCATGAACCGCAAGACCCTCACCGCCGCCCTCATCCTCGTTGCCGCCGCCGGCTCCGCGCTGGCCGACGACATCACCGTCGACACCACGCCGTTCGTGGGCAGCCGCACCCGCGCCGAAGTGCGGGCGGAACTGCAGCAGTACCAGCAGCAGGGCGTGAACCCGTGGGCGCGCGACTACAACCCGCTGCAGTTCTTCCACAGCGACAAGACCCGCGCGCAGGTCACCGCCGAATTCCTGGGCGACCGCGACGAAGTGGCCGCCAGCAACAGCGAAGACGGCGGTGCCGCCTGGCGCGCTGCCCACGCGGCGCGGCCGGTGAATCCGGTGCTGGCCGGCGAACCGGTCAACGCGCAGTAAGGGGAGCGATGACCTCCAGGAACTGGTCGAAGGCGCGCTGCAGGTGGTCCTGCAGCCGCCGCAGTTCCTCGAAAGGTGCGCTGGTCGCGCCCTCCTCCATCATCGCCGCGATCGCTGCATAGCGGTCCGCGGCGATCATCGAGCCGCCCCCCTTGGCCGAATGGGCGAGCAGCTGCACCTGCTTGCGGTTGCCGTCCTCCACCGCGGCGGCCAGCTTGGCGAGCAGCGGCGGGGTCGACTGCCGGAAGGTGGACAGCGCAATGTCCTTCAGCTCCTGGTCGCCGCCGAAGCGTGCATCCATCGCGTCGCCGTCGAACAGCGGCAGCTCCGCCAGCTGCGAGACCCGCGGCCCGGCCCAGCGCTCCAGCATCGCGCGCAATACCTTCAGGTCGATCGGCTTGGTGAGGTAGTCGTTCATGCCCGCCTCGAGGCAGCGCTCACGGTCCCCCTTAATCGCGTTGGCCGTCATCGCGACGATCGGCGCGGTGCAGCCGGAGGCCCGCAGCCGGCGCGTCGCTTCGTAGCCATCCATCTCCGGCATCTGGCAGTCCATCAGGATCAGGTCGTAGGGCTGCGCCCGCACCATGGCGCAGGCCTCGACGCCGTCGCTGGCGATGCTCACGTCCTGGTAGCCCAGCTTGCGCAGCATCCCGAAGGCCACCACCTGGTTGGTGGTGTTGTCCTCGGCGATCAGGATGCGCGCGCCACCTCTGGGAGCCGGCAGCTCCTGCCACACGGAAGCGGCGGGCGGCTCCTCGGCCGGCAGCACGGGCAGCGTCACCTTGAAGCGCGAGCCGCGCTGCGGCGAGCTGCTGACCGTCACCGCGCCCCCCATCAGGTCGACCAGCTGCAGCACGATGGCCAGGCCGAGGCCGGTGCCACCGAACTTGCGGGAGGTCGATGTGTCCGCCTGCATGAAGCGCGTGAACAGCTGCGGCTGCACGTCCGCGGGAATGCCGATGCCCGTGTCGGCGACGATGAATTCCAGCACGTAGGCCGCCTCTTCGCGCACCGCGCGCACGTGCAGCCCGATCCAGCCGGTGGCCGTGAACTTCAGCGCGTTGCCCAGCAGATTGACCAGCACCTGGCGCAGCCGCGTCGGATCGGCCACCACGTGCTGCGGCACCCCGGGATCGAGGCGGACGCGGAACAGCAGGCTCTTCTCGGTGGCGCGCAGGCGGTACAGCGTGGCGAGGTCCTGCACCAGCTGGTGCAGGTCGAAGGGCATGCGCTCGATGTCCATCTGCCCGGCCTCGATCTTCGAGACGTCGAGGATGTCGTTGACCAGCGAAAGCAGCGACTGCGCGCTGCGATCGATCAGGTCCGCGTTGCGGCGCACCTCCGGCGTCAGCTCCGAGTCCAGCAACAGCTTGGTCATGCCGATGATGCCGTTCAAAGGCGTGCGGATCTCGTGGCTCATGGTCGCCAGGAAATGGCTCTTGGCGCGGCTGGCCGCATCGGCCGCATCGCGCGCCACGCGCAGCTCGTGTTCGGTCGCCTTGGCGTGCGTGATGTCGCGGTTGGTGCCCACCATGCGCAGGGGCACGCCCTGCGGATCGCGCTCGGCCACCCGGCCCTCGCTGTGCAGCCACAGCAAGGTGCCGTCGTGGCGGCGCACGCGGTGCTCCACGCGGTACTGGCCGGCGTCCCCTCGCAGCACGGCGGCCAGCGCCTGCTGGATGTGCCCCAGGTCCTCGGGCGGCACCAGTTGCAGCAGTTCCTGCGCCGTGCACTCGGTCTGCTGGCGCACGCCGCCCATCATCAGCGACCAGGCTTCGGAGAGATAGATCTTCTCGTTGGGCACGTCCAGGTCCCACAAGGCCATGCCCGAGCCTTCCAGGGCGCGGTGCAGGCGCTCTTCGCTGCGCTCCAGCGCCGCGCGCGCGCGGTGGCTTTCGGTCACGTCCTGCAGGGCGCCGACCACCGCGCCGGGCTTGCCGTCGCGGCGCTCCACTTCGCCGATGGAGCGCAGCCACACGGAGCGGCCCTTGGCCGTGGTCATGGGCACCTGCACGTCCCACGGCTCGCCGTGCTCCATCGAGACGAGCGCGGTCTGGCGCATGCGCTCGCGGACGTCGGGCGCGAAGTAGCGCTCGTGCTCGTCGCCCACTGGCTGGTAGTCGGGCGGCAAGTCGAAGATGCGGCGGGTCTGGCTGGTCCAGCGCACCTCGCGCGTCTCCAGGTCGTAGCGCCAGCCGCCGACGCCGGCAATCTGCTCGGCGCGATCGAGGAAGTCGTTGGTGGCCCGAAGCTCGCGGTGCACCGCGACTTCCTGCGTGACGTCCTCGACCGTGCCCACGTAGCCGGCGGCGGACCCGTCGGGCAGCAGCACGGCCTGGCCACGCACCCGCACATGCGCTTCGGTGGCGTCGCCGCGCCGCACGCGGTGGGTGCGGTCGAACACCCGGCCGGCCGCGACGGCTTGCTGCCAGCTGCCGACGATCTCGGCGCGCTCCGACTCGTGCACGGACTCGACCCACTGGTCTCCCAGCAGCAGCGCGCGCGGCCGGCCATAGATGCGTGCGAGCTCGGGGTTGACGTAGATGACCTTCGCCTGCGCGTCGGAGTGGAAGATCCCCACCGGGCAGCTCTCGGAGAGCTCACGGAACATGCGCTCGCTCGACGACTGCAGCGTGCGGTGCGCAGCCTGGCGCAGCAGCAGCGCGTGCATCGCCGCACGCGCCAGCTCCTGCAGCGCCTGGCGCTGCGAGTCGGCCAGGCCGGCCCGCACCTGCGCGTCCAGCACGCACAGGGTGCCGACGATGTGCCCGTCGGGTGTGGCCAGTGGCGCACCGGCATAGAACGCCAGCGGGGGGGTGCCCGGCGGGGCCGACCGGCCCGCGAAGCGCGGGTCGGCCGTGATGTCCGGGATCTCGACATAGCTCCCGCTTGCCAGCACCGCGCTGCATGGCGAGTCAGCGCGTGGGAGCGACACCAGTCCGGGCAGGCCGACCTGCGCCTTGACCCACTGCCGGTCGCGGTCGATCAGGGTCAGCATCGCCATGGGTGCGGCACAGGCCGCCGCGGCGCTGCGGGTCAGGCTGTCGAGAAGCACTTCGGCGGGAGTGTGGAGGATGCCCAGGCCATGCACGGCGGCCAGGCGTCGCGCCTCATCGGTCTCGCTGCCGGTGTTGCGGGTCGGACGATTCACGCCCCCGACTCTACCGTGTTACCGGGACTACCGCGCCAGCGTGGACGCCCCGAACAGGCTCTGGATGAAATCGACGGCCAGTTCCGCCGTCCGGTTGCGCACGTCCAGCGCCGGGTTGATCTCCACCACGTCCAGCGAGCGCAGGCGGCCGGTGTCCGCGATCATCTCCATGCACAGCTGCATCTCGCGGTAGGTGGGGCCGCCGCGCACGCCCGTGCCCACGCCCGGCGCGTCGGCGGGATCGAGGCAGTCCAGGTCGAAGCTCACGTGGATGTGCGTGTCGTCACCCACGTCCTGCAGCACCTCGGTCATGGTGTTGCGCATGCCGTGCTCGTCGATGTGGCGCATGTCGAAGACCTGCAGGCCGAGTTGCCGGATCGCCTGCTTCTCGTCCGCGTCCACGCTGCGGATGCCGATGAAGTCGATGCTGCCCGCATGCAGGGCGGCGCGCTCGCCGCTCCAGCCCACCAGCTCCGACGGCCCATGCCCGAGCAGGCATGCCACCGGCATGCCGTGCAGGTTGCCGCTCGGACTGATAGCCGCCGTGTTGACGTCGGTGTGCGCGTCGAGCCAGATGACGCGCAGGTTGCGCCGCTCCTCGCGGCATTGCCGGGCCACCGCGCTGATCGAGCCGATGGCCAGGCAGTGGTCACCGCCCATGAGAAGCGGGACCTGGTTCATGGCCAGCGAGGTCTGTACCGCGTCGAACACGACGCGGTTCCAGGCGATCACTTCGTGCAGGTGGCGGATGCCGCTCTCGGCCGGATGCCAGGGGTTCGGTGGACCGGAGAGATTGCCGCGATCGATGACCTGCAGCTTGTGGGCCCGCAGGCACTCGGCAATGCCGGCCACGCGCAGCGCATCGGGCCCCATCCCGGCGCCGCGCACGCTGGCACCGACGTCGGTCGGCGCACCGATGAGACTCACTGTCGTCGTTTCCTGCACCAGGCATTGTGGCCGCGCAAATCGCTTCACCGGGGATCATTGATACAGGATGCATCCGCGATGACTAAGGCTCAGATCGCGTCGGGAGAATGATTCGCATCAACTCCAAGGAACAACGAAATGCTTGCGATGCAATACCGCGGACCTTACCGTGTCCGCGCCACGCACAAGTCCGAGCCGCACATCGAACATCCCAATGACGCGATCGTTCGCGTCACCCGCTCCTGCATCTGCGGATCGGACCTGCACCTCTATCACGGCATCGTTCCCGACACCCGCATCGGCCACACCTTCGGCCACGAATTCACCGGCATCGTCGAGGAGGTGGGCTCCTCCGTGCAGTCGCTGAAGAAGGGCGACCACGTGCTGGTGCCCTTCAACATCTTCTGCGGCTCCTGCTTCTTCTGCCGCAAGGAGCTCTACTCCAACTGCCACAACGTCAACCCCGAGGCCACGGCGGTCGGCGGCATCTACGGCTACTCGCACACCACCGGCGGCTACGACGGCGGCCAGGCCGAGTACGTGCGCGTGCCGATGGCCGACGTCGGCCCGCTCGTGCTGCCGCCGGACCTGAGCCTGGACGACGCCGTGCTGCTGACCGACGCCTGCCCCACCGGCTACCACGCCGCGGAGATGGGCGACATCGCCGAGGGCGACACGGTCGTCGTGTTCGGCTGCGGCCCGGTCGGCCTGTTCGCCGCCAAGTCCGCGTGGCTGATGGGTGCGGGGCGGGTCATCATGGTCGACCACATCGAGTACCGGCTGGAGTTCGCCAGGAAGTTCGCGCAGTGCGAGGTCGTCAACTTCAAGGAAGTGGGCGACATGGCGATCCACATCAAGAAGATGACCGACTGGCTGGGCGCCGACGTGTGCATCGATGCGGTCGGTTGCGAAGCGGCCGGCAACACGATGCAGCGCCTGACCGGCCTCAAGCTGAAGCTGCAGGCCGGCGCCGCCACGGTGCTGCACTGGGCGATCAACTCGGCGCGCAAAGGCGGCAACATCTCGGTGGTCGGCGTCTACGGGCCCACCTTCAATTTCGTGCCGATTGGCAATCTGGTCAACAAGGGGCTGACGATGCGCGGCAACCAGGCCGCCGTGAAGCGGCACCTGCCGCGCCTGATAGAACATATCCAGGCCGGGCGCCTGAAGCCCAGCGAGGTGATCACCCACCGCATTCCGCTGGAAGACGTGGCCGATGCGTATCACATCTTCTCGAGCAAGCTCGACAACTGCATCAAGCCGGTGCTGATCCCGCCCTCGGCGCGGCAACTGGAGCCGGCGCGGCCCGCGGTGGCGCAGTCGCAGTCGCAATCGCAGAACCACGTGCATTGAGCGGAGGCCCCATGAGCAACCACCCCGAAGACATGACCATCTACGTCGAGAAGACGGAGCCGCAGGACCACCTGCGCAAGCCGCCTCCCGGCATCCAGGGCTGGGGCGCGGACCTCGATCCTGCCGTGCGTCCGGCGTATCCGAAGGAGCGCACGCCACCGCGCTTCATCAACGTGCACTGGGACGATCTCGAGCACCAGCACGTGCATCCGGACGTGAAGGTCTTCCACTCCACCGAACGGCCCGGCCTCACCCCCGTCTTCGGCACCGTGCAGCCGCCCTCGGGCGTGTCCGGAATGATCCGCGCCGGCGCCTTCCACTTCAGCGAGAACGACATCCGCCACTGGCTGATGCTGCTGTTCGCCGACCGCGTGAACATGGTCGAGGGCATCCTCGACGACCTCGCCCACGGGCACGTGCCCAACCTGTTCAAGGAGATGGGTGGCCCGGCCGAATGGAAGCACAACCGCCACGGCTTCATGCGCAAGGCGTTCATCGCCGGCGGCATGGTCGGCGTGCTCCTGATCATGAACAGCCGGCGCAAGCGGCGGCGGTAACCCTGCGGCGCGGTTATGCCGTTGCGGCGCACTGATGCCGATGCGGGGTACTGATGCCATTGCGGGGTACTGGATGTCATTGCGGGCTTGACCCGCAATCCATGCGGCGGTGGATCAGGCGCCGCATGGATCCCGGGTCAAGCCCGGGATCACATCCATGGATGACATGCAACGGGCTCGCGGCCTGCGGGGAACGCATTTGGTTAGCATGCGTCCTTCGCCCACGCGCCCTTGCCCATGCTGGAAATCCTGAGCGTCCTCGCCGCCCTGCTCCTCGCCCTCCTGTACGTCAACCTGAATGCCGGCGAGCGGCGCGTCACCCACGAGATCCAGCACCTCTATCCGGTCGACGACCCGCAGTTCTTCCGCGCGATGGGGATGATGCTGGGGCCGGACATCGTCGGCGGCAATCGCGTCACGGCCCTGGACAACGGCGACCAGATCTTTCCGGCGATGCTCGAGGCGATCCGCGGCGCGCGCACGACGGTGCTGTTCGAGACCTTCATCTACTGGTCCGGCGAAATCGGCGAGGAATTCGCGCAGGCCCTGTCCGAGCGCGCCCGCGCCGGCTGCAAGGTCCACGTGCTGCTCGACTGGCTGGGATGCCTCAAGGTGGACGAGCACATGGTGGACACCATGAAGCGCGCCGGCGTGGAGGTGTTCCGCTTCCATCCGCTGCGCTGGTACAACCTGGGCCGCATCAACAACCGCACGCACCGCAAGCTGCTGATCGTGGATGGCCGCATCGGCTTCACCGGCGGCGTCGGCATCGCGCCGCCCTGGACCGGCCATGCGCAGGACGCGGACCACTGGCGCGATTCGCACTATCGCGTCGAGGGGCCCGTCGTCGCGCAGATGCAGAGCGTCATGCTCTCCAACTGGGGCAAGGCCAGCGGCCGTGTCCTGCATGGCGAGGATTATTTTCCGACACCCGTGGCAGCCGGCACCCAGCACGCGCAGATGTTCCACAGCTCGCCAAGCGGCGGCAGCGAAAGCATGGAGCTGATGTACCTGGTGGCGATCACCGCCGCCGTGAAGACCATCGACATCGCCAGCGCCTACTTCGTGCCCGATGCGATGGCGCGGCTGGCACTGGTGAAGGCGCTGCAGCGCGGCGTGCGCGTGCGCGTGATCACCCCCGGCCGCAAGATCGACACGCAGACCGTGCGCCACGCCTCGCGCGCGCTCTGGGGCGAGTTGCTGGAGGCAGGCCTGGAGATGTACGTCTACCACCCCACCATGTACCACTGCAAGATCGTGATCGTCGACAGCCTGCTGTCGTCGGTGGGCTCGACCAACTTCGACCCGCGTTCCTTCCACCTGAACGACGAGGCGAACCTGAACGTCTACGAGCCGGAGTTCGCCGCGCAGCTGACGCGCGGCTTCGAGGACGACCTGCGGCGCTGCCGGCGCTACACGCTGCAGGAGTGGCAGCGGCGACCGGCCTGGGAGAAGCTGTGCGAGCGCGTCACGGCCTGGCTGGCGCCCCTGTTGTAGCCAGCGTTCACTTGCTGGCCGCTGCCCGCGCCTTGCGCTGGAACAGCAGCGCCAGCATGAACAGCAGCAGTCCGAGTGCCAGCAGCGTGGGCGGTCGCGGCAGATGGCCGAACGCGCGGCTGTGCGCATAGCCAGCGAGGATCACGTAGACCTCCCAGCCGGCGGCGGCGACCCCGAGCCACCACGCCCAGACCTGCCGGTTCCACAAGCCCCAGGCGACCACGATGGCCACCAGCAGCAGCAGCCACAGCGACGGCCGGGCGAGTCCGTGCACGAAGGCAGGCAGGCTGCCGCTGCGTTGCAGGTGGTGCACGGTGCCGCTGACGGCAAGCGCCGCATAGGCAGCGGCGGAGAGGGAGGCCAGGCGAAGCTGAGTGGGTCCGGACATGCAAGGGAGGAAAGCGAGACGGTGCTCGATGCGGCGGACTCTAGCGGCGCGGCATGGCTTTGCAAGGGCGGGCGTTGGACAAAGGGGACAGCGCTGCCGTCGGTCCTGCCGCGGGATGCGCTTGTCCATGTCATACCGGCCTGGACGGCCCTCGTAGGCTGGGCTGCGGACGGCACCCCAGCGACCGCGCGATGTCGTGCTGGGGTGCCTGCGGCAGCCCAGCCTACTATTCCAGCAGCGCCACCGCCGCCGAAAACGTCACGAACGCCGCTGCCGTCGTCAGCAGGATGATCCGCGCGATGCGGCCGGTGTCCGCGCCGAAACGCTCGGCCAGCAGTGACACGTTGCTGGCGCTTGGCAAGGCCGCGACCAGCACCATCACCTTCAGCGTGAACGCATCCAGCGGCAAGCCGAGGGCGCGCACGCCCTGCCCCGCGCTCCACACGAGCAGCGGATGCAGCAGCAGCTTGGCCAGCGATACGGGCACGAAGTCGCGCGCCGGCAGCGGCCCGTGTTCGCCTCGCGCGCCCACGAACTGCGAGCGCGCCAGCACCGCGCCGATGGTGAACAGCGCCACCGGCGAGGCCGCGTCCGCCAGCAGCCCGATCGTGTTCAAGATCGGCCCCACCGGCTTCACCTGCAGCGCCGACGAGAAGCCCCCGAGCAGGATGGCCCACGGCATCGGATTGAGCGCCATGCCCTGCAGCGCCTTCTTCGCGGCCAGCGCGGCGCCGTGTTCGTCGGCGCCATCGAGCCGCGACAGCGCGATGCACAGTGAGCTGGTGACCACCAGGTCGATCAGGATGGTGAGGATCGCGGGCCCGGCGGCCTTGGCCCCGAGCAGTGCCACCACCAGCGGCACGCCCATGAAGCCGGTGTTGGGAAAGGCCGCGACCAGCGCGCCGAAGGAAGCGTCGTTCCAGCGGATGCGCGCGTTCAGGCTGCATTTCACGGTGCCCGCCACCATCAGCAGCGCGCAAGCGACCCACGTCAGGAGCGCACTCGGATCCAGCAACTGCGCGATCGGCGTGCCGGCGCCGAAGCGGTACAACAGGCAGGGCAGCGCGAAGAACAGCACGAAGGTGTTCAGCCCGGCGATCGCCTCGAAGGGCAGCAGGCGGCGGCGCGCCGCCAGGTAGCCGGCCAGCACCAGCGCGAAGAACGGGAAGGTGACGGCCAGGACGCTTAGCACGGGGCGTATTGTCGGCGCAAGCGATGGCAGGCACCGCGCGCGGGTTCCAGCGCGAAGCTGTCGCCCCCGCGGCCCGGCCCGTATGATGCGACGCTGTTCCCCCGCAGTACCCCCCCACCGATGTCCGGCCTGAACCTCGCCCAGCAAGAAGCCGTCAATTTCATGCATGGGCCCTGCCTGGTGCTGGCTGGCGCCGGCTCGGGCAAGACGCGCGTCATCACGCACAAGATCGCCCGCCTGATGCAAGGCGGCCTGGAGGCCAAGCGCATCGCCGCCATCACCTTCACCAACAAGGCCGCCGCCGAAATGCGCGAGCGCGCCAAGTCGCTGGTGGGGCGCCAGGCCAAGGACGTGCTGGTCTGCACCTTCCATGCGCTGGGCGTGCGCATGATGCGGCAGGACGGCAGCGTGCTGGGCTTGAAGCCGCAGTTCTCCATCCTCGACTCCGACGACGTGACCGGCATCCTCAAGGACGCCGGCGGCACCACCGACGCCGCCACGGCGCGCCAGTGGCAGTGGACGATCAGCGGCTGGAAGAACGGCGGCCTGAACGCGGCGCAGGCACTGGCCCAGGCGAAGGACGAGAACGAGCGCGTGATCGCCACCGTGATGGCGCGCTACGAGGAGCGCCTGACCGCCTACCAGAGCGTCGACTTCGACGACCTGATCGGCCTGCCCCTGAAGCTGCTGCGCGACTTTCCGGAAGTCCGCGAGAAGTGGCAGAAGGCCGTGGGCCACGTGCTGATCGACGAATACCAGGACACCAACGCCACGCAGTACGAGCTGCTCAAGCTGCTGGTGGGCGAGCACGGGCGCTTCACCGCGGTGGGTGACGACGACCAGTCGATCTACGGCTGGCGCGGCGCCACGCTGGACAACCTGCGCAGGCTCCCGGTCGACTATCCGACCCTGAAGGTCATCAAGCTGGAGCAGAACTACCGCTCCACCAGCGCCATCCTGCGCGCGGCCAACAACGTCATCCAGCCGAACCCCAAGCTGTTCCCCAAGACGCTGTTCTCGGAGCTCGGCGAAGGCGAGCCGGTGCGCGTGGTCGATTGCGACAGCGAGGAGCACGAGGCCGAGCGCATGGCCGCGCGCATCTTGTCGATCCGCGGCGGATCGGCAGCCGTCGCCAGCGGCGCGGGCGTGCACAAGGACTGGAAGGACTTCGCGATCCTGTACCGCGCCAACCACCAGTCCCGGACGATCGAACAGGCCATGCGCAAGGCGCAGATCCCGTACAAGGTCTCGGGCGGCCAGAGCTTCTTCGACCGCGCCGAGATCCGCGACCTGTGCGCGTGGCTGCGCCTGTGGGTGAACAACGACGACGACCCGGCCTTCCTGCGCTGCGTGACCACGCCCAAGCGCGGCATCGGCCACCAGACGCTGGGCTCGCTGGGCAGCTTCGCCAGCCAGTACAAGCTGTCGCTGTTCGAGGCGCTGTTCTCGCCCTCGCTGCCCAGCGTGCTGAATGCGCGGGCCCTGGGCAGCCTGCAGGAGTTCGGCCGCTACGTGAACGACCTGGAGTTCCGGGCGCGCCACACCGTCGGCGCCGAGGATGCCAGGACTTTCCTGGGCGAGTGGCTCAAGGAGATCGGCTACGAGAAGCACCTGTACGACGGCGAGGACAACGAGAAGGTGGCGGCCGCGCGCTGGACCAACGTGCTCGACTTCTGCGACTGGATGGCCAAGCGCTGCGGCGGCGAGATCGACGATGCCGCCGGCGTCGCGACCCAGAACGAGCGCAAGAACGTGCTGGAAGTGGCGCAGACCATCGCCCTGCTCTCCACCATCAGCGACCGCGAGAAGGACCGGGATGTCGTCACGCTGTCCACGCTGCATGCGTCCAAGGGCCTGGAGTGGCCGCACGTGGTGCTGGCCGGCTGCGTCGAGGGCATGCTGCCCTTCAAGCCGGAGGATGCCGAGGGCGGCGTGGTGAGCGAATCGTTCGCGCAGCGGCTGCAGGAGGAGCGGCGCCTGATGTACGTGGGCATCACGCGGGCGCAGCGCTCGCTGGTGGTGTCGTGGAGCAAGAAGCGCAAGAAGGGCCGCGAGCTGGTGCCCGCGATGCCGAGCCGCTTCATCGCCGAGATGGCGCTCGACACCAGGACGGCCAGGGAAGATCCGCGCGAAAAGCTCAAGGCCCTGCGCGCGGAATTCGCGCAGAAGAGCGCCGAGGCCGCAGCTGCGGCCGCCGCCGCCGCGACCCCGGGCGCGGCATGAAACGGATCGTCGCCTTGCTGCTGGCCGCGCTGGCGACCGCGGCGTTCGCCGAGCCCTGCCTGCGTGCCAGCGACGTGCAGCAGGCCGACATGCTCGGCCTGTGGCGCGCGGAGCTGGACGGCGTGGGCCACGTGGGAACGCTGCTGCTGCAAAAGCATGCGGAGTACCCCGAGAGCTTCAGCGGCTGGATCGACCGCAACGGCGAACGCCGCGAGCTGGCCGGCGACGTCGAGGACGGCGAGTTCACCCTGGAGGAATCCGCCGACGGCGTGCACATCGCCGCCAACTGGGTGGGCGAGCTGGTGGAGGGCTCGTGCGGCCGCGAAGCGCGCGGAGTCTGGACGATCGACGGGGCCAGGAGCGGCAAGCCGTTCGTATTGCGCAAGGATTAGGGCCTGTTCACAGGCTCCAGGGGCCCCACATCCCCGCTGCCCGGCTAGCATTCCGGCATGACAAGGACATCCGCCCGCCTGCTCGCGGCCGCCGCAACGCTGCTGACCTGGGGCGCGCACGCGCAAGCGCTGGACGCCCCCAACTGCGCCGGCATGGCCGACGACTCCCAGCGCCTGGCTTGCTACGACCGCTGGAGCGCGAGCCGCACCACCCCGGTTGCGCCCGCAACCATCCCGGCCACTATCCCTGCGGTGCCGGCGCCGGTGGTGCCCGCCGCTGCCGGCGGCGGCGGCGGCGGCCTGCGCTTCACCGAGAAGGAGGGCTGCCACGACCTCGCTTATTCCGAGCTCTCGCGCTTCTGGGAGCTGGAACCCGGCGCCGATTGCGGCACCTTCGGCCTGCGCGTGTTCCACCCGATGTCGGCGGATGTCGTGCACGCGAACACCGTGAACCGCGAGCCGACCTCCGGCAATCCGCTGAACAACGCCACCACCAGCCAGGACTTTCGCACGACCGAGGTGCGACTGCAGGTTTCGGTGCGCACGAAGATCGCCCAGAACCTGCTGCTGCGCAACCGGCCCGACGCGAGCGACTCGCTGTGGTTCGCGTATACCCAGCAGTCCTATTGGCAGATCTTCACCGCCGACCTGTCGCGCCCCTTCCGCAGCACCGACCACGAACCGGAATTCATCTACGTGCTGCCGCTGCAGTCGGCCGACCCGAGCCAGTGGCGCGTGCGCTTCGGCGGGCTGGGCGTCGTGCACCAGTCGAACGGCCAATCGCTGCCGCTGTCGCGCAGCTGGAACCGGGTGTACCTGATGGGCGGCGCCGAGAAGGGCCGGCTGCAGGTGCAGGCGCGCGTCTGGCAACGGCTGCACGAAAACCCGGCCACCGACGACAACCCGGACATCAGCGACTTCATCGGCCGGGGCGAGGCGCGCGTGATCTGGCACCAGAACCGCGCCAACCTGCTTGCCGTCACCGGCCGCAGCTCGCTGCACAGCAACAGCCGCGGCTCCGTGCGGCTGGAGTGGTTCCGCACGCTCGGCAACCAGGACGTGCACCCCACCGGCGGGCTGCAGTTGCACACGCAACTGTTCACCGGTTACGGCGACACGCTGCTGGACTTCAATCGCCGCCGCACGGTCTTCAGCGTCGGTCTCAGCTTGGTGGACTGGTAGCAGGCTGCCTGGTGGGGTGCGCTCCGCGCAACCCACCCTATAAGCGACTCCGTACGGTGGGATGCCGAAGGCACACCACCTTTCGGCCCTCATCAAGACAGCCGCGCGTCCACCGGCTCCAGCGGGGGTGGCAACTCGGTCTCGCCCAGGGCCTCCCGCAGGTTGATCTCGATCTCGCGACACAAGGCATCGAGCGCCAGGTGGTTCTCCGCGGTGCCGAAGGGCTCCTCGATCTCGTCGCCCAGCGCGTCCAGGCCGAAGAAGGTATAGGCCACGATCGCCACCACGAACGGGGTCATGAAGCGCACCGTATCCACCAGGCCGAAGGGCAGCAGGAAGCAATAGAGCCAGGCGGTGCGGTGCAGCAGCAGCGTGTAGGGGAAGGGGATGGGCGTGTTCCTGATGCGCTCGCAGCCGGCCGCCACCGCCGCCATGCCGGACAGGCTCTGGTCCATTTCGGCGGCCACGGGCGCGTCCACCCGCCCCGCGCGCAGGAGCGCGCCCAGCTCTTCGCCGTTGCGCCTGAGCAGCCAGTCGACCGGGCGGCGCGCGGCGGCGCAGGCCTGCGCCTCGTCGTGCGGCAGCAGGCGGGCGAGATCGGCGGCCGCATCGCTGCCGCGCAACTGGTGGCGCAGGCACGAGGAGAACGCCACCGTGCGCAGGATCATCAGGCGCCGCGGGTCACGCGCGTCGCCCGGCCCGACCGCGGCGTCGAAGCGCAGCAGCGTCTGCACCTGCCGCGCGAAACTGCGCGAGCGGTGCACCAGGTCGCCCCACAGCCGGCGCCCCTCCCAGTAGCGGTCATAGGCGGTGCTGTTGCGGAATCCCAGGAAGATCGCCAGCGCCAGGCCCATGAGCGAGAAGGGCACGGCGGTCAGCGTGATCTTCCACTGGTAGACGAACCCGTGCGTCAGCGTCACGAGCAGGGCGACCCCGGTGCAGGTGGCCAGTTCCGCGGCGATGCGCGGCAGGATCGAGCCGCGCAGGATGTAGAACAGCTGGAGGCCGCGCGGGCGGTCACGGACGATCACGCTGGCAGGCCTCGCTTCACCATGGCAGTACCATCGGTAGGTTTGAACAAATGCACCGGCAGGCCGACATGCACCCCGCGGAAGAAGTACACCCCCGGCAGCCCGATGTGCTGGCGGCCATCCGCGGCGACCTGGCCGATACCCGCGGCTGGCTGGCACGCGTGGTCGTGCTTGCTTTTGCCGCGCTGGCCGGGGCCAGCGTGGTGGCATTCACCGCCCTGTGCAACCTGGCGCTCGGCGGGTTCACCGGCGCGAGCCAGCGCTGGCCCTGGTTGCCCTTCCTGGCAACGCCGCTGCTCTGCGCGTCCATCGTCTGGTGCACCGTGCGATTCTTTCCCGGCGCCGCCGGTTCGGGGATCCCGCAAGTCATGGTCGCGCTACAGGACGGCGTCAGTCCCGCCGCGCGTCGAAGGTTCGTGTCGCTGCGATTGTCGCTCGCCAAGATCGTCCTGACGGCGGCCGGCCTGCTGGGCGGGCTGGCCATCGGCCGCGAGGGGCCGTCCGTGCAGGTTGCCGCGGGCGTGATGATGCATGCCCGGCGCTGGTTGCCGCGCAAGGCGGGCATCAACCCGAACGCGCTGCTCGTGGCGGGCGGTGCCGCCGGCATCGCGGCCGCCTTCAATGCGCCGCTCGCGGGCATCATGTTCGCGATCGAGGAACTGACGCGGCGCATCGAGACGCGCAGCAGCGGGCTGGTGATCGCGGCCATCGTGCTCGCTGGCGTGGTCGGCATCTCGGTCTTCGGCAACTCCGCGTATTTCGGCGTGATCCGGGTGCCGGCGCTGGAGGCGTCCTTCATTGGCCCGGCGCTGCTGGTGGTGCTGGCCAGCGGGCTGCTGGGCGGCTTCTTCTCGCGCCTGCTGTACGCCTCGCTGGCGGGCCGGGCGGATGCGGTGAGCCGCTGGCGGGCGCGTCATCCGGTGGCGTTCGCAGCCGCTTGCGGACTGGGCATCGCCGTGGTGGGTGCGGTCAGCGGCGGCACCACCTTCGGCAGCGGCTATGCCTCCACGCGCAGCCTGCTGGAGGGCCACGCGGACGTGCCCTTCCTGTACGTGACGCTGCGCCTGGTCGCCACCTGGCTGGCCCTCTGGTCGGGCGTGCCCGGCGGGCTGTTCGCTCCTTCGCTGGCGATCGGAGCCGGCATCGGCGCCGACATCGGCCTCTTCATGGGCTGGGATGCGCGCACGCCGGCGCTGATCGCGCTGGGCATGGCCGGATTCCTGGCGGCGGTGACGCAGGCGCCGATGACCGCCTTCATCATCGTCATGGAGATGGTGGACGGCCACGCGATGGTCCTGAGCCTGATGGCCGGCTCGCTCGGTGCCAGCGTGCTGGCGCGCTGGCTGGCGCATCCCCTGTATGGCGCGCTGGCCGCGGCGCAGCGCGCGCGGCTGGCGCAGCAGCCGCAACCGGCCGGCGCACCGGTCGCTGCCGGCGCGGCGCCGGCGCTTACAGCCCCAGGTCGTATTCCACCGTGATCGGGGCGTGGTCGGAAAAGCGCTGCTCCCGGTAGATCGCTTCGCTGCGGGCCAGGTGCGCGATGCCGGGGGTGGCCAGGTGGTAGTCCAGCCGCCAACCCACGTTCTTGGCATAGGCCTGGCCGCGGTTGCTCCACCACGTGTAGCAGGCCTCGGTGGTCTCGGGCTGCAGGTGACGATAAACGTCGACCAGGCCCGTTTCGGTCAACAGTTTTGTCATCCAGGCCCGCTCTTCGGGCAGGAAACCGCTGTTCTTGCGGTTGCCTTTCCAGTTCTTCAGGTCCTTTTCGTGGTGGGCGATGTTGATGTCGCCGCACAGGATGAACTCGCGCTGCGCCTTCAGCGCCACCAGGTGCGGATCGAGCGCGTCGAGGAAGCGGAACTTGGCCTGCTGGCGCTCCTCGCCGGAAGAGCCCGAGGGGAAATAGCAGCTGACGATCGACAGCTTGCGCTGTGGCGTGTCGAAGCGCAGCTCCACATAGCGGCCCTCGGCGTCGAATTCCGCGCAGCCGAAGCCGGCGACCACGTCGCTCGGTTCGTGCCGGCTGAAGGCGCCGACGCCCGAATAACCCTTTTTCTCGGCAAAGTGGAAGTGACCCTTGAGCCCCGCCAGGGCGTCGTATTTACCGTGGACGTCGGCGTGCTGGGCCTTGACTTCCTGCACGCAAATACAATCCGGACTGTGCCGGGCAAGCCAGGCTTCCACGCCCTTGCCGGCGGCGGAGCGGATCCCGTTGAGGTTGAGGCTGGTCAGTTTGAACAAGGACTTTCCCATGGCTACGAGCGACCCGCTGGCGCAGGACTTCGTGGAATTCGCGGTGCAATCCGGCGTGCTGCGCTTCGGCGAGTTCAAGACCAAGGCCGGGCGGCTGTCGCCGTATTTCTTCAATGCCGGCCTGTTCGACGATGGCGCGAAACTCGGGCGGCTGGCGCAATTCTATGCACAGCGCATCCTGGCCTCCGGCATCGCCTTCGACATGCTGTTCGGGCCGGCCTACAAGGGCATCCCGCTCGCGGCGGCGGTGGCCATCGAATTGGCGCGCCTGGGCCGCAACGTGCCTTATGCCTACAACCGCAAGGAAGCCAAGGATCACGGCGAAGGCGGCACGCTGGTGGGCGCGCCGGTGCGCGGGCGCGTGCTGATCGTCGACGACGTGATGTCGGCGGGCACCGCGGCCCGCGAATCGATCGCGCTGATCCAGGCCGCGGGGGCGACGCCGCAGGCGGTGGCCATCGCTCTGGACCGGCAGGAGAAGGCCACCGAGGGCGGGCAGGACGTCGCGTGGAGCGCCGTGCAATTTGTCCGTGACAAAGTGGGCCTGCAGGTGTGCGCGATCGCGCAGTTGGCAGACCTCTTGCTGTACCTTGGCGAGCATGCCGGCGACGAGCTCGGTCGGCACCACTCCAAGGTGCTGGCCTATCGCGATCGCTACGGCGCCGGCTGAAAGGAAAGAGCTTCGATGTTGCGTGTCCTGCATTGCCTGGCCCTCGCCGCGCTGGTGGCTGCGGCGGTGGGCGCGCGCGCGCAGATGGCACCCGGCGGGATCTACGCCTGCGTGGATGCGCAGGGGCGGCACATCACCGCGGACCGGCCGATCGCCGAATGCATGGACCGCGAGCAGAAGCTGCTGAATGGCAGCGGCACGGTGCGCCGCACGGTGCCGCCGTCGCTGACGGCCAGCGAGCGGGCCGAGCGGGACGAGCGCGAGCGCCGCCGCGCCGAGGAAGAGCTGCGCCGCATCGAGGAGCGCCGGCTCGACCGCGCGCTGCTGGGGCGCTATCCCGGCCAGGAGGCGCACGATGCCGAACGCGCCAAGGCGCTGCAGGCGGTGCAGAACGCCATCGACAGCGGCCACCGGCGCACCGCGGAGTTGCGGGAGCAGCGCCGCCGGCTGGACCAGGAGACCGAGTTCTACAAGAGCCCGGCGAAGTGGCCGGCGGGGCTGAAGCACCGGGTCGAGGAAAACCAGCAGCAGATCGAAGCGCAGGAGCGCTTCATCGCTGGGCAGGACGAGGAGCGCCGGCGCGTGAACGCGCGCTTCGACGAGGAGCTCGCGCGGCTGAAGTCGCTGTGGGCGCAGCGGGCGGCGGCAGCTGCGGCGGCGGGAGGGCCGGCGGCTCCTTCGAGGTGAGAAAGCGGGTCCGGCGGCGCGGCAGGGTGGCCTGCCGCCTCGCCCCGGATCACACCCCCAGCTTCTTGCGCAACAAGTCGCCCACCTGCTGCGGGTTCGCCTTGCCCTTGCTCGCCTTCATCGCCTGGCCCACCAGCGCGTTGAAGGCCTTGTCCTTGCCGGCGCGGATCTGTTCGACGTTCGCCGGGTTGGCGGCGATCACCTCGTCGACGATGCCTTCCAGCGCGCCGGCGTCGTTCATCTGCTTGAAGCCCTTGGCCTCGATCACCGCATCCACCTCGCGGCCTTCGCCCGTCCACAGCACGTCGAACACCTGCCGCGCCGCATTGTTGGAAACCGTGCCGTCCTGGATCCGCTTGATCAGCGCAGCCAGCGTGCCTGCGGCCACCGGTGCCTGATCGATCGCGATCTCCTGCGCATTCAACCGCCGTGAGACCTCGCCCATGATCCAGTTGCTGGCCAGTTTCGGCTGGCCGCTTGCCTTGGCCGCTTGCTCGAAGTAGGCCGCCATCGCCTTGCTTTGCGTGACCGTGGTCGCGTCGTACTCCGGCAGCCCGTAGTCGGCCACGAAGCGCGCCGCCATCACGCGCGGCAGCTCGGGCAGCTCGCTCTTCACGCGCTCGACCCACTCCGGCGCGATCACCAGGGGCGGCAGGTCCGGGTCGGGGAAGTAGCGATAGTCCGCCGCGTCTTCCTTGGTGCGCATGGACCGCGTCTCGCCGGTGTCCGGGTCGAACAGCACGGTGGCCTGCTGGATCGCCAGGCCGTCTTCGATCTGCTCGATCTGCCAGCGCACCTCGAAGTCGATCGCCTCCTTCATGAACTTGAAGGAGTTCAGGTTCTTGATCTCGCGGCGCGTGCCCAGGGGCTGCCCCGGCTTGCGCACCGACACGTTGGCGTCGCAGCGGAAGCTGCCTTCCTGCATGTTGCCGTCGCAGATGCCGATCCAGGTGACGATCTTGTGCAGCTCCTTGGCATAGGCCACCGCCTCGTCGGAAGAGCGCATGTCCGGCTCGGTGACGATCTCCAGCAGCGGCGTGCCCGCGCGATTGAGGTCGATGCCCGATTGCCCGACAAAGTCTTCGTGCAGCGACTTGCCCGCGTCTTCCTCGAGGTGGGCGCGCACCAGGCGCACCGACTTCTTCTCTTCGCCCAGATAGAACTCGATGTTGCCCCCCTGCACCACCGGGATCTCGAATTGCGAAATCTGGTAGCCCTTGGGCAGGTCCGGATAGAAGTAGTTCTTGCGCGCGAAGATGCTGCGCGGCGCCACCTGCGCACCGATGGCGAGGGCGAAGCGGATCGCGCGTTCGACGGCGCCCACGTTCATCACCGGCAAGGTGCCGGGCAGCGCCAGGTCCACCGGCGAGGCCTGCGTGTTGGGCTCGGCGCCGAAGCGCGTCGGGCTGCGGCTGAAGATCTTGCTTTCGGTGGAAAGCTGGCTGTGGGTCTCGAAGCCGATGACGACTTCGTAGCCTTGAATGAGCTTGCTCATTTCAAAACCCCTCCGGCTTGCGCAGATGGAAATCGGTCGCCTGCTGGAACCGGTGCGCCGCATTCAGCAGCTTCGCCTCGCCGAAGTAGTTGCCGATCAACTGCAGTCCCACCGGCATGCCGCCCGCGCCGAAGCCCGCCGGGATGCTCATGCCGGGCAGGCCCGCCAGCGAGCCGGGGAGCGTGAAGATGTCGGCCAGGTAATCGGCCACCGGGTCGCCACCGTGTTCGCCGAGCTTCCACGCCACGCTGGGCGCCACCGGCCCGGCGATCACGTCGCATTGCCTGAAGGCCTGCTGGAAGTCGTCGGCGATCATGCGGCGGATCTTCTGGGCCTGCAGGTAATAGGCGTCGTAGTAGCCGTGCGAGAGCACGTAGGTGCCGATCATGATGCGCGCCTTGACCTCGTCGCCGAAGCCCTCGGCGCGCGTGCGCTTGTACATCTCCAGCAGGTCGCCGTAGTGCTGTGCGCGATGCCCGAACTTCACGCCATCGAAGCGCGAGAGATTGGAGCTCGCCTCCGCCGGCGCGATGATGTAGTACACCGGGATGGCCAGCTCGGTGCGCGGCAGCGAGATCTCCACGCGCTTGGCACCCAGCTTCTCGTACTGCTGCAGCGCCGCGTCGATCGCCGCGCGCACGTCGGCCGTCACGCCCTCGGCAAAGAACTCCTTCGGCACGCCGATGCGCAGGCCCTCCAGCGATCCGTTCAGCGAACGCGTGAAGTCTTCGGCCGGCACGTCGAGCGAGGTCGAATCGCGGTCGGGGTCGGGCCCGCACAGCGCCGACAGCAGCAGCGCGCAATCTTCGGCCGTGCGCGCCATCGGGCCCGCCTGGTCGAGGCTCGATGCGTAGGCGATCATTCCGTAGCGCGAGGCGCGGCCGTACGTGGGCTTGATCCCCGTGATGCCGCAAAAGGACGCGGGCTGGCGGATCGAGCCGCCGGTGTCGGTGCCCGTGGCCGCCGGCGCCAGGCGCGCCGCGACAGCGACCGCACTGCCGCCCGACGAACCACCCGGAATGCGGCTCGTGTCCCACGGGTTCTTCGCCACGCCGTAGGCGGAGTTTTCGTTGGACGAACCCATGGCGAATTCGTCGCAATTCAGTTTGCCCAGCGTGACCATGCCGGCCTCGGCCAGCTTGCGCACCACGGTGGCGTCGAAGGGCGAGCGATAGCCTTCCAGCATCTTGGAGCCGGCCGTGCTCGGGAAGTCCTGGGTGACGAAGATGTCCTTGTGCGCGATCGGCACGCCCAGCAGCGGCGCGCTCTCGCCAGCGGCGATGCGTGCATCGGCGGCACGCGCCTGCGCCAGCGTCACGGCTTCGTCGGTCGCCAGGTACGCACCAAGCGATGCGTGCTTGCTGCCGCGGGCGAGAAAGTGTTGCGCCGCCTCCACCGCGGACACTTCCCTGGCCTTGAGTCTTTTCCCTAGCTCGGCGACCGAGAGTTCGTGCAATGCCCCGCTCATTCGATCACCTTGGGAACCAGGAACAGGCCGCGCTCCACCGCCGGCGCGCTCTGCTGGTTGGCTTCGCGCCGGTTCGGCTCGCTGGCGACGTCCTCGCGCAGGCGCAATGCCACGTCCTGCACCGCGGCCACCGGGTGGGTCAGCGGCGCCACGCCGGAGGTATCGACCGCGCGCATCTTCTCCACGATGGCGAAGAAGCCGTTGATCTGTGCGAGCATGCGCTCGCTCTCTTGCGGCTGCAGTTCGAGCCGGGCCAGGTTGGCGATGCGCGCTATGTCTTGGGCGTTGAGGGACATGGTGGAAATCGGTGTCGTGCCATAACGAGATGTAACCTTCGCGGGCTGGCGCAGGGGCGGGGCGGCACAGGGGATCGGGTATTATCCCGCCTTCGGCGTGCGGGCCTCCGCCGCCCGGTGCAGCGGCCGCGGAAAGCGGCCGCTTTCGCAGAAGAAACGAGGATTTCCCCCATGTTCGGAGCTTTCCGACGCTACCTGTCCACCGACCTGGCCATCGACCTGGGCACCGCCAACACCCTGATCTTCGTGCGCGACAAGGGTATCGTCCTCGACGAGCCGTCCGTGGTGGCAATCCGCCATGAAGGCGGCCCGCAAGGCAAGAAGTCGATCCAGGCCGTCGGCCACGAAGCCAAGGCAATGCTGGGCAAGGTGCCGGGCAACATCGAAGCCATCCGCCCGATGAAGGACGGCGTGATCGCGGACTTCACGGTGACCGAGCAGATGCTCAAGCAGTTCATCAAGATGGTCCATCCGCGGTCCGTCCTGAAGCCCAGCCCCCGCATCATCATCTGCGTGCCCTGCGGCTCCACCCAGGTGGAGCGCCGCGCCATTCGCGAGTCGGCCCTGGGTGCCGGCGCGAGCGAGGTGTACCTGATCGAGGAGCCCATGGCCGCGGCCATCGGCGCCGGCCTGCCGGTCTCCGAAGCCTCCGGCTCCATGGTCGTCGACATCGGCGGCGGCACCACCGAGGTGGGCGTGATCTCGCTCGGCGGCATGGTCTACAAGGGCAGCGTGCGGGTGGGCGGCGACAAGTTCGACGAAGCCATCATCAGCTACATCCGCCGCAACTACGGCATGCTGATCGGCGAGCCCACCGCCGAAAGCATCAAGAAGCAGATCGGTTCCGCCTTCCCCGGCAGCGAGGTGAAGGAGATGGAAGTCAAGGGCCGCAACCTCTCCGAGGGCGTGCCGCGCAGTTTCACCATCAGCTCCAACGAAATCCTCGAGGCACTGACCGACCCGCTCAACAACATCGTCTCGGCCGTGAAGAACGCGCTGGAACAGACGCCCCCCGAACTGGGCGCCGACATTGCCGAGCGCGGCATGATGCTCACCGGCGGCGGTGCGCTGCTGCGCGACCTCGACCGCCTGCTGGCCGAGGAAACGGGCCTGCCCGTGCTGGTCGCCGAAGACCCGCTGACCTGCGTCGTCCGCGGCTGTGGCATTGCGCTGGAACGGATGGAACGGCTGGGCTCGATCTTCACCAGCGAATGACGAATGCCGAATGATCAGGGCCGCGCCTGGCGCGCGGCTCTGGACGACACGCCTGCCGCGTCAGGCATGACAATATCCGGGCCTTTGTCATTTCGTCAGCGCGCGAAGCGAAGTCACTTGTCATGCCCTTAGGCACCCTCGACCGCACCCCGCCACCCTTCTTCAAGCAAGGACCGTCGGCGCTCTCCAAGCTCATGGTCTGCAGCGCGCTGGCGCTGTTCCTGATGGTGGCCGACTCGCGTTTTCGCATCACGCAGCCGGTGCGCGCCGCGGTGGCGACCGTGCTGTTCCCGATCCAGTGGATCGCCCTCTGGCCCGTCAAGGGCGTGCAGGGAGTGCAGACGTACCTCACCTCGCTGAACACCGCCTTGCACAACGAAGAGATCGCGCACCAGAAGCTGTTGCTGATGTCGCAGCGCGCCAACCAGGTGGAGCAGCTGGCCAACGAGAACGCGCAGCTGCGCAAGCTGCTCGGCCTGCGCGAACGCCTCAATTCCCCCTCGCTGGCCGCCGAAGTTCTCTACGACGCGGCCGACCCGTACACCCGCAAGGTGGTGATCGACAAGGGGCTGGCGCAGGGCGTCGAAGCCGGCTCGCCGGTGATCGACGAATCGGGCGTGCTCGGCCAGGTCACGCGCGTGCACCCGCTGATTGCCGAGGTGACGCTGGTCACCGATTCGGACCAGGCCATTCCCGTGGTGAACACCCGCACCGGCACCCGCGGCATCGTTTACGGCGACGCCGGCCGCTTCGGCAGCGGCGGGCTCGAATTGCGCTACATGGCCGCCAATGCCGACGTGCAGGTCAACGACCTGCTGACCACCAGCGGGGTCGACGGGGTGTACCCGGCGGGCATCCCGGTGGCGAAGGTCGCCAAGGTCGAGCGGCGGCCCGATTCGGCCTTTGCCAAGATCGTCTGCTACCCGCAGTCGCACGTGGATGGCGCGCGGCACGTGATGGTGCTCAGGTCGCTGCTGGCGCAGATGCCGCCGCGGCCGGCCCCTGAAGACCCCGCTCCGCTGCAAAAGCGCGGCCGCAAGTGAGGAGCCCGACTAATCAGTTGGGGTCAGAGCACAATTTGCTTGCGCAAATTCGTGATCTGACCCCAAGGAACTAGCATGATCATGCGCCCCGGGCAGCCGCTGCTGCTGCCCGCCAATCCGTTCTTCATCTGGTTCACGCTGATCCTGGCGCTGATGGTGAACATGCTGCCGTTCGGCCGGGTGCCCTGGATGCCCGACGTGCTGGCGATCGCCCTGGTGTTCTGGAGCGTGCACCAGCCCCAGCGCATCGGCGTGGTGGCCGCCTTCCTGTTCGGGCTGGCCGTCGACGTGCACCAGACCTCATTGCTGGGCCAGCACGCGCTGGCGTACACGACGCTGAGCTACTTCGCGATCACCATCCACCGCCGGCTGCTGTGGTTCAAGGTGCCCTCGCAGGCGATGCAAGTGCTGCCGCTGTTCCTGGCCGCGCACGGGATCGAACTCGTCATCCGGCTGCTGGCCGGCGGCGCCTTTCCCGGCCCCAGCTTCCTGCTGGCCCCCGTGCTGGAAGCCGCACTTTGGCCGGTCGTGAGCGTCTTGTTGCTGATGCCGCAACGCAGGGCGCCGGATCCGGACGAGAATAGGCCCCTCTGACACCTTGTGGGTCAGATCACGAATTTGCGCAGCAACGCGACAAAGACCTTGCGGGTCAGATCACGAATTTGCGCAGCAAATTGTGCTCTGACCCCAACTGACTAGTGTGTTGGGGAGTCATGACCGAACTACGCAACGTCGAACAGGAACTCTCCCGCTTCCGCGGCCGCGTGCTCGCCGCGTGTGTCGCCGTGCTGGTGTGTTTCATGCTGCTGTCCGCGCGGCTGGTCTACCTGCAGATCGTGCGCCACGAGGACCTGGACGAACAGGCCGAGGCCAACCGCACGGCCATCGTGCCAATCGTGCCGAACCGCGGCCTGATCCTCGACCGCAACGGCATCGTGCTGGCCAGCAACTACTCGGCCTACACGCTCGAGATCACGCCCTCGCGCCTGACGCGCCCGCTCGAAGCCGAGATCGACGACCTGTCCAAGGTCATCGAGATCCAGAGCCGCGACCGCCGCCGCTTCAAGAAGCTGCAGGAGGAGGGCAAGAGCATCGACTCGATCCCGATCCGCACCAAGCTGACCGACGAAGAGGTGGCGCGCTTCACCGTGCAGCGCTTCCGCTTCCCCGGGGTCGAAATCAAGGCGCGCCTGTTCCGCAACTACCCGTGGGGCGAACTCGCCAGCCACGCGATCGGCTATATCGGCCGCATCAACCAGCCCGAGAAGAAGCAGATCGAGGACTGGGACGAGGACGAGCAGGCCAACTACCGCGGCACCGAATACATCGGCAAGCTGGGGGTGGAGCAAAGCTTCGAGAAGACGCTGCACGGCATCACCGGGGTCGAACAGGTCGAGACTTCCGCCGGCGGCCACGCGGTGCGCAAGCTGGCGTCGACGCCGGCGACGCCCGGCAACACCGTCAAGCTGTCGATCGACATCAAGCTGCAGAAGCTGGTGGAAGATCTGTATGGGGACCGGCGCGGCGCCCTGGTGGCGATCGATCCGCGCAACGGCGAGATCCTCGCCTTCGTCAGCAAGCCCACCTTCGACCCGAACCTGTTCGTCGACGGCATCGACCAGGAGAACTGGGCGACGCTGAACGAGTCGATCGACAAGCCGCTGCTCAATCGCGCCTTGCGCGGCACCTATCCGCCCGGCTCCACCTACAAGCCCTTCATGGCGCTCGCGGCGCTGGAGACCGGCAAGCGCCGGCCCGAGCAGGCGATCAACGACCCCGGCTACTTCTGGTTCGGCAACCACCAGTTCCGCGACGACAAGCCGGGCGGCCACGGTGTGATCGACATGTACCGCTCGATCGTGCTGTCCTGCGACACCTACTACTACATGGTGGCCAACGACATGGGCGTGGACCTGATCCACGAGCAGTTGTCCAAGTTCGGCTTCGGCGATCTCACCGGCATCGACATCCAGGGCGAGTCCAAGGGCCTGCTGCCGTCGACGGAGTGGAAGCGCAAGGCCTACAAGCGGCCCGAGCAGCAGAAGTGGTATGCCGGCGAGACCATCTCGCTGGGCATCGGCCAGGGCTACAACAACTTCACGATGCTGCAGATCGCCAGTGCGGTGGGCACCATCGCCAACCAGGGCGCGCGCATGAAGCCGCACCTGGTCAAGGAAGTGGTGGACGTGGTCACCAAGGAGAGCAAGCCGGTCGCGCCGCAGCAGCTGGGCCAGCTCACCGCCAAGCCGGAGAACCTGGCGGTGATCCGGCGCGCGATGCAGGGCGTGAACATCGAGGGCACGTCCGCGGCGGCCTTCAAGGGCGCTGGCTATACCAGCGGCGGCAAGACCGGCACCGCGCAGGTGCTGACCATCGCCCAGGGGGCCAAGTACAACGCCTCGCAGACCGAGGAACGCCATCGCGACCACGCGCTGTACGAGGCCTATGCGCCGGCCGAGGAGCCGAGGATCGCGCTGGCCATGATCGTCGAGAACGCCGGCTGGGGCGCCTCGGTGGCCGCACCGATCGCCCGCCGGGTGTTCGACTATTACCTGCAGGGCATCTACCCCAGCGAGGAAGACATCGCCCAGGTGCAGCAGGGCAAGGCGACCACGCCGGTCGGTACTCCGCGTTCCGCCGAAGCGGCCTGGCCGCCGTCCAACGGCGGCGGCACGGCGCCGGGCGCGATGCCCTCCGCCAGTGCCGCGATGCAGATGGCGTCCGTGCCGCAGCAGCAGACGGTGGCCGCCGCCTTCACGCCGAACAACAGCGGCATCGCCGCGGCCTTCGCACCGGGCACGGTCGGCACGCCCACGGCGGGCACGACCTGGGTGCCACGCTGGCGTCCCGAGCTGGCCGGGATCCCGGTCGCTGCTGCGCCATCGGCGACGCCTGCCATGGCGGCAGCCTCGGCGGCCAGGCTGCGGGTGGCGGCCGGTGCGCGGCATCCGTCACCCCAGCGTCCGGTGCCGCAGCAGCCCGTGGCGGCCAACAGCATGCCGGTGGCCTTCAAGGCGCCGCCGGAACCGTCCCCGGAAACTCCGGCCACTCCTGCGGCACCGAACGAGTGATCCCGGCGGCTTGCAGCAGCCAGCCGCTCACCGCCTCCGGCATCGCCAGCACATGGGCCGGGAAGCGTCCGGCCGGAAAGCCGACATGGCCCCCTTGCGCCGGCTGCCATAGCGTCACGCAAGGCCCGACCTCCTCCACGCGCGGCAGGCTGGCCGCCGGCACGAAGGGATCGTTGCCGGCGTTGAGCGCAAGCGCCGGAATGCGGATGCGGTGCAGGTGCGGCTTGGCCGAGCCCCGCGACCAGTAGTCCTCGGTGCTGGTGAAGCCGTGCACGGGCGCGGTGAAGATGCGATCGAACTCGTAGAGGTCGCGGGCCTGCAGCAGGGCCTCGCGATCGAACAGGCCCGGGTGCTGCGCCCACTTGCCCAGCGCCTTCGGTTTCATCGTGCGCAGGAACATGGTCGTGTAGACGGCGCGATTGAAGCCGCGGCCGATGGCCTGGCCGCCCGCCGTGAGATCCAGCGGCGAGCACACCGCCGCCACCGCCGCCACGTTCTGCGAAGCCGCAGCGCCCGCCTCCGCCGCCCAGCGCAGCAACGCATTGCCGCCAAGCGACACGCCGACCGCGACGACCGGACCGGCATGGCGCGCGCGCAGCTGCGCCATGATCCAGCCGATCTCCTCGTGGTCACCGGAGTGGTAGGCCCGGGGCGCCAGGTTGATCTCGCCGCTGCAGCCGCGGAAATGCGGCACCGCGTAGCCGAGCTTGCCGCGCCGGGCGACGTCCGCGAAGGCCTCGGCATAGTGGCTGCGCGAGGAGCCCTCGAGGCCGTGGAACAGCACCAGGAGAGGCCGCTGCGCGGACACCTCGCTGGCCAGGAAATCGACGTCGACGAAATCGCCGTCCGGCGTGGTCCAGCGTTCGCGCCGATAGGCCGGCACCGGGCCGCGCGTGCGCCTGGCCATGAGGGCCGGCCAGATCGTCTGCAGGTTGCCGCCCGGCAGCCACCACGGGGCGCCGTAGGCTTGAATGAAGTTGCTAGTGGAGGATTGCTGGCGCATCCGATACTTCCTGGATCTCGCTCGTCGTTCCCGGGCTGGCATGGTGGGCCACCAGCCGCCAGCCCTGGGCCGTGCGGTGGTAGACATTGGTGGCAATCACCCACGCATTGGCGGGGCCGGTGCTGCCGAGCACCTCGACGCGTTCCAGCACGTTGTGCACGCTGCTGCCCACCGCGACCGTCTTGCGCACCCGCTCGGGCCAGGCGCGCACCGAGCCGCCCTCGACGAACATCGCCTCGAAGGTGGCGCGGATGGCGGTGGCGCCCACCACCCGCGGGCCGCCGGGGTGGATGCAGAAGATGTCGTCCTCGTCGGCCCAGCAGGCCATGAGCCGGTCGATGTCGCCGCGCTGCAGGGCATCGTAGAAGGCCGCCTCGATTTCGTCGGCGTCGCCCTCGAGGTGGGCCTGCTGGAGTTTGGACTTGCGCATGGTGGCTGCCGCCATTGTGCCGAAGGCGCCTCAGCCGAGCCAGCCTCGCGCGACCGCGCGCACGTCCTGATGGCCTGCTTGCCACACCAGCTCGGGCCCGGCGACGTGGATGCCCGGCGGCGCGATCTGCAGCGCGACGGCCAGCAGCTCGGCCACCTTCACGGCGCGCACCGGCTGCTCGCTGGATGGAATCATGTACCTGAAGATCGACAGCATCCAGTGCGCGAGCACGCTGCCCACGTTGCCATGGCGCTGCCCCCGCGGTTTCTGCGCCGAGCGCAGGACCAGCAGGCGCTCGAATCCCAGCGCGGCGATCGCCTGCTCGTCGACCGTGGCCAGGCCGCGCTTGAGCGCGTCCGGCAGCTTGCCCGGCGCATGCGGCAGCACGATCGCCAGCGTGCGCACGCCGCCTGCGCGCATCCATCGCGCGAGCGGCAGCACACCCTGCGGCGTCGGCGTCCACAAGGCGCGTTCGCGCTGGTAGTACATGCGCGGCGGATCGAACAGCACCACGCCGGTATCGGCCGCGGCGGGCGGCCACTCCGCGGGCAGATCCGAAGGCACCAGCGTGGCCTGCACGCCGCGCAGGCCGGCGGTGATCGGTTCGCGCGCCAGCACCTGGGTGTGCGCGAAGGCGCTGGAGCCGGCCAGCCGCCGCAGCACTTCGTTGCCGAGCGCGCCCGTGGCACCGGCGATCAGCAGGCGCGGCTTGCCGGCGGTGGCCGGCGGATTGCGGGTGGCGGCGCGCAGCGCTTGCAGGGGGTCTTGCGTCATTGCCGGATGCTAGGGCTGTTCAGCCCCTGAGCGCTCGCCGCCCCGCTGCTGCCGGGCCGGCATATCATGCGGCGCAAGTTTGCGAGCGGATGGCGAAGGACCCGAGATGAAGAAATGGCTGGCGATGCTGGTGCTGCTGTGCGGCCTCAGTGGTTGCGGATACAACGACTTCCAGCGGCTGGACGAACAGACCAAGTCCGCCTGGAGCGAGGTGCTCAACCAGTACCAGAGGCGCGCCGACCTGGTGCCGAACCTGGTGGCCACCGTCAAGGGCGAGGCGAACTTCGAGCAGGACACGCTCACCCGGGTGGTCGAGGCGCGCGCCAAGGCCACCTCGGTGCAGGTCACGCCCGAGACGCTGAACAATCCGGAAGCCTTCCAGAAGTTCCAGCAGGCGCAGGGCGAACTCTCCGGTGCGCTGTCGCGGCTGCTGGTGGTGAGCGAGCGCTATCCCGACCTGAAGGCCAACCAGTCCTTCCGCGACCTGCGCGTGCAGCTGGAAGGCACGGAGAACCGCATCACGGTGGCGCGCAACCGCTACATCCAGGCGGTGCAGGAGTACAACGTGCTGGCGCGCAGCTTCCCCAACAACCTCACGGCGATGGTGTTCCACTACCAGCCGAAGCCGAACTTCTCGGTGCAGAACGAGGCGCAGATCTCGCTGCCGCCCGCGGTGGATTTCAGCAAGCCGGCGGCGTCGCGCTGACCATGGAGGTCTCGAATGTCGTTGCGGCCTCGGCCCGCAATCCACGCGGCGCCGTGTTGGATGTCATTGCGGGCTTGACCCGCAATCCACGCGGCGCTTGCACCACGGCATGGATCCCGGGTCGAGCCCGGGATGACATCCGGTGAGACGACTGTTCGCTTTTGCGGTGGCGGCGCTCTGGTGCCTTCTGGCCGCGGCCCAGGCCGTCCTCCCCATCCCCGCCCTCACCGCCCGGGTGATCGACCAGACCGACACCCTCGACGCGGTCCAGATCAAGGGCCTGGACGATAAGCTCGCGGCCTTCGAGCAGAAGAAAGGCACGCAGATCGCCATCCTGCTGGTGCCCACCACGCAGCCGGAAGACATCGCCAGCTACGCCAACCGCGTGGGCAATGCCTGGAAGATCGGCCGCAAGCAGGTCGGCGACGGCATCCTCGTCGTCGTCGCCAAGAACGACCGCAAGGTCCGCATCGAGGTCGCCAAGACGCTCGAAGGCGCGGTGCCGGACCTCGCGGCCAGCCGCATCATCGACGAGACGATCACCCCGCGCTTCCGGCAGGGCGACTTCGCAGGCGGGCTGCAGGCCGGTGTCGACCAGCTGATCGCCCGCATCTCCGGCGAGCCGCTGCCCGCGCCCGCGCAAGCAGCGCCGGCGCAGAACCAGCCGCCCGGCAAGCCCGGCTTCGACTGGTTCAATCTGGCCATCCTCCTGTTCATCGCGGTGCCCATCGCGGGCCGCGTGCTGCGCGGCATGCTCGGAAGCAAGCTCGGCTCGCTGGTCACTGGCGCCGGCGTGGGCGTGATCGCGATGCTGGTCACCTCCAGCCTGGTGGTGGCCGCGATCGCCGCCATCGTGGCGCTGCTGTTCGCGCTGTTGTCGGGCGGCGGTCCGCTGGGGGGTGGCCGGCGCGGCTTCGGCGGCCCGGTGATCTTCCCCGGTGGCTGGGGCGGTGGCGGCGGCGGCTTCGGTGGTGGTGGGGGCGGCGGCGGCTTCCGCTCCGGGGGCGGCGGCGATTTCGGGGGCGGCGGCGCCTCGGGAGGCTGGTGATGGGACGTTTGCAACGCCTCCTGCGCCATCGCTGGCTCGATGAATCGGACACGCGCCGGGCGATCCCTGCCGACGTGGCGCAGCGCCTGGCGCAGCGGGTCGCCGCCAGCGAGCAGCGGCACAGCGGCGAGTTGCGCATCTACGTCGAGGCGGGGCTGCCCTTCGACGATCTCTGGCACGATGCCACCCCGCGCGAACGGGCCATCGCGATGTTCGGCAAGCTGGGCGTGTGGGACACCGAGCACAACAACGGCGTGCTGATCTACCTGCTGCTGGCCGAGCGCGCCATCGAAATCGTGGCGGACCGCGGCCTCGATCGGCATGTCAGCGCGGCGCAGTGGCAGCAGCTGGTCGAGCGGATGGCCGGGGCCTTTCGGGCCGGCCGCTACGAGGAAGGCCTGACGCAGGCCATCGACGCAGTGACGGCGCTGTTGCTGCAGCACTTTCCGCTGCGCGAGGGCGAGGCCAATCCCAACGAGCTGCCGGACGAACCGGTGCTCGGCTGACCCTAGTCCCGCACTTCGCCTCCGGGCTTGAGCAGGCCCATGCCGACGTAGCTGCCGCCGTGGTGGAAGCCCGGCTTGAAATCCACCACGTAGCCGCCGGCGTCATACCGGCCCAGCGCCGCCAGCGAGCGGTGCAGCGAGGCCCGCGTGAGATCGTGCCCCGCGCGCTTCATGCCTTCGACCAGCACCTTGGCCGCGATGCACGACTCCAGCGCCGTGACGGACATCGCGTCCTTCTGGCCGGCCGCCGTCCAGGCCTGGCTGCACTCCTTGACCACCGGCACGTTGCGCGCATGCACCGTCGGCACCGTGAGCGCCACCGAGACGCCGCTGGCGTCCGGCCCCAGCGCCTTGGCCAGCTGGCTGGCGCCGGCGAAGGAGAGGCTCGTCACCATCGTGGCGCGATTGGCGGCCTTGAGCTTGCGGATCATCTGCGCCGCCGGTGCGTACAGCGTGGTGACCACCAGCACGTTGGGGTCGGAGGCGATCACGTCGTGCACGTTCTTGTCGGTGATCGCGGCATTGCGCTGGACAGGCACCGACACGGGCGTGCGGCCGTACTTCTTGAGCACCGCGGCGACCGTCTCGAAGTTCTGCTTGCCGACAGCGTCGTCGTAATGCAGGACCGTAACTTTCGTGCTACCCAGGTTGCCCCAGAAGTTGACGATCTTGGCGATCTCGTCGGCATAGGTGGCGCGGACCGTGTAGACGTACTCGTTCTGCTGGCGGATCGTGTCGGCGCCGGTGAAAGGCGCGAAGAAGGGCACCTTGTGCTCCACCACCGCCGGCATCGCCGGGATGCTGAGGGTGGACGACGCATAGCCGAACAGCGCCACCGCGTTGTATTTGTCCAAAAGTTCCTGGGTGTTCTGCGCCGCCAGCTTGGTGTCGTTGCGATCGTCCAGGGTTACGAGCTTCAGCTTGCCTTGCGGCAGCCCGCCCGCGTCGTTGATCTTCTGGAAGTACGCGAGTGCCCCATTGCGGATGTCGTTGCCCAGTTCGGCGTTGCCGCCGGTGAGCGGGGCTGACTGGCCGACGACGATCTCCTGGGCCAGGACGGGGGCTGCGGCAAGCAGCAGCGTGCAGGCAAGAAAGCGCATGCCTCCCAGCGTACGCCGGCTCAGCGGTGTTGCATCTCCGGTGTGACCCGCACTGCAGCCGATGAGGTGGATGCGCGCGCTGCCTGCCTACACGTTGCGCCAAATTCGGTGCACAGGCCGACGGCAGCGAACCGCCGACACTGGCGGGCGTACCCAACGAGAACGAAACCATGAAGGAGCACTGGCCCCAGACCCTCTGGATCGCCCGCCACGGGCAGAGCGCGGGCAACGTCGCGCGCGATGCGGCCGAGGCGGCGGGCCTGGCGCTGATCGACGTGCAGTTCCGCGACATCGACACGCCGCTGTCGGACCTGGGCCGCGAACAGGCGACGGCGCTGGGCCACTGGTTCGGCGATCTGCCGCGCGCGGAGCGGCCGGAAGTCGTGCTCTGCTCTCCCTATGTGCGCGCCCGCGAGACCGCCCGCCTCCTCATGGAAGCGGCGGGTTGGCGCGCGGGCGAGCACGTGCGCCTGCGCATCGACGAACGCCTGCGCGAAAAGGAATTCGGGATCCTCGACCGGCTGACCGTCCACGGCATCCGGCAGAAGTATCCCGAGCTGAACGAGCAGCGCGGGCATGTCGGCAAGTTCTACTTCCGCCCGCCGGGTGGCGAGAGCTGGTGCGACGTGATCCTGCGCCTGCGCAGCCTGACCGAGATGGTCACGCGCGAGTACGGCGGCGAGCGCGTGCTGGTCGTCGCGCACCAGGTGATCGTGAACTGCATGCGTTACCTGATCGAGAACATGGACGAAGAGCAGATCCTGGGCATAGACCGCCTGGGCGACGTGCCGAACTGCGCCGTCACGTCGTACCGCCTCGACCCGGTGTCGGGGTGCCTGCGGCCGGACCTGGTCAACTTCGTCGCGCCGCTGCTGGCGGCCGGTGCGCCGGTCACGGTCGAAGCCGACGCGCCCGCCGCGGCCAAGCCGTGAAGAGCGGCACCGTCGATGACGCGCTGCTGCGCGGGTGGGCGCTGCCCCGGGTCGAAGAGGACGGCGACAAGGAAAGCCGCGGCCGCGTCGTCGTGCTGGCGGGCAGCCGCGAGATGCCGGGTGCCGCGGTGCTGGCCGGCACGGCGGCCCTGCGCGCGGGTGCCGGCAAGCTGGTGATCGCCACGCCGCAATCGGCCGCGCAGACGGTGGCGGCGGGCGTACCGGAAGCCCGCGTCATTGCGCTGCCCGAAGGATCCGACGGCGCGCCCACCTTCTTCGGCCTGCCCCTGCTGCAAGCCATCGCCCGCAGCACGGACTGCCTGCTGGTGGGCCCGGGAATGATCGGCCCCGAGTCGACGCTCACCCTGGTGCAGGCGCTGCTGCCGCTGTTCCGCCACGCCACGGTGCTGCTGGATGCGCTGGCGATGGATCTGGTGAAGTCCCTGCACCGCTTCGAGCAGCCGGTGATCCTGACCCCGCACGCCGGCGAGATGGCGCACCTCACCGGCGCCGCCAAGGAGCACCTGCAGGAGCTGCCCGCGGACGTCGCGCAGCGGCAGGCGCGGCAATGGAACGCGGTGGTGGCGCTCAAGGGCGCGACCACTTGCATTGCGGCGCCCGCTGGCGGCGTGTGGACGCATCGCTCGCAGGCGCCGGGGCTGGGCACATCGGGCTCAGGCGACGTGCTGGCGGGCCTCATCGCCGGCCTCGCCGCGCGCGGAGCGACGCCGGAGCAGGCCGCAGTGTGGGGTGTGGCGCTGCATGCACGGGCGGGCGAGACGCTGGCGCGAAGGCAGGGGACGCTGGGCTTCCTGGCGCGTGAGCTCTCGGCGGAAGTGCCGGCCTTGCTGCAGTCACTGGCGCCCATCCCCTGACTTGCCCCCTGACTTGCTCCTTCCCCTTCGGGGGAAGGCTGGGATGGGGGCGCTGGGGGCGCTGGGGAATTACTCCCTCTCCCGCCTGCGGGAGAGGGCAGGGGTGAGGGCAACGGCGCTCATTCAGGGCAATCCCTCACCCCAACCCTCTCCCGCCCTGCGGGAGAGGGAGCAAGTCCGCCCCCACCCCAGCCCTCCCCCGGAAGGGGAGGGAGCAAGTCCGGCCCACCCCAACCCTCCCCGGAAGTGGAGCGAGCAACGCCAGTCAGCGACCCAGGTCCGCGAGCAGCTCCGCCTGCACGATCTCGATCCAGTACCCGTCCGGATCCTTGATGAAGGCCACGTTCTTCATCTTGCCCTGGTCCGGCCGCTTGACGAAGGCGACGCCGTTCTCGTCGAACCAGCGCACCGCCGCCGCCAGGTCGGGCACCGAAAAGCAGATGTGCCCGAAGCCCTGCGGCTGCGCGTTGCCGTCGTGGTACCTGAACTCCGCCTGGTCCTCGCTGCCCCAGTTGTGCGTGAGCTCCAGGATGCCTTGCTGGCGGAAGGTCCACGTCGTGCGCTCGCCCGCGTCGGACGGCACGGCGCTTTCCTCGGGCAACTTCGCAAGGAAGTACAAGGAGAACTTCATCTCCGCAAAATCGAGCTTGCGCAGCACGCGCATGCCCAGCACGTGCGTGTAGAACGCGAGCGCGATCCGCGGGTCCTTCACCCGCAGCATCGAATGATTGAAAACGAAGCCGCGCGTGGCGTCGGGGACTTGCGCAGCCACGCCGGGGTGGGTTTCGGTGGCGGAGGTCATGGCCGCAAGATACGCCGATCGCGGCGGCCGGCGTGCTACTTCTTGCGCAGATATCGGCGCAGCGCCGCCATCTCGGCCACCGCGACCGCGAGTTCCGATTGCGCCCTGGCCAGGTCGATTTCGCTCTTGGCGTTCTTCAGCGCCTCTTCGGCCTCGGCCCGCGCCTCGCTCGCCTTGCGCTCGTCGAGGTCCTTGCCGCGAATGGCGGTGTCCGAGAGCACCGTGACGCGGTTCGGCTGCACTTCGAGAATGCCGCCCGCGATGAACACGAACTCCTCGGCGCCATCGGGCTTCTCGATCCGCACGGAGCCGGGCTTCACGCGGGTGATCAGCGGAGTGTGGCGCGGATAGATGCCCAGTTCGCCCGACTCGCCGGGCAGGACGACAAAGCGCGCCTCGCCGGAGTAGATGGACTCATGCGCGCTGACCACGTCGACCTGGAAGGTGTGCTGGGCTTCTGCCATGCGCGCGTTTGTACGCGAGGCGCGGGCCGGCGTCACGCGGGAAGTTGAAATCGGACTGCCAGACGCAGAAGTCGCAAAAGCTGCGCGGAAGTCGCAAAAGGGGCAGAAGACCCAGGAAGGTGTCTTTTGCGTGTTTTTTGTCCGGCCATTCGGATGTCCGCATCCAGGACGAAAAAAGCCCCCGGACTTGCGGCCGGGGGCTCAGTGCGCGGGTTTTTAGCGCGTTCTTATTTCGGTTGCGGACCAGGCCGTCGGCCTGCCCGCAGGGTTCTTACCTGGCCTGGCGATACCTGCGCAGCGCCGCGAGCTGGGCCGCCATGACGGCCAGCTCCGATTGTGCCTTGGCCAGGTCGATGTCGTCCTTGGCATTCTTCAAGGCCTCTTCGGCAGCGGCCTTTGCCTCGTTGGCCTTTTCCTCGTCCAGGTCCTTGCCGCGGATCGCGGTGTCGGACAGCACGGTCACGCGGTTGGGCTGCACTTCGAGAATGCCGCCGGCGACGAAGACGAACTCCTCGCCGCCGTCGGCGCGCTCGATGCGCACCGAGCCCGGCTTCACACGCGTGATCAGCGGCGTGTGGCGCGGATAGATGCCCAGCTCGCCGGCTTCACCCGGCAGCGCGACGAAGCGAGCTTCACCGGAGAAGATCGACTCCTCCGCGCTCACCACGTCGACGTGGATGGTGTGGGTAGCGTCCGGCATGGCTTACGCGGCAATCTTCTTGGCTTTCTCGAAAGCCTCGTCGATGGTGCCGACCATGTAGAACGCCTGCTCGGGCAGGTGGTCGCACTCGCCGGCCGTGATCATCTTGAAGCCGCGGATCGTCTCGGCCAGCGGCACGTACTTGCCGGGCGAGCCGGTGAACACTTCGGCCACGTGGAAAGGCTGCGACAGGAAGCGCTGGATCTTGCGGGCGCGGGCCACGGCCAGCTTGTCTTCCGGCGCCAGTTCGTCCATGCCCAGGATGGCGATGATGTCGCGCAGTTCCTTGTAGCGCTGCAGCGTGGCCTGCACCGAACGCGTCGTGGCGTAGTGGTCTTCGCCGACGACGTTGGGGTCGACCTGGCGCGAGGTGGAGTCCAGCGGGTCCACGGCGGGGTAGATGCCCAGCGAGGCGATGTCGCGCGACAGCACCACGGTGGCGTCAAGGTGGGCGAAGGTGGTGGCGGGCGACGGATCGGTCAGGTCGTCCGCCGGCACATACACGGCCTGGATCGAGGTGATCGAGCCGACCTTGGTCGACGTGATGCGCTCTTGCAGGCGGCCCATCTCCTCGGCCAGCGTCGGCTGGTAGCCCACGGCGGACGGCATGCGGCCCAGCAGCGCGGACACCTCGGTGCCGGCCAGCGTGTAGCGGTAGATGTTGTCCACGAAGAACAGCACGTCGCGGCCTTCGTCGCGGAAGGACTCGGCGATGGTCAGGCCGGTCAGCGCCACGCGCAGCCGGTTACCCGGGGGCTCGTTCATCTGGCCGTACACCATGGCCACTTTCGACTCGGCCAGGTTGTCGAGGTTGACGACGCCGGAGTCCGCCATCTCGTGATAGAAGTCGTTGCCTTCGCGGGTGCGCTCACCCACGCCGGCAAACACCGACAGGCCCGAGTGCGCCTTGGCGATGTTGTTGATCAACTCCATCATGTTCACGGTCTTGCCCACGCCGGCGCCGCCGAACAGGCCGACCTTGCCGCCCTTGGAGAACGGGCACATCAGGTCGATCACCTTGATGCCGGTTTCCAGCAGTTCCTGCGAGGGCGACAGTTCGTCGTACGCGGGCGCCTTGCGGTGGATCGCGGCGGTGAGGGTCTGGTCGACCGGACCGCGCTCGTCGATGGGCCTGCCCAGCACGTCCATGATGCGCCCCAGCGTGGCCTTGCCCACCGGCACCGTGATCGGCGCGCCGGTGTTGTAGACCATCGAGCCGCGCCGCAGGCCGTCGGACGAACCCAGCGCAATGGTGCGCACCACCCCGTCACCCAGCTGCTGTTGCACTTCCAGCGTGAGCGCGGAGCCTTCCATCTTCAGCGCGTCGTATACGCGCGGCATGTGCTCGCGCGGGAACTCGACGTCGACGACGGCGCCGATGCACTGGACAATCTTTCCTTGGACTTGAGCCATCTTCTAACGCTCCAATTATTTAAACAGCGGCGGCACCCGACACGATCTCCGAAAGCTCTTTCGTGATCGCCGCCTGGCGCGTCTTGTTGTAGACCAGCTTCAGCTCGCCAATGAGGTTGCCGGCGTTGTCCGTGGCGGCCTTCATGGCCACCATGCGGGCCGACTGCTCGGAGGCCATGTTCTCGGCGACGGCCTGGTAGACCAGCGCCTCGACGTAGCGCAGCAGCAGGTCGTCGATCACCGTCCTGGCATCGGGCTCGTAGATGTAATCCCAGCCCGGCTCGCCACCGGCCGCCTTGTTCTCGGCTTCCATCTTGGAGGCCGACAGGGGCAGCAACTGTTCGAGCACCGGCTCCTGCCGCATCGTGTTGATGAAACGCGTGTACGACAGATACACCGCGCCCAGCTTGCCTTCGGCGTACTGGTCCAGCAGCACCTTCACCGGGCCGATCAGGCGCTCGAGGTGCGGCGTGTCACCCAGCTGGGTGACGTGCGACACCACCTGCGCGCCGATGCGGTTCAGGAAGCCGAAGCCCTTGTTGCCGATGGCCACGGTCTGCACGCTGGTGCCCGCCGCCTGCAGCTCGCGCAGCTTCTGCGTCACCGCGCGCAGCACGTTGGTGTTCAAGCCGCCGCACAGGCCCTTGTCGGTGGAGATCACGATGATGCCCGCGGCCTTCACGTCGTTCGTCTTCATGAACGCGTGCGTGTACTCGGGGTTGGCCTTGCCGAGGTTGGCCGCGATGTTGCGGACCTTCTCGCTGTAGGGCCGGGCCGAACGCATGCGTTCCTGCGCCTTGCGCATCTTGGAGGCGGCGACCATTTCCATGGCCTTGGTGATCTTCCTGGTGTTCTCCACCGATTTGATCTTGCCGCGAATTTCCTTGCCTGCAGCCATTCATTTTCCTTTGCGGGACAGACCAGCGAGCCAAGCGGCTGCCCTGTCCCCAACTGACTGGGTTAGGTTTAAGCGAAGGTCTTCTTGAACGCTTCGATGGCGGCGGCCAGCTCGGACTCGGAGTCCTTGTCCAGGGCCTTGTTGACTTCCAGCTTGTTCAGCAGCGCAGCGTTCTTGTCCTTGAGCCAGCCATGCAGGCCCGATTCGAAGGCCAGCACCCGCTTGACGTCGAGGTCGTCGAAGTAGCCCTTGTTCACCGCGAACAGCGATGCGGCCATCAGCGAGATCGGCAGCGGGCTGTACTGGGCCTGCTTGAGCAGTTCCGTCACGCGGGCACCGCGATCGAGCTGCTTGCGGGTGGCGGCGTCGAGGTCCGAAGCGAACTGCGCGAACGCAGCCAGTTCACGGTACTGCGCCAGGTCGGTACGGATACCGCCGGACAGGCCCTTGATCAGCTTGGTCTGGGCGGCACCGCCCACGCGCGACACCGAGATACCCGCGTTGATGGCGGGCCGGATGCCGGCGTTGAACAGGCTGGTTTCCAGGAAGATCTGGCCGTCGGTGATCGAGATCACGTTGGTCGGCACGAACGCGGACACGTCGCCGGCTTGCGTCTCGATGATCGGCAGTGCGGTCAGCGAACCTGTCTTGCCCGTCACGGCGCCCTTGGTGAACGCTTCGACGTAGTCGGCGTTCACGCGCGCGGCGCGCTCCAGCAGGCGGCTGTGCAGATAGAACACGTCGCCGGGATACGCTTCGCGGCCCGGGGGGCGGCGCAGCAGCAGCGAGACCTGGCGGTAGGCGACGGCCTGCTTGGACAGGTCGTCATAGATGATCAGCGCGTCTTGCCCGCGGTCGCGGAAGTACTCGCCCATCGTGCAGCCGGAGTACGCGGAGACGTACTGCATGGCGGCCGATTCCGAGGCGGAAGCGGCAACGACGATCGTGTATTCCATCGCGCCGTTCTGCTCCAGGGCGCGCACGATGTTCTTGATCGTGGACGCCTTCTGGCCGATGGCGACGTACACGCAGGTCATGTTCTGGCCGCGCTGGTTGATGATCGTGTCGACCGCGACGGCGGACTTGCCGGTCTGGCGGTCGCCGATGATCAGCTCGCGCTGGCCGCGGCCGATCGGGATCAGGGTGTCGATGGCCTTCAGGCCGGTCTGCACCGGTTCGTGCACCGACTTGCGGGGAATGATGCCCGGGGCCTTCACGTCCACCCGGCGGCGTTCGGCGACGTTGGTCAGCGGGCCCTTGCCGTCGATCGGCTCGCCCAGCGGATTGACGACGCGGCCCAGCAGGCCCTTGCCGACCGGCACGTCCACGATCTCGCCCAGGCGCCGCACCTCGTCGCCTTCGGAGATGGAGCGGTCTTCGCCGAAGATCACCACGCCGACGTTGTCGCGCTCGAGGTTCAGGGCCATGCCCTTTACGCCGGCCTTGGGGAACTCCACCATCTCGCCGGCCTGAACGCTGTCGAGGCCGAACACGCGGGCGATGCCGTCGCCCACCGACAGCACCTGGCCGACGTCCGAGACGTCGGCTTCCTGGCCGAAGTTCGCGATCTGCGACTTGAGGATGGCCGAGATTTCGGCGGCGCGGATATCCATGGATCTTACGCTCTCTTGAGGGCGAATTTCAGGGAGTCGAGCTTCGACTTGAGCGAAGCGTCGAACAGACGGGAGCCGACCTGCACCTTGATCCCGCCCAGGATGGCAGGGTCGACGCGGGTCTCGATTTCGGGGTCCTTGCCGAGCGCCTGGCGCAGCGCGCCGGCGACGCCCTTGGACTGGGCGGGGCTGAGCGGCACGGCGGTCGTGACCTGGGCGGAGACGGCGCCGCGGGCCTTGGCCGACAGCGCCTCGAAGCCGGTGATCACCGAGGCCAGCAAACCCGCCCGGCCGTTGGCGGCCAGGAGGCCCAGGAACTTCCTGGTCGTGGCGGCGAACTTCGCCTTGTCGGCGATGGCCGCCAGGCCCTTGCCCTTGTCTGCGGCGCCGAAGGCCGGCGAGCTCACCAGGACCCGCAGATCGTGGCTCTCCTTCAGCGCGCTTTTCAGGGATTTCAGGTCGGCCTCGACCGCCGCGACCTGGTTCTGTTCGCTCGCCAGATCGAACAGGGCCCGCGCGTACCGGCCGCCCACATTCGATGCCTTTGAATCGTCCGCCACTTAAGTGTCCGCCCGGTGCGTCTAGGGAGCCGCCGCGGTAATTCCGCTGCAGCCTTAAAGGCTTGAAAGCGCTTGGAAAAAGCACATCGAGCGCAAAGGCCTCAATGACCCCTGGCCCAAAGCCGCGCGCCTGATAGCACGCGATCTTTGGCGCCGCAACACGGCGGGACCCGTAGGGACCTGACGAATAGTCACGGGCTTCGCGCCTTGCGCTGCGGCGGCGCTCGCCGCCGCAGCGCACAAAAGAAGAGGGCGCCGCCCCGAAGGCGGCGCCCCATAGTTCAGAAGCTCGACAACAGAGCCGCTGGGAGATCGATAGGCCGGCCCTACTGCTTGGCCATCTGCGCGCCGACGCCGCGGGCGACGGCGACGCTGTTGCAGGCGCCGAGGCGCGCTTCGTCCATGGCCTTGCCGCCGGTGAAGGCGGCGATCGGGCCGACCTTGGCCGCAACCGCCTTGCAGGTGCCGCTCGAGAAGGTCTCGGACGTCGTCGCGGTGGCGACGCAGGCGTCGGCCTCGCAGTTGAACATCGCGCCGCCGGCGATGAACTTGGTCGGTTGCGCGACCGGTTGCTGCAGCTTGGCGACCACCGGTTCGGCCGCGAAGGCGGGGGCGGCGGACAGGGTGGCGACGGCGGCGCAGACGGCCGCAAGGGTAAGGAGCTTCATATGAGCCCTCCAACGGGTTCGGGGAGTGGCGGCGCCCCTGCTCAAGGCGCCGGCCCGGTTCGCCGCGTTGGACCGCTTCGGGTATCCCCACCCTCGGCGCGCTGCTAACTGAGCAACGCTAAGATAACAGTGTTAAGATCAGCCGCAACCGCTATTTTCGCACAGCCGCTATGCATGAATGTCGCAGAGGGGGTCGGATCGCTCGCCGTTCCTGGTCTTCCCCCGGTGCGGGGGAAGTGGCCCAAGACGCTCTTGCGTCGCGGGTCGATGGGGGAAGTCAAACGCAAGTATATACTTCCCCCATTGTCGGCCGGCCTTCGCCCATTGCCGACATTTCCCCCGTACCGGGGGAAAGCCCGCCTAACCGCCCGCCGCCTTGATCGCCGCGTCGATCTCGTCGAGCGTGTGGTAGCCCGGCTCCATGGACTTGCCATTGATCACGAAGGTCGGCGTGGAGTTGACGTGATCGACGCGGTTGTGGCGCTCGACGCGGTCGTTCAGCGCCTTCAACGCCGTCTCGTCGTTGATGCACTTGTTGAAGCTATCCTCGGTCATGCCGACCGACTTGGCGATATCGACCAGGGTCTCGCGCGGCGCCTGGAAGGCCTGCTCCTGGTTCTTGAAGATGGCGTCGTTGACCGCGAAATACTTGTCCTTGCCGGCGCAGCGGGCGAGCAGGAAGCCGGAGGCGGCGACCGCGAGCTCCGGGCCCTGGCCGACCAGCATCTCGCGGAACACGTAATGGATCTTGCCGGTGTCGATGTATTTGGCCTTGAACGCCGGATAGACCTCGCGCTGCCACTTGGCGCAGACCGGGCAGCCGACCGAGGCGTATTCCACCACCGTGACCTTGGCCTGCGGATTGCCCAGGTCCATGTCGTCGGGCAGGGCGCCGGCCGCGCCGCCGGTCTTCGGGGAGCAGGCGGCTGCGCCGAACACCATGAGCGCCACCAGCAGCGCAACCTTCATCCGCAACATCTTGATTGCCCCTCCAGGGAACGCCGGCCCGACACTTGAGGCTCGGCGGGGAATGTGACTGAAGCTTGGCCTCGAAGGAAGCCTTGAGGATGCCTCTTTGCCCCCTCAAACCCTGCCGTTCATGTCTCGTCAATCTTGTCGCGTGCTTGTCTGCCTTCAGTTATGGGTCGCCTCGGGGTTGGGCGGCCTCAAGACCGTAGGACGACGAGCAGATGGCTAACGCGCAGCCGCCGGGCGGCGGAGCTAGCGATCCCCGCCCGGGCCGCTCGCCCTTCCAGGCGTTGATCTACTGGACCCTGGTCCTGAGCGTCTGGGCGCTGATCTTCGTCGTCGCCTTCTTCGCCGTGTTTTCGGTCGACCTGCCCGACACCTCCAAGCTCTACGAGGTGAAGCGCCAGCCGTCGGTCTCCTACCTCGACCGCTCCGGCGGCCTGGTGGCGGTCCGCGGCAGCCAGTACGCCCCGCCGGTCGACCTCGACAAGCTGCCGCCCTATGTGCCCAAGGCGTTCGTGGCCATCGAGGACCGCTGGTTCTACTGGCACCTCGGGTTCAACCCGTGGGGCATCGCCCGTAGCCAGATGTACGACTGGACGCACCGCGGCGGAGGACCTTTGCGCGGCGGCTCGACGATCACCCAGCAGCTGGCGCGCAACCTCTTCCTGACGCCCAACCAGACCTACCGGCGCAAGGCCCAGGAGCTGATCCTGGCCGTCTGGCTGGAGGCCAAGTTCTCCAAGAAGCAGATCCTCGAACTCTATCTGAACCGGGTCTACTTCGGCGCCGGCGCCTACGGCATCGAGGCCGCGTCGCAGCGCTATTTCGGCAAGCCGGCCTCGCAGCTCACCCTGGGCGAGAGCGCGCTGCTGGCCGGGCTGATGAAGGGACCGTCGCGCTATTCGCCCGTCGCGGCCACCGACCGGGCCGCGCGCCGCGCCACCATCGTGCTCGACGAGATGGTCCGCATCCACGCCATCACGCCCGCACAGCGCGAGCAGGCCTTCGCCACCAAGGTGCGGGTCAATCCGGTGCTGGCCAACCAGCGGGCGCAGTACTTCACCGACTGGGTGGACGACCAAGTCCGACAGCTGGTTGGCGAGCCCACCGAGGACCTGGTGGTCGAGACCACGCTCGACCTGCCGCTGCAGGCCTCGGCCGAGCAGGCGGTGCAGGCCGGCGTCGCAGGCGCGAAGGCGCAAGGCGTGCAGCAGGCGGCGCTGGTCTCCCTCGACGGCGAGGGCCGCATCCGCGCCTACGTGGGCGGCATCAACTACCTGCAGAGCCAGTTCGACCGGGTGACCCAGGCCAGGCGCCAGGCGGGCTCCTCCTTCAAGCCCTTCGTCTACCTGACCGCCATGGAGGCCGGGCGCACGCCTGACACCCCGGTGGTCGACGAGCCGATCACCATCGGCAAGTGGACACCGCGCAACTACACCGGCAAGTACCTCGGCCCGATCACCCTGGAGATCGGCCTCAAGGAATCGATCAACACCGTGGCCGCGCGCCTGGCCAACGAGGTCGGGACCGCCAACGTGGCGGCGACGGCGCGGCGCCTCGGCATCTCCTCGCCCATCCAGGTGGATCCCTCCATGGCGCTGGGCGCCGTCGAGGTGAGTCCGCTGGAGATGGCCCAGGCCTATGCGCCGTTCTCCAACGGCGGGGTGTTCGCCAAGGGCTACGGCATCGAGCGCATCCGCACGGCCAGCGGCCGGGTGCTCTACGACCACGGGGTCGGGCCGGCCCAGCGCCGCGCGGTGATCGGCCAGCCGGCGCTCTCCTACATGATCCGCATGATGCGCCAGGTGATCGCGTCGGGCACCGGCACGCGGGCGGCGGTGAAGGGCTACGACCTGGCCGGCAAGACCGGCACCACCAGCGACTACCGCGACGCCTGGTTCATCGGCTACACCGGCGGCTTCACCACCGCCGTCTGGGTCGGCAAGGACGACAACACCCCTATGAGGAAGGTCACCGGCGGCGGCCCGCCTGCGGCGATCTGGCACGACTACATGACCCAGGCCCTGCCGCGGCTGAACGTGCAGCCGATCCCCGGCGCCGACTTCGCCCCGCCGCCGGCGGAGCCCGCCGACGCGCTCGGGGCCCTGATCAGCGGCGTGAACGACCTGCTGCACGGCGACCACGAGACCGACGCCCCGCCGCCCTCGGCCGACGAAGCGCCGCACTGATTTTCCTTTCCCGCGAAGCGGGAGAGGGGGACCGCTCGCTGAAAAGCGAGAGGTGGAGAGGGCAAGCCTCAGGCTCTGAGCCATGGGGCGGATGAAGCGAGCGCGACGCTCCCGGCCTGCCCTTCCCACCATCGGCTCTTCGCTTCGCTTGGCCGACGGTCCCCCCTTCCCATGAATGGGAAGGGAAGCTACCGCCCGAAGGCGTGCAGCCTTGCGCCCTCGGCGCGGAGCCAGGCGCGGTGCGGCTTGGCTTCGCCGACCAGAGCGCGGACGTGGGCCCAGAAGCGCGGGCCGTGGTTGAGCTCCAGCAGGTGGGCG
>NZ_JAQGNQ010000025.1 GCF_028291745.1 Ramlibacter sp. | reverse complement strand
GCGTGGCGAAGGCCAGCAGGCGCGCGGCGAGGGCCAGCAAGGCCGGCGCGAGCGCGGTGAGCGGGGTCGTGGCGACGGCCGTGGCGATGGCCGCGGTGAAGGCCGTGAGCAGCGCGAGCCGCGCGAGCCCCGTGAAGGGCGCGAAGCGCGCGAGGGCCGCGAGCCGCGTGAAGGCCGCGAGCCGCGCGAAGCGCGTGAGGGTCGTGAAACTCGTGAGCCGCGTGAACCTCGTGAGCCGCGTGAACCTCGTGAAGTGCGCGAGCCGCGCGAAGCGCGTGAGGGACGCGAAGCCCGCGAGCCGCGCGAAGTGCGTGAGGTGCGCGAGCCGCGTGAACCACGCGAGGGCCGCGACGACCGCGAACCGCGCGAAAGCCGCGACCGTTTCGAGGCGCGCCAGCGCCGCGAAACCGAACGGCAGGCGGAAGCCGACCGTGCGGTGCTGGATGGCCGCCCGCCCGAGCAAGGCGAGCAGCCGCTGCCGACCGAGGTCGCTGGTGGTGAAGGCGTCGCTCCCGAGCAGCGCCAGGACCGTCCGCCGCGGGGCGAACGGGGCGGCCGCGGCGAACGCGGCGAACGCGGCGAGCGCCGCGAGCGCGGCCCGCGCGAGGAGTGGCAGGCCGAGGTTGGTGCCGACGCGCTGGCCGGCGCTGCCGGTTCGGTGGGCGCGCTGACCGAGCCGGCCCCTGCGCAGGCGATGCCGGCCGCCGATCCGGTGCTGGAGTCGCACACGCACTTCGACGACGGCCGGGAGACGAATGCCGAGGGCGCGGAAGGCGACGGCCGCCGCGACCGCCGCTCGCGTGACCGCTATGGCCGTGACCGCCGTGAACGTGGCGAGCGTGCCGAGCGCCCCAACGGCGAGGCCGTGGCTGTCGGCGCCGAGGTGTCCGCGGCGGAGCAGGAGGTGTTTGCCGGCAACGCGCCCTTGCCCGAGGAGCACCATGCCTCGGCCACGCCAGCGCAGCCGCAGCAGCCGCAGCGTCAGCAACCGCCGGTGCAAGCAGCGCCGGTGGCCGCTGCAGCAGCGATGGACACGCAGCACGTGCCGCGCGTTCAGGCTTTCCGCCTGCCGATCGATGACCTGAAGAACGTCGCCGAAGGCTCGGGGCTGCAGTGGGTGCTGTCGGATGCCGACAAGATCGCCGCCGCGCAAGCCGCGATGGCGGCCGAGACCAAGCCCGTGCACGTCCCGCGCGAGCGGCCGCCGGTGGCCGAAAGCCAGGAAGGCCCGCTGGTGCTGGTGGAGACCAAGCGCGACCTGCGCAACCTGCAGTTGCCGTTCTGAGCGGCCGCATGCGGTGAGAAAAGGGCGCCCTCGGGCGCCCTTTTTGTTGGGTCTTACCCCCTCCCACTGCGGGGCAGGTCTGGGGTGGGGGCGCTCCGGCCGGCGCGTGCGCGCAGCGCCGCCATCCCAGCCTTCCCCCGACGGGGGAAGGAGCAAGACCGGCGAGCCGTCGGGCCTACTCCCCCGCCGCCCTCTTCCACGCCACCGCCGCCGCCGACGCGTCTTCGCGCTGCTCTGCCAGTTCGGCCAGTGCGCGCCACGCGGCGCGGTGCAGCTTGGCGTCCTGCAGGCCCAGTGCCGCTTGCGTCAGCAGCTGCTGCGCCTTGCCCCACAACTGCCGCTTCATGCAGGCCATGCCGGCCAGGTATTGCAGCGTGGCGTCGCGCGGGTTTGCCTTCTGCGCCGCCTCGATGCGGGCGAGCCAAACCGCGTCGAGGGATTCCATGCCCTCTTCCAGCGCGCACACCAGCTTCACCCGCAGCGTGTCGCCCAGGTCGGCTTGCGCCTCCCACACCGGCAGCAGCCAGTCGCGCGCGAGCCGCGCATCGCCACGCAGCGAGGTGAGGCGTTGCGCGCCGTGGATCGCCACTTCGGGGATCAGTCGCTCGGCCGGCTCCAGCGTGTTCCAGGCGCGCTGCAGTTGCGCGGTGTCGTAGGCGCCATTGAGCAGGTCGACCGCCAGGCCGCGCACGATGGTGCGTGCCGCCACCGGTGAGAAGGCATGGTGCTTGGCCAGCAGCCGCGCAGTCTCGAGCGCCTCCAACGGCTTGCCCGCCTGGCGCGAGGCGCGCAGCCGCGTGCGCAGGGCCAGCGTGCGCCGGCCGGCGCCCAGCGGCAGGGCGTGCAGGGCCCGCATCGCGGCCTCGGGCTCGCGGTCCTCCAGCGCCCAGCGGGCGGCCCGCAACAGCGCGCCATCGCGGGTCTCCTGCGCGTCGCGCGCCGAGGCCTGCTCCAGCGCCAGCTGCAGGTGCTCCTCGCGGGCCGCGCGGTCCTGCAGCGCCTGCGCGGATTCGGCGGCCAGCAGGTGGGCGATCGCGCGCAGCTGGCTGGCGTTGGCCGGCCGTTGGCGCGAGGCGCTGAGCGACGCCTCCTGCGCCAGCACGTCTTCGGCGGACGTGCGGGCACGGATGTAGCGGCCGGCCAGCAGGTGCGACAGCGCCTCCAGCAGCGATGCGTGCATCGCGCGTTCCTTCTGCTGGGTGCGCCAGCGCAGCGCCTGCCGCGGCAGCTCGAACAGCGCCGACAGCGCCCCCATCGCCGTGTGCACGACGAAGAACGCCGCCAGCAACAACAGCAGCACGAGATTGAGCGACAGGTCGATGCGATAAGGCGGCCAGAACAGCGTGACCGAGCCCTGGTTGTTGCCCGCGAACAGGGCCACCGCCGCCGCGATGGCGAACAGGACCAGGAGCCAGAGCGCCGCCCGCATGCCCGCCTACTTTCCGGCCGCGGCCGTTGCCAGCGCGGCCAGCGTGTCCTCGATGCGCGGCAGCTCCGCGATGCGCACTTGCGCCTGCACCTGCTGCAGCTGGCCGGCCACGGCCTGCGTGCGGCGCGAAGTGCCATCGAAATACTTGGCCAGCGCGGCGCTCGCCGTCGCCACGTCGGAGCGCGCGGAGTCGCTCTGGCGCGCCAGCAGCGAAAAACGCGCGTTCAGCAGCTTGAGCTTGAGGTTCTCGCGCAGGAAGAAAGCCTGGTCGGGGGCCAGCAGCACGGCGTCGGGTTCGTCGATGCGGCTCACGCGGACCAGGCCGCGCGCGTCTTCCAGCACGGCGTCACGCCAGCGCTCCCACCAGAGCGCGGCCGTCGTCGCGGCTGGCTTGCGGGGCACGGCCTTCAAGGTCCGCGCGGGCACGGCATTGGCGAGCGGGAGTTCGTCGACCTGGCGCACCATCTCGTCGAGGCGCGCGAGCAGCCCGGGCACGTCGGTCACCGGTGCCGAGCGGATGCGGTCGACGTCACGCGCGATGGCGGCCCGCACGCGGGCGAGCCGCGGCTGCGCGGCGCGCGCCAGGCGCTGGTCGGCGGTGCGCAGCGCCGCCAGCAGCGGCTCGGCACTGCCGGTGAGCTGGGTCTGCTGCTGGGCCAGGCGCAATGCCGACTCGACGTCGACGACCAGGTTCTCGTCGCGCGAGCGCGAGAGGCTTTGCATCAGGTCCTCGAGCTGGCTGCGCTGCAGCGAGACCTCGGACAGGCGCTGCTCCAGCACGGCCTGGCGGGCGACCGCATCGCGGGCGACGTCCTGCGCCTGGCGAGCCAGCGTTCGCGCCTCGATGGCGTTCGCGCCGGTGTCCGCGCTCTGGCGCGCCAGCTGCTCCTGGATGGCCGACAGGCGCTGCCACAGCATCACGCTGGAGAGCAGCGCCACGCCGGCGATCAGCGCCAGCGCGAACAGCGTGGCGCGCGAGACGGTGGCGGCGCGCACCGATCCCGGCACGAACGGCGGCGCGGCCGGGGCAGGTGCCGGCAGCACCGACGCCAGCTCGGGCGAAGGCGGCGCGGGAGGCAGAGAACTCATCGACGGGATTCTATCGACGCGACCACTTCCTCATATCCAGGCCGGGATGCTTGCACCGTGCCGAAGCCGAGCGCACGCACCGTCTCGGCGATGCGCGGATGGGTGGCCAGCGCCCGCGCCTGCGACCAGTCCTGCTGCGGCAACAGCTGTGCCAGGTTGCCGCCGGCTTCCGAACTGCTGAAGAGCCACAGCGAGCCGTCGACGGCGCAGCGCCCGGCCTGCGCGCGTTCCTCGTCACCCCAGGCAGGCAACGCACGGCGATAGGCAACGACCGTGTCGACGACAACCCCGCGCGCAGCCAATTGCTGCGCCAGCCATTCGCGGCCCTGGCTGCGGCCTTGCGCATCGGCGCCGCGCACCAGCAGCAGGCGATCGCCCGCGTGCAATTGGGCGCCGACCTGCTGCCAGAGGCTTTCCGAATCGAACTGCTCGGCATCGTCGGCTGGCGCATCGATGCCGGCGGCCGGCACGCCCGCGGCGCGCAGCGCATCGCGCGTGGCCGGCCCGGGCGCCCACGCGCGCGGACCGGCGAAATCGGGGTGCAAGGCGAAGAAGCCCTGCACCGCATTGGCGCTGACGAACATCACTGCGCGGTAATCGCGCAACGCGCTTGCGGCTTGCCGCAAGGGCTGGGGATCGAGTGGCGGGCCTATCGCCAGCAGCGGCAGCACGATCGTGTCGTGCCCACGCTCACGCAAGCGCGCGGCCCAGCGTGCGGCCTCGGGCTGCGGCCGCGTGACGACCACGGCCATCGTCACCTTCAGTGCGCGCCGCCAGCGCGCAGGCGGGCCGCAACCGCTTCGCCCAGGGCCGCAGCCTGTTCGAGGTCCGCGATCACGCCGGCGCCGCGGGCGCGTACCAGCACGCCGGCCTGGTCGGGGTCACCCCAGGCTGCTTGCAACTGCAGGTACTCGCCGTCGAAATGCGCGTGGGCGGCCAGCGGCATCGAGCAGCTTCCTCCCATGCTGCGGCTCACCGCGCGCTCGGCGGCGACGCACAGCCAGGTGGACTGGTGCGCGAAGGGCGCCAGCGCCGCGGCCACTTCGGGGCGCTCGCTGCGCGTCTCGATGCCCAGCGCGCCCTGCCCTGCGGCGGGCAGCATCTCGCTCGGCTCGAAGATGCGACGGATGCGGCTGGCCAGGCCAAGCCGCTTGAGACCGGCGGCGGCCAGCACGATCGCGTCGTAGCCGCCGTCATCGAGCTTGCGCAGGCGTGTATCGAGGTTGCCCCGCAGCGGTTCGATCCGCAGGTCCGGCCGCAGCGCGCGCAGCAGCACCGTGCGACGCAGACTGGACGTGCCCACCACCGCGCCTTGCGGCAGCTCCGACCACTGCGCGTACCGAGTGGAGACGAAGGCGTCGCGCGGATCCTCGCGTTCCAGCACGCAGGCCAGCACGAAGCCGGGCGGCAGGTCCATGGGCACGTCCTTGAGCGAATGCACCGCGAGGTCGGCCCGGCCTTCCTCGAGCGCCACCTCGAGCTCCTTGACGAACAGGCCCTTGCCGCCGACCTTGCTGAGCGAGCGATCGAGGATCTGGTCGCCGCGGGTGGTCATGCCGAGCAGGGCGACCTGGTGGCCGCGCTGCGCGAGCAGGGCCTGCACGTGTTCGGCCTGCCACAGGGCCAGCCGGCTTTCGCGCGTGGCGATGGTGAACTGGCTCACGTCGTAACCCGCTTGTTGTTCGGTGGAGGAAAGTCGATGCTAGCATTCCCCGATTCCCCCAACGGAAAGCCTCGATGCCGCCCTCCGAGCAGCCGCCCGCGCGGCGTGCCAAGGACAACGAACGCCCCCTGGTCGAAGACATCCGCCTGCTGGGACGCCTGCTCGGCGACGTCATCCGCGAGCAGGAAGGCGTCGACACCTTCGACCTGGTCGAGCGCATCCGGAAACTGTCGGTGTCGTTCCGCCGTCACCAGGATGAGGCGGCCAACCGCGAGTTGAAGAAGCTGCTGAAGGGCCTCTCGGGGGACGAGGCGGTCAAGGTGATCCGCGCCTTCACCTATTTCAGCCACCTGGCCAACCTGGCGGAAGACCGGCACCACATCCGCCGCCGCCAGGTACACGAACGGGCGGGCGACACGCAGGAGGGCAGCATCGAGGTGGCGCTGGCCCGCCTGCGCTGGGCCGGCATCAGCGCCAAGGCGGTGGCGCAGACGCTCGCCCACAGCTATCTCTCGCCCGTGCTGACCGCGCACCCCACCGAGGTGCAGCGCAAGAGCATCCTCGACGCCGAACGCGACCTCGCGCGCCTGCTGGCCGAACGCGACGAGATCCGTGCCCGCGCGCAACCGCGCGACGCGCTGGCCCCGCGCGAGCTGGCGGCCAACGAGCTGCAGATGCGCGCCCGCGTGCTGCAGCTGTGGCAGACGCGCTTGCTGCGTTTCACCAAGCTCACGGTGGCCGACGAGATCGAGACGTCCCTCAGCTACTACGAGGCGACCTTCCTGCGCGAGATCCCCAAGCTCTATGCCCAGCTCGAACAGGAGCTGGGACAGCACCCGGTGGCGAGCTTCCTGCGCATGGGGCAGTGGATCGGCGGCGACCGCGACGGCAATCCCAACGTCAGCGCGGAGACCCTGGTCTACGCGCTGCGGCGGCAGTGCGAAGTCGCCGTGCGCTATTACCTCACCGAGCTGTTCCGCCTGGGCAGCGAGTTGTCGCTCTCCGCGCTGCTGGTGCAACTGACGCCCGCCATGCGCGCGCTGGCCGAGAGCTCGCCGGACACCAACGAGCACCGGCTGGACGAGCCCTATCGCCGCGCGGTCACCGGCATGTATTCACGGCTGGCCGCCACCCTGAAGGAATTCACCGGCGGCGAGGCGGCGCGCCATGCGGTGCCGCCGCAGAACCCCTACCTGAGCGCGGAAGACTTTCTCGCGGACCTGCGCATCATGCGCGACTCGCTGCTCGCGCATCACGGCGGCGCCCTCGTGCAACAGCGGCTCAAACCGCTGATGCGGGCGGTGGAGGTGTTCGGCTTTCATCTGGCCACGGTGGACCTGCGGCAGGTCTCCGAGCAGCACGAGCAGGTGGTGGCCGAACTGCTGTCGGTCGCCCGCGTGGAGGGCGACTACCGCGCGCTGGACGAAGCGGGCAAGCGCGCGGTGCTGCTGCGGCTGCTTTCGGACGCGCGGCCCCTGCGCGTGCTGGGGCACGACTACAGCGAGCACGCGCGCAAGGAACTCGCGATCTTCGAGGCGGCCTTGCAGATGCGACGGCGCTACGGCACGGAAGCCATCCGCCACTACATCATCAGCCACACCGAGGCGGTGAGCGACCTGCTGGAAGTGATGCTGCTGCAAAAGGAAATCGGCCTGCTGCGCGGAACGGTCGATGACAACGCAACGATCGACCTGATCGTCGTGCCCTTGTTCGAGACCATCGAGGACCTGCGCAATGCCGCGCCCATCATGCGCGACTTCTATGCGCTGCCCGGCGTGGCCAGGATGATGCAGCGCTCGGGCGCCGAGCAGGACATCATGCTGGGCTACAGCGACAGCAACAAGGACGGCGGCATCTTCACCAGCAACTGGGAGCTCTATCGCGCCGAGATCGCCCTGGTGGCGCTGTTCGACGAGTTGGCCAACACGCACAACATCCAGCTGCGCCTGTTTCATGGCCGCGGCGGCACGGTGGGCCGCGGCGGCGGACCGAGCTACCAGGCGATCCTGGCGCAGCCCCCGGGCACGGTGCGCGGGCAGATCCGCCTCACCGAGCAGGGCGAGGTGATCGCCTCCAAGTACGCCAACGCGGAAATCGGCCGGCGCAACCTCGAGACACTGGTCGCCGCGACCCTCGAGGCCACCCTGCTGCAGCCCACCAAGACCGCCCCCAAGGCTTTCCTGCAGGCAGCCGAGACGCTCTCGCAGGCCAGCATGAAGGCGTACCGCGCGCTGGTGTACGAAACGCCGGGTTTCGCCGACTACTTCTTCCACGCGACGCCGATTCGCGAGATCGCGGAACTGAACATCGGCTCGCGGCCGGCGGCGCGCAAGGCCAGCCAGCGCATCGAGGACCTGCGCGCGATCCCCTGGAGTTTCAGCTGGGGCCAGTGCCGCCTGACGCTACCCGGCTGGTTCGGCTTCGGCTCCGCCGTCGAGGTTTTCCTGGCCGCCGGCGAGCGCAAGGAGCAAGCGGCGCTGCTGCAGAAGATGTACCGGCAGTGGCCCTTCTTCCGCGCGCTGCTGTCGAACATGGACATGGTGCTGGCCAAGAGCGACCTGGCCCTGGCCTCGCGCTACGCCGAACTCGTGCCCGATGCGCGCCTGCGCCGGCGCATCTTCGGGGCGATCGAGGCGGAGTGGCAGCGCACGGTGGATGGGCTGGCGCTGGTCACGCTCGAAAAGCAGCGCCTCGCCAGCAACCCCGCGCTCGCCCGCTCGATCCGCCATCGCTTCCCGTACATCGACCCGCTGCACCATCTGCAGGTGGAACTGGTGCGCCGATGGCGGCAAGGGGACGCCGACGAGCGCGAACGGCGAGGGATTCACCTGGCGATCAATGGCATTGCGGCGGGCTTGCGCAACACGGGCTGATGGATTCACTCCCTCCCCCTCCGGGGGAGGGCTGGGGTGGGGGCGCTCCCGCGTGGATTGCGGGTCAAGCCCGCAATGACATGCGCTTTTTCATGCGGCAGGCGGGTCCCGGTAGAACGCCTCGACCTTGCCCTTGAGCTTGAGCATCAGCGGCTGCCCCTTGCGATCCACGGTCTTGCCGGCCGGGACCTTCACCCAGCCTTCGCTGATGCAGTACTCCTCGACGTCGTGGCGCTCGGTCCCGTTGAAGCGGATGCCCACGTCGTGCGTGAACACCTCCTTCACGTGATGCGGGCTGCGCGGGTCGGCGGAGAGGTGGTCCGGCAGGGGCGGACGTTCGGCGGCTTCGTTCATGGCGCCATTGTCGCTTCAGGTCCCCAGCAATTCCCCGACCGGCTTCAGATGATCGACGCGGTCGCACACCGCCTTGACCGCCATCAGGATCGGCATGCCGAGCAGCAGGCCCCACACGCCCCACAGCCAGCCCCAGGCCAGCACGCCCACGAAGACGGCGACGGCGTTCATGCGCGTGGCCTTGCTGGTGGCCCAGGGCACCAGCACGTAGCCCTTGAGCGTGTCGATCACCAGCGAGCTGCCGCCCACCAGCAGCGCCATGTTGGCCTCGCCCCCGAACTGCAGGAAGGCGACCAGCGCCGAGCCGACGGTGATCGCGATGGGCCCGACGTAGGGCACCAGGTTCAGCACGCCCGCGGCCACGCCCCACACCGCCGCGTGGTTCACGCCCAGGACCGCGAAAACCAGGCCGGTCAGCACGCCCGTGCCCACGCTGGCGAGCAGTTGCACCAGCAGGTAGCGCTGCATCTGCGCGTTGATCTCGTCGAGCGCCTGCACGGTCAATTTCTTTTCGGTCAGCCCCGGGCCGGTGATCTTCACCAGCTTGCGCCGGTAGGTGTCCCCCGCGGCCAGCATGAAGAAGGTCAGGCAGGTGACGATCACCGTCTGCCCGATCACCGTGGCCAGGCCGACGCCGCCGGTCCAGAGGTGGTCGCGCAGGTCGAAGCGCGGCTTGTCGACGATCACGTGGGCCACGGCGCCCCGCGGGGTCGGGCCCGACGTGTTGCTGCCCGCCTCGTCGGCGGCGCGCTGGAGTTCGGCGGCCGCCTTCTGCACGGACTCGAGCGTGGAGTCGGCCGCCTTCGGGTCGCGCCGCACCGAGTCACGCACCTTGCGCGCCGCATCGGGCAGCGAGGAGATCAGCTCGTTGGCGTCGTCGGCGAGGGAGTAGGCGGCCGCACCGGCGCCTCCCAGGATCGCGAGGATCAGGACGGCGGCGCTGACCGAGCGCGGGACGTGCGCGCGCCGCTGCAGCCAGTCGACCAGCGGCGACAGTGCATAGCTGAAGACCAGCCCCAGCATCAGCGGGATGAAGAAGGCGCTCGCCCAGCGCAGCACGGCCAGGATGGCCAGCACCATCAGCACGCCCAGCGCGATGTTGCGCACGTCCACCGGCATGTGCAGGAGCACCTTGGGGGAGGCGCCCGGGTCGACCGGGGTGCGGGGGAGATCGTCGCTGTCGGAAGGATCGGGACTCACGGTTCTTTCTGCATTCCTGGGAGTACCCAATGCCTCGGGATTCGATTCAACTCGCCAGTGCCTCCCGCACTGCGCTCAGCTGCCGGCGCGAGACCGACAGCGATTCGTCGATGCCGTTCAGCCGCACCGCCCAGCCCTCGCCCTCCTCGGCGTCGAAGTGCTTTTCGAGCGCCCGCACGGCGCGCCGCGAGACCAGCGCGTTGCGATGAACCCGCAGGAACTGCGCACCGTGCTTGTCCTCGAGCTCGCTCAGCGAGCCGTCCAGAATATAGCTTCTCGAGGCCGTGCGGACCGTGATGTATTTCAGTTCGGCCTTGAAATACAGCACCTCCGTGACCGGCACCCGCTCGGTGCGGCCGCGGTCCTGGATCACCAGCACTTCCTGCTCGGGCTCCGCGCCGCCGGCGCGCCCCTGGCGGACCTTGTCGACCCGCGAGAGCGCCGCCTGCAGACGCTCGAGCCGCACCGGCTTGGTCAGGTAGTCGACCGCTTCCAGCTCGAAAGCGCTGACCGCGTGCTCCGCATAGGCCGTGACGAAGACCACGGAGGGCGCCTCGGGGAGCGTGCGCAGCACCTGCGCCAGGGCCAGGCCATCGGCGCCGGGCATGTGGATATCGAGCAGCACGGCGTCGAAGCTCTGTCGTCGCAGATGCTCCATGGCCTGGGCGGCGTTGGCCGCCTCGGCAGCCACTTCGGCCAGCGGCGACTTGCAGTCCGCCAGCAGCGTGCGCAAGCGCGAGCGCGCGAGCGGCTCGTCATCGACCAGGAGCATCTTCAGGCCCATTGTTGTCCTCCGTCATTGCGGGCCGCACCGGCGGCGTGCCGCGCACGCGCCTCGTGACCCCTGGCGTGGGCCCGCGCTCTCACGCGGGAACCTCCATGCGCACCTGGTACAGCCCATCCATCAGCGCCGTCTGGAACTGCGCCTGCACGTCGTGCAGCAGCCGCAGGCGATCGCGCACGTTGTCCTGCGCCACGCCGTGTCCCGGCCTGCCCTGTCCGGCCGGTACCGTGTTGGTTACCTTGATCACCACCACGCCCCCTCGCTTTTGCGTGGACACCTTGACGTCCGCGCCCGAGGGGCTCGGCTCGACTCCGTGCTTGACCGCATTCTCCACCAACGGCTGCAAAAACAATGCAGGCACGCGCGCGCTGCCCGCCGCCGGGTCGATGGACCACTCCACGCGCAGCCGCTCGCCGAAGCGGATCTGCTCGATGTCCAGGTAGTGGCGCGCCAGCTGCACCTCCTCGGAGAGGGTGGCCGACTCGCCCTTGCTGACCAGGGCATGGCGAAACAGCTCGCTGAGGTCTTCCAGCAGGGTCTCCGCCTTGCGCGGGTTCTCGCGCACCAGCGCGATCGCGCTATTGAGGCTGTTGAACAGGAAATGCGGCCGGATGCGCGCCTGCAGTTCCGCCAGGCGCGCGGTGGTTTCCGCCGGCATGCGGCCCTTGGCCCGCAGCACCAGCACGAAGACGATCACCGAGGAGAGCAGCGCGCCGGCGCAAGCGGATGCGAGCCAGGGCACGCGCGCGGGCGCGCCGACCAGGGCCAGCACGCCGCAGCCATAGAGGCCCGAGATGGCGCCGGCCAGCACGCCGGTGGCCTGCTGCAACACGGGCCGCAGGCGCGCTATCAGGTTCTTGCAGCTGCAGGTGAGCACCAGCCATCCCAGCGTGGCGGGCAGGGCCGCGCCACTGAAGATGGCGAAGTTCTGCACCCAGGCGATGAACTCGCCGCTGGGGAACATGGCGCCCACGGCGGCCACGGCTTCCACGAACAGCACCGCGCGCAGCACGACACCGATCTGGCAGGCATCGAACAGCAGCGGCGGACCCTGCTTGGCCGCCGCCATGGGTTCACGTTGCAGTTCCTGGAACGCGGATAATAGTTGCGAGTCGTCCATCAGACTTCCGGGCGCGCCCGCGCGCCATCACCGGTGCCTCCTTAGGCCCCGATTATTGGTGAAGCAGCGCCCCTGTCCATTTGCCAGCGCATCCAGTGCACCCCTATGAGCCAACTCGATCACAAGTCCGCGGCGTGGTCCGCCCTGTTCAGCGAACCCATGAGCGACCTCGTCAAACGCTACACCGCCAGTGTGTTCTTCGACAAGAGGTTGTGGCAGGCGGACATTGCCGGCTCGCTGGCGCACGCGGCGATGCTGGCGAAGCAGGGTGTCATTTCCGCAACGGATCTGGCCGACATCCGCCGCGGCATGGAGCAGATCCGGCAGGAGATCGAGGCCGGCGGCTTCGAATGGAAGCTCGATCTGGAGGACGTCCACCTCAATATCGAGGCGCGCCTCACGCAATTGGTGGGTGACGCGGGCAAGCGCCTGCACACCGGCCGCAGCCGCAACGACCAGGTGGCCACCGACGTGCGCCTGTGGCTGCGCGGCGAGATCGACCTGATCGCCGAGCTGCTCGTGGGCCTGCAGCAGGCGCTGCTGGCGCTGGCCGAGGCCAACGTCGAAGTGGTGATGCCCGGGTTCACGCACCTGCAGGTGGCGCAGCCCGTGAGCTTCGGCCACCACATGCTGGCCTACGTGGAGATGTTCGCGCGCGATCACGAGCGCATGCTCGACGTGCGCAAGCGCGTGAACCGCCTGCCGCTCGGTGCGGCCGCCCTCGCCGGCACCACCTATCCGCTCGATCGCGAATACGTCGCGCAGCAACTGGGCATGGAAGGCGTGTGCCAGAACTCGCTGGACGCGGTGAGCGACCGCGACTTCGCCATCGAGTTCGCGGCCGCGGCCTCGCTCGTGATGGTGCACGTGAGCCGCTTCTCGGAAGAACTGATCCTGTGGATGTCGCAGAACTTCAGCTTCATCCGCATTGCCGACCGCTTCACCACCGGCTCGTCGATCATGCCGCAGAAGAAGAACCCCGACGTGCCCGAGCTCGCGCGCGGCAAGACCGGGCGCGTGGTCGGCCACCTCATGGGCCTGATCACGCTGATGAAGGGCCAGCCCCTGGCCTACAACAAGGACAACCAGGAAGACAAGGAGCCCCTGTTCGACACGGTCGACACGCTCAAGGACACGCTGCGCATCTTCGCGGAGATGGCGGGCGGCATCACGGTGCAGCCGCAGGCGATGGAGCAGGCGGCGCTCAAGGGCTATGCCACGGCGACCGACCTGGCGGACTACCTGGTGAAGAAGGGCCTGCCTTTCCGCGATGCGCACGAGACGGTGGCGCATGCGGTGAAGGCGGCGGTGTCGCACAACTGCGATTTGTCCGAGCTGCCGCTGGCGGTGCTGCAGCAGTTCAACCCGCAGATCGGCAAGGACGTGTACGACGCGCTCTCGCTGCGCGGGTCCTTGAATGCCCGCAATACGCTGGGCGGCACGGCGCCGGCGCAGGTGCGGGTGCAGATCGAGCGGCATCGGGTCCGTCTGGCGTAGTCCCGATGTCATTGCGGGCTCGACCCGCAATCCATGCGGCGGTGGATGAAGAGCCGCATGGATCCCGGGTCAAGCCCGGGATGACATCCTTCGGCCCGGGATGACATGCACCGAGCCTCGGTTACGATTCCCCGCAAACGAGGAGACCCGATGCCTGTCATCACCAACATCGAAGACCTGCGCGTGCTCGCCAAGCGGCGCGTGCCGCGCATGTTCTACGACTATGCCGACTCCGGCTCGTGGACCGAGAGCACCTACAAGGCCAACGAGGCGGACTTCGAGCGCATCCTGCTGCGCCAGCGGGTGGCGGTGAACATGGAAGACCGCAGCACCCGCAGCACCATGGTGGGCCAGGAGGTTGCGATGCCGGTGGCGATCGCCCCGACCGGCCTCACCGGCATGCAGCACGCGGACGGCGAGATCCTGGCCGCGCGCGCCGCCAAGAAGATGGGCATCCCCTTCACCCTGTCGACCATGAGCATCTGCTCGATCGAGGACGTGGCCGAGGGCACCGGCCGCCATCCCTTCTGGTTCCAGCTGTACGTGATGCGCGACCGCGGCTTCATCGAAAGCCTGATCGACCGCGCCAAGGCCGCCGGCTGCTCCGCGCTGGTGCTGACGCTGGACCTGCAGATCCTCGGCCAGCGCCACAAGGACCTGAAGAACGGCCTGACGGCGCCGCCCAGGCTGACCCCCGGCAACATCCTGAACATGGCGACCAAGCCGCGCTGGTGCATGGGCATGCTGGGCACCAGGCGGCGGGGCTTCGGCAACATCGTGGGCCACGTCAAGGGCGTGGAGAACATGGGATCGCTGTCCGAGTGGACGGCCAAGCAGTTCGACCCGCGGCTGTCGTGGAACGACGTGGAGTGGATCAAGAGCCGCTGGGGCGGCAAGCTGATCCTCAAGGGCGTGCAGGACGTCGAGGACGCGAAGCTCGCCGCCGCCTCGGGCGCCGACGCGGTGATCGTCTCGAACCACGGCGGCCGCCAGCTCGATGGCGCGCCTTCCTCGATCTCCGCGCTGCCGCACATTGTCGAGGCGGTGGGCGACCGCATCGAGGTGCACATGGACGGCGGCATCCGCTCGGGCCAGCACGTGCTCAAGGCGATCGCCCTGGGCGCCAAGGGCACCTACATCGGCCGCGCGATGCTGTACGGCCTGGGCGCGATGGGCCAGGAGGGCGTGGAGCGCGCCCTGGAGATCATCCGCAACGAGCTGGATCTGTCGATGGCCTTCTGCGGCCGCACCAACATCCGCGACGTCGACAAGAGCATCCTGCTGCCGGGGACTTACTGAGGCTGCTTCGGTGCGCTAACGGGCATCGCGCCAGAACAGGCAGTTGGAACGCAGAAATCGCAGAAGTTACGCAGAAGACGCAGAAGGACATCCATCCTCGAATGGTTTTTTCTGCGTGTTCTGCGTCACTTCTGCGTCTTCTGCGTTCAAATTTCTCATTCGCGCCTCGACGCAAAATGAGCCCCCCGATCCGCCGCATCGCCCACCTCGACATGGACGCCTTCTTCGCGTCCGTGGAGTTGCTGCGCTATCCGCAGTTGAAGGGCCTGCCCGTGGTGATCGGCGGCGGTCGCCGGCGGGCGGATGACGAATTGCTGGTGCGCTTTGCCGACCGGCCGCTGTCGCGGATCCCGGTCGAGGCCTTTCCGCTGCTGAAGGACTACGTCGGCCGCGGGGTCATCACCACGGCGACTTATCCGGCACGCCAGTTCGGCGTCGGTTCGGCCATGGGCATGATGAAGGCGGCGAAGCTGTGCCCGCAGGCGATCGTGCTGCCGGTGGATTTCGACGAGGTGCGCCGCTGTTCGCGCACCTTCAAGTCCGTGATCGCGGAAATCGCCCCCGTGATGGAGGACCGCGGCATCGACGAGGTCTACATCGACTTCACCGAGGTGCCCGGCGGCCAGCGCGAAGGCGGCCGCGTGCTGGCGCGCCTGATCCAGAAATCCATCTTCGAGGCGCTCGGCCTCACCTGCTCCATCGGCGTGGCGCCCAACAAGCTCATTGCCAAGATGGCCAGCGAGTTCAACAAGCCCAATGGCATCTCGATCCTCTTCGAAGAGGACGTGCAGAGCAAGATCTGGCCGCTGGCCGTCCGCAAGATCAACGGCATCGGCCCCAAGTCGGAGGCCAAGCTGCACCGCCTGCACCTGCACACCATCGGCGACCTCGCGGCGCAGTCGCGCGAATGGCTGGTCGACAACTTCGGCCAGGCCTACGGCCACTGGATGCACGATGCGGCCTGGGGCCGCGACGACCGCCCGGTGGTGACCGAAAGCGAGCCCGTCTCCATGAGCCGCGAGACCACCTTCGAGCGTGACCTGCATGCGGTGCGCGATCGCGCGGAACTGGGCGCGATCTTCACCGACCTGTGCACGCGCGTGGCCGACGACCTGCAGCGCAAGGGCTACGTGGGCCGCACCATCGGCATCAAGCTGCGCTACGACGACTTTCGCACCGCCACGCGCGACCTCACGCTGGACGACTACACAGCGGATGGCGCGACGATCCGCAAGGCTGCAGGGCAGTGCCTGAAGCGGGTCGACCTGTCACGCAAGCTGCGCCTGCTGGGTGTGCGCGTGGGCAAATTGGCGCGCGCCGATGCGGTGGCGGCCGAAGCGCCTGCGCAGGCAGCGGCTGCGCCCCTGGCCTCCGAGCACACGCCCGACCTGTTCCAGGACCTGCAGCCGGCCGCCAGCGAACCCCCCTGAGCTACTGCCGCGCGGTGCGCACGTTGGCCGGCAGCGGCATCGGATGGCTGGTGCGCAAAGGGTTGATATCGAGACCGCCACGGCGCGTGTAGCGCGCGTACACCGAGAGCTTCAGGGGTTTGCAGCGCCGCCACAGGTCCATGAAGATGCGCTCGACGCACTGCTCGTGGAATTCGTCGTGATTGCGAAAACTCACCAGGTAGCGCAGCAAAGCGCCCTGGTCGATCTGCGGCCCGGCATAGCGGATCTGCACGCTGCCCCAGTCCGGCTGCCCCGTCACGAGGCAGTTGCTCTTGAGCAGGTTGCTGGTCAGAACTTCCTGAACCGGCTGCTCGCCGAAAGCGGCGGTCAGCAGCTCGGGCGCCGGCGTGTATTGCGTGCACTCGATGTCGAGCCGGTCGAGGCTGAGGCCATCGAGTTCGTGCACCGGCTCGCGGTCGAAGGCGTCCGGCAGCAGGATGCGCACGCCCACCGAGGACTGCGCCGGCGCGCCGCGCCACACCGCCTCGCTCAGGTCGGCCCGCAGGCGATCGCGCACCTCGTCGGCCGAGGCAAACGGGGTGCCGTTGAAGCTGCCCAGGTACAGCTTGAGCGACTTGCTCTCGATGATGTTGGGCGTCTCGCAGGGAATCGTGAAGTGGGCGATCGCCACCTGCGGCTTGCCGCGCGGCGTGAGCCAGCTCAGTTCGAAGGCGGTCCACAGGTCGGCACCGAAGAAGGGCGGCGCGCTGGCAATGCCGAGCTCTTCGCGCTTGGGCGCCCGTTCGATCGGATACAGCAGGCTCGCGTCGTAGCGGTCGGGATAGTCGACCGGCTGGCCCAGCTTGGACTGTTCGGGGGAATTCATGTCTCGCAGACTAGCCGCAGATGCGGCACCAGGGGCTCCAGGATGCGCTCGACCACGGCTGGCGGAAGGTCATGGCCCATCGCTACTCGAAACGCCGCTCGCGCAGCCACTTGGTGGCGATCCACTTCTCGCCGGCCAGCACCGGCGCGCCGCCGTGCAAGGTGCGGGTGGAGGGATGCGCCCGGTCGTAGCTGAAGAAGACCGCGTTGCCGCGCTTGGGCCCGACCTCCAGGTGGACATCGGGGAAGACCGTGCCGCCGCCCTTTTCCGGCTCGGCCAGGTAGATCAGGATGGTGCCAACGCGCTGGCCGCCGCGACGCAGGATGGTCGGCGTGCCCGGTTCGGCCGGGTCGAAATAGTCGTAGTGCGGCTTGTATTCGGCGCCCGGGCCGTACTGCAGGATCTGCAGGCCCTCGCCGTTTTCCTCGGGCCAGTTCACCAGCCTGGCGATGCGCTGTTCGATGCGGCGCAGCAGCTCGCTCTCGCCACGCTGGAAGAACATGCCGTTGCTGGTGCGGTCGGCATTGACCTCCTCGCCGCCCGTCTTGGTGGCCACCGTCAGCGAACGCGCCAGGCGCGGCTTGGCCAGCGCGATCAACTGCTCGCATTCCTCGTCGGAGAGCAGGCCGCCGAACACCACCACGCGCGGGCTGTACATGGCCTGCAGCACGGCCACCCGGCGGTCGCCCGCATCGATATACAGCGGCGATTCGTCGAGTGCGGCATCGGGCACCGGCACGGCGGGCGGCAGGCCCTGGACCTGCGCCTGTTCCTCCAGGTGGCCGCGCAGGGTGGACTCCATCGCCTCGATGGCGACGTCTTCGGTCCAGCCGGAGGCAAGCATCGCCTTCAGCACGGACTCGGCGGGGTGGCCCGCCTGCGCCTGTTCGACGATCCATTTGCGCAGCTCGGGGCTCACCTGCTGCTGGGTGCCGGTCGTGGTCATGTTTGCGTCCTGCGCCTGAAGACCAGCCGCTCGGCTTGCGAGGCGGCGGCATCGAAGGCATAGCCGTCGAGGTTGAACTGTTCCAGTTTGCGCGGGGTTTCCACCCGCCTGGTGATTGCATAACGGGCCATCAGGCCGCGCGCCTTCTTGGCCGAAAAGCTGATGATCTTCCAGCCGCCCGGCCGCCACTCCTCGAACACGCAGTCGATCACCCGCGCCCTGAGCGCCTTGCGATCGACCGCCTTGAAATATTCCTGCGAAGCGAGGTTGACCACCACCGGCGTCTTGTCCGCGGCCACCGTGGCGTTCAGGCTTTCGGCAATGCGGCTGCCCCAGTAGCGGTACAGGTTGGGCGCCTCGCCCACCTCCAGTTGCGTGCCCATCTCCAGGCGATAGGGCTGCATCCAGTCCATCGGCCGCAGCACGCCGTAAAGGCCGCTCAGGATCCGCAGGTGCTGTTGCGCCCAGTCCAGGTCGGCCGGCTTGAGCTGGCGGGCCTGCAGGCCGTCATAGACGTCGCCGTCGAAGGCCAGCACCGCCTGCCGCGCGTTGCGCCCGGTGAACTTGCGCGACCACGCCTGGTAGCGCGCCGCATTGAGGGTGGCCAGCGGGTCGCTGATGTCCATCAGCGTGGCCAGCTGCTGTGGCGACCTGCGGCGCAGCACCTCGATCAGCCGCGCCGAATCGTCCGCGAACGCCGGCAGCGTGTGCGGCAGCTCCGGGAGCGGCGTCTGGTAATCGAGGGTCTTGGCCGGGGAGAGCAGGAACAGCATGGGCCAGCCGATTCTAGGGGCGCCAGGCTTTGCCGATGAGCCACTCGCAGGTGGCCACCACGGCCACCAGGGCGACATAGGTGGCCATCTTGCCGTCGTGGCCGAAGAAGCGCAGGCCCGCGACGAGCACCGCCACGCCCGCAGCGAAGTCGATGGCGAAGGAGAGCCCCCAGCGGCGCGGCGCTCCGCCGCGCGGCAACACCAGCCGTGCCGCGAGGGATACCACCATGGCCACGGCAAGGGCGGGTGCTATAAAGCCCAGCAGGTGCCGGGCCAGTTCAAGGGGGTTCAAGATGAGGGCGGTTGATCTCAAGCAAGTGGGATTGATCGGGCACCAGGTGCTCGATCCGGATCGAATTTTATAATTCGCGCCATGGCTGTCTGGGCACTGGGGATCAATCACAACACGGCACCGCTGGATCTGCGGGGCCGGTTCGCGTTTGCCCTCGACCAGATCGCGCCCACCTTGCACCAGCTGCGTGACAGCTTCGGCCTGCGGCTGGGGGGCCGGCCCGAGGCCGCCATCCTCTCCACCTGCAACCGCACCGAGATCTACTGCGCCGGCCGCCAGCACGAGATCGACACCACGATCGAATGGCTGGCGCATTCCGGTGGGGTGCCTGCCGACCTGCTGCGCAGTCACTCGTATCTGCTGCAGGACGCTGGCGTGGCGCGCCATGCCTTTCGCGTCGCCAGCGGGCTCGATTCCATGGTGCTGGGCGAGGCGCAGATCCTCGGCCAGCTGAAAGACGCCGTGCGCGTGGCCAACCAGGCCGGCGCGCTGGGTACCACGCTGAACCAGCTGTTCCAGCGCTCCTTCGCGGTGGCCAAGGAGGTGCGCACGTCCACCGAGATCGGCGCCCATTCCATCAGCATGTCGGCCGCCGCGGTGCGCCTGGCCGGCCAGCTGTTCGAGGATCTCGGCAAGGTCAAGGTACTGTTCGTCGGCGCCGGCGAGATGATCGAGCTGGCCGCCACGCACTTCGCGGCGCGCAGCCCCCGCGGCATCGTCGTCGCCAACCGCACGCTGGAGCGCGGCGAGAAGCTGGCCAGCCGCTTCGGCGGCGAAGTGATGCGCCTGGCCGACCTGCCCACGCGGCTGCACGAATTCGACGTGGTGGTGAGCTCCACCGCCAGCCAGCTGCCCATCATCGGCCTCGGCGCCGTGGAGCGGGCGCTCAAGGCCCGCAAGCACCGGCCGATGTTCATGGTCGACCTCGCAGTGCCGCGCGACATCGAGCCCGAGGTCAAGGCGCTGGAGGACGTGTACCTCTATACCGTGGACGACCTCGCCCACGTGGTGCAGACCGGCCATGCCAGTCGCCAGGCCGCGGTGGCCCAGGCGGAGGCCATCATCGATGCCGGCGTGCAAAGCTTCGTGCACTGGCTCGACCAGCGCCACAGCGTGCCCCTGATCCAGCAGCTCAATCAGCAGACGGACGAATGGCGCGCCGCCGAACTGGCGCGCGCGCGCAAGCTGCTGGCCAAGGGCGAGGACATCGACACCGTGCTCGAGGCCCTGTCGCGCGGCCTCACCCAGAAGATGCTGCATGGCGCGATGGCCGAACTGCGCGCGGGCGACGCCGAGTCGCGCCAGCGGGCGAGCGCGGCGGTCGAACACTTCTTCCTGCGCAAGGAGCGTTAGCGGGCCTGGACGCCCTGCCCATGTCATGCCGGGCCTGACCCGGCATCCATGCGGCTGAAGTCGACCCGCCGTCGTGGATGGCGGGTCAAGCCCGCAATGACATCCTCTCTCCCGCTTTCGTGAAACCCTTCCTCCGCCAACAACTCGAACGCTTCCCGGTCCGCCTGCAGGAGCTGGATTTCTTTCTCTCGCAGCCGGACGTGGTGAACGACATGGAGCGTTATCGCGAAATCACGCGCGAGCACGCCGAGGTCACCGAGATCAACGGCGTCTACCAGCGCTTCCTGCAGCGCGAGCGCGACCTGGCACAGGCGCGCGAGATGCTGGAAGACGCCGACCTGGCGGAGATGGCGCGCGAGGAGATCGCCGGGCTCGACACCGAGCTGCCGCAACTGGAAGCCGACCTGCAGGCCCTGCTGCTGCCGCGCGACCCCGACGACGTGCGCAACATCTTCCTGGAAATCCGCGCCGGCACCGGCGGCGACGAATCGGCCCTGTTCGCCGGCGACCTGCTGCGCATGTACACCCGCTACGCCGAGCGCCAGGGCTGGCGCACCGAGATCGTCAGCGAGAGCGAGGGCGACGTCGGCGGCTACAAGGAAGTGGTGGTGCGCATGGCGGGCGAAGGCGCCTACGGCAAGCTGAAGTTCGAGTCCGGCGGCCACCGCGTGCAGCGCGTGCCCACCACCGAGAGCCAGGGGCGCATCCACACCAGCGCCTGCACGGTGGCCGCCCTGGCGGAACCCGATGAAGCGGCCGCGGTGCAGATCAATCCGGCGGACCTGCGCATCGACACCTACCGCGCCTCGGGCGCGGGCGGCCAGCACGTGAACAAGACCGACTCCGCGGTGCGCATCACGCACATCCCGACCGGCATCGTTGCCGAATGCCAGGACGACCGCTCGCAGCACCGCAACAAGGCCAAGGCCATGCAGGTGCTGGTCGCCCGCATCCAGGAGAAGGACCGCTCCGAGCGCGCCGCCAAGGAGGCCGCCACCCGCAAGGGCCTGATCGGCAGCGGCGACCGTTCGGACCGCATCCGCACCTACAACTTCCCGCAGGGGCGGATGACCGACCACCGGATCAACCTCACGCTGTACAAGCTGGCCGCGATCCTGGAAGGCGACCTCGACGAAGTGATCGCCGCCCTGCTGCTGGCGCGGCGCGCGGAGCAACTCGAGGAGCTGGAAGTCGGCATGGGCGGCGTGCGCACGTGACGCTGAAGGAGGCGCTCGCCCACGCCGCGCGAGCGGGGCTGGCGCGCATCGATGCGGCTTTGCTGCTGCTGCACGTGCTCGGCCGCACCGCTGCGGAGCGCGCCTGGCTGATCGCGCACGACGAAGAGGCGCTCGCGCCCGATCACGAGGCGTCGTTTCTGGCGTTGTGCCTGCGCCGCGCCGAGGGCGAGCCCCTCGCCTATCTGGTTGGGTCCAAGGAATTCTTCGGCCTGCCCTTGCAGGTGGATGCGCGCGTGCTCGTGCCACGCCCCGACACCGAGACATTGGTGGAATGGGCCCTGGAACGGTTGGGGAGGATTCCCCAACCCCGGGTGATCGACCTGGGCACCGGCAGCGGGGCGATCGCGCTGGCGATCCAGTCGGCGCGGCCCGATGCGCAGGTCGAGGCGGTGGATCGCAGCGCGCAGGCGCTGGCCGTCGCCGCTGGCAACGCGCAGCGCCTGGGCCTGCCCGTGCAGTTCCGCCAGGCCGATTGGCTGCAGGGGGCCGGGCGCTACCACCTGATCGTGAGCAACCCGCCCTATATCGCGGCCGCCGATCCCCACCTGCCCGCGCTGCGCCACGAGCCGAGCCAGGCGCTGGTGGCCGGGGCTGACGGCCTGGACGACCTGCGCGCCATCGTCGCCGCAGCGCCCGCCCACCTCGAGCCGGGCGGCTGGCTGCTGCTCGAACACGGGTGGGATCAGGCGGACGCGGTGCGGGCGCTGCTGGGCGCCGCCGGCTTCCGCGACACGATCAGCCGGGCCGACTTGGCCGGCATTGCCCGCTGCTCCGGCGGCCGCCTTCTTGAACTGGGATAATCCGCCGCAAGCTAAACGGCAGTTCCTGCCAGGAGAATCTTTCCATGAGCGACGTGCAACAACGCCTGACCGACCTCGTCAAGAGCAGCGACGTGCTGCTGTTCATGAAGGGCAACGCCTCTTTCCCGATGTGCGGCTTCTCGGGCCGCGCGATCCAGATCCTCAAGGCCTGCGGCGTCAGCCCGCAGCAGCTGAAGACGGTGAACGTGCTGGAGGACGACGAGATCCGCCAGGGCATCAAGGAATTCAGCAACTGGCCCACCATCCCGCAGCTCTATGTGCGCGGCGAATTCATCGGCGGCTCGGACATCATGATGGAGATGTACCAGAGCGGGGAATTGCAGCAGGTGCTGGGGGCCCCGGCGCAGGCGTAAATTGGACAAAACGAGCCGCCTGATGGCGGCTCGTACCTTGGCGGCGCGCTGCGCGCGTCGGCAGCACTCGACCCGCGCGACTGCCACTGCCCTGCCTCCCTCGTTCGCAATCGACTCCCTCTGACACCGTCGTGCGAAAGCCCGACCATTGATCACAGCCTGGCACGGCCTATGCTGTCCTCAACGTACAGTCGTCAAGGAGTGGTCGATGCAATCCAGAAGCCTCGTTCCGCAGACCCAGGGCCTGAAGCTGCCCATTGCCAATCTGCGCAGTGTCTTTCGCCCGCATGACGTCGAGCGCAAGCTCGCCAAGCTGGCGGCCCGCGACCACGAAAACCTGCGCGCCACCTACGAACGCATGCTGGAACGCGGCCCCGAGCGCTTCCAGGTCAAGCCGAGCGGCGTGCCGGAGATGGCATCGTTGTACGAACAACTACCCAATTTCGCCGACGCGCTGGACGACCTGAAGCGCCACGTCGCCCTGGCGCAGGATTGCGGCGACGGCATCGAGATCACGCCCATGCTGCTGCTCGGGCCGCCCGGTATCGGCAAGACCCACTTCGCGCGCCAGCTCGCCGAACTGCTGGGCACCGGCATGAGCCTGGTTCCCATGAGCTCGATGACGGCCGGCTGGCTGCTCTCGGGTGCCTCGTCGCAGTGGAAGGGCGCCAAGCCCGGCAAGGTGTTCGAGGCGCTGGTCGACGGCCAGTACGCCAACCCGGTGCTGGTGGTCGACGAGATCGACAAGGCAAGTGCCGATGCGCAGTACGACCCGCTGGGCTCGCTGTACAGCCTGCTGGAACATGACACGGCGACCTCCTTCATGGACGAATTCGCCGAGGTCGCGATCGATGCGAGCCAGGTGATCTGGATCATGACGGCCAACGATGACCGCTGCATTCCCGAGCCGATCCTGAACCGGATGAACGTCTTTGAGATCGAGGCGCCCACGCACGACCAGGCCCGCACGATCGCCCGCAACCTGTATTGCGCGATCCGGGGCGAACACGGCTGGGGCCGCAACTTCGACGAGGAACCGGCCGATGACGTGCTCGACTGCCTGGCCGACCTGGCCCCGCGCGAAATGCGCCGCGCGCTCATGACCGGCTTCGGCAATGCGCGCTTGGCCCACCGGGAATCCGTGCACACCGACGACTTGCCGAAGTGCAGCGGGCAGAAGACGCGGATGGGGTTTGTGCAGTAAAGACATCCACATCCAGCAACCGGACGCAGAAGGCGGCGGATTCAACCGGTCACTGCAACAGTGACGCTGCGAGTCTATCTGCAGGCGTTTTGTAGCCGAGGGTTTTGCGCGGACGGGTATTGAGCCGGTCGGCCACAGCATCGAGCTGCTCCTGGCTGAATACCGATAGGTCCGTGCCTTTGGGGAAATACTGACGCAGCAGGCCGTTGGTGTTTTCGTTGGATCCACGCTGCCACGGGCTGCGCGGGTCGCAGAAATAGACCTTCACGTCGGTGGCTACGGTAAAGCGCTTGTGGGCGGCCATCTCCTTGCCTTGATCCCAAGTCAACGTTCTCATCAATCCGGCGGGCAGCTGCAGCACGTGCTCGGCCAGCGCGCTGACCACCGTCGCGGTCTCCCTGTTTTCCACGCGAACCAAGCTGACGTAGCGTGAGTGGCGCTCCACCAAAGTGGCAATGTTGGTGTTGTGAGATCCCGCGATGAGATCGCCTTCCCAGTGGCCAGGCACCGCTCGATCTTCAGCTTCGGCCGGTCGCTCGCGAATCGAGACCGCATCCACAATCCCTCTCGGATGCCCCTTGAGAGTTGCCGTCTTGCCCCGTCGTATCGCCCGGCCGCTGCGCAAGTGGCCGACCAGCTCCTTCTTCAGGAGCCCGCGGGCTTGGATGAACAGGCTGCGGTAAATCGTCTCGTGTGAGATTTGCATCGCCGGCTCATTGTGATGAGTCTCTTTGAGCCAGCCGGCGATCTGCTGCGGGGACCAGTCCTGCTGCAGCCTTTCGGCCACGATCCTCTTGAGTGGCTCGTTGTCGGCCAGTGCACAGGATTTAGGCCGTTCTGCGGACGACCAGGCCCGGTGCTCAGCCGCCTGCGCCCGGTAAGCGTCGCGCCCGCCGTTACGCTGGATTTCGCGACTGATTGTCGAAGGGCTGCGCCCCAGCAGCCGGGATAACGCCCGCACGGATTGCCCGACCACCAAACCACGGGAGATTTCCTCGCGCTCGGTGGCGCTCAGATGATGGCCCGCACGGTTGCGCTCCCTAGGCGCCACGCCACCAGAGCGCTGCAGGACCCCGTAAACAGTGGTCCTGTTCACGCGCCCAAGGGCGGCACTGATCTCCATCAGCGTCTGCCCCTGCTTCCATCTGGCCCAAAGCTCCCGGCTTTCCTGCGGGGAGAATCGATATCTGCGCGTCTTCATGGCGGTCCTTCTACAACACGTTGCGATCGTGTTGCGATGACCGGTTGAATCCGCCGCGCAGAAGTTTCGCAGAAGGCGCAAAAAAAACATTCAGAAATTGGATGTCCTTCCGCGTCTTCTGCGTAACTTCCGCGTCTTCTGCGTCCGGATGGCCGCATTCAGCGCCCCCCTAAGCCCCGCCCTGAACCTTCTCCGGTGGCACGCCCGGCAGCGGCGAGGCCGGCGGTGGCCCCTCTTCTTTCCATTCCCACGCCTTGCTCGCCGCGAACACTGCGTCCGGGTACTGCGGCTGGCCGCGGCTGCCGTTGTAGCGGCCTAGCGCCAGGAACAGGTCGCCCCGTTCGCGATCGAGATAGTGCCGCAGGATCACGCAGCCGAAACGCAGGTTGGTCTGCATATGGAACAAGGCAGACGGATCGCCATCGCCGATCAGGCGGCTCCAGAAAGGCATGACCTGCATGTAGCCGCGCGCACCCACGGGACTGACCGCGTACTTGCGAAACGCACTCTCCACCTGCACCAGGCCCAGCACCAGGCCCGGGTCGAGCCCCGCGCGCTTGCTCTCGTACCACGCCGTCTGCAGGAATTCGCGGCGCTCGCTGGTGTCCGGCTTGCGCGCGCGCAGGCGATGGCTCATCGCCCCCAGCCAACGCAGGTACTTGATGTGCCCATCGGGATCGGCGAACTGCGGAATCGGCGGGGCGCTGTTCGCCACCGCTGACGTGAGCGCTGTCCGCACGGAGTCGGCCAGTGGTTCCTCCAGCTGCCCGCCCGCGCGCGCCGGGCTGCCCACCAGGCACCAGGCGGTGCCGGCCAGCAGCGGCCGCAGGCAGGCGCGCCGGGTGATCACGCCGCCAGCCTTCCCCGCAGGAAGGCAGCGATCTCGCTGGCCGGGACCTTGCTGGCAGCAGGCTCGCGGCGGTGCTGGTATTCCAGCTGGCCTTCCTTCAGGCCGCGATCAGAGATCACCACACGATGCGGCACGCCGATCAGTTCCCAGTCGGCGAACATCGCGCCGGGACGTTCGCCGCGGTCGTCCAGCAGCACGTCGACGCCGGCGGCCGCGAGTTCGTCATGCAGCTTTTCGGCGGCGGTCTTCACGTCCGCGCTGCGGTCCATGCCGATGGGGCAGATCACCACCGTGAAGGGCGCGATCGCGTCGGGCCAGACGATGCCCTTGTCGTCGTGGTTCTGCTCGATCGCCGCGGCCGGCAGGCGCGTGATGCCGATGCCGTAGCAGCCCATCTCGAACAGCTTGGGCTTGCCGTCCTCGTCGAGGAAGGTCGCGTCCATGGCCTTGCTGTACTTGGTGCCGAGATAGAAGATGTGGCCCACCTCGATGCCGCGCTCGATCGCCAGCTTGCCCTTGCCATCCGGAGAAGGATCGCCCTCGACCACGTTGCGCAGGTCTGCCACCGCATCGGGCTCGGGCAGGTCGCGGCCCCAGTTGACGCCGGTGAGGTGATAACCCTCCTCGTTGGCGCCGCAGATCCAGTCGGCCAGCGCCGCCACCTCGCGGTCGGCAACGATCTTCACCGGCTGCTTGAGCGCGATCGGGCCGAGATAGCCCGGCCTGGTGCCGAAGTGCGCCTCGATCTCGGGCACGGTGGCGAAGCGGAAGCCCTCGTTCAGGCCCGGCACCTTGGAGACCTTGATCTCGTTCATGTCGTGGTCGCCGCGCACCAGCAGCAGCCACACCTGCGACTTCACGGGCGTGCCCTGCGCATCGAGCGTGTCGGTCGCCAGCACCAGCGACTTCACCGTGGTGTTCAGCGGCACGTTCAGCAACTGCGCGACGTCTTCGCACGTGCTCTTGCCGGGCGTGGGCACCTTGTGCATCGGCTGCGTCGCGGCCGCGCGCGGGCCGGCGGGAGCGAGTGCCTCGGCCTTCTCCATGTTCGCGGCGTAATCGCTGTCCGGGCAATAGACGATGGCGTCTTCGCCGGTGGCGGCGATCACCTGGAATTCTTCCGAGAGGTCGCCGCCGATGGCGCCGCTGTCCGCCGCCACGGCGCGATAGCGCAGACCGAAGCGATCGAAGATGCGGCGATACGCGGCGGCCATCACTTGGTAGCTTTTCTTCGCGCTATCGGCGTCGCGATCGAAGCTGTACGCATCCTTCATGATGAATTCGCGCCCGCGCATCAGGCCGAAGCGCGGCCTTCTCTCGTCGCGGAACTTGATCTGCACCTGGTACAGGTTCTTGGGCAGCTGCTTGTAGCTGCGCAACTCCTGGCGGGCGATGTCGGTGACGACTTCCTCGCTGGTGGGCTGGATCACGAAGTCGCGGTCGTGGCGGTCCTTGATGCGCAGCAGCTCGGGGCCCATCTTCTCGAAGCGGCCGGACTCCTGCCACAGCTCCGCCGGCTGCACGATGGGCATGGAGCATTCGACCGCGCCGGCGCGATTCATCTCCTCGCGCACGATCGCTTCGACCTTGCGGATCACGCGCACGCCCATGGGCATGTACGTGTAGATGCCGGCACCGAGTTTCTTGATCATGCCGGCGCGCATCATCAGGCGATGGCTGGCGACTTCGGCGTCGGCGGGTGCTTCTTTCAGCGTGGAAATCAGGAACTGCGAGGCTCTCATCGGACGGGCAAGAAGGTGGGAGTAGCTGAGCCCTTCCAGCGCGCAGGAGCGCCGTGCATAATGAACTCAGTTCAAAGATTTGGGGTGTGATTATGCTTGACCGGGACGGCTTCAGGCCTAACGTCGGCATCATCCTGCTCAACCAGAGAAACCAGGTGTTCTGGGGCAAGCGCATCCGGACACACAGCTGGCAGTTTCCGCAGGGCGGCATCGATCGCGGCGAAAGTCCCGAACAGGCGATGTTCCGGGAACTGCACGAGGAAATCGGGTTGATGCCGGATCACGTGCGCATCGTCGCGCGCACGCGGGATTGGCTGCGCTATGAAGTACCCGAGCGCTACATCCGCCGCGATGCGCGCGGACATTACAAAGGCCAGAAGCAGATCTGGTTCCTGCTGCAACTGACCGGGCAGGACTGGAACCTGAACCTGCGTGCTACCGACCATCCCGAGTTCGACGCCTGGCGCTGGAACGAGTACTGGGTGCCGCTCGATGTGGTGGTCGAATTCAAGCGCGGCGTCTACGAGATGGCGCTGCGCGAACTGGCGCGTTACCTGCCGCGGTTCGACCACCGCAATCGCTACTTGCGCAGCGGGATGCGTACGCGCGAAGGCGAACACGCCGGGCATGAACTGCCCAACGGAAGCATCCTGTCCGGCCCTCCCATGGAGCTGCCGCCCGGCGCCACCTTCGAACCGAATCCGCAGGGACGGGCCCACCCGTGCCCTGCCAAGGGAAAGCATGCAACGTAGATTCCTGGCGCTGGCCTTGTACAGCGTCGCGGCCTGGGCCTCGGCGCAGACCATTCCCGACCCTGCCAGCGAATGGAAGGAACTCGACGCACCGCCGCCGCCGCCCTTGCACACGCAAGGCCTGGTGCCCGTCGACGTGCTGCGCACAGGGGCCCTGCGCTTCGGCGTCGACCCGGCCTCGATCACCGTCGGCGCCGACCGCGTCGTCCGCTACGTGGTGGTGGCGACCAGCAGTTCCGGCGTCGTCAACGGCATCTACGAAGGCATTCGCTGCGACGCCGGCGAGGTGAAGGTGTACGCGCGCCACAACCCGGACAGCGGCTGGGTGCCCACGCGCGATGCGGAGTGGCAGAACATCTTCACGACGCCCAACAACAGCCACAGCCTGGCCATTGCCCGCAGCGGCGCCTGCATGGACAAGGCCCCGAACGGCTCCGCGGTGCAGATCCTGCAGGATTTGCGGGCACCGGTGGATCGCCGGTTCGAGCGGGGTGGGTCGAACCGGTAGGCTGAGTGGATGTGATTCCGGGAGCGGATGTCATTGCGGGAGCGGATGTCATTGCGGGCTTGACCCGCAATCCACGACGGCGCTTGCACCACGGCCGCATGGATCCCGGGTCAAGCCCGGGATGACATCCGGGCGCGGGATGACATCCGGGCCCCGCGATGACATCCGGGCCCCCCGACCTCCCCTTCAGCGTGTGACCACCAGGTTGGTCCGATGGATCATCTCCGGCTCCGCCACGTACCCCAGCAGCTTTTCGATCTCGCTCGAGGGCTTGCGGCATAGCAGCCTCGCTTCCGCCGCCGCATAGTTCGCCAGCCCGCGTGCGACCTCCTGGCCGGCGGGGTCGCGGACTGCGATCACTTCGCCGCGCGAGAAGTCGCCTTCGACGCCGGTCATGCCGATGGTCAGCAGGCTCTTGCCTTCCGAGCGCAGCTTGCCCGCGGCGCCCTCGTCGACGGTCACCGCGCCGCGCAGTTGCAGGTGGTCGGCCATCCAGCGCTTGCGGGCCTGCGACTTCTGCGTCGGTGCGACCAGCAGTGTGCCGATCAGCTCGCCGCGCGCCAGGCGCAGCAGGCAATCCGTTTCGCGGCCCCAGGCAATCACGGTCGATGCCCCCGAGCCCGCGGCCCGCTTGGCCGCCAGCACCTTGGTGATCATCCCGCCCTTGCCGATGCTGGAGCCGGCGCCGCCTGCCATCTGCTCCAGGCCTGGCTCGCCCGCGCGCGCCTCGTGGATGAAGCGCGCCTGCGGATCCTTGCGCGGGTCGGCGCTGTACAGGCCCTTCTGGTCGGTGAGGATCACCAGCAGGTCGGCCTCCACCAGGTTGGCCACGAGCGCACCCAGCGTGTCGTTGTCGCCGAACTTGATTTCGTCGTTGACGACCGTGTCGTTCTCGTTGATCACCGGCAGCACGCGCAACTGAAGCAGGGTGAGCAGCGTGGAGCGGGCATTGAGATAACGCTCGCGATCGGCCAGGTCCGCATGCGTCAGCAGCACCTGCGCCGAGCCCATGCCGTGTTCGCGCAGCTTGGTCTCGTACATCTGCGCCAGGCCCATCTGCCCCACGGCGGCGGCGGCCTGCAGTTCGTGCAATTGATGCGGGCGCGTGCTCCAGCCCAGGCGCTTCATGCCCTCGGCGATGGCGCCGCTGGACACCATGATCACCTCGCGTCCCTGCGCCGCGAGTGCCGCGAGCTGCCGGCACCATTCGCCGATCGCGCCCTCGTCGAGGCCACGGCCTTCGTCGGTGACCAGGCTCGAGCCCACCTTCACCACGATGCGCCGCGCCTCGCGCAGCACCGCCGATCCGTTCTTCTCCGTCATCAGAAACCCTCAGTCGTCCGTCCCGCCGCGGCTGGCCAGCCGCGGGGCCTCACGTCACGGATTGTCGCTGCTCGCGAAGCGCGGGTCGACGATCTCCGCCGGCGGCTGTTCGGCGATCTGCTGCGCGCGAATGTGCTGGTAGACCGCGCGGATCAACGGCTCGCAGCCTTCGCGGGTGAGCGCGCTGATCTCGAACACCGGGCCCTTGTACTTGAAGCGCTTGACGAAGTCCTTCACGCGCGCAGCGCGCTCCTCGGTCGGGACCATGTCCAGCTTGTTCAGCACCAGCCAGCGCGGCTTGTCGTAGAGGGCAGCGTCGTACTTCTTCAGTTCGGCAACGATCGCCTTGGCCTGCGCCACGGGATCGACGCCCTCGTCGAAGGGCGCGATATCGACCACGTGCAGCAGCAAGCGCGTGCGCTGCAGGTGACGCAGGAACTGGTGGCCCAGGCCGGCGCCTTCGGCCGCGCCCTCGATCAGCCCCGGCACGTCGGCGATCACGAAGCTCTGCTCCGGGCCGACCCGCACCACGCCGAGGTTGGGATGCAAGGTGGTGAAGGGATAGTCCGCGATCTTCGGCCGGGCGTTCGACACGGCGGAGATCAGCGTGGACTTGCCGGCGTTCGGCATGCCCAGCAGACCGACGTCGGCGAGCACCTTCAGTTCGAGCTTGAGGCTCTTCTTCTCGCCCGGCCAGCCGGGCGTCTTCTGCCGTGGCGCGCGGTTGATCGAGCTCTTGAAGCGCATGTTGCCGAAGCCGCCGTCGCCGCCCTTGGCGATCATGATCTTCTCGCCGGGCTGCAGCAGTTCGTACAGCACCTCGCCGGTCTCGGCGTCGGTGATGATCGTGCCCACGGGCATCTTCAGCGTGATGTCGCCGCCCATGGCGCCGAACATGTCGGACCCCATGCCGTGCTCGCCGCCGGCCGCCGCGTGGCGGCGCGCGTAGCGGTAGTCGACCAGCGTGTTGAGGTTGGGATCCGCCACCGCCCAGACGTGGCCGCCGCGGCCGCCGTCGCCGCCGTTGGGACCACCGAATTCCTTGTACTTCTCGTGGCGGAACGAGACGCAGCCGTTCCCCCCATCGCCGGCAGCGATGTCGATGAAGGCTTCGTCGACGAACTTCATGCTTTCATTCTCCAAAACAACGAAGCCCCGACAAGTCGGGGCTTCGCGGACTTGCGGACCTGAGATTAACTCAAGCCGCCGGGGTCACGTTGACCATGTGCTTGTTCAACGAACCCTTGACCTTGAAGCTCACGTGGCCGTCCACCAGAGCGAACAGCGTGTGGTCCTTGCCCAGGCCGACGTTGGTGCCGGGATGGAACTTGGTACCGCGCTGGCGCACGATGATGGAACCGGCGCTGATCAGCTCACCGCCGAATGCCTTCACGCCGAGCATCTTGGGCTGGGAATCCCGCCCGTTGCGCGTAGAGCCGCCGCCTTTTTTCTGTGCCATTTGCTTTCCAATCAGTCGGGGACAGAGCTAAAGGTCTGTCCCCAAAATCATTAGCTCACGCGCCAGCGATGTCACCGATTTGCAGTTCGGTGTACTGCTGGCGGTGGCCCTGGTGCTTCTGGTAGTGCTTGCGGCGGCGCATCTTGAAGATGCGCACCTTGTCGTGCTTGCCGTGCGCCACGATCGTGGCTTTCACCGTGGCACCGGATACCAGGGGCACTCCGATCTTCAGGTCGCCGCCGTTGCCGACTGCGAGAACCTGGTCGATGGTGATTTCCTGGCCGATGTCCGCAGCAATCTGTTCTACTTTGATCTTATCGCCGGAAGCAACACGATACTGCTTGCCTCCGGTTTTTATGACCGCGTACATGGTTGACCTCTTGAGGATTCTTCTCCGGACCCATTTCCGGAAAAGCCCAAGACTATAGCATGGTTGGTGGTCGCTCACAAGCTGCGCGCGGTCGCTGGCCGCAGTGGCGCTGGGGCCTTTCTATAATCCGCCAACTTTGCGGATCCCGTCTTGACCGATTCCTCCCCCAGCGCCTCCTCCGTCCTTTCCTCGATCGCTCAGGACATGCGCGAGGTCGACGCCGTGATCGCCCTGCGCCTCGCCTCGGGCGTGCCGCTGGTGGCCGAGGTGGCGCGCTACATCATCTCCTCGGGCGGCAAGCGCCTGCGGCCGGCCCTGCTCCTGCTGATCTGCAATGCCCTGGGCTACCAGGGCCCGCAACGCTTCAACCTGGCCGCGGTGGTGGAGTTCATCCATACCGCCACGCTGCTGCACGACGACGTGGTGGATGAATCCACCCTGCGCCGCGGCCGCGCCACCGCCAACGAGCGCTTCGGCAATCCGGCCAGCGTGCTGGTGGGCGACTTCCTCTATTCGCGCGCCTTCCAGATGATGCTGGACGCGCATGACATGCGCGTGATGGAAATCCTGGCCGACGCCACCAACGTGATCGCCGAGGGCGAGGTCCTGCAGCTGATGAACATGCACGATCCCGCGCTCGACGAAGCGGCGTACCTGCAGGTGATCCGCTCCAAGACCGCCAAGCTGTTCGAGGCCAGCGCGCGACTGGGTGCGGTGCTGGCGGGTGCCTCGCCGCAAGTGGAACAGACCTGCGCCGAGTATGGCCAGGCGCTGGGCACCGCCTTCCAGGTGATCGACGACGTGCTCGATTACACGGGTACAGCGCAGGAGTTGGG
>NZ_JAQGNQ010000013.1 GCF_028291745.1 Ramlibacter sp. | reverse complement strand
GCGTGGCGCGCGAAGTGGGGACCGAAGGCAAGCTGGGTGGCCAGGCCGACGTGCAAGGCGTGGCCGGGACCTGGAAGGACTTGACGGACTCGGTCAACTCCATGGCCGGCAATTTGACGGCGCAGGTGCGGAACATCGCGGAGGTGACCACCGCGGTGGCGGCCGGTGACCTCTCCAAGAAGATCACGGTGGACGTGAAGGGCGAAATCCTGGAGCTGAAGAACACCATCAACACGATGGTGGACCAGCTGCGAAGCTTCGCTTCGGAGGTGACACGGGTGGCGCGCGAAGTGGGTACCGAGGGCAAGCTCGGTGGCCAGGCCTACGTGCAGGGTGTGGCCGGTACCTGGAAGGACCTGACCGACAACGTGAACTTCATGGCCGGCAACCTCACCTCGCAGGTGCGCAACATTGCCGACGTGACCAAGGCAGTGGCCGCCGGTGACCTTTCCAAGAAGATCACGGTGGACGTGAAGGGCGAGATCCTGGAGCTGAAGAACACCATCAACACCATGGTGGACCAGCTCTCCTCGTTTGCCTCCGAAGTGACCCGGGTGGCGCGCGAAGTGGGTACCGAAGGCAAGCTCGGTGGCCAGGCCTATGTGCAAGGCGTGGCCGGCACCTGGAAGGACCTCACGGACAACGTGAACTTCATGGCCGGCAACCTGACCTCGCAGGTGCGCGGTATCGCCAAGGTGGTGACCGCCGTGGCCAACGGCGACCTCGAACAGAAGCTGACCGTGGAAGCCAAGGGCGAGATCGCCTCGCTCGCCGACACGATCAACTCGATGACCGACACGCTCGCGACCTTCGCCGACCAGGTGACCACGGTGGCGCGCGAAGTGGGCGTCGAAGGCAAGCTGGGGGGCCAGGCGAAAGTGCCGGGCGCCGCGGGCACCTGGAAGGGCCTGACCGAAAACGTGAACCAGCTGGCCGCCAACCTCACCACGCAGGTGCGAGCGATCGCCGAAGTGGCCACCGCCGTGACGCAGGGTGACCTGACGCGATCCATCACCGTGGAAGCGCAAGGCGAAGTGGCGGCGCTGAAGGACACGATCAACGAGATGATCCGCAACCTGCGCGACACGACGCAGGTGAACACCGAGCAGGACTGGCTGAAGACCAACCTGGCCAAGTTCTCGCGGATGCTGCAGGGCCAGCGCGACCTGGTCGCGGTGGGTCACCTGATCCTGTCGGAGCTGGCGCCGGTGGTGAGCGCCCAGCAAGCCGAGTTCTACGTGCTGCGCTACACGCAGGAGCAGCCCAAGCTGCGCCTGATGGCGTCGTATGCCTCGGACGGCCACGGTGCCTACGGCAAGGAGGTCGACCTGGGGCAAGGGCTCGTCGGCCAGGCCGCCTTCGACAAGAAGAAGATCGTGCTGACCTCCAGCTTCCCCGAGACGCTGAAGATCGCCTCCGGCCTGACCGAGACGCAGCCGCTGAACGTGCTGGTCCTTCCCATCATCTTCGAAGGGCAGGTGCGGGGCGTGATCGAGCTGGCCTCGATCGAACGCTTCAACCCGACCCACCAGGCCTTCCTCGACCAGTTGACCGAATCGATCGGTATCGTGATCAACACGATCGAGGCCAACATGCGGACCGAGGACCTGCTGGCGCAGTCGCAGTCGCTGGCGCAGGAACTGCAGTCGCGCCAGGAAGAACTGCAGCAGACCAACGAGGAACTGCAGGAGAAGGCCCGCCTGCTCGCCCACCAGAACCAGGAGGTGGAGCGCAAGAACGCGGAAGTGGAACAGGCCCGGCAGGCGCTGGAGGAAAAGGCCAAGCAGCTCGCGCTGACCTCCAAGTACAAGTCCGAGTTCCTGGCCAACATGTCGCACGAGCTGCGCACGCCACTGAACTCGCTGCTGATCCTGTCCGACCAGTTGTGCAAGAACCCCGAGGGTAACCTCACGCCCAAGCAGGTGGAGTTCGCCAAGACGATCCACTCGTCCGGCAACGACCTGCTGATGCTGATCAACGACATCCTCGACCTCTCGAAGATCGAGTCGGGCACTGTGGTCGTGGACGTCAACGACCTGCGGTTGTCGGACCTGCAGCTTTATGTGGAGCGCACCTTCCGCCACGTGGCCGAAGCCAAGAACGTGGACTTCACCGTCCGCACCGGCCTCAACCTGCCGGCGTCGATGGTCACGGATGCCAAGCGCCTGCAGCAGATCCTGAAGAACCTGCTGTCCAACGCCTTCAAGTTCACGCACCAGGGCCACGTCACGCTGACGCTCGAAGAAGTGTTCGCGGGCTGGAGCAACGACAACGAGGACCTCGGGCGCGCCCAGCAGGTGATCGCCTTCTCGGTGTCGGACACCGGCATCGGCATCTCGCCGGACAAGCAGCAGATCATCTTCGAGGCCTTCCAGCAGGCCGACGGCTCCACCAGCCGCAAGTACGGCGGCACGGGCCTGGGCCTGGCCATCAGCCGCGAGCTGTCCAAGCTGCTGGGCGGCGAGATCCGCCTGGTGTCGGCGCCGGGGCAGGGTTCGACCTTCACCCTGTACCTGCCGCTGGTCTACATGGCCACGCGGGCGGCGCGGCGCGTGTCGAGCGACTTCCGCGGCGAGCCGACCATCACTCCCGTGCCCAAGCGGCTGCCGCAGCCCGCGGTGCAGAGCGGGCCGGCTGGCGCGGACGTGGTGCAGGACACCATGAACGCCCTGGTAGGGACCGAGGAAGTCGCCACCGACAACGTGGCCAACGACGACCGCGACAGCATCCACGGCGGCGACCAGGTGCTGCTGATCGTCGAGAACGACCTGGCCTTCGCGCGCTTCCTGCTCGATGCGGCGCGTGCCAAGGGCTTCAAGGGACTGGTCACCACGCTGGGTGCCGGCGCCCTCACGCTGGCCAGCCAGCACAAGCCGTCGGCGGTGACCCTCGACATGCACCTGCCCGACATGGCCGGCTGGCGCGTGCTCGATCGCATCAAGCACGACCTGGCGCTGCGCCATGTGCCGGTGTGCGTGATCTCCACCGACGACAGCAAGGACCGCGCTTTCAAGTCCGGCGCGCTGGCCTTCGTCGAGAAGCCGATCCGCTCCAAGGAAGTGCTGGACGGCATGCTCGAGAAGCTGCACGACTACGTGTCCCGTCCCGAGAAGAGCCTGCTGGTGGCGCTCGACGACCGCGAGGTCCGCAACGACCTGCTGGCGCAGATCGAGGGCGAGCAGATCGACGTGACCATCGTCGCCACGCCGCAGCAACTGCTCAAGGCCCTGGAGGACAACCGCTTCGACGCCGTGGTGCTGGAGGACGGCTTCGGCAACAGCGACCCGCGGGACTTCCGCCGGGCGATCTCCGCGCAGGCGAGCATCGGGCCGATGCCGCTGATCCTGTACCGGGGGGAGGGCGGCGCGCGCCATGCCTGGCACTCGGACGACGGCCTCACGGTGCATGACGTGCACGGCTCGCCCAAGCTGTTCGACGAGACGCTGATCGCGCTGCACCGCAGCCTGGCACGCCTGCCCGAGCTCAAGCGCAACGTGATCGACAACGTGTACGAGTCCGCCAAGCCGCTGGCCGGCAAGCGGGTGCTGATCGTCGACGACGACATGCGCAACATCTTCGCGCTGGCCACCGTGCTGGAAGAGCACGGCATGGACATCGTGTGGGCCGACAACGGCCGCGAGGCGATCAACCGCGTGGCCAACGACCCGGGCATCCAGGTGGTCCTGATGGACATCATGATGCCGGAGATGGACGGCATGGCGACGATGAAGGAGATCCGCAAGCTCCCGCAGGGGCGGAATCTGCCTATGATCGCCGTGACCGCGAAGGCCATGAGGGGCGACCGCGAGAAGTGCATCGAGGCAGGGGCCTGGGATTACCTGGCCAAGCCGGTCAATACGCCGGACCTGCTGGCGGTGCTGCGTGCCTGGCTGCAGCAGTAGCCGGAACCCGGGTCCGGTGACGCCAGGGCGTGCCGTGACCCGAACGACTGAGCTGACGCATGAAGGGAATCTGGTGACGCGCACTGCGAGCCCGCAGGACAGCCCCGAGAAGGTCAACATCCTGGTGGTGGACGACCTCGCGGAGAAACACATCGTCTTCCGGACGATCCTCGAGGAGCTCGACCAGAACATCGTCAGCGCCCGGTCCGGGCAGGAGGCCCTGAAGTTCATCCTCGAGATGGAGTTCGCGGTGATCCTGCTGGACGTCAACATGCCCGATATCGACGGGCTCGAGACGGCCAGCCTGATCCGCCAGTACAAGAAGTCGGCCCAGACACCGATCGTCTTCATCACCGCCTACGTCGACGAACTGCAGGCGCGGCGCGGCTATGCCCTGGGCGCGGTCGACTACATCCCATCGCCGGTGGTGCCGGAGGTGCTGCGCTCGAAGGTGCGGGTTTTCGTCGAGCTGTTCCGCATGAACCGCCAGCTGCAAAAGCAGGCGGCGCAACGCGAGGCGCTGGCCCGCTCGGAGGCAGCACGCGCGGCCGCCGAAGACGCGATCCATCGCGCTGATTTTCTGGCGGAGGCCAGCCAGGTGCTGTCCCGCTCGCTCAACCTGGACGACACGATTGCCGCCGTGCTCGACCTGTGCGTGCCCATGCTGTGCGAGCGCGCCATCGTCGGCATCCCGGACAAGGACGGCGGCGTGCGCCGGCTCGAGATGCATCCGGCTCCACGGGCCGACGATCCCGAGGTGTTCACACCCGAACTGCGCGTGGTCGCCGACCGGGTGATCCGCGACAAGCAGTTCCAGCTCGCCACCCTCGGCGACGAGCGGAGCGCCGCCATCTGCCCGCTGATGGCCGGCGACGAGATCCGCGGCGCGCTGGCCCTCCTGGGCACCGGCGACAGCTTCGATCCGCCGCGCATCGCGCTGATCCGCGAATTCGCCAGCCGCGCCTCGATCGCCATGGAGAACGCGCGGCTCTATTCGGCCGTGCAGGAGGCGGACCGGCGCAAGAACGAATTCCTCGCGATGTTGGCGCACGAGTTGCGCAATCCGCTGGCGCCCATCCGCAACGCCGTGCACATCCTGGCCAGCGCCGAGGAATTGCCGCCCAAGCTCGCATGGGCCCGCGACGTCATCGGCCGCCAGGCCGATCACATGGCCAGGCTGATCGACGACCTGCTGGACGTCTCGCGCATCGTGCAGGGCAAGGTGGCGGTGAAGCCGGAGAAGCTGCAACTCGCCACGCTGATCGAGCGCTCGGTGGAGGCCAGCTCGCCGCGCCTGGGTGCGCGCGAGCAGGAGCTCGACGTGGTGCTGCCCACGGAGAACATAGAGCTGGAGGGCGACGCCGTGCGCCTGTCGCAGGTGCTGTCCAACTTGATCAACAACGCCTGCAAGTTCTCGCCGACCGGCAGCCGCATCTGCCTGCACGCGAGCTATCGCGAGGGCGAACTGCAGATCCTCGTGAAGGACGAGGGCGCCGGCATCGCGCCGGAGTTCCTGCCGCACATGTTCGACCTGTTCGCGCAGGCCGACCAGTCGCTGGACCGGTCGCAAGGCGGCCTGGGCATCGGCCTGACGCTGGTGAAGCACCTGGTCGAACTGCATGGCGGCCGCGTGTGGGCCACCAGCGAGGGGCTGGGCAAGGGCGCGCAGGTGACGATCGCCTTGCCGGCCAAGGTGGTGGCCTCGCAGCCGGCGGCGCCGCTGCCCGGCGTTACGCATCGCAGCGCGCCGGCCACGGCCATGCCCTCGCGCATCCTGGTGGTCGACGACCTCGCCGCATCGGCCGAGACGCTGATGACGCTGCTGGAGATGGAAGGCTTCGAGGTGCGCGTGGCCAACGAGGGGCAGGAGGCGCTGGACATCGCCCGCGAATTCCGCCCCGACGTCGTCCTGCTGGACATCGGCCTGCCCGGCATGAACGGCTTCGAGGTGGCGCTTGGCCTGCGCAGCCTGCCCGAGTCGCAGCATGCGCTGCTGATCGCGCTGACCGGGTACGGCGAAGCGGAAAGCCGCTCGCGCTCGGCGCAGGCCGGCTTCGACTTCCACATGGTCAAGCCGGCCGACGTGAATGCGCTGCTGGCCATGTTGGCCAATCCTCAGGAAGCCCGAAAAGCGGCCCTGGTGACTGTGTGATAATCGCAGGCTTGCTGGAGAGGTGGATGAGCGGTTTAAGGCGCACGCCTGGAAAGCGTGTGAGGGTTAACAGCCCTCCGCGGGTTCGAATCCCGCCCTCTCCGCCAGCACGCACTCTAAAAAGGCCCCGCGAGGGGCTTTTTCATTGGGAAAGCAGTCACTTTCCCGTCCCGCACCGTCCCTTGTCATCCCGCTAAATCCCGCCTATATTGTCGGGTAGGAAGTTGGATGGAGCCACGGAGTGCCGCGCAAAGCCGCCGAACTGACTGACCTGCAGGTGCGTCGCTTGGCGCATCCGGGGCTGTATGCCGTGGGCGGCGTGGCCGGGCTGCATCTGCAAGAGACGGCCGCCGGCGCGCGCACTTGGGTGTTGCGCATTCCGTCGTACAGATCCCCCCCTGGGCGCAGGAGTGGCCCGGCAAGGCGCCGATTCGCATCGTTGTTCCCTATGCGGCGGGCGGAAACGCCGACTCGGGCGCGCGTGCATATGCCGAGATCGTCTCTGCCAGCCTGAAGCAGACGGTCATCGTGGACAACAGGCCCGGCGCGTCGTCCATCATCGGTTCGGACGTGATCGCCAAGCCGGCCCCCGACGGCTACACGATCGGCGTGCAGGCCGGGACCGATTCCGAACGGCCCGGGCTTGGGGGCAATTGATGCTTCGACTCGGTTGCGACCACTGGCTCGCGCAAGGCGGGGACTGGGGGTCGACGATTACCCACGTGCTCGCGCAGCAGCGGCCAGCGGGAGTGGTGGCGGCGCACGTCAATTGGCAACTCGTCGTGCCCGCTCTGCCTCCCGCAAACATGACGAACGAAGAAAGTGCGGTTTACGCGGACATCCAACGGCACGCTGACAGTCGCGGCAAGCTCGCAGGCTACTTCAGGATGCAGGCGACCAAACCCCAGACGATTGCCTATGCGCTGCTCGATTCACCACTTGCCCAAGCGAGCTGGATCTACGAAAAGCTGCACGATTGGACCGACCACGAAGATCACTCCGAGGCGCTAACGATCGACGAGACGCTTGACGACACTTCCCTCTATACGTTCGCCGGGACGGCCGGTTCCGCAGCCCGGTTCTATTGGGAGAACTCGCGCAGCACTTTCCCCTTTGGTCTCAACGCGGGTGCGATCGATCTGCCGATGACCGCAACTGTTTTTCAGAAGGAGACGATCCGTCCACCGCGGGCCTGGGCCGCGGCGTTATGGTCCAGGCTTTACTATGGAACATCGTCGAAAAGCGCGGTCATTTCGCTGCCTGGGAGCAAGCGACTCTTTTTGTCGAAGAGCTCCGAAAGGCCTTTCAATCGGTTCGATTTTTGCGTAGCGAGGTCCCGTGCCAATCATTGAGCCGTTTTTCCGCGAATCGGGCAACGGCCTGGGCGTCATCTGCCTGCATTCGAACGCGAGCAGTTCCTCTCAGTGGCGCGCGCTGATGGAAAAACTGGCGCCGAGCTTCCATGTCCTTGCACCTGACGGCTTTGGCGCGGGGAAGGGGCCGCCTTGGCCGGCGACGGGACACCTAACGCTTGGCGATGAAGTCGCCCTGCTAGAGCCTGTTTTCAAGCGTGCCGGCGATCCGTTCGTGCTCGTGGGGCATTCTTACGGGGCTTCCGTCGCTCTGGTAGCAGCGGTGCAGCAGCCAGAGCGCGTTCGCGCGCTGGCGCTATATGAGCCTACATTGGTAAGCCTCGTCGATGCCTGGTCTGCGCCACCCAATGAGGCAGACGGCATTCGATTGATCGTTCAAAAAGCCGTGGAATCGTTGGCACGCGGGGATCGAGCCACAGCCGCGCAATTGTTCACTGACTACTGGATGGGTGCGGGATCCTGGCTCGCACGATCGGAAGCGCAGCGACATTCGATCGAAGGCTCGATAGCTCACATGAAGGAGTGGGGCAATGCGCTATTTGGTGAACCTACACCGCTCGCCGCCTTTGGCAAGCTGCAAATGCCCGTGCTACTTATGATCGGATCGAAGACTCGAGCCCCTGCGCGCGCGGTGACCCGACTCTTGTCACAAGTCCTTCCCAATGTGCATGTCGTCCAACTCGATGGGCTTGGACACATGGGTCCGATCACCCACGCGGATACTGTGAACGACGCCATCGAGCGATTCTTGCATCGGGACGCGAGAGATGCGTGAGAATCCGATCGGCGCACCCGCCGCACTCACACGCCGGCGTTCAAAGCCCAAGTAGCCGTGGCCGCGCTGCGCGAGGACAAAACGCTGGCGGAGTTGACCAGGCATTTCGAGCTGCATCCGACGCAGATCGTTGAATGGAAGCGGCAATTGCGCGAGCGGACCGAGCCGTGCCTTGATGCCAGCGGCCACGAGGCGCGCGTCATGCGCGGGCGGCAGCTGCTGGTCGCCGGCGGCGGGTCGGCTCTCGGCGTGGTCTACCACGAACTGGGCAACGGTGGCCACGTGCACGGGCAGCTGCAGCTCGCCGCCGTAGCGGATCTGGAACCAGGCCATCCAGTAGCGCAGCGGCTGACGGGCGAGTTGGCCGCCTTCGCTTCAACAGTATCGGCAGCGCTATCGGCCACGCTTACCGGGCACGCACCAAGGCGTCGGCTGCTTTCGGATGGACGGACGCGCTGGCCAACTGCACTTCCAGTGCCTTGCGCGGAGCGTCGCTCGAGGGAGCAAACCTTTCCAGCGGGTAGGGTGACCAGCTATGGGATGTGGTCGGCGGCATGCTGGCGGGACGCTGGGGCTCGAGCCGCCTCGCGTCGCGACACGTTCAGCGTGGCTTTTCGATCGTCCTGGTGATCGTCGCGGTCGGCCTGCTCGGGAAATCGGCGCTGAACATCTGACCGGGGCAAGATCAAGCGCTCCAATCGAGCCACTCGCAGAGGGCTCGTCCCATGACCCATTGCTGGTCGGCCTCGCCCAGCCATGGAAGCGCCTTGGTGAACAGCTCCACCGCTTCGGTGTACGTGCACGTGCGCCGCGTCAGATCGGTGCCCCAGAACACGCGACGCGGCCCGTACGCATCGAACACCTGGCGAATCGGCGCGTGCAGATCGGCAAATGGATAGGGCTGCGCCGAGAAGTACGGCAACGCCGAGGCCTTCACGGCGATATTGGGATGGATCGCGATGTCGCACAACGCAGCCAGCGTGGCGTGGTTCACATACGGCTTCTGGTCCACGTCGCGATGAAGCGCCAGGTGATCGATCGCGATCTTCAATCCGGGATGGCGGTGCGCGATCTCGCCGATCCGGTCCAGCACGCCGGTTGCATGAATCATCAAGGGAATGCCGGCTCGCTCGGCCGCAGGCCAGAACCAGTCGAGCGTGCCGTCCGAGAGCCAGCTTCGCCCCGGTTCGGTGCGCACGTTGAGGCGCATCCCGACAATGCCCGGCTGGTCCATCCACGAATCGATCAGGCCGCGGTTCGCTCGCTGGTCGAGCGCCAGGCGCCCCATGACCGCAAATCGATCCGGATGCGCCATGGCGGCGGCGATCGATAGTTCATTGCGATTGCCCGCGTGTGCGGGCGGCACGAGCACCGCCCGGGCCACACCTGCCGCATCCATCTCGCGCAGCAGGTCGTCCGCGGAGAACCGCGGCCCCGCGTTCATCTCCGGCCCCGAAACCTTTGGCCAGGGTTCCTCGGGCGACTCAGGCGCCCAGATGTGGACTTGCGAATCGACAATGAACATCAGTCGGCCCTCGCGCCCGATGCTTTGACGATCGGCGTCCACTTCACGGTCTCCGCCTGGACGAACTTGCCGAGTTCTTCGGGCGTCATGTCGGTGTAGCTCTGCGCCTCCCGCACCAATTGCGCCTTGACTTCCGGCGTGTTCATGATCCGCCTGATCTCGGCATTGAGCTTCGCAACGATAGGCGCGGGCGTTTGCACCGGCGCGAAGATCGCGCACCAGTTGCGCACCTCGAAACCCGGCAAGCCGGACTCGGCCAGCGTGGGCACGTCGGGCAGCGCCAGGGATCGCGCCGAGCCCAGGGTCGCGATCGCCTTCAATCGATTGCTCTTGATGAACGGGATGGCGGGCGCAAGCGGAATGAATCCCATCGTGACCTGCGCGCCGGCTACGTCGGCAATGGCGGCCACGTTGCTTCTGTAAGGTACGTGGGTGATGTCGACCTTCGCGATCGCCTTGAACAGCTCCCCGGCCAGGTGGCTCGACGTCCCCGGGCCGCCGGATCCGAAGTTCAGCACCTTGGGCTGCTTGCGTGCCAGCGCGATGATTTCGGCCGGGGTCGAGGCCTGCACCGAAGCATTGACGACCAGCACGCCTTCCGCATCCGAGACGAAGGCCACCGGTGCGAACTGCTTGACGGGGTCGTACGGCAGACGCGCATAGATCGACGGATTGAAGACATGCGTGCCGATCGTGCCCATCAGGAGCGTATAGCCGTCGGCCGGACCCTTCGCGACCAGCTCCGCGCCCACGCCGCCCCCGGCGCCGACACGGTTGTCCACGATCACGGGCTTGCCCCATGCGGCCTGCAGCTGCCGCCCGACGACGCGCGCCATCAGGTCCGAGGGCCCGCCGGGACCGAACGGCACGATGATGCGAATCGGCTTGGTCGGGTAGGTGGCGGTCTGCGCCGACACTGTCATGGTTGCGCCGAACGCCAGGGTCAGCGTGAGCGCGCAGGCGAATCTGCAACGGGTAGTCTTCATGTCATCCTTGGTTGTGCGCGCCCGGACGGCGCGCCTTGGTTTGCGAAATGGTCGGTATCGACGCTACGGCACTCAGCCATGAACTCAGGCGCGAATTCAGGCACGAAATTCAGCCGTCTCGCGCGTCCAGGCCGCCGTCTTCTCGCTGAGCGACAGCCCGAGTCCCGGCCGCGTGGGCACCAGCATCCGGCCATCCTTGATCTCGATGCGCTCGTTGAACAAGGGCTCGAGCCATTCGAAATGCTCGACCCAGGGCTCGCGCGGGTAGGCCGCCGCCAGATGGACGTGAAGTTCCATGGCGAAGTGCGGGGCCAGCATGAGGCCGGCGCTTTCCGCTTGCGCGGCGATCTTGAGGAACGGCGTGATGCCGCCCACCCGCGGCGCATCGGGCATCAGGTAGTCGGCGGCGCGGTGCCGGATCAGGTCGCCATGCTCGGCTGCGCTGGTCAGCATCTCGCCGGTGGCGATCGGCGTATCGAACTGGACGGCCAGCGCCGCGTGCCCTTCGTGGTCATACGCATCGAGAGGCTCTTCGATCCAGGTCAGGTTGAACTGCTCGAAGATCCGGCACATCCGCTGTGCGGTCGGCCGATCCCACTGCTGATTCGCATCGACCATCAAGGCGACATCGTCACCCAGTTGCTTTCGCACGGCTTCGACACGACGGATGTCGAGGGCCTTGTCGGGTTGCCCCACCTTGAGCTTGATGCCACCGATGCCGCGCGCGATCGACGCCTTGGCATTGACCGTGAGTTGATCGAGCGGCGCATGCAGGAAGCCCCCCGACGTGTTGTAGCAGCGTACGGAGTCGCGATACGAGCCCAGCAGCTTCGCCAATGACAGGCCGGCGCGCTTTGCCTTCATGTCGTAGAGCGCGACGTCGAATGCGCCGATGGCCTGCGTAGACAGGCCGCTGCGGCCCACCGAGGCGCCGGCCCAGCACAGCTTGTCCCACAGCTTGGCGATGTCATTGGGATCTTCGCCGAGCAGCGCGGGCGCGATTTCCTTGGCGTGGGCAAACTGGCCCGGGCCGCCCGCGCGCTTGGAATAGCTGAAGCCGAGCCCATCGCGCCCATCGGCCGTCTTGATCTCCGCGAACAGGATCGCGATTTCCGTCATGGGCTTTTGCCGCCCGGTGAGCACTTTCGCGTCACTGATCGGGTTGGCGAGCGGCAGGTAGCAGGAGGACACGCGGATCCACGAAATTTCGTCGCCCCGCCGGCTGCTACCAGTGCTCATGTCGATCTTCAAGTATGTCTGGGAACGGTAACATTTTTTGCTTAAGCTGCTCTAATCAAACGTCAACAAATCGGGATGCTCATTAGGAGCGCTCCCGATCCCAGGCGGAACAAGCAACCGGGCGACGCATGGTATCGTTCCCATTCGCGACGTCAAGAGAAAATCGCAATGCCCGACAATGGGCCGTTGGCAGCGCGCCCACTCCACCTCTCACATGCCCACCTTGAAAGTTCCGCGAGCCGCCACGTTGAATGACGTTGCCCGAGAGGCAGGCGTCTCGCGCATGACCGCCTCCCGGTCGCTGAGCAATCCCGGCGTGGTCGCACAAGAAACCATCGAGAAAGTCCGCAAGGCGGTCGAGGCCACCGGCTACATCCCCAACCTGGTGGCCGGCGGCTTCAAGTCAAAGCGCAGCCTGCTGATTGCCGGCTTGGTGCCCGCCGTGTCCGTGGCGCAATTCCTGCCGACGCTTCAGTCGATGACGCAGGTGCTCGACCGGGCAGGCTATCAACTGATCCTCGGGCAGAGCGGCTATGACCATTCGCGCGAAGAGCCGCTGCTGCACACGATGATCGGCCGCCGGCCCGACGGCATCATCATCACCGGCCTGGTTCATTCCGCCGCGGCCCGGGCGCGCCTGCAAAAAGTCGGCATTCCGGTGGTCGAGACCTGGGACCTGACCGATCATCCAGTGGACATGGTCGTGGGCTTCTCTCACATCAAGGTCGGCAGCGCCATCGCGGGCTTCTTCCTGGCACGGGGATACAAGCATCTTGCGATCGCCACCGGCGACGATCATCGCGGCGCGCTGCGACGCGAAGGCTTCCTGGCGGCCTGCGGGCGGGAAGTCCCGACCGCCATGGTTCCGGCGCCGAGCAGCATGGAACTCGGTCGTCGCGCCCTGTCCGAAGTCCTTGCACAGGATCCCCGCGTCGAAGCCATCTATTGCAGTTCGGACCAGCTCGCGCAAGGCGTGATGGCCGAGGCACTGGCTCGCGGTTTGCGCGTTCCCGGAGATCTGGCGGTGTGCGGCTTTGGCAACGCCGACTTCGCGGCGCATTCGCAGCCATCGCTCACAACCGTGGATGTGGACGGCGCAGGCATCGGAAAACTCGCCGCCGAGATGATCATTGCACGCTGCAATGACCAGCCGATTTCCAAATCCATTGTCGACGTCGGTTTTCAGATCGTCGAGCGTCAATCGACCGCAGCACCCGGGTGATCCGCCGGAATTGAGCGCGGTCAGCGCACCAGCAGCGTCTTGAGCTCGCCGCTGTCGATCAGTGCCTTCAGGTCGTTGTAGCCGGCCACCAGCGTGCCTTTGACGAACTGGTGGCCGGCAGCGAATCTGACAGGCCGCGGCGGCCGGCGGTCAGGATGTTGGTGTTGTCCGGGACGGGAGCGCCAGTGGCGCTGGTGAAGCGTTCGGGTTTGGCCATTCGCTCTCCTTCCTTCCATTGAACGGCGGATGCAGAGGCCGCATTGAGAGCTTCCCGCGTCACGTCAAGATTACCGATTCGAGGCGGCGTGGTTCAAATGAAGCGAGCGGGCCGCGCGTGACCGCTGTGACGCGGGGCCGGTGCTCGCGACACACAGCGCAAGCCGTGCGGGCTCGGAATGGCGACTCACACCCGGGCGTGAGTCGCCATCCGGGACCGGACCATGAAGGACGCGCATGAACGACCACTTGCATCCCGCCCCCGTCACCAACTTCATCCGCGCCGCAGTGCTTTCCATGGGGCTGTTTGCGGTCGGCGTGTCCCACGCCCAGGGCAGCGCCGGGCCTGCGGCGGATTTCTGGCAGACACCCACCGTGGCCGGCTTCGGAAAAATGCATCCCTTGCCCGATGCGGGCGATCAGCCGCAGAAGGCAGCGACCTACAAGATCGTGTTTTCCCTGACCAAAGGCGACAAGCCGGACAAGGTGAACCCCTCGCTGGACCAGGTCGCGCGCGCCGTCAACCTGTACGCGTGGGCCGGCGTGCCGCCGGACCATCGCAAGTTCGTGGCGGTATTGCATGGAGACGCCACAGCTGCCGCGCTCGACAACGCGCACTACAGGCAGCAATTCGGTGTCGACAACCCGGACCTGCAAATCATCCGCGAGCTGCGTGCGGCAGGAGTCGAGATCGTCGTCTGCGGCCAGGCGGTGGCGGAGCATCACTTCCAGTACGAGTGGATCGCATCCAACGTCACCCTGGTCCTGTCGGCCATGACCACGATCACCATCCTTGAGAACCAAGGCTATGGGCTGATGCCTTTGTAGCGGCTGCGATGACTGAAACGAAAGGCAGGACAGGAATGAAAACCGACGGCATGGCGCCGGGACTGATCACGGCCAACAGCAGATTGGGCGCCAGGGAAACGGCCGATCGCCATGCCCCTGTTGTCCTTGACACCTTACCCCTAATCGACTGGGATGGTTATCGGCCCGGACCCGGCGTGTGGTCCGTCGCGGCAGCGCAGCACTGCGCACGATGGCATGCGATCTGAATTTGGAGCCACTTCCAATTTCCCATGCAACTGCCTACCGCATCGGCAAAACAGACACGAACCTCTTCGCGTTGCACTCAGCCTGAATGATCAGCTGACGTCCTGCGCTTGGACGGGGCCTAGCCATCCCAGCGAACCCGAGTTGCACCTGCTGCTGTCCGAGCTCGGACTTCAGCGAAGCTTCGGCGGTGTTCAACCCACCGGCGAGGACCCCTGTGACCCACTCCCTCTTCGATTGGACGCTGGTCCGCTATCGCAGCGTAATCTCGGTGCTCAAGAAACCTTTCTACGCTGGCCTGTGTGCCCCATCTTGCAGGAAGCGACGGCCGGATGACCGCTGCAATGAACGCGAGGCTGCCCGGTCGCGTTCACCTGGCCGCCGGCGGCACGAACCCCGTATGATTTCCGGCACCTGCGTCATGGGGCGCCCGCACTGGTCGCGATGGAGAGTGACTCCTGCTCTGCGCGGGCTTGGGCGGCGAATTCCGATCCCAGGAAATCGAGCAGGCCGCGCACGGACGGCAGCAGTCCCCGCCGCGAGGGAAAAACCGCGTGAATCACGCCGCTGCGCGGGGCCCACTGCGGCAGGACCTCGACCAGGTTGCCGAGCAGCAAGTCCTTGAGGACCATCAGCGAGGGCATCTGCACGACGCCAACGGCCTGCAGGGCCGCGGCGT
>NZ_JAQGNQ010000103.1 GCF_028291745.1 Ramlibacter sp. | reverse complement strand
CAATATGCTCTTCTGACGGCTACGAATTGGACTTCAAGGCGAGGCGCTTCGGTCCCGAGACGCACGGGTTGCCATCGATGAGATAGCGGAGCGGACGCTCGGTCGCTTTGCTGATCCCGATCCGTGGCGTGGCCACGAGGCTGGGGACGACGTAGCCATCGTCGCGAAGCTGCAGGTCGGAGTCGTCATCGAGCAGATCGATGCCATTGTGGCTGGCGCGTGTCAGTCCGAAGGCCTGGCAGAGACGTCCGGGACCGGACGTGAGCAGGCGTGGAACCGCCGTGGAGGCAAGACCACGCGCGTGGGCCATCTGCGGCAGGCCAGCCAGGGGTTCCAGCGCGCGCACCAGCAGGCTCCCCGCATGCCCCTCCGGCTCGCAGGAGATATTCAGGCAGCTATACATGCCGTAGACGAAGTAGACGTAGGCGTGGCCGGCTGGCCCGAAGAGCACGGCGTTGCGGGCGGTGCGGCCCGCAGCGGCATGGGCGGCGGGGTCGTCCTGGCCGAAGTAGGCTTCGACCTCAACGATGCGTCCCACCAGCAGAGTGCCGGAGGCGCGCCGCACCAGCAGCTTGCCGAGCACATCGCGCGCCACCAGATCGGGCGCGCGCTCGAAGAAGCTTCGCTGCATGAGACTGCCGGGCGGCATGGTGGAAGGAGGGGAGCGACGGGTCAAATGAAGGGCCTGCGGCGTGAAGGGCCTGCGGCGATGATAAGCTGCCGCGCTGCCGGCGAGCGTCGACTGGTTGCCGTCCCGCTATGCCTAGGCCCTGACTGCAGGCGACTTGGCTAAGGCCAGAACCTCTTCGGCGTGCCCCTCCGGCTTCACCTTCTCAAATATGTGGAGGAGCTTGCGGTCCGGCCCGATGAGGAAGGTGGTGCGCTCGATGCCCTTCACTTTCTTGCCGTACATGATCTTGTTCTTGACCACGCCGAACATGTGGCACATCTTTTCCTCGGTGTCCGCGATCAGCTCGAAGGGCAGTTCCAGCTTGGACTTGAATTCGTCGTGCGACTTCATGTTGTCGCGCGACACGCCGAACACAACGGCGCCGGCCTTCACGAAATCCTTGTACTTGTCGCGGAACTGCATGGCCTCGGTGGTGCAGCCCGGTGTGTTGTCCTTCGGATAGAAGTACAGAACGACGATCTGGCCCACGTGGGATGCGTTGGTGACCTTGATGCCGCCGGTGGCGTTCGCCTCGAATTCGGGAAGGGGTTTGTTGACAACGATCGCCATAGAGTCCTGGTGCTGGTGTGGTTCTGTGTGACAGTCTTTGCTCGCGTTGGCGGGACAGGCGTCGCGCAGGCCCGGCCGCAACAGGAGATTTTACAGCGAAAAGGCTAATTGCCACCTGCCCAATCAGCTCACCGTATCGAGCAGGAGGGCCACTGCGACTTGGCGCCCTTCCTGCGCCAGGATGTTGTAGGTGCGGCAGGCCGCCGGCGTGTCCATGGTCTCGATGCCGATGCGCCGCTGCGCCAGGGGGGCGAGCCACGCCGGCTGGGGGAAGCGGATGCGGGCGCCGCTGCCGAAGATCACCACTTCGACCTGCAATTGCGCCAGCTGCGCAAAGTGCTCGGGCGCCAGCGCCTCGAAGCTGCCCGCCCACTCGAAGCGCTCGCCGTGCGAGCCGATCACGACGTTGTGCGTGATCTTTTCGGGCCCCACGCCGACCCAACCGGGGCCGTAGCCGGTGATGGTGGGGGCGTCGGATTGATCGGGCTGCAGTTTCAAGGGGCGAGGAATGGAAAGGTTCGCGGCGGCCGGCTGGAGTGTGCCGGAGTTATGGTCAAATTATAGGTTTCGCCTCGAGCCACCGCCCCGGGAGGGCCTTTGAAGACCGTCCAGAAATCCACCAAGCTCGCCAACGTCCTGTACGACATCCGGGGTCCCATCATGGACGCCGCCCGGCAGATGGAGGAAGAGGGCCACAAGGTGATCAAGCTGAACATCGGCAACCTCGCCGTGTTCGGCTTCGATGCGCCCGAAGAGATCCAGCAGGACATGATCCGCAACCTGCCCAATTCGGCGGGCTACTCGGACAGCAAGGGCATCTTCGGCGCCCGCAAGGCCGTGATGCACTACACCCAGCAGCAGGGCATCAAGGGCGTGACGCTCGACGACGTGTACCTGGGCAACGGCGCCAGCGAACTGATCGCCATGGCCACCAACGCACTGCTCAACGAAGGCGACGAGCTGCTGCTGCCCTCGCCGGACTACCCGCTGTGGACCGCCTGCACGGCGCTCTCGGGCGGCACGCCCGTGCACTACATGTGCGAGGAGGCCAATGGCTGGATGCCGGACCTCGACGACATCCGCCGCAAGATCACGCCCGCCACCAAGGGCATCGTCGTGATCAACCCGAACAATCCGACCGGGGCGCTGTACTCGGAGCAGCTGCTGCGCGAAATCGTGGCCATTGCCCGCCAGCACGGCCTGGTGATCCTGGCCGACGAGGTCTACGACAAGGTCCTGTACGACGAGGTGCGGCACACGGCGATCGCCAGCCTGTCGGAAGACGTGCTGACGCTGACCTTCAACTCGCTGTCCAAGAGCTACCGCTCCTGCGGCTATCGCGCGGGCTGGATGGTGGTCTCGGGCGATCGCAAGGCGGGCGCCGACTACATCGAGGGCCTGACCATGCTCTCGAACATGCGGCTGTGCGCCAACGTGCCGGGGCAGTGGGCGATCCAGACGGCGCTGGGCGGCTACCAGAGCATCAACGAGCTGATCGCGCCCGGCGGCCGCCTGCGCCGCCAGCGTGATCTGGCGTACGAGCTGATCACCGCGCTGCCGGGCGTGAGCTGCGTCAAGCCGCAGGCGGCGCTCTACATGTTCCCGCGGCTCGACCCCAAGCTCTATCCGATCGTCGACGACCGCCAGTTCCTGCTGGAACTGCTGCAGGAAACGCGCGTGATGCTGGTGCAGGGCACCGGCTTCAACTGGCCGCAGCCGGACCACTTCCGCATCGTCTTCCTGCCGCACGAGGATGACCTGCGCGAGGCGATCCAGCGCATCGGCCGCTTTCTCGAAGGCTGGCGCAGGCGGCACAGCCGCTGACGCGTCCCGCCATGCACAGGTTCGCCTTCGGGCTGGTGCTCGCCCTGTCCGCCCTGGGCGGCCCTTGCCTGGCGCAGGGCCTGTTCTTCGAGCAGGACGACTGGCAGCTGGTGTGCGACAACACCCGCACCTGCCGCGCCGCCGGCTACCAGGCCGAGGGCGTGGAGCCGGCCGTGTCCGTGCTGCTGACGCGCGAGGCCGGGCGCGGGCACGCCGTCACCGGCCAGGTCATGCTGGGGCCGCTCGATGCGTCATCGGCGAAACTGCCGCCGCTCACGCTGCAGATCGGCGGCAAGGCCTTGGGCCCGCTGGCGGTCACCGGCGCCGAAGAGGCGGCCGTGTTGTCACCCCCCCAGGTTGCCGCCGTGCTGGACGCGCTGGTGCACACGGCGGACATTGCCGTGGCCGGCGGCGGGCAACGCTGGCATCTCTCGGGCGCCGGCGCGGCCGCCGCCCTGCTGAAGATGGACGAGGCGCAAGGCCGGCTGGGGACGCCCGGCGCGGTGGTGCGCAAGGGAACGCGGCGCGAAGACGCCGTGCTGCCGCCCTTGCCCAAGCCCGCGGTGCAGGCGGTGGCCCTGCCGCCGGCACACGCCAGGGACGCGCGGCTGGTGGCCACCATCCTGCCGCGGCTGCGTCCCTCTCCCAAGATCTGCCCGGACTACAGCGAGCCGGCGGAACCGGCGAAAATCTGGCGACTGGACGGCGGCAAGCTGCTGTTTTCCATGCGTTGCTGGCTGGCCGCGTACAACGCGGGCTACGGCTACTGGGTGGTGAACGACAAGCCGCCGTACCAGCCGGTGCTGGTCACCACCGATGGCACCGACTTCGAGCCGGAGACCAGCCGCATCATCGCGATGCAGAAAGGCCGCGGGCCGGCCGACTGCTTCTCCATGGAGCAATGGGTGTGGGACGGCGCGCGCTTCGTGCACACCGCGTCCGGCACCACCGGCCTGTGCCGAGGCGTGACGGCCGGCGGGCCGTGGGACCTGCCCACGCTCGTTACCGATGTGCGGCCGCCCGCGGACCGCAGGACAACCGAGGAAAAGAGAAAGTGAAACCGATTCAAGTCGGCCTGCTGGGCATAGGCACCGTGGGCAGCGGCGTCTTCAATGTCTTGAAGCGCAACCAGGCCGAGATCAAGCGCCGCGCCGGCCGCGGCATCGAGATCACCATGGTGGCGGATCTCGACACCGCCCGCGCCGAGGCGGTGGTGGGCGCGAACGCCCGCGTGGTCAAGGATGCGCGCGAGATCATCGCCAACCCGGACATCGACATCGTGATCGAGCTGATCGGCGGCTACGGGATCGCGCGGACGCTGATGATGGAGGCCATCGCGCACGGCAAGCACGTGGTCACCGCCAACAAGGCGCTGCTGGCCGTGCACGGCACCGAGATCTTCGCGGCCGCGCACGCCAAGGGCGTGATCGTTGCCTTCGAGGCCGCGGTGGCGGGCGGCATCCCGATCATCAAGTCGCTGCGCGAAGGCCTCACCGCCAACCGCATCGAGTGGATCGCCGGGATCATCAACGGCACCACCAATTTCATCCTGTCGGAGATGCGCGAGAAGGGGCTCGACTTCGACGTGGTGCTCAAGGAGGCGCAGCGCCTGGGCTATGCCGAGGCTGACCCCACCTTCGACATCGAGGGCGTGGACGCGGCGCACAAGGCCACGATCATGAGCGCCATCGCCTTCGGGGTGCCGGTGCAGTTCGACAAGGCCTATGTCGAGGGCATCACCAAGCTGTCGAAGGTGGACATCGAGTACGCCGAACAACTGGGCTACCGCATCAAGCTGCTGGGGATCACGCGCCGCACCGACAAGGGCATCGAGCTGCGCGTGCACCCGACGCTGGTTCCGTGCAAGCGCCTGATCGCCAACGTCGAAGGCGCGATGAACGCGGTGGTGGTGCAGGGCGACGCCGTCGGCACCACGCTGTACTACGGCAAGGGCGCGGGCAGCGAGCCGACCGCCAGTGCGGTGATCGCCGACTTGGTCGATGTCACGCGCCTGCACACCGTGGACGCCGCGCATCGCGTGCCGCACCTGGCCTTCCAGGCCGACCAGATCAGCGACGAGACCATCCTGCCCATGAGCGAGGTCGTCACCAGCTACTACCTGCGCCTGCGCGTCGCCGACCAGGCAGGCGTGCTGGCCAAGGTGGCGAGCCTGCTGGCGCACGCGGGCATCAGCATCGACGCGATGCTGCAGCGCGAAGCCTCGGCCATCGGCGGCCAGGGCTCGACCCAGACCGACCTGATCCTGCTGACGCACAGCGTGCGCGAAGGCACGATGAACGAGGTGATCGCGCAGATGCAGGGCCTGGCCACCGTGCTGGCGCCGATCACGCGCATCCGCAAGGAAGAACTCGCGTGACCGGTCCGATCCTGTACGTCTCCACCCGCGGCCACCCCGACCGCAAGCACTTCTGCGAGATCCTGCTGGAAGGCCTGGCCCCCGATGGCGGGCTGTACCTGCCGGAGAGCTATCCCCAGGTCAATGCCGCCACGCTGGCGAAGTGGCGCACGCTCTCGTATGCGGACCTTGCCTTCGAGATCCTCTCGCTCTACATCGACGATATTCCGGCCGACGATCTGCGCGCGCTCGCCCGCAAGACCTACACCGAGCAGGTGTACGGCACGAAGGAAATCGTGCCGCTCAAGAAGCTGGAAGACGGCGTCTATCTCGAGGCGCTGTCCAACGGCCCGACGCTTGCCTTCAAGGACATGGCGATGCAGCTGCTGGGCCACCTGTTCGAGTACGAGCTGGCCCGCCGCGGCGAGGAGCTGAACATCCTCGGCGCCACCTCGGGCGACACGGGCAGCGCCGCCGAATATGCGATGCGGGGCAAGCAGGGCGTGCGCGTCTTCATGACGTCGCCGCGCGGGCGCATGAGCCCGTTCCAGCAGGCGCAGATGTTCAGCCTGCAGGACGCCAACATCCACAACCTCGCGATCGAGGGCGTGTTCGACGACTGCCAGGACATCGTCAAGGCGGTGTCGAACGACCTGGACTTCAAGCGCAAGTACCGCATCGGGACGGTCAATTCGATCAACTGGGCGCGGCTGGTCGCGCAGGTGGTGTATTACTTCGCGGGGTATTTCCAGGCGACGGAGCGCCCCCACCCCAACCCCCCCCCGGAGGGGGAGGGAGCCATGCCCAAGGTCAGTTTTGCCGTGCCATCGGGCAACTTCGGGAACATCTGCGCCGGTCACGTGGCGCGCATGATGGGACTGCCGATCGACCGGCTGGTGCTCGCGACCAACGAGAACGACGTGCTCGACGAGTTCTTCCGCACCGGCGTCTATCGCGTGCGCGGGAGCAAGGAAACGCACGAGACTTCCAGCCCCTCGATGGACATCTCCAAGGCCAGCAACTTCGAGCGCTTCGTGTTCGACCTGCTGGCGCGCGACGGCGCCAAGCTGCGCTACCTGTTTGCCGAGGAGCTTGCCGCCAAGGGCCAGTTCACGCTCGGGGCCGAGGTGCTGCAGGCACGCGAGCACTACGGCTTCGTCTCCGGGCGCAGCACGCATGCCGATCGCCTCGCGACCATCCGCGATACCTATGAGCGCTTCGGCACCATGATCGACACGCACACCGCCGACGGCCTGAAGGTCGCGCGCGAACACCTGGATCCGCGCGTGCCCATGATCGTGCTGGAGACGGCCTTGCCGATCAAGTTCGCGGCCACCATCGTCGAGGCCCTGGGCCGCGAGCCCGAGCGGCCGGCGAAGTTTGCCGGCATCGAGGCCCTGCCCAAGCGGGTGACCGTGCTGCCCGCCGATGCTGCCGCTGTCAAGCAGTTCATCGCGACGCACTGCGCATGAAAGTCGTGGGCTTTTCCGGCTATTCCGGTGCGGGCAAGACGCACCTGGTCGAGCGGCTGATTCCGGCCCTGCACATGCGCGGGCTGCGCGTGTCGGTGGCCAAGCATGCGCACCACGACTTCGACATCGATCATCCCGGCAAGGACACGTACCGCCATCGCGCCGCCGGCGCCTTCGAGGTGGTGGTCGCGTCCGACCGCCGCCTGGCGCTGATGCGCGAGTTCGAGCAGCCCGTGAAGCTCACCGTGCACCAGCTGCTGGCCGAGCTGTACGAGGGCGTCGACTGGGTGCTGGTGGAGGGCTTCAAGGAGAGCGACGTGCTCAAGGTGGAGGTGTGGCGGCCCGAGTCCGGCAAGCCGGCGCGCTATCCGCACGACGACTTCATCGTGGCCATTGCCACCGATGCGCCGCAGAGCCTGCCCGAGCCGACCCTGAGGCCGGTGCTGGACCTCAATGACCCCGATGCGCTCGCGCAATGGCTGGTCGAGAATGGAGACCGCTTCGAGTACGACCCGGAGAGACACGCGTGAACGCAACCCGCCCCCCGCTGCGCCCGCTGGACGATGCCCTTGCGGCCCTGCTCGAACAGGCACGGCCGCTGGCCGGCGCCGAGTCCGTCGCTACCTTCGATGCCGACGGGCGGGTGCTGGCCGAAGACCTGGTCTCGGCCCTGCAGGTACCGCCGCAGGACAACAGCTCCATGGACGGCTATGCCGTGCGCCGCGGCGAGATCGCCGATGAAGGCGTGCCGCTGCCCGTGAGCCAGCGCGTGCCCGCCGGGACGGCGCCACAGCCGCTGCAGCCCGGTACCGCCGCGCGCATCTTCACCGGGGCGCCGGTGCCGGCCGGCGCGGACGCGATCGTGATGCAGGAAGACACGGAGTCGCTCGCGGATGGCCGCGTGCGCATCCTGCGCATGCCGTCCGAGGGCCAGTGGATCCGCCGCAGCGGCGAAGACATCACGCGCGGCAGCACGGTGCTGGCGCGCGGCGAGCGGCTGGGCCCGCCAGCGCAGGGACTCGCCGCCAGCATCGGCCGCGACCGGCTGCAGGTGGCACGGCGCCCGCGAGTGGCGCTGTTCTCCACCGGCGATGAGCTCGTGATGCCGGGCCAGGTCGCGCCCGAGGCAATGCCGCCGGGCGCCATCTACAACTCCAACCGCTTTTTCCTGCGCAGCCTGCTGCTGCGCCTGGGCTGCGAGGTGCGCGACTTCGGGATCGTGCCGGACCGCCGCGACGCCACCGTGCAGGCGCTGCGCGCTGCGGCCGCCGACAACGACCTGATCCTCACCAGCGGCGGCGTGTCCGTCGGCGAGGAGGACCACATCAAGCCGGCGGTGGAGCAACTCGGTTCGCTCGCCCTGTGGCAGATCGCGATGAAGCCGGGCAAGCCCTTCGCCTACGGCACGGTGGGGCAAGCTCATTTCATCGGCCTGCCGGGCAATCCGGTCTCCAGCTTCGTGACCTTCCTGCTGCTGGTGCGGCCCTTCCTGCTGAAGCTGCAGGGAGCGACGCAACTGTGGCCCGTGGCCCTGCAGCTGCCGGCGCACTTCGACTGGCCGCGACCGGACAAGCGCCGCGAATTCCTGCGCGCCCGCCGCAATGCGGCGGGCGGCGTGGAGCTGTTTGCCAACCAGAGCTCCGGCGTGCTGACGTCCACCGTCTGGGCCGACGGCCTGGTCGATGTGCCGGCGGGTGCCACCATTGCGCACGGGCAGGCGATGCGCTTCCTGCCGCTGGCGGAGCTGCTCGCATGAGCCGCCGGGCCGCCCCAAGGCGAATAGTCCCGCAGCGCGTAGTGCGGAGGGTAGTCCAGTGAGCCCGCCGGGCCGCCCCAAGGCGAATAGTCCCGCAGCGCGTAGTGCGGAGGGTAGTCCAGTGAGCCCGCTGGGCCGCCCCGAGGGCGAACACCTGGAGGCGAGGCCGGAGGGTGCTTCCGTGAACCTGCGCGTGAAGTACTTCGCGTCGGTGCGCGAGGCGGTGGGGCAGGGCAGCGAGGCGCTGCAGACGCGCAGCGAAACACTGGGCGCGTTACGCGATGAACTGATCGCGCGAGGCGAGCCCTATGCCTCGGCGCTGGCCCGCGGCAAGGCGGTGCGCATGGCGCTGGACCAGGTCATGAGCGACGAGCCGGCAGTGCTGCGCGAGGGCTGCGAGGTCGCGTTCTTTCCGCCGGTCACAGGCGGCTGAGGCGGGCATGGGCGCGCGCGTCTCCATCCAGACCGAAGACTTCGACGTCGCCGCGGAGATCGCTGCGCTTCGCGGTGGCGATGCGGGCGTCGGTGCGGTCTGCAGCTTCATCGGCACGGTGCGCGACCGCAATGACGGCAGCGCGGTCAGCGCGATGGAGCTGGAGCACTACCCCGGGATGACCGAGAAGGCGATCGAGCAGATGATCGACGAAGCCCTGCGCCGCTTCGACCTCCGCGGCGTGCGCGTGATCCACCGGGTCGGTCCGCTGCAACTGCAGGACCAGATCGTGCTGGTGGCGGTCACGTCGTCGCACCGCGGCGAAAGCTTCCAGGCCTGCGAATTCCTGATGGACTACCTGAAGACGCAGGCGCCGTTCTGGAAGAAGGAAAGCACGCCGGAGGGCGAGCGCTGGGTGGATGCGCGGGTGGCGGACGATGCGGCGCTGAAGCGCTGGGGCATCGAAAGCAGCAACGGCTGACGCCTCTTGCTCCCTCCCCTTGCGGGCGAGGGAAACTACTTCGCCTGGAAGCCGCTCGCCTTGATGATGCGTTCCCAGCTCTGCGTATAGCCCTTCACGCGGTTCGCGAACAGCGACTGCGGCTGGTAGTCCACCGCCAGGCCCATGCCGACCAGTTTCTCGCGCACATCCGGCATCGCGATCACCTTGAGCATCGCCTGGTTGAAGCGGTCCAGCACGGCGTGCGGCGTGCCGGCCGGCGCAAAGATGCCGTAGTAAGGTAATTCCTCGAGGCCAGGAACGCCCAGCTCCGCGAAGGTAGGCACATCGGGCAGGATCGCCTGGCGCTTGTCGCCGATCACCGCCACGATGCGCAGCTTGCCGGCCTTGTGGTTCTCGATGAAGTCGGGAATCGAGGCGACGCCCGCCTTGATCTGGTTGCCCAGCATGTCGCCCATCATGGGCGCGCTGCCACGGTACGCCGCCGCCTGCAGGTCCAGCTTGTACTTGCTGGCCAGCATCCCGACCAGGAACTCGGGGATCGAGGCCGGCGCGGGAACGCCGATGGTGTCCTTGCCGCCTTGCTGGCGCACCCAGGCCACGTAATCGGGCAGCGACTTGCCCGGCGTGCCGCCGGACAGCGCCAGCGCATTGGCGAAAGTCGCGAAGCCGGCGACCGGAATGAAGTCCACTGCCGGATCGAAGCCCGGGTTCTTCGTCACCAGCGGCAGGATGGAGATCGTGTGGTCGTGGCTCAGGAAGAAGGTGTGGCCATCGGGCGCCGCCGCCTTCAGCGCCTGGGCCGCGATCTGGCCGCCGGCGCCGGCGCGGTTGTCGACGATGACGGGCGCGCCGAGTTCGTCCTTCAGCTTGTCGGCCAGGATGCGGGCGATGGCGTCCGTGCCGCCACCGGGCGGGAAGCCGACCAGGATGCGGATCGGCTGCGCGGACTGCGCTTGCGCGAGGCCGGCGGCAAAGGTGAACAGGCCTGCCAGGAGCAGGCGGCGCAGGGATTGGAAGCGGAGCATGGCCATGCGTCGAGCATAAGCGGTACGGCTCAGGCCGCCTGACGCGCCGCTGGCGAGCGCGGCGGCACGAAGGCGGCACGGGCCTCGTCTTCCAGTTCACCGGTCAGGAGCTGCAGCAGCGCGATCAGCTGCTCCTGCTGCTGCCGGTCCAGCGGCGCCATCAGTCGTCGATACGCCTTCTCGGCGGGCTTGCGCGCCTGCCGCAGCAGCGCCTCGCCCTGCGCCGTGAGGCTCACCGAGACATTGCGCCGGCTCGTGTGCGCCGGCCCGCGCTCCAGCAGCCCGCGCGCCTGCAATCCTCGCAGCACGCGCAGCACCGTCACCTTGTCGAAGCCCAGCGCGCGAGCCAGATCGGACTGGCCCATGCCAGGGTGCGCCTGCAGCACGGTCAGCACGCCGAACTGCGCCGGCGTCAGCCCCACGTCGCGGCAGGCATCCTCGAACACGGCCGCCGAGATCTGGTGGGCGCGGCGCAGCAGGAAGCCCGGGCGCGCATAGAGGCGCGAGAGGCTCAGGGCGTTCTTGGGCGAGGCGGCCAAGCTGCTTCCAGGTTCCGGGTATGCGCGGATTGTGCCTCGCGACCGGCCGCGAATAATCGTTAGCATGCCAACGGGAAAGGCGGTTGACCCATGAAGTTCCTGCTGCGCGTGGCGCTCGCCGCGCTGGCATTTCTTGCGCTGCAGGTGGCCGCCCAGGGCCTGTCGACCGGCATTCCTCTCAAGCTGGTGGTCCCGTTCACGCCGGGCACCGGCATCGACATGATCGCGCGCACGGTCGGTCCGCGCCTGGGGCAGCGGCTGAATCGGCCCGTGGTGGTCGAGAACAAGGCAGGCGCATCGGGCAACATCGGCACCGAGTTCGTGGTGCACTCGCCCGCCGATGGCAACACCCTGCTGGTCAGCGTCAACACCCTGGTGATGAATCGCGGCCTCTATCCGCAACTGCCCTTCGACCCGGTCAAGGACCTGGTGCCCGTGTCGCTCACCAGCTGGGGCCAGTTGATCCTGGTCACGCCGCCCTCGACCGGATTCAAGACGGCACAGGACCTCGTGGCCGCGGCACGGGCCCGGCCCGGCAAACTCAATTACGCCAGCCCCGGCATCGGCACGCCGCACCACATGTCGATGGAGCTGTTCAAGCAGACGGCGGGCGTGTACCTCACGCACATTCCCTATCGCGGCACCGCGCAGGCGCTGACCGACTTGCTGGGCGGGCAGGTGGATGCGATGTTCCTGCCGATCCACGTCGCCTTGCCGCAGATCAAGGCCGGCCGGCTGGTGGCGCTGGCCATCGGCAGCAACAAGCGCCATCCCCTGCTGCCCGATCTGCCGACACTCAAGGAGGCGAACGCTGGCGACGTCAACGTCGACATGTGGTACGGCATCTTCGCGCCGCCCGGCACGCCGCCCGACCAGGTGGTCAAGCTCAATCGCGAGCTGAAGGACATCCTCGCCGCACCCGAGGTGCGCACCGCCTTCGAGTCGCAGGGCATGGACCCGGCCTCGAGCTCACCCGACGAATTCCGCCGGCTGGTCACACGGGACGCCGATCGCTGGGCCGCGCTGATCCGCGCCGCCCATATCAAGGCCGAGTGATGCGCGCTGCGGTGGTCGGGCAGTGACTCAGTTCAGGTAACGGGGACGGCCCGGGTCGCCTTCCTCCGCGGCCGACTCGGGGCCGCTCACCGGCACGAAGGGCTCGCGCCACTGCGACTGCAGCATGGCCTGGTCCAGCAGGTGCATCAGGCCCTGCATCAACTTCGGCTGCATCTCCATCTGGTAGCTGCGCGGCTTGGCAGAGCCGTTGGGTGGCCGCTCGTTGAAATTCAGGCGCAGCGGGCCGCTGGCCATCGGTGTCGCATCGACGTCGGTCACCAGCAGGGGCTCTTCGACCTGCGGCTGTTCGCCCTCCTCGTACGGCGTGTCGAAGTCGGCGTGCTGCAGGAACTCCTCCTTGCGGAACTCCGCCAGCATCTTCTTGAGTTCGGGGTTGGCGCCCGCAAGTGAAGCACCGGCGGATTCGAGCTTGAGCAGGTGCTCGGTCAGCAGCTTCGACAGCAGCGGCCACAGGCCCACCATCAACCGGCGCGTGAGCCACATGCGCATCTCTTCGCCTTCGGTCGTGTTGACGCGCATGAGGATGCGGTCCTGCTCGGGCAGGTAGGTGACCGACATCTGGTGGATCTGCATGGTCTTTTGATTCTAGTCACGCCCCTTGCGGCGAAGGGCGGCCTACAGTGCGGGGCTTGAAAAGTACCGCTCTACGCTTATCTGGGCCGTAACGGAGTATTTCATGCGACTCGACAAACTCACCACCAAGTTCCAGGAAGCACTGGCCGATGCGCAGAGCCTTGCTCTGGCCAACGACCACGCCTACATCGAGCCGGCCCACCTGCTGGTGGCGATGCTGCGGCAGGAGGACGGCCCGCGGGCGCTGCTGCAGCGCGCCGGCGTCAACGTGCAAGGCCTGCTGGCGGGGGCCGAAGGCGCGATGCACAGGCTGCCGCAGGTGCAGGGCCAGGAGCAGATCCAGGTCGGCCGCGATCTCGCGGCTCTGTTGCAGCAGGCCGAGAAGGAAGCGCTCAAGCGCAACGACCAGTTCATCGCCAGCGAGAATTTCCTGTTCGCGCTGGCGGACACGAAGCAGGACATCGGCCGCATCGCCCGCGAGAACGGGCTGTCGCGCAAATCGCTCGAGAGTGCGGTCGATGCCGTGCGGGGAGGACAGAACGTGAATTCCGCGGAATCCGAAGGCCAGCGCGAAGCGCTGAAGAAGTACACGATGGACCTCACCGAGCGCGCCCGCATGGGCAAGCTCGATCCCGTGATCGGCCGCGACGAGGAAATCCGCCGCGCGATCCAGGTCCTGCAGCGCCGCACCAAGAACAACCCCGTGCTCATTGGCGAGCCCGGCGTGGGCAAGACCGCGATCGTCGAAGGCCTAGCCCAGCGCATCGTCGCCGGCGAAGTGCCCGAGACGCTGAAGAACAAGCGCGTGCTCTCGCTGGACATGGCGGCCCTGCTCGCCGGCGCCAAGTACCGCGGCGAGTTCGAGGAACGCCTGAAGAACGTGTTGAAGGAACTGGCCCAGGACGAGGGCTCCACCATCGTCTTCATCGACGAACTGCACACGATGGTCGGCGCCGGCAAGGCGGAGGGCGCGATGGATGCCGGCAACATGCTCAAGCCGGCGCTCGCGCGCGGCGAGCTGCACTGCGTCGGCGCGACCACGCTGGACGAATACCGCAAGTACATCGAGAAGGATGCCGCGCTGGAGCGCCGCTTCCAGAAGATCCTGGTGGGCGAGCCGAGCGTGGAGGCGACCATCGCCATCCTGCGCGGCCTGCAGGAGAAGTACGAGGCGCACCACGGCGTCGACATCACCGACCCGGCCATCGTCGCCGCGGCCGAACTCTCGCACCGCTACATCACCGACCGCTTCCTGCCGGACAAGGCGATCGACCTGATCGACGAGGCCGCCTCCAAGATGAGGATCGAGATCGACTCCAAGCCGGAAGCGATCGACCGGCTCGATCGCCGCATGATCCAGCTGCAGATCGAGCGCGAGGCGATGAAGAAGGAAAAGGACGAGGCCTCGCAAAAGCGCCTGGGCCTGATCGAGGACGAGATCGGGCGCCTGCGCAAGGAGATCTCCGATCTCGAGGAGATCTGGAAGTCCGAGAAGGCCGCCGCCCAGGGCAGCGCGCACATCCGCGAGGAGATGGAGAAGGTCCGCTTCCAGATCGAGGAATTCAAGCGCAAGGGCGACTTCAACAAGGTCGCCGAGCTGCAATACGGCACGCTGCCCGCGCTGGAAAAGCAGCTGAAGGAAGCACAGACCGCCGAGACCGAGAAGGGCAAGAGCGGCAAGCCGCAGCTGCTGCGCACGCAGGTCGGGGCCGAGGAGATCGCCGAAGTGGTTGCGCGCGCAACCGGCATTCCGGTCTCCCGGCTGATGCAGGGCGAGCGCGAGAAGCTGCTGCTGATGGAAGACAAGCTGCACGAGCGCGTGGTCGGCCAGGACGAGGCGATCAGCGCCGTGTCCAATGCCATCCGGCGTTCGCGCTCGGGGCTGTCCGATCCGAACCGGCCGACGGGGTCCTTCCTGTTCCTGGGCCCGACCGGTGTCGGCAAGACCGAGCTGTGCAAGGCGCTGGCGAACTTCCTGTTCGACACCGAGGAGCACCTCATTCGCGTCGACATGAGCGAATTCATGGAGAAGCACTCGGTGGCCCGCCTGATCGGCGCGCCGCCCGGCTATGTGGGCTACGAGGAGGGCGGCTACCTGACCGAGGCGGTGCGCCGCAAGCCCTACAGCGTGATCCTGCTCGACGAGATCGAGAAGGCGCACCACGACGTGTTCAACGTGCTGCTGCAGGTGCTCGATGATGGCCGCCTCACCGACGGCCACGGCCGCACCGTGGACTTCAAGAACACGGTGATCGTGATGACCTCCAACATCGGCTCGCACATGATCCAGGCGATGGTGGGCAGGCCTTACGAGGACGTGAAGGACGCGGTGTGGGACGATCTGAAGAACCACTTCCGCCCCGAGTTCCTGAACCGCATCGACGAGACGGTGGTGTTCCATGGCCTGGGCGCCGAGGACATCGCGCGCATCGCGAAGATCCAGCTGCGCGTGCTGGAGCAGCGCCTGGCCAAGATGGACCTGCATCTGCAGGTATCGCCGGCGGCGCTGGAGGAACTGGCCAAGGTGGGCTTCGACCCGGTGTTCGGGGCCCGGCCGCTCAAGCGCGCGATCCAGCAGCGCATCGAGAATCCGCTGTCCAGGCTGATCCTCGAGGGCCGTTTCCCGCCCAAGAGCACGATCCCGGTGGAGGTCGACCCGGTGCGGGAGCCGGGGGTGTTCCACTTCGGCGGCAGCCGCGCGGCGCGTGGCGAGGCGCAGGCGGCCTGAGGCGTCTTTCTTCGCAACAAAGCCGGAGCATCGCTCCGGCTTTTTTTCGGACCTGTCATCCACCAGCCGGTGGTGAGATCGGGCTTGCACATGCGCAAATCCCTTATCCATATGTCGGAGCACGCCTACAACGCGAGTACGCCCGGCGGTACTTAATGGGTCATTGGAGGTCGCCGTTCATGCCGGCCAATGCCCGCCACCTCAAACTGCAACGCCTAGCGGACCCCAACCAGTTGGTTGCCGTACCCACGGGCAAGATGATGGTTGCCGTCGTGCGCGTGGGCATTGCCGACGACCACCCCATCACGCGGGCCGCACTGCGGGCCTACCTCGATGAACAGGAGGGCATCCGGGTCGTGGCCGAGGCTGCGTCGGGGCGCGAGGCCATCGACCTGGTCCGCACGCAAGCGGTCGACGTCCTGCTGCTGGACCTGGACATGCCCGGCCAGAGCGGCATCGACGCGTTGACGATGATCAAGGCCAAGGCCGAGAACGTCGCGGTGCTGGTGCTCTCCGGCTACCCCGAGCACCAGTACGCCGTGCCGCTGATCCGCAACGGCGCGAGCGGCTATCTCAACAAGGCGTGCGAGCCTGGCGAGATCACGAGCGCGATCCGCCGCGTGGCGCAGGGTGCGCGCTACATCACGCCCGCGGTCGCGGAGCTGCTTGCGGCGCAGGTCGTCACGCCCAGCCCGGGTGGCGCCCACGAACAGTTGTCCGCGCGCGAGTTGCAGGTCTTCCTGAAACTGGCGCAGGGCTGCACCGCGGGCGTGGTGGCGGCGGAGCTGTCGCTCAGCGCCAAGACGGTCAGCACGTACCGCGCGCGGCTGATGCGCAAGCTCGATGCGCGGTCGAACAGCGAACTCACGTATTACGCGCTCAAGCACCGGCTGCTGGATTAGGGCCTGTGAACAGGCCCTGGGCCCCCCGAAAAACCGCCGCGCTTGCATACTCGGCCGGCCACAACGAAGGAGCCCCTCCATGCAATACATCCAGCACCTCGGCCCGGTCGCCGCGCTGATCGCCGGCATCCTGATCCTGATCATGCCCAGGCTGCTCAACTACATCATTGCCCTGTACCTGATCATCACCGGGCTGGCCGGTCTGCTGGGTCACTGATCAGCCGGGGGGCGGCTGCTCCATGTAGCGCGCATGGAGCTTCTGCATGCCGCCCAGCCAGCGGTCGTAGTCCTGCCCCTTCGCTTGCAGGTACTTCGCCACCCCGGGGTGGGGCAGGGCCAGGAAGCGTTCGTCGCGCATCGTCTCGATCACGACGTCCGCCACCTGTTCGGGAGTGACGACGCCGTCGATGCCGGCGGAGCCGCTGCCGTCGCGCGTCATGTCGGTCTCCACGGACTGCGGGCACAGGCAGGACACGCGCACGCCTTTGCGGCCATAGGCAATGCGCAGCCACTCGGCGATCGCGACGGCGGCGTGCTTGGTCACGCCATAGGCCGGCGTCTCGACGATGTTCAGGAGGCCCGCGGCTGAAGCGGTGACCAGGAAGTAGCCTTCGCCCCGTTCCACCATCTCCGGAATCACCGCCCGCGCGGCCCACACGTGCGCCATGCCGTGGACGTGCCACATCCTGTCCCAAAGGGCGTTCTCGATCTCCAGCCCACCGAGCGGGCCCAGGATGCCGGCATTGGAGAAGTAGATGTCGATGCGGCCGAAGCGCTCGCGTGCCTTGGCGACCAGCGCCTGGATCTCCGCCTCCTGGCTCACGTCGCAGCGCACCGCGATCGCCTGCGCGCCCAGGCCCTGCGCCACGCCCTGAGCGCGTTCGAGGTTGACGTCGGCAATCACGACGCCGCGTGCCCCTTCCCGGGCGAACCGCCGGGCCATGCCGGCGCCTATGCCACTGGCGCCGCCCGTGACCACCACCACCTTGTCTCTGCTTTCCATGCGACCTCCGATGAGCCGTGCAGTATCGGCGGGCGTGAGGATCGTGCAAGCGCCCAGGGGACATGCGCATGCCGGCGGTGCCTCTGCCGATGGTTGTTTTCGCTCCCGGCGCCGGGAGGGCGCCTGCACCCGGCGGGTACTGCCTCCGACAAGGGCGCGGCTCGTGCGTCCTACGCGGTCGGGCTGGCTGCATCGCGATCATTCGTGCCAGCAACACCAACACGGAGAGACGGTCATGACCGCCATCGCACAGGATTTCTGGCAGGAACAAGCGGACGAACCGGAGGTCCGCATCGACGGGCGCATCGACGTCGCCCGTGAGGATGCCTACTGGCAGAGCGCGCATACCGGCGAGTCCTATTACCGCGCCGAGTGCAATTACGAGCAGGACTACGCGCCCGCCTATTGCGTCGGCTACATCGGCTTCGTCCAGTACGGCGACCGCTTCGAGGAAGCCGAGAAGTCGCTCTGCGCCAACTGGGTGCGCATCAAGGGCGAGTCCCGTCTGACGGTGGAAGAAGCCATGCAGGCCATCCGCGCCGCCTGGCTGCATGCGGCGGCAGGCTCGCAGGTCGCAGATGCCGAGCATGAAGAGGAACCGGTGCAGGCCAGCGTGCCCGCCGGGCCTTCGCGCGCGGCGCGGGAAGCTGCGTACGCCACCGCCTGAGCTTGCGGCCCGCGCGTGCGGCAACGAGCCGCGCGCAGGCTTGGCGGCGTCCTACAAAGGCAAGCGCAGGGCCGCCGCAGGATGGTGCGCATGTCGCAAAAGCCATTCACCATCGAGGACCTGTATCTCCACCAGAAAGTGACGGAACTGGACGCCACGCCCCACATGGCGGCGTGCACGGTCCGTTCCGTCGACCGCGAGAAGGACGGCTATCTCACCTGCATCTGGGGCGTCCCGCTGGATGGCCGCGCGCCGTACCAGCTGACGCGCGGCCCCGGACTGGACAGCTCGCCGCGCTGGTCGCCCGACGGCGGCCGGCTGGCTTTCGTTTCCACCCGGGGCGGCACGGCCGCGGTGCATCTGCTGCGGCTGGAGGGCGGCGGCGACGCCGCGCCGCTCGGCCAGTTGCCGGGCGCCGCGGGGGACTTGCGCTGGGCCGCCGACGGCAAGAGCCTGCTCGTCTCCGCGGCCGTGCCGGTCGACCCGGACTGGCGTGGCGAGCGAGCGAACGGTCGCAAGCCGAAGCAGCGCAAGGTGCAGCCCCAGCTGGCGTGGAAGCTGCCGTACAAGAGCGACGGCATGGGCTACATGCTCACGCGCGAGATCCACTTGTTCCAGCTCGATGCCGCCAGCGGCGAGCACACGCAAATCACCGACGGCCCGTTCGACGTGCTGGCGTTCTGCCCGTCGCCCAACGGCCGCCACGTCGCGTACAACCGCACCCGCGAAGGCCGCTTCGCGCACCGCAGCGACCTGTGGGTGTGCGATGCCGATGGCAGCGGTGCGCGGCAGCTGACCCGGGAATTCGCGACGGTCATGAGTCCCGTCTGGTCACCCGACGGACTGTGGCTGGCCTTCAGCGCCACGCGCGAAGAGGGAGATGCGCAGACCAACCTGTACCTGCTGGAGTTCGCGAGCGGCCGCGTGCAGCGCCTGGGCGACGCCGACCTGCAGGTGAGCGATCCGGAATCCGTGCATTGGGCGGACGACTCGCGCAGCCTGCTGTTCGCGCGCCAGCATCGGGGCCGCCACCAGATCGTGCGCACCGCGGTCGCGGACAGCTCGCTGCAGGTTCTGGTGGCGGGCAATCGCCAGATCGGCGCCTTCGCTCCCGCTGGCGAGGCCATGCTCTACACGATCGACCATCCTTCGCAGCCGAGCGAAGTGCACCTGTGCCCGGCCGACGGCGGCGAGCGGCAACTGAGTGACTTCAATCCGTGGTGGAATGAGCGCTTGCCCATCCTGGCCGAAACCTGGGAATTCCAGGTGCCCGATGGCCGCGGCGGCACCGAGACCATCGAGGGCTGGCTGTTGCGCGCGGAAGGCCGCACCGGTCCGCTGCCCCTGCTGAACGACGTGCACGGCGGCCCGGCCGCCTACGCGCTGCTGGACTTCGACACCAACGTGTACTGGCAGGTGCTGTGCGCCCAGGGCTGGGCGGTGCTGGCACTCAACGCGGTCGGCTCGGCGAGCTATGGCCGCGAGTTCTGCGACCGGCTGGCCGGCCACTGGGGCGAGTACGACCTGCCGCAGCACCTGGCCGCCGTGCAGCAGCTGCGCGACGAGGGCGTGTGCGACGCGCGTCTGGCGATCTGCGGCAAGTCCTATGGGGGCTACCTCAGCGCCTGGACCATCGGCAACACCGCCGAGTTCCGCGCGGCCGTGGTGATGGCGCCCGTGGGCAACATCGAGACCCACTACGGCACCTCGGACGGCGGCTACTACGCCGACCCGTACTACATGGGTTCCAAGGATCGCTTCGACCGGCAGCTCGCCGCGAAGCTCTCGCCGATGGCCCACGTCGAGAAGGCGACCACGCCCACGCTCTTCATGCAGGGCGCAAACGACGAGCGCTGCCCGAAGTGCCAGTCGGAAGAACTGTTCGTGAGCCTGATGCGCGCCCGCAGCACGCCGGCGGAACTGGTGCTGTATCCCGGCGAGGACCACCACTTCCTGGGCGAGGGCGCGCCCTCGGTGCGCCAGGACGCGGCCGAGCGCATCGTCGACTGGATCACCCGGCACGTGCAGCGAACGTCGCCGCCGCCGCAGGCCGGGCAGGCAGCGCGCTCGTCCGCGAAAGCCGATCAGCCAGGCTGACCGACGCCCTGCAGCCACTGCTCCAGCGCGTCCACGAACGGCGCCTGGCCCGCGATCAATTTGCGCCGCGCCATCCCGGGGTCGAACCACTCGACCCGGTCGACCTCGGGAAATGATTGCATGCGGCCGGAGCGCGGCGGCCACTCCATCTCGAAGCAGTAGCTCACCAGGCGCGCGGGATCCGCATCGCCCTCGAAGGCCCAGGCCGTGATGCGCTTGCCGCTTTTCTGGCGCAGTTCGCCCAGCGGCAGGAAGGGCGGCGTGCCGGTGAACCCGGTCTCCTCCTGGAATTCGCGGCAGGCCGCCGCCAGGGGGTCCTCGTCCGGTCCGATCTCGCCCTTGGGCAGGGTCCAGGACGCTTCGTCGCGGCGGGTCCAGAACGGCCCGCCCGGATGGGCGAGCAGCAGTTCCACCGCACCGGCGCGGCGTCGGAACATGAGCAGGCCGGCGCTGCGGATGGTGGACACGTGCCCAGTGTAGGGTAGCGGCTCAGCCGGGGGGAACCGGGTCGCTCGGCTCCGGGCCTTCGGCCATCTTGCGCTGGCGGATCAGCGCCTCCAGCGCGGTGTTGGAGCCTTCACCGCTGCGCTTGCCGTCCTCGTGCGGCTGGGGGTGCTCGCGCGGGCGCTGCTCCTGGTTCGGGCTGCCGCCGCTCATTGCGAAGACCCTCCAGACGGATCCTCGCCGTCACCCGCCTGCCGGCGGTGCTGCTTCGTCTGCGTCTTCAATTGCGCCAGGGCGCTGGCCGCGCCCTCGCCGGAATGGCCGCCTTCCTGGTCCGTGGCGCTCGGGTGCCCATCGGGGTTGCCGTCCTCGGGCCGGGTGTCGTTTGAATTGCTCATTACGCTGATCCCTCCGCTGGCCGATCCAATCCTCGGCCGCCCGCGGATTGTGGGAAACCGGCCGAAGCTCAACGGTCAGAACGCGCTGGTGTTGAATGTAGGAAAAAAACGGTCGACCTTGCCGGATTCAGTCCGCCCGCGCCTGGAAGCGGCTCGGCGGCTGGCCCATGGCCGGAATCGCGGCGGTACCATTACCATCGAAAGGATGACGACGGCCACCAGCACGCTTTCCGCCCCCGCTTCCGCCCCCCTGCGCCAGGACGCGCAAGTGATCGGCCTGGTTGGCATCGCCCACCTGGTCAGCCACTTCGGCCAGTTGCTGCTGCCGCCGCTGTTCCCCTGGCTGAAGGATGCCTTCGGGGTCAGCTTCACGCAGCTGGGATTCGTGATGACGATCTTCTTCGTGGTCTCCTGCGCGATGCAGACCGTCTCGGGATTCCTGGTCGACCGCTTCGGGCCGCGCCCCATCCTGTTCGGCGGCCTGCTGCTGGTCGCGGCCGGTGCCTTCGGTTTCGCGGCCAGTCCCAGCTACGCGGTCATGGCCCTGTGCGCGATTATCGGCGGCGCTGGCAACGGCGTGTTCCATCCGGCCAACTACACGCTGTTGAACCGCAAGATCAGTCCCCGCCGGCTCGGTCACGCGTACAGCGTGCACGGTGTCACGGGCAGCCTGGGCTGGGCGGTGGCGCCGCTGCTGGTGGTGCCCCTGACTCTGGCCTTCAACTGGCGCATTGCGCTGGCCGCGGGCGGCGGCGTCGCGCTCGCCGTGTTCCTGCTGCTGTGGGTGAACCGCGCCAGCCTCGACTTGCCCGCGGCGCCGCGGCCAGCGGCTACCGGATCGACGGCGCAGGAAGGCAGCTTCGACTTCCTGCGCATTCCCGCGGTGTGGATGTGCTTTGCCTTCTTCCTGGTGTACGCCGGCGTGCTCACCGGAGTGCAGGCCTACGCGCCGCAGGCGGCCCGCCATCTGCACGACATGCCCGTGGCCCTGGCCGCCATCTGCGTGACGGTCTTCATGGTGTGCAGCGCCGGCGGCGTGGTGCTCGGCGGCTTTCTGGCCGCCGATCCCTCGCGGTGCGAGCGCGTGGTGGGTGTCGGCTTCGGGGTCGGCATCGTGATTGCCGCGACACTGTCGTTCGCGGCCTTGCCGGCCGTCCTGATCCCGGCGCTGTTCGGGGTCATGGGCTTTGCCACGGGCATCGCGGGGCCTTCGCGCGACATGCTCGTGAAACGTTCCACACCCGAGAACGCGAGCGGCCGCGTCTATGGCGTGGTCTATTCCGGGCTCGACGTCGGCCAGGCGATCGCGCCGCTGATCTTCGGCGCGCTGCTCGATCGCCAGCAGTGGCACGGCGTATGGCTGGTCGTGATCGCGTCGCAAGTGCTGCTGATCACCAGCGCCTTCCGCGTGCGCCGGGTGCGCCGCACGCTTGCCGTCGTGGCTTGACCGGGTCGCTCCACTGGGCGCAGTGATCTGCGCCGGTTATCCTTGCCGGGATGTATGCCGCGTATTTCGGGCTGAAGCAGGAGCCGTTCTCGATCGCCCCCGATCCTCGCCTGCTGTTCATGAGCGAGCAGCACCGCGAGGCCCTGGCGCACCTGCTGTACGGCGTGCAGGGCGGCGGCGGCTTCGTGCTGCTGACGGGCGAGATCGGCGCCGGCAAGACCACGGTCTGCCGCTGCTTCCTCGAGCAGGTGCCGGAGCATTGCAACGTCGCCTACATCTTCAATCCCAAGCTCACGGTCATCGAACTGCTGGAGACCGTCTGCCACGAGTTCGGCGTTGCCGTGGCCTTGCCCGCGCACCGGCCGGCCACCGTCAAGGACTATCTCGATCCGCTCAATGACTTCCTGCTGCAGGCGCACGCGGGCGGGCGCAACAACGTGCTGGTGATCGACGAAGCCCAGAACCTGTCGCCCGAGGTGCTGGAGCAGCTGCGGCTGCTGACCAACCTGGAAACCAGCGAGCGCAAGCTGCTGCAGATCATCCTGATCGGACAGCCGGAACTGCGGGCGATGCTGGCCCGGCCGGAACTGGAACAACTGGCGCAGCGCGTGATCGCGCGCTATCACCTCGGCGCGCTTGGCGAGCAAGAGAGCGCGCAATACGTGCGCCATCGGCTGGAAGTCTGCGGCCTTGAGCGGCCGTTGCCCTTCGACCGCGCGGCCCTGCGCAAGGTGCATGCCGCCAGCGGCGGCGTGCCGCGCCGCATCAACCTGCTGTGCGACCGGGCCTTGCTTGGTGCCTATGCCGGAGGGCAGGGGCAGGTGACGCGGCGCATCGTCACGCAGGCCGCCGCGGAAGTGTTCCCGCGCGCGAGCCAGCCGGCGCGGCCGTGGTCCCGCAGCATGGTGGCCGGCGCGCTCGGCCTGGCCGCTGGCGCGGGCCTGCTGGCGGCGGTGACGCACGTCAGCGAGACGGCGCCTGTGGGCGTGGCCCAGCCGGCGGCACACGTGGCGACACCGAGCCTGGCCTCGCACCCCGCGCCGGTCGCGGCGGCGCCGGTGCGCGTGGCGGCATCGCCAGCACGAACCGCGTTGGTGGCGACCTCGGCAACGACGGCCACCAGTGCGACCACTGCGAGCATTGCGACCTCGGCGACCTCGGCGACCGCGGCGACCTCGGCGACCGCGGCGAGCCCGCCGCCCCAGGCACCCGCGACCCTGCTGCACGACGAGGGCGATGCCTGGCGCGAACTGGCGCAGGCCTGGAAGTTGCCCGCGCCCGTCGGCGAGCCGTGCGAGGCGCTGGCCCGCAGCGGCGTGCAATGCTTCAACAAGGCCCTGAGCCTCGCGTTGATCCGCCAGCTCGGACGCCCCGGCATCGTGACGCTCGACGCCCAGAGCGGCCAGCCCTCCTACGCGATCCTCTCCGCCGTCACCGATCGCACCGCGACGCTGCGGGCAGCGGGCACCGAGCAGACCGTGACGCTGAGCGCACTGGCCGAACGCTGGCAGGGCGATTTCGCCACCCTGTGGCGCGCCCCCGCCGGCTACGAGGGCGGGCCGCGCGAAGGCGAGGGCGGCCCGGCGGTCGAGTGGGTGGCGAGCCGCCTGGCGGCGCTGCGTG
>NZ_JAQGNQ010000126.1 GCF_028291745.1 Ramlibacter sp. | reverse complement strand
CGCCGGCGATCGCGCGCCCGCCGGCGCTGCCGCCGGCGCCGCTGATCGCGCCGTCCCCGCGCCAGCTGGTGCCCGGCCCCTTCAACACGCAGCGCCGCAGCCTGGCCGACATGGCCAACGAGCAGTTGCGCCGCGATCGCAAGGATCCGCTGGCCGAAGGCGTGGAAGGCGCCGGCCGCGACGATTGCCTGCACGCGCCCGCGACTGCGCCCCAGGCCGGTGGCCTGCTGCAGCTGCCTTCGGTCGCCGCGCGCGCCCTCACGGGCAAATGCGCGCGATGAGCGCCATCACGATCCGAGATGGCCCATGATTTCTCCGGATGGCGGTGACCCCGCGGCCGGGCCTACAGTCGCGCGATCGCGGGCATCCGCGCCCTACCAAGGAGAGTGAATTGAAGCAAGCAGGCGTCCTCGACATCCCTTCGATGCGGGGCAAGTGTTCCGAAGCCGAGTGGCAGGCCCGCGTCGACCTGGCCGCGTGCTATCGGCTGGTGGAGCTCTATGGCATGGCCGACATGATGGCCAATCACATCTCGTGCCGCGTCCCGGACGAGGAGGGCGCGTTCCTCATCAACCCCTACGGGATGATGTACGAGGAGATCACGGCGTCCTGCCTGCTCAAGGTGGACCTCGCCGGCAACATCCTCTCGAGCCCCGACTTCGGCGCGCTGAAGTACGGCGTCAACAAGGCCGGCTACGTGATCCACAGCGCCGTGCATGCGGCGCGGCCCGAGGTCGGCTGCGTGATCCATACGCACAGCTGGGCGTCGATGGCGATCTCCTCCCTCGAATGCGGCCTGCTGCCGATCACGCAGACGGCGATGCGCTTCCTCAAGATCGGCTACCACGACTACCAGGGCGTGGTGCTCGACACGAAGGAGCAGCAGTCGCTGCTGAAGGACCTCGGCGACCGCGAGGCGGTGATCCTGCGCAACCACGGCGCGCTGGTGGTGGGCCGCACGACCGGCGAGGCGTTCAACTGGACGCACCGCCTCGAACTGGCGTGCCGCTCCCAGATCGGCGCCATGTCGTGCAACACGCCGCTGCAGGGCGTGCCGCAGCCGGTGCTGGAAGAGACCTGGAACAACTACCAGCCGGGCACGCGCCGGCCTTACGGCGTGATGGAGTGGCCGGGGCTGCTGCGCAAGCTCGATCGCCTCGATCCCGGCTACCGCGACTGAAGCGCACGAACAAGAACAACCCAGGAGACAAAGATGCCCAGTTCGCTTTCCGCCCTGCGGCGGCGCGGCTTCGTGGCGGGCGCCGGTGCGCTTGCCGCGGCCGCCACGCTGCCCACCCGCCTGGCCTTCGCGCAGTCCGCCGATTACCCGGGCAAGCCGGTGCGCGTGATCGTGGCGTTCACCGCCGGCGGCACCACCGACATTCTCACGCGCGCGGTCAGCCAGAAGCTGTCGGAGCGCTTCAACCAGAGCTTCATCGTCGACAACAAGCCGGGTGGCGGCGGCAACATCGGCACGGAGTTCGCGGCGCGCGCCGCGCCCGACGGCTACACGCTGATCGTCGATTCGGTCGGCCCCATCGCGGTGAATCCGACGCTGTATCGCAAGCTGAACATCGATCCGCTCACCGATCTCGTACCCATCGTGCAGATCGCCGACGTGCCCAACGTGCTGGTGGTGCATCCCTCCTTGCCGGCCAAGAGCGTCGACGAGTTCATCGCCTATGCGAAGGCGAATCCGGGCAAGCTCAATTACAGCTCCACGGGCGTCGGCACTTCTTCGCACCTGTCCGGCTACATGCTCAGCCAGCGCGGCGGCATCGAGACGACCCACGTGCCGTACAAGGGCGCGGACGCATTGAAGGACCTGCTGGCCGGGCGCGTGCAATTCATGTTCGCCACCATTCCTTCGGTGATCGAACACATCCGCGCCGGCAAGCTGCGCGCGCTGGCCGTCAGCAGCGCGCACCGCTCGCGCTCGCTGCCCGGCGTGCCAACGGTGGCGGAGAAGGGCTTCCCCGGCTTCGAGGCCGGCTCGTGGTTCGGCTTCTTCGCGCCCAAGGGCACGCCCGAGCCGGTGATCGCGCTGCTGAACAAGAGCGTCAACGAAGCGCTGCCCTCTTTGGAAGCGCAGATGATCCGCGAAGGCGCCGACCCGGTGGGCGGGTCCCCGGCGCAGTTCGGCCTGTTCGTGCGCAAGGAGTACGACAAGTGGAAAGTGATCGTGCACGAGTCGAAGGCGACCGCGGATTGAGCGAGCCGCGCTTGGCTGCTCCCTTGCGCATCCTGCTGTCGCAGCAGGCCGCGGGCCGCCTGGCTGGCGACCTCGCTGCGGTGCTGGCTGAGCAGCCGTACGTGCTGCTCGCGCCGGACGCAGCCGGTGTGGATGCCGATGTCGCCTTCGTCTCGCGCGACGTCACCGGGCTGTCGACCAAGCACGAACTGCAGCCGGCGACGCGTGCGTTCTACGCGGCGATGGAGGGGGCGCCGTCGCTGCGCTGGGTGCATGCGCACTCGGCCGGCGCTGATCGTCCGGTGTACGTGCGCCTGCGCGAGCGCGGGGTGCAGGTGACCACGTCCTCGGGCGCGAACGCCGGTGTGGTGGCGCACTCGGCCGTCGCCGGACTGCTGGCCCTGGCCCGTCACCTGCCGCAATTGTGGGCAGCGCAAGGCGAGGCGCGCTGGGCGCCCCTGATCGCGACCGGGCTGCCGCGCGATCTCGAGGGCCAGCACGCGGTGTTGCTTGGCTGGGGCCCGATCGGCCAACGGATCGGACACCTGCTGCAGGCGCTGGGCCTGCGGGTGACGGTGGTGAGGCAGCACGACCAGCCCGCCGGTCCCGGCTTCGCGGTGGTTCCCGCGGAACGCCTGCACGAGGCGCTGCCCACGGCGGACTGGCTGCTGCTCGCGTGTCCCTTGACCGAGCGCACCCGCGGGCTGATCGACGCGAAGATGCTGGCCTTGCTGCCGCCCGCTGCGCGCCTGGTGAACGTGGCGCGCGGGGAAATCATCGACGAACCGGCCCTCATCGCGGCGCTGCAGGGCGGTCGGCTGGCGGGCGCCTTCCTCGACGTCTTCGCGCACGAGCCGCTGCCGGCGGACTCGCCCTTGTGGGGCTTGCCGAACGTGATCGCCACCCCGCACAGCGCCGGCTTCTCCGACGGCAACGCCGTGCGCGTGGAGCGCATGTTCCTGGACAACCTGCGCCGCTGGTGCGGGGGTGAAGCCTTGCACAATCTGGCCGGCTAGACTCCCGGCTCCATGATCGATGTCCTTGTCATTGGCGGCGGAAACGCCGCCCTCTGCGCCGCCCTGATGGCGCGCGAAGCCGGCGCCAGCGTGCTGCTGCTGGAGGCCGCCCCGCTGGCCTGGCGCGGCGGCAATTCCATGCACGTGCGCAACCTGCGCTGCATGCACGACACCCCGCAGGACGTGCTGCTGGAGGCCTACCCCGAAGAGGAGTTCTGGCAGGACCTGCTGAAGGTCACCGGCGGCAACTCCAATGAGCAGCTCGCGCGCTACGTGATCCGCGCCTCGTCGACGTGCCGGCCCTGGATGCGCAAGCATGGGGTGCGCTTCCAGCCCTCGCTCTCGGGCACGCTGCACCTGTCGCGCACCAACGCCTTCTTCATGGGCGGCGGCAAGGCGCTGGTCAATGCCTATTTCCGCAGCGCGCAGGAGCTGGGCGTGCAGGTGCGCTACGAGGCGCCGGTGAGCCGGCTCGAGATCGAGGACGGCCGCTTCGTCGCCGCCTGGGTTGGCGAGGAGCGCATCGCCGCGCGCGCCTGCGTGCTGGCGGCCGGCGGCTTCGAGTCCAACCGCGAATGGATGCGCCAGGCGTGGGGGCAGAACGAGCGCGGCGAATGGCCGGCCGACAACTTCCTGGTGCGCGGCACGCGCTTCAACCAGGGCGTGCTGCTCAAGGACATGATGCGGCACGGCGCCGACATCATCGGCGACGCGACGCAGATGCATTGCGTCGCCATCGACGCGCGCGCGCCGCTCTACGACGGCGGCATCGTCACGCGCGTCGACTGCGTCTCGCTGGGCGTGATGCTCAATCGCGATGCGCGCCGCTTCTATGACGAGGGCGAAGACTTCTGGCCCAAGCGCTACGCCATCTGGGGCCGCCTGGTGGCGCAGCAGGCGGGGCAGATCGGCTACTGCATCATCGACAGCAAGGCGGTCGGCCGCTTCATGCCGCCCGTGTTTCCCGGCGAGAAAGCCGACTCACTGCCAGCCCTGGCGCGCCAGCTCGGCCTGCCCGAGGCCGCCTTCATGGAGACGCTGAACGCTTTCAATGCCGCGTGCCGCCCTGGCAGCTTCGACCACACCGTGCTGGACGACTGCGTCACCGAAGGCGTGCGGCCACCCAAGACGCACTGGGCGCGCCCGATCGACACTCCGCCCTTCTACGGCTACGCGCTGCGGCCGGGCATCACCTTCACCTATCTCGGATTGAAAACCAACCACGAGGCGGCCGTGCACTTCGACGGCCGGCCCAGCGACAACCTGTTCGTCGCCGGCGAAATGATGGCCGGCAACGTGCTGGGCAAGGGCTACACGGCCGGCGTCGGCATGAGCATAGGCACGGCCTTCGGGCGCCTGGCCGGCACGCGCGCCGCCGCAGCGGCATTGCAGGAGGCGCAGCATGCAGCAGCTTGAGGCGCTGACCCGCGAGGCCGCGGCGCTGGCGAACGGCAAGCTGGCGACGGGCAAGCTGGCCCTGGTACCGGCCGAAACCGAAGCGGCGCGGCAGATGCAGATCTGCAATGCCTGCCGCTACTGCGAGGGCTTCTGCGCCGTCTTCCCGGCCATGACCCGGCGGCTCGAGTTCGGCCAGGCGGATCTGCACTACCTGGCCAACCTGTGCCACAACTGCGGCGCCTGCCTGTACGCCTGCCAGTACGCGCCGCCGCACGAATTCGCGGTGAACTTCCCCCAGGCCATGGCGCAGGTGCGCGCGGTGACCTATGAGGAGTACGCGTGGCCGCGCGCCTTCGGCGTGCTCTATCGCAAGGCCGGCGCGACCACCGCGCTGTCCCTGGCCTTCGGCCTGGCGCTGTTCCTGGTGCTGGCGCTGACCATGGCCGGGCCGGTGCTGCAGCAGCCGCTCGGCGGGCACTTCTATGCGGTGTTCCCGCACAACTTCATGGCGACGGTGTTCGGGCTGGTGTTTGCCTTTGCCGTGTTCGCGCTCGGCATGGGCGCGCGCCGGTTCTGGCGGGAGGTCTCGCCGGCGGCCGACCTGCCGCGCGGGCAGGGCCCGCTGCTGGCCGCTGCGCGCGGACCGGCGGCGGTGGAAGCCACGCACGACGTGGCGCGCCTGAAGTACCTCGGTGGTGGCCACGGCGACGGCTGCAACAACGAGGACGATCGCTACTCGCAGGCGCGCCGGCGCTTCCATCACCTGACCTTCTACGGCTTCTTGCTCTGTTTTGCCGCGACCTGCGTGGCCACGCTGTACCACTTTGTGCTGCGGCAGGAAGCGCCCTATGCGTTGACCAGCCTGCCCGTCGTCCTGGGCAGCCTCGGCGGCATCGGCCTGCTTGCCGGGCCGGCCGGCCTGTTGTGGCTGAACCTGCGTCGCGACCCGCGCCAGGGCGACGTGGCGCAGCGGCCCATGGACCGCGGTTTCATCGCGCTGCTGCTGGCCACCAGCGCCAGCGGCTTCGCCTTGCTGCTGTTGCGAGATACGGGCTTGATGGGAGTGACGCTGGCGGTGCACCTCGGTATCGTGATGGCTCTGTTCCTCACGCTGCCCTACGGCAAGTTCGCGCATGCCATCTACCGCAGCGCCGCGCTCTTCAAGTACGCCCTTGAAAAGCGGCTGCCGAGCCGGTTGCAGCTGGGCGCAGACTGATCCCTTCCTCGTCCGGTCAAGCAAAAAAGGAGACAACATGACCCGCTTCTCGCGCACCCGTCGCGCCCTGGTGGCGACTCTGGCCGCCACCGGCTGGCTGGCCGGCGCTGGCGTCCACGCCGCCGATGCCTGGCCCGCCAAACCGATCACGCTGATCGTCCCCTTCGCCCCCGGTGGCACCACCGACATCCTCGGCCGCATCGTCGGCCAGAAGCTCTCCGAGGCGCTGCACCAGCCCGTGGTGATCGAGAACAAGGCGGGCGCCGGCGGCACGCTGGGTGCGGCCGCCGCGGCGCGCGCCCCGGCCGATGGCAGCACCTTCTTCCTGGCGACCATCGCGCATGCCATCGCACCGGGCCTGTACAAGAGCCTGTCGTACGACTTCACCAAGGACTTCGATCCGATCGGCCTGGTGGCGATCACACCGAACGTGCTGATCGTCAATCCCTCGGTGCCGGCGAAGAACGTGAAGGAACTGATCGCCTACATCCAGGCCAACCCGGGCAAGGTGAACTACGGCTCCGCCGGCCCGGGCAGCACCGAGCACCTGGCCGGCGAGCTGTTCCGCATGATGACCGGCACGCAGATCACGCACGTGCCCTACAAGGGCGGCGCGCCGATGATGGCCGACCTGATTGCCGGCCAGATCCAGATGGCGCTGGAGACCAGCCCCTCGGCTGCGCCGCACGTGCGCTCCGGCAAGGTGCGCGCGCTGGCCGTCACGAGCGGCAAGCCCTCGCCCGCCTACCCCGGCGTGCCCACGCTGTCGGAGGCCGGCGTCAAGGACTACGAGATGATCACCTGGTTCGCGCTGATGGCGCCGCATGGCACGCCCGAGGCCATCGTCGACCGCATGCACAAGGAACTGCAGGCGGCGCTGGCGGCGCCCGACGTGAAGGCCAGGTTCGTGGAGCAGGGCGTGACGCCGGGCAACATGCCGCCTTCGGTGCTGGCCGGCTACATCCGCGACGAGACCAGGAAGTGGGACCGTATCGTCAGGGAATCCGGCGCGAAAGCCGAGTGAGCCTCAACGGCCTTCGCCGTCGCTGATGCGCGGGTCGCGTTCGCGGCCCGGGCCGCGGATGCTGTCGTCGCAATACACCGCCGACAGGGGCAGTCGCACGCCCGCCAGGTAGTCCTCCAGGCACTTCAGCACCAGCGGGCTGCGGTGCCGCTCGTGGGTGGCGCGCAATTCATCGGGCGTCATCCAGAGCGTGCGGACGATGCCCTCGTCGAGTGGGCGGCCCACCTCTTCCTCGCCGAGTTCGCCGGTGAAGGCAAAGCGCAGATAGGTGATGTCCTCGCCGGTGATCGAGCGCTGGAAGCGTGAGATGTAGACGCCCAGCAGGGCGGTTGGGCGGAAGTGCCAGGCCGTCTCCTCCATCGCCTCGCGCGTGCAGCCCTCCGCGGGCGTCTCGCCCGGCTCGAGGTGGCCCGCGGGATTGTTGATGCGCAAGCCCTCCGAGGTTTCCTCTTCGATCATGAGGAAGCGGCCGTCGCGCTCTATCACTGCGGCCACGGTCACGCTGGGTCGCCAACGGTTGTCCATGCGCCGATTATCTGGTTTGTAGGCCAGAATGGTGGCTGTCCAGGACCGCTTCTCATTCCATGCTGCGTTCTCGCGCTGTCGCGCTGCTTCTCCTGCTGTCCGGTGCGCTCACCGCCGGCGCCCAGTCCGCCCTTCCTGCCATCCAGGCGCCGCCCGCGTCCGCCAACCCGTACGGGCTGGGCGCGCTCTGGGGGCAGGGCGATGTCGTTGCCCGCGCAACCATCGTGATCCTGGTGGTGATGTCGCTGGCCAGCTGGTACGTGCTGGTCGCCAAGCTGCTCGCGCAGTCGCGCCTGGGCGGGCAAGGCCGCGCCGCCAATGCCAGCTTCTGGAAGGCTGACTCGGTGCAGCAGGGCGCCCAGAAACTGCAGGCGGGCAGCCCGTATCGCTTCGTTGCCGAATCGGCGATCGAGGCCACGCGCAAGCACGACGGCCTGATCGGCAAGGTGGACCTCAATACCTGGGTCGCGCAGAGCATCGAACGCGCGGTGGGCACGGTGCACAGCCGCACGCAGGAGGGGCTCGCGGTGCTGGCGACGGTGGGATCGACCGCGCCCTTCGTGGGCCTGTTCGGCACGGTCTGGGGCATCTACAACGCGCTGGTGCGCATCGGTGCATCCGGGCAGGCTTCGATCGACAAGGTCGCCGGGCCGGTGGGCGAGGCCCTGATCATGACGGCCATCGGCCTGGCCGTCGCGGTGCCGGCGGTGCTGGGCTACAACTGGCTGGTGCGGCGCAACAAGGTGGCGATGGACACGGTGCGCGCCTTCGGCTCGGACCTGCACACGGTGCTGCTGGCGACCGGTGGGAAGGCGGGCTGAGGCGATGGCGATCCGCTATGCCGCGCAGCAGGAAGGCGAAGACGCGCTGATCGCCGAGATCAACACCACGCCGCTGGTCGACGTGATGCTGGTGCTGCTGATCATCTTCCTGATCACCATCCCGGTCGTGAACAGCGCGATCGCGGTGGCGCTGCCGCGCGAGCAGAACCAGCGGGCGGACGCACAGCAGGAGAACGTGATCGTCACCGTCGATGCCCAGGGCGGCACCTGGTGGTTCGACACGCGCCTGCCTGATGCGCAGTCGCTCAAGGATCTGCTGGCGAAGATCGCCGCGATGCAGCCGCAACCGGAAGTGCATATCCGCGGCGACGTGCGTGCCGACTACGAGGCGATCGGCCGGGTCGTCCTGGCGGCGCAGCAGGCGGGGGTCGCGCGCGTCGGCTTCCTCACCGAACCGCCACAGTAACCATGCACATCCGCGCTGGCAGCGAGCCCGATCCCGAACCGATGGTGGCCATCAACACCACGCCGCTGGTGGACGTGCTGCTCGTGCTGCTGGTCATGCTGATCATCACGATCCCGATCCAGCTGAATGCCGTGCGCCTGGAAATGCCGGGGCGCAATGCACCGCCGCCCGACCAGCCGCCGGTGATCGTGGAACTGGCGGTGAACGCCGCCGGTCAATTCGTCTGGAACGGCGAATTGCTGGCCGACCGCGCCGCACTGGACGAGCGTTTGCGCGACGCTGCGCGGGGGCCGCAGCAGCCGGAGATCCACGTGCGGCCGGATCCGCACGCCAAGTACGCGCCGGTCGCCGCGGCGCTCACCAGCGCGCAGCGGCTGGGCCTGCAGAAGATCGGCGTGGTCGGCACGGAGCAGTTCGCACAGTGAGCATCGAAGGCGCCGCGGAGTTGTTGTTGATGGCGGCCGTGATCCCGCTGTGGATCGCGGCCGGCCTGGCCGATTGGTGGTGCCATCGCCGCACGGCCATCGAGCACACCAGTGGCCTGCCGGAGAACGCCTTCCACTGGCTGTTGCTGGCCGAAGGCGGGGTCGCACTGCTTGCGGTGGCGCTGCTGGAACCGGATGGCGCGGTGCTGTTGCTGGTGTTCGCCGCCTTCCTGGCGCACGAGGTCACGACCTTCGTCGAGTTGCGCTACACGGTGCCGCTGCGCGCGGTGCGGCCCGGCGAGCAGATGGTCCACAGCTTCATGGAACTGCTGCCGCTGGTGATCCTGGCCCTGCTGGCGGTGATCCGCTGGGACGAGGTCCTCGCCTTTTTCGACGGCGGCGGGCCGGACCTGTCGCTGCAACTGAAGTACACACCGTGGCCGGCCACCTACCTGGCCGGTGCGGCGCTGGCCGTGCTGCTGTTCAACGTGCTGCCGATGCTGGAGGAAAGCCTGCGCTGCGCCCGCGCGCGTGCGCGGCGGCTCTAAGGCTGGTACTCGGGCGCGCCCTGCACCCACATGAAGGACTGCAGGTCCACCATGTCGCGCGCCTTGAAGCCGGGCTTGCGGTCCAGGTCGCGCCGCACCACCGCCGCAAAGGTCAGCAAGTCCTGGTACAGCGGCCACGCGGGGGTCGGCTGGTAGGCCAGCGCATAGCCGTAGTCGTGTGCCGCCTTGCGCATGGCGCGCGGCTTGAAGAACAGATGCCGGTCGGGCCGGGCGATGAAGCCGAACACCGTGGCCACCGGCCAGGTCAGCACGCGGCTCTTGCGCTGCGGCAGGTCTGCCAGGGCTTCGATCCAGTCGTTGAAGCGGCGCTGCGGCGAGCCATGCCCGTACAGGAAGGCATAGAGCTCGGTGGCGAACAGCCGCGCGCCGGCCGGCGACTTGACCGCGTCGCGCACGGCCATGCGTTCGAACGAGAACAGCAGATTGGCGCGCGCCTCGATGCGCACCGCCGCATCGGCGATCGCGCGGAACTCGCCGCGTGCCAGCAGCTTGCGGAAGTCGGCGGCACCGAGTTCGGTTTCCCATTCGAGATGCGCGCGTTCCTTGTGCGAGCGCTCGGCCACGAGATAGGTCTCGTCCCCGAAACCATCGGGGTAGAACAGTTCGAACTTGCGGCGGCACAGGGCCGCTCCGAGGTAGATGACGTTGGAAGCGCCAGCGCCGGCGAGGGGGAAGGGAAGGAATGCCGTACGAGCCATGGGACCAGTGTTCGCGGCCGCGCTAGCTCAGCCTCGTCGGACAACGCGCCGCCGGCCTGTAGGACTCAGGCTGACGGCGCCAGACGCAGCTCGGAAATTTCAGATGGTGCACCCAGGCGCTTGGGCGGGCCCCAATAACCGGTGCCACGGCTGACGTAGACCTGCAAGCGGCCGAGCTGGTGCAGCCCGGCGGTAAACGGCTGCTGCAAGGGCACGAACCAATTCCACGGCAGGAACTGCCCGCCGTGCGTGTGCCCGGAAATCTGCAGGTCGAAACCCGCTTCGGCGGCGGCCGCCGCGGTGCGCGGCTGGTGCGCGAGCAGCACGCGCAGCAGCCCTTGCGGCGCGCCGCCCAGGGCGGCCGCCGGGTCGCTGCGATGCGCGGGATCGAAATGGTGGCCGCTGAAATCGGGCACGCCCGCCAGCACCAGGTCGGCGCCCTCATGATGGATCACCACGTGCTCGTTGTGCAGCACGCGAATCTGCAGGCGCCGCAATTCGTCGACCCACCCGTGCACGCCCGAGTAGTACTCGTGGTTCCCGGTCACGAAGAAGACGCCATGCCGCGCCCGCAGTGCGGCCAGCGGGGCCACGTGCGCGCGCAGCTCGGCCACCGAGCCATCCACCAGGTCGCCGGTGATGGCGATCACGTCGGGATGCAGCGCGTTCACGCGTTCGACGATCGCCTGGAGATAGCCTTGCTTGATGGTCGGCCCGACGTGGATGTCGCTGATCTGCACGATGCGAAAGCCGGCCAGGGCGGCCGGCAATCCCGGCAGCGAGATGTCGACGCGCTTGACGCGGGCCGGTCGCCGCGCGTTGAAGAAACCGACCGCCGTGAACGCGAGCGCCAGCAGCGGCACGGCCGCCGCGGTCGGCTCGTTCCAGCCCGTGCGGCCGGCAAGGTGCAAGGCGAGCAGCAGCACGTCGCGCAGCACGGTCAGCACGAACAGCGAGGAGAACAGGCCCATGAACAGCATGCCGACCCAGGTGAGGCGATCGGCCGCCGCCACCGAGCGCAGCAGGCGTCGCGCGAGCAGCGCGGCCGGTACCAGCACGGCGGAGGCGAGCAGCAGAACGGCCAGCGCAATGCCCGCAGGCAGCGGCAGGCTGGGGGCCAGCCGCAGGCCGAGGTACAGGTGGAGGGCGGCCGACAGGCCGATGATTTTGCTCAGGGACATGCGAGGGGAATGCGCAGTGTGCGCCAGGAAGGAAACGCCGGGCGGGCGCGTGCAGAGCTCAAGAGGCTTTCATGTAAGCTCGCGCTCAGGATAACGAGAAGCAACAATCAACGCGCTAGCGAGGAGAAGTGTCCATGCAGATCGGTGTGCCTGCCGTCGGTACGGCGGGTGAACAAGCCGCTGTCGCCGGCTCCCCCGTGACGACCCGAGCCCCTTTGCTGATCGGCGTGCCGAAGGAAACGGCCGCTGGCGAAAAACGCGTCGCCACCGTGCCTGAGGTGGTGGAGAAGCTCGTGAAGCTGGGCTTCTCCGTGGCGGTGGAAAGCAGCGCGGGCGACGCCGCGAATTTTGCGGATGACACCTATCGCGCTGCCGGTGCGCAGGTCGTCCCGACCGCGGCCGAACTGTGGGCCCGCGCGGACATCGTCTTGAAGGTGCGCGCTCCGACGCCGTACGAGGTCGCGCTGCTGCGCGAAGGCGCGACGCTGATCGGCTTCATCTGGCCGGCGCAGAACCCCGAGCTGATGCAGCTGCTGGCCGCGAAGAAGGCCACCGTGCTGTCCATCGACGCGCTGCCGCGCCAGCTCTCGCGGGCGCAGAAGATGGACGCGCTGACTTCCATGGCGGGCATCAGCGGCTACCGCGCGGTCATCGAGGCGGCCAATGCCTTCGGCCGCTTCTTCAACGGCCAGGTCACCGCCGCCGGCAAGATCCCGCCGGCCAAGGTCTTCATTGCCGGCGCCGGCGTGGCCGGCCTGGCGGCGATCGGCACGGCCGCCAACCTGGGCGCGATCGTGCGCGCCAACGACACGCGTGCCGAAGTCGCCGACCAGGTCGTCTCGCTCGGCGGCGAATTCGTGAAGGTCGATTACGAGGAAGAGGGCGCGGGCGGCGGCGGCTACGCCAAGGTCATGAGCGAAGGCTTCCAGCAGGCGCAGCGCGAGATGTACGCCACGCAGGCGCGCGACGCCGACATCATCATCACCACCGCGCTGATCCCGGGCAAGCCGGCGCCGCGGCTCATCACGGCCGAAATGGTGCGATCGATGAAGCCCGGCAGCGTGATCGTCGACATGGCGGCGGAGCAGGGCGGCAACTGCGAGCTGACCGAACCCGGCCAGGCGGTGGTCAAGCATGGCGTCACCATCATCGGCTACACCGACCTGGTGAGCCGGCTGGCCAAGCAGTCCTCCACGCTGTACTCGAACAACCTGCTGCGGCTGGTCGAGGAGCTGTGCAAGACCAAGGACGGCGTGATCGACGTCAACATGGACGACGACGCGATCCGCGGCCTGACGGTGATCAAGCAAGGCGACATCACCTGGCCCGCGCCTGCGCCCAAGCTGCCGGCCGCGCCGGCGAAGCCGAAGGCCACGGCCGTGCCGGTCGCGGCGCCCAAGGGGCACGGGCATGGCAGCGGCGAACCGATGCCGGTCAAGACGCTGGCCACCGTGTTCGCGGTGGGCGCGATCGTCTTCCTGCTGGTGGGGCTCTATGCGCCGGCCAGCTTTCTCGCGCATTTCACCGTGTTCGTGCTGGCCTGCTTCATCGGCTACATGGTGATCTGGAACGTGAAGCCGTCCCTGCACACGCCGCTCATGAGCGTGACCAATGCGATCTCCTCGATCATCGCCATCGGCGCGCTGATCCAGATCGCGCCGCCGCTCACGGGCGACGCAGCCGATCGGCCGACCCAGGTGATCCTCGGCCTGGCCGTGTTCGCGCTGGCGCTGACGGCCGTCAACATGTTCGGCGGCTTCGCGGTGACGCGGCGCATGCTGGCCATGTTCCGCAAATAAGGAAACGGGACCGGACATGAACGCAAGCCTCGCCACCGTCTCCTACATCGGCTCGACCATCCTCTTCATCCTGAGCCTCGGCGGCCTCTCGAATCCCGAGACCGCGCGCCGCGGCAACGCCTTCGGCATGATCGGCATGGCCGTGGCCGTGCTGGCCACCGTGTTCGGCCCGCGCATCACGCCAAGCGGCTATCCGTGGATCGTCGGCGCCCTGGTCGTCGGCGGCAGCGTCGGCCTGATCGCGGCGAAGAAGGTGCAGATGACGCAGATGCCCGAGCTCGTCGCGCTGATGCACAGCCTGGTGGGCCTGGCCGCCTGCCTGGTCGGCTACGCGAGCTACGTGGACACCTCGATTTCCTTCGAAGGCGCCGAGAAGGCCATCCACGAAGTGGAGATCTACGTCGGCATCCTGATCGGCGCCATCACCTTCGCCGGCTCGATCGTCGCCTTCGGCAAGCTCTCGGGCAAGATCGGCGGCAAGCCGCTGCTGCTGCCCGGGCGCCACTGGATGAACCTGGCGGGACTGCTGATCGTGCTCTGGTTCGGTCGCGTGTTCCTGCATGCCGAGACCGTCCCTGCCGGCATGACGGCGCTGGTCGTCATGACCGTGATCGCGCTGGCCTTCGGCGTGCACATGGTGATGGCCATCGGCGGCGCCGACATGCCGGTGGTGGTCTCGATGCTCAATAGCTACTCGGGCTGGGCCGCGGCGGCCACCGGGTTCATGCTGAGCAACGACCTGCTGATCGTGGTGGGCGCGCTGGTCGGCTCCTCGGGCGCGATCCTCTCGTACATCATGTGCCGCGCCATGAACCGCAACTTCATCAGCGTGATCGCCGGCGGCTTCGGCGGCGGCGCGCCCGTGAAGGGCGGCGGCGACGCCGCGCAGCCGGCCGGCGAAGTCTCGCCGATCAGCGCGGTCGACACCGCGGAGCTGCTGCGCGATGCCAAGAGCGTGATCATCGTGCCCGGCTACGGCATGGCGGTGGCGCAGGCCCAGCACACGGTCTACGAGATCACGAAGTTCCTGCGCGAGAAGGGCGTCAACGTGCGCTTCGGCATCCACCCGGTGGCCGGCCGCATGCCGGGCCACATGAACGTGCTGCTGGCGGAAGCCAAGGTGCCGTACGACATCGTGCTGGAGATGGACGAGATCAACGCCGACTTCCCGGCCACCGACGTGGCGATGGTGATCGGCGCCAACGACATCGTGAACCCGGCGGCGCAGGACGACCCGACCAGCCCCATCGCCGGGATGCCGGTGCTGGAAGTGTGGAAGGCCAAGACCTCGATCGTCATGAAGCGCAGCATGGCCTCGGGCTACGCGGGCGTCGACAACCCGCTCTTCTACAAGGACAACAACCGGATGCTGTTCGGCGACGCCAGGAAGATGCTCGAAGAGGTGCTGACGGCGCTGAAGACATGACAACAGTGAACGACCGCCCCTGGCTGGCCGCCTATCCCCAGGGCGTGGCGGCCGATATCGATCCCTCGCAGTACGGCTCGCTCGTGCAGCTGCTGGAGGAGAGTTTCCAGAAATTCGCCGCCCGCGATGCCTATGTCTTCCTGGGCAAGGAATTCAGTTACGGCGAGATCGATTCGCTCAGCCGCGCGTTCGCGGCCTACCTGCAGGGGCTCGGCCTCACCAAGGGCGAGCGCGTGGCGATCATGATGCCCAACGTGCCGCAGTACCCGGTGGCGGTGGCCGCCGTACTGCGTGCCGGCTTCGTGGTGGTGAACGTCAATCCCCTGTACACCCCGCGCGAACTGGAGCACCAGCTCAAGGACTCGGGCGCCAAGGCGATCGTCATCATCGAGAACTTCGCCGGCACGCTGCAGCAGTGCATTGCCGCCACGCCCGTCAAGCACGTGGTGCTGGCCGCCATGGGCGACCTGCTCGGCGGGCTGAAGGGCGCGCTGGTCAACTACGTGGTGCGCAAGGTCAAGAAGATGGTGCCGGCCTTTTCGCTGCCGGCCGCCGTGCGCTTCAACGAGGCCATCGTGCGCGGCCAGCGCGGCACGCTGCGCAAGCCCGAGATCAAGCCGGAAGACGTCGCCGTGCTGCAGTACACCGGCGGCACCACGGGCATCTCCAAGGGCGCCGTGCTGCTGCACCGGAACGTGATCGCCAACGTGCTGCAGTCGGAAGCCTGGAACGCCCCCGCCACCAGCAGGATCCCCGCCAGCGAGCAGCCCACTGGCGTCTGTGCGCTGCCGCTGTATCACATCTTCGCCTTTACGGTCGGCATGATGCTGTCCCTGCGCCTGGGCGGCAAGCTGATCCTGATCCCGAATCCGCGCGACCTGGCGGGCATGCTCAAGGAATTGTCGAAGCAGAAGTTCCACACCTTCCCGGCCGTCAACACGCTGTTCAACGGCATCGCCAACCATCCCGATTTCAACAAGGTCGACTGGTCGCACCTGAAGATCTCCGTGGGCGGCGGGATGGCGGTGCAAGGTGCGGTGGCCAAGCTGTGGCTGCAGAAGACCGGCTGCGCGATCTGCGAGGGCTACGGCCTGTCGGAGACTTCGCCCTCGGCCAGCTGCAACCCGGTGACCAGCACCGAGTTCACCGGCACCATCGGCGTGCCGCTGCCCTCGACCTGGATGAAGTGCATCGACGACGAGGGCCACACCGTCGCCGAAGGCCAGCCCGGCGAGATCGCCATCAAGGGCCCGCAGGTGATGCCGGGCTACTGGCAGCGGCCCGACGAGACGGCCAAGGTCATGACGGCCGACGGCTACTTCAAGACCGGCGACATCGGCGTGATGGACGGGCGCGGCTACTTCCGCATCGTCGACCGCAAGAAGGACATGGTGCTGGTCTCCGGCTTCAACGTGTACCCGAACGAGGTCGAGGACGTGGTGATGCAGCTGCCCGGCGTGGCCGAGTGCGCGGTGGTGGGCGTGCCCGACGAGAAGACCGGCGAGGCGGTCAAGCTGGTGATCGTGCGGCGCGACCCGGCGCTGACCGAGGAGAAGGTGCGCGAGTTCTGCCACGCCAACCTCACCGGCTACAAGCGGCCGCGGGTGATCGAGTTCCGCACCGACCTGCCGAAGACACCCGTGGGCAAGATCCTGCGGCGCGAATTGCGCGACCCGCGCTGAGCTCGAGGATGTCATTGCGGGCTTGACCCGCAATCCACGACGGCGCTTGCACGACCGCTGCATGGACCCGGGTCGAGCCCGCGATGACATGCCGCCACCGGTGCCAGAATGCGCGCATGACCCGCACCGCCATCGTCGCCGCCATGCACGAGGAACTGTCTGCCGTGCTGGCGCTGATGCCTGATGCGCAGTGCCAGCGTGCCGGCGGCCGCGAGTACCGCGTGGGCCACCTGCATGGCCAGCCGGTGGTGGCGGTGCTCTCGCGCATCGGCAAGGTGGCCGCGGCTACCACGGCGGTGGCCCTGATCGAGCGCTTCCAGGTCGATCGCGTCCTGTTCACCGGCGTCGCCGGCGGGCTGGCGCCGGGTGTGAACCGCGGCGACGTGGTCGTGGCCGACGGCTTCCTGCAGCACGACATGGACGCCTCGCCGCTCTTTCCCCGCTACGAGGTGCCGCTGTACGGGACGGATCGGTTCGGCACCGACGTGGCGCTGACCGCGCGTCTGGCACGGGCCGTGCAGCGGGCACTGCCCGGCGCGCGACTGCATCGCGGCCTGGTGGTCAGCGGCGACCGCTTCGTGGCCAGTGCCGCCGACAGCGAGGCCTTGCAGCGCGCGCTGCCCCTCGCCCTGGCAGTGGACATGGAGGGCGCGGCGTTCGCGCAGGTGTGCAGCGATTACAGCGTGCCGTTCGCGGCGGTACGCACGGTGTCCGATCGCGCCGACGACGCGGCGCACGGCGACTTCCTCAGCTTCATCGACCACGTGGCGAGCCGCCACTCGGTCGCCATCGTCGAAGCCTTCCTGCACGCCGGCTGAAGCTCAGTCGGCGCGGAAGTCGTAGTTGAAGCCGAGCGTCCAGTTGGAGGCCGACGGTCCGCTCAGGCGCTGCGCGCGGCTGAGGTCCACGCTCCAGGCGTCGCCGCCGATCCAGCGCACGCCGGTGCGCAGGAAATTGGTGCCCTGGTCCAGATAGCGATCGGCGATCACCGTCCAGGCCTTCGCCGGCTGCCATTCCAGCGCTACGCCGTGCCGCGCGAGGTCGGGGCCACCCGGCACGAAGTCGCGTCCGAGATTCAGGTGCAGCGCCAGTTCCTCGCGCAACCTCCAGGTGGCGAGCAGGACCGCCCTGGTGGCGTCCGGGCGCGGTTGCGTGTGCGGCTGCCACGTCGGCTGCAGGTCCACGCCCACGCTCAAGCGCTCGGCCACCTGGCGGGCCCACTTGATCTCGAGGTTCCGTTCCGTCTCGGAACCGTCAGGCCCGCGCGCGTGCTCCACGGCGCCGCCGAGTTCCACCGGGCCCACCCGGCAGTTCATCCCGCCGTGCAGCAGGTCCTGGCTGCCCTGGCCGTGGGTCCACCAGGTTTCCGGTCCGCAGTGGCCGGGCTCGAGCAGGACCGCGTCGTCCACCGCGAAGTGGCCGCCGGCCGCCATCGCGGTTCCCTGTGCCAGGCCAGCGAGTGCGACGATGGCGGTGACGGCGGCGCTCCGCTTCGTTCTTGTGATTGCTTGCTCCACGCCGGCGATGATGCCGCAAGCTGGCGCAAGCGCGTCCGGGCGGCTCAGGCCGGGGGCGACACGGCGCGCAACGTGATCTCGCACACCCAGCCGCGGCCGGCTTCGCCGCTGTGCAGGCGCATGTGGCCGCGCAGCAGGCGGGCGTACTGCGCCACCAGCGCCAGGCCGAGGCCCGCGCCCTGCCCGAGCAGTTGGCCCGCCTCGCCCTGCGTGCCGCGCGCCACCAGCGCCGCCTGCAGCGCGCCCGGCACGCCCGGGCCGTTGTCCTGCACGAACAGCAGCACCTGATCGCCCCTGCGCTCGAGCGCCACGGTGACCGTGGCCGTGGCGCCGTCCGCGGGCCGGCCATAGCGCAGGGCGTTATCGAGCAGGTTGTCCAGCACGCCTTCCAGCAACATCGAGTCGCCCGCGACCCACACGGGCGACTCGATGCCGCGCGCGCCGAGATCGACGCCGTCCGCGTCGGCCCGACGCAGGAAGCGCAGCACCGCGTCGCGCACGATGCGGTCCAGCGGCACCGGCTGCAGGGTCAGGCGGCTCTCGGCCTCGTGCGCCAGCGCCAGGGCGAGCAGGCGATCGACCAGCGCGCTGGCCCGCGCTTCGCTTGCGGCGACCGCCGCCAATTGCTCGCGCCACACCTGCGGCTCGTTCTGCGCCAGGCCGTAGCCAGCGAGCGCGCGGATGCCGGCCAGCGGCGTGCGCAGTTCGTGCGCCACGTTGCCGGCGAACTCACGTTGCGCCCGCACGCTGTGCTCCAGTCGCTGCAGCAGGGCGTTGATGGCGCCGGCCAGCGCCTGCACGTCGCGCGTGGAGGCTTGCACCGCCACCGGCGCCAGGTCGTCGGCGCCGCGGTCGGCGACGGCCTGGCGCAGGGTGGCGAGCGGCTGCACGTCGCGGCGGATCGAGCGATGCAGCCACCAGCCCAGCGCCAGCAGCAGCACCAGTTGCGGCAGCAGCGAATCGAGCAGCAGCTGGCGCAGCAGCGCGTCGCGCCCGCTGGTGGTCTGGGCGACCGCCACGTCGAAGGACCGCGGGTGGTCGCGGTGCAGCGTGACGGCGCGCAGCAGCTTGCCGTTGAAGGCGATGTGATCGAAGGCGTGGTTCTCGTCGCCGGGCCGCGCAACCATCTGCAAATCGGGATCGCCCGCGATCAGCGAGCCGTCGCTGCGGCGCACGCTGAAGTACACCGTCTCGGCCTGGTCGAACAACACGTTGCGGATTTCGGCCGGCGTCAGGTTCAGGTGCACGCGGCCGTTGTCCTCGTGCACGTTGGTCGCCAGCAGGTAGGCGTCGTCCAGCAGCGAATGATCGAAGGCGCGCTGCGCGAATACCTGCGCGACCGCGATGGAAACGACGGTGCCCGCCACCCAGGTGATCGCCAGCGGCACCAGCACGTGGCGCAGCAGGCGCTGGCCGAGCGTGGGCGGCAGCGCGGCCGGCGTTGCAGGACGGTCGGCCCCGCGGTCTTCGTGCGCCGCGGGACCCGTCCGGTTCATGACTCCTCCGGATCCAGTACGTAGCCGAGGCCGCGCAGCGTGCGGATCTGCGCGCCGGAGCCGTGCAGCTTCTTGCGCAAGCGCGAGATGAAGGCTTCCAGCGCGTTGTCGGCCAGCAGGTCGTCCAGCTCGGACAGCTTGGCGGCCAGCTCGCGCTTGCTGCAGACATGGCCCGGCGGGCTCATCAGCTCCCAGAGCACTTCGAACTCGCGCGCGGGCAGCTCCAGCATCTGCCCATCGAGCATGAAGCGGCGGGCGGCGCGGTCCAGCGAGAGGCGGCCGACGCTGGTCTGGTCGTCACCGCCGGCACTGCGGCGGGCGAGCGCGCGCAGTCGCGCCTCGACCTCGCCCAGGTCGAAGGGCTTGCCGAGATAGTCGTCGGCGCCTGCGTCGAGGCCGGCGATGCGCTCGTCGGTGCGGTTGCGGGCGGTGAGCACCAGCACCGGCGTGCGGTCGCCGCGCGCGCGGGCATTGCGCAGCACCGTGAGGCCGCTGCCCAGGCCGCTTTGCGCCTGCGCGGTGTGCGGCAGGTTCAGGTCCAGCAGCACGGCATCGAAGGCCTGCACCCGCCAGAGGTACTCGGCCTCTTCGAGGCTGCCGGCCGTGTCGACGCGATGGCCGGCGTCCTGCAGGCTGCGCAGCATCACGCCGCGCAGGACCACGTCGTCTTCGACCAGGAGGATGCGCATGATCAGCTCAACCAGCCGCGGCGGCCGAAGTACCACATGGGCAGGGCGGCGCTGGCGATCATCAGCAGCACCACGTAGGGGTAGCTGAGGATCGGGCCGAGCCATTCGATTTCGGGAAAGCGCATGTTCATCCCATAGATGCTGGCGACCAGCGTGGGTGGCAGCAAGGCCACGCTGGCCACCGAGAAGATCTTGATGATCTTGTTCTGGTTGATGTTGATGAAGCCGACCGTGGCGTCCATCAGGAAGTTGATCTTGTCGAACAGGAAGGCGGTGTGGCTGTCCAGCGATTCGATGTCGCGCAGGATCTGCCGCGCCTCTTCGAACTGGCTGGCGCTGAGCATGCGGCTGCGCATCATGAAGCTCACCGCGCGCCGGGTGTCCATCACGTTGCGGCGGATGCGGCCGTTCATGTCTTCCTGGCGGGCGATCTCCTCGAGCGCCTCGCCGGCGAGCGTGTCGGTGACCTTGCCCGAGAGCACCTGCTTGCTGATCTTCTCGAGCTCGTCGTAGATGCCTTCCAGCGTATCGGCCGAATACTCGGCGTCGGCGTCGAACAGCTTGAGCAGGACTTCCTTGGCGTCCTCGATGAGGCCGGGTGCCCGCCGCGCGCGCAGGCGCAGCAGCCGGAACACGGGAACGTCCTCGTCGTGGATGGAGAACAGCACGCCATGGCTCTTGAGCGAGGGGTTCACCAGGTTGAGGATGAAGGCCACGCGCACCGTGCGCGGCTCGTCGCCGCCGCCGGCAATCAGGAAGTCGCTGCGGATGTGCAGGTCGCCGTTGTCCTCTTCGTAGAAGCGGGCGGACTCCTCGATGTCCTCGTCCATCGCATCTTCCGGGATGGACAGGCCGTAATACTGCTTGATCCAGCGCTTCTCGTCGAGCGTCGGCGATTCCAGGTCGACCCAGATCGGCTGGAAGCGGGAGAGCTCCTCCAGCGACTCGATCTCTTCCTGGAAGAGCCGGCCGTTGGCCAGCGAGAAAATGTTGAGCATGGCTCCGTCCCGTGCGTTGGTCTTGTGTGCGGCGGCTGGGTGCTTCCAACGCCGGCTTCACGGGCGCTGAAAGCTACCGACTGGGATCGGGTTCCAAGGAGCATCTCCGGGAGAAGAGGTTCGCGATTATGCCGCGCTGCCGGAGCAGTCCGGGTTTTCCCGCAGGTTTCACTGCTGAGACGCAGGACAAATCCTACACAGCTGGGCCAGAACGTCCGACATCACCGTTCAGGAGGCCGCCCTACATTGGATGCATCCCCCGGGCCTGACCGTCCGGTAGCACCTGCAAGGAGCCGAGATGATCCAGCTAGCGACCGATCCGAACGCCAGCCGCTCGACCTGGCGTCCCTCGCCGGCCGAAGGCAAGGACAGCACCATGAGCCGCCGCCCCCGCAGCGCCCATGCCTGGCCTTTCATCAGCCGGCACGGCGAGAGCCACGCCGACTCGCAGGACACGAAGCGCAGTACCAGCAGCGACGCCGGCAGTTGAGCCGGATCGCAGGAGAACCGTATGTACAAGGAACCCAAGTCCGCCCACCGCTTCCACGACACGCCGCGCGACAAGCCGCAGGCCGATCGGGTCGAGCACGCGAACCTCGAGCGTCCGGGCGCCCAGGCGCACCCGAAAGCCCGCGCCGAATGGAACCTGCTGGACGCCGCCGCCCTGTGGCGCCAGCGTTGATCGCAGTTTTCTGAGCTGCGCGACGGCGGCCTCGCGGCTGCTGGTTCAGCGCGTTTGCAGCGGCCCTTTCGGGGCCGTTTTGCATGGGGGCTCACCCTCTTCGTTTGCCCTGCAGCACGGCACTTGCCACCCCTTGATTCGCGCCTGAGCCATGAGGGAAATCGATGGACTTTTGCAGGACCCCCGGGCATAGTGAATTGCAGTCGGTCCAGAACCCTGCTTTCCTTGCGCGCTGGCCGCGCGCGATGTCAACCCGAGTGCATTAGGAGGCTCCATGAACCTGACGATCAGCGGTCACCATCTCGAAGTCACCCCGGCTCTGCGCAGTTACGTGACCACCAAGCTCGATCGCATCACCCGCCACTTTGACCAGGTTGTGGACATCAAGGTCCTGCTCACCGTCGAGAAGCAGAAGGAAAAGGAACGAAGGCAGCGCGCCGAGTGCAAGATCCACGTGAAGGGCAACGACATGTTTGCCGAGAGCGCCCACGAGGACCTGTACGCCGCGCTCGACGAGCTGGTCGACAAGCTCGATCGCCAGGTCGGCAAGCACAAGGACCGCATGCAGGACCACCACTGCGACGCTCCCAAACGCGTGGTGTAGCGCCCGCCCCCACAGGCCCCATCGGGGGCCTTGCGTTTTTGCGACGCCAGGGACAGGGCGTGCACGGCCGTTTGCTGCGGTGTACCGTCGGCCGTGCATAATCCGCCCACCTAACCATGAACCGCCTTGCGTCCATCCTGCCGCCCGCCCAGGTCCTGGTCGGCGTCGACGCCACCAGCAAGAAGCGGGCTTTCGAAGAGGCCGGGCTGCTGTTCGAGAACCTGCACGGGCTGTCCCGCGCGCTGATCACCGACAGCCTGTTCGCGCGCGAGCGCCTGGGCTCCACCGGCCTCGGCCACGGGGTCGCGATCCCCCATGGACGCATCAAGGGCCTGAAGTCGCCGATGGCAGCGCTGTTCCAGCTGGCCGGCGCGATCGGCTTCGATGCGCCCGACGAGCAGCCCGTGAAGCTGCTGATCTTCCTGCTGGTGCCCGAGGCCGCGACCCAGAAGCACCTGGAGATCCTGTCCGAGATCGCCGAGCTCCTGAGCGACGCGCCGCTGCGCGAACGCATCAAGGGCAGCGTCGACGCCGCGCAGCTGCACCAGCTGATCGCCGGCTGGCAGTCGGCGCAGCCGCAGTAGTCCCCGCTTGAAACCCACCGTCGTCAGTGCCGACGTCCTGTTCGAGGACCACCGCGCCCAGCTCAAGTGGGAGTGGGTCGCCGGTCTCGGCGCCTCGGAACGCCGCTTCGACGAGGTCGCCGTGCGCGCAGCGCGCTCGGGCGCCGACCTGGTGGGCTACCTGAACTACATCCACCCGTATCGGGTGCAGATCCTGGGCGAGCGCGAGGTCGCCTACCTGAGCAACGCCACGCAGGAAGACTGCGCGCGCCGCATCTCGCGCATCGTCACGCTCGAGCCGCCGGTGCTGATACTGACCGATGGCCAGCAGGCGCCGGACGCGCTGCTGTCGATGTGCGAGCGGGCGCAGATCCCGATGTTCGCGTCGCCCGATCCCTCGGCCTTCGTGATCGACGTGCTGCGCGCCTACCTGTCCAAGCACTTCGCCGAGCGCACGTCGATGCACGGCGTGTTCATGGACATCCTGGGCCTGGGCGTGCTGATCACGGGCGAGTCGGGCCTGGGCAAGAGCGAGCTGGGGCTGGAGCTGATCACCCGCAGCAGCGGCCTGGTGGCCGACGACGCGGTCGACCTCTACCGCGTCAACCAGACCACCATCGAGGGCCGCTGTCCCGAGCTGCTGCAGAACCTGCTGGAGGTGCGCGGCATCGGCCTGCTGGACATCCGCGCGATCTTCGGCGAGACGGCGGTGCGGCGAAAGATGCGGCTGCGGCTGATCGTGCACCTGGTGCGGCGCGAGACCATGGAGCGCGAATACGAACGCCTGCCCTACGAGCCGCTCTCGCAGGACGTGCTGGGCGTGCCGGTGCGCAAGGCCGTGATCCCGGTGGTCGCCGGCCGCAACATGGCCGTGCTGGTCGAAGCGGCCGTGCGCAACACGATCCTGCAACTACGCGGCGTCGACACGTACCAGGAGTTCGTGGAGCGGCATCGGCGGGCGATGGAAAAGGGCGGTTAGAGAAACACCCAGTATCCGGACGCAGAAGGCGCAAAAGTTACGCAGAAGGCGCAGAAAACATCCAACAAGAAATTGGAAATTCCTTCTGCGACTTCTGCGAAGTTTCTGCGCCTTCTGCGTCCGGATACTGGTTTCGACGGCCTGCCCTACCGCCGCGGCTTGTTCGGGCAGTCGACCTTGGTGCAGTGCGCGTACAGGCTGAGCGCGTGGTCGGCGATGTCGAAGCCCTTGAGTTTCGCCACGTCGTTCTGGCGTTTCTCGATCTCGGGGTCGTAGAACTCCTCGACGCGGCCGCAATCGAGGCAGAGCAGGTGGTCGTGGTGCGTGCCCTCGTTGAGCTCGTACACGGCCTTGCCGCTCTCGAAATGGCTGCGGCTCAAAATGCCCGCCTGCTCGAACTGCGTCAGCACCCGATAGACCGTCGCCAGCCCGATGTCCGAGCGCTCTTCCAGCAGCACCCGGAACACATCTTCGGCCGTCATGTGCCGTTGCGCGCCCTTGTGGAAGACGTCGAGGATCTTCAACCGCGGCAGCGTGGCCTTCAGGCCGGTGCTCTTGAGTTCGTCGATGTTCGCCATGGTGCTGCCGCTAGAATGGCCACCATCATATCGCCAGCCCTTCCAATGCCTGCCATGCCCCCGCGCCGGACCCTCCCCGTCCTGGCCGTCTTCGCGTTCGCCGCGCTCCTCGCCGGCTGCGGTTCCGTCGACAGTACCAGCCGCCGCATCGCCACGGCGTTCACGCCCTACAAGATCGAGATCGTGCAGGGCAACTTCGTTTCGAAGGAACAGGTGGAGGCGCTGCGTCCCGGCATGAGCCGCGAACAGGTGCGCCAGATCCTCGGCACGCCGCTGGTCACCAGCCTGTTCCATGCCGAGCGCTGGGACTACGTCTTCACGCTCAGGCGCCAGGGTGTCGATCCGCAGCAGCGCCGGTTGACCGTGTTCTTCAAGGGCGAAGGCATGGACCACTTCGAGGGCGACACGATGCCGAGCGAGAGCGAGTTCGTCGCGACACTCGAGCGCAAGCGCGCCACCGGCACGGTGCCGCCGCTCGAGGCCACCGAGGCGCAGTTGCGTGCCTTCCCCGCCAAGCCGGCGGCCCCGGTCCAGCCGGCGCCCGCCGCGCCCGCGGCCGCGGTGAACTACCCGCCCCTGGAAGCCCCCGCGCGCTGACCCTGGCATGACCAAGCAGGCACTCCAGAAGGTGGCGCGCGTGGGCGCCGTGCAGCAGCCGCCCGCCGGCAGCACGCAGCACCAGGTCGCCGTGGCCGGCGCCTCCGGCCGCATGGGCCACATGCTGATCGAGGCGATCCGCGCCGCCGACGATTGCCGCCTGGCCGGCGCGCTGGACATCGCGTCCAGCCCGGCGATCGGCAACGATGCCGCCGCCTTCCTCGGTCACGCCAGCGGCGTGCCGGTGACGGCGGACCTGGCGACGGGGCTGCAGCATGCCCAGGTGCTGATCGACTTCACCCGGCCCGAAGGCACCCTCGCGCACGTGCGCGCCTGCCGCGAGCGCGGCGTCAAGATGGTGATCGGCACCACCGGCTTCAGCGAGGAGCAGAAGGCCGAGATCGCCGACGCCGCGCGCGACATCGCCATCGTGATGGCGCCCAACATGAGCGTGGGCGTGAACGTGACGATGAAGCTGGTGGAATTGGCCGCGCGCGCGCTGGCCACCGGCTACGACATCGAGATCATCGAGGCGCACCACCGCCACAAGGTCGACGCGCCGTCGGGCACCGCGCTCAAGATGGGCGAGGTGATCGCGCAGGCGCTCGGCCGCGACCTGAAGGACTGCGCCGTGTATGCGCGCCAAGGCGTCACCGGCGAACGCGACCCCTCGACCATCGGCTTCTCGGCGATCCGTGGCGGCGACATCGTCGGCGACCACACGGTGCTGTTCGCCGGCACGGGGGAGCGCATCGAGATCACCCACCGGTCGGCGAGCCGCGCGACCTATTCGCAAGGTGGCCTGCGCGCGGTGCGCTTCCTGGCGCAGCAATCGAACGGCCTGTTCGACATGTTCGACGTCCTCGGGCTCCGGTCATGACCCCCCACGGTCACCGCTTCGCGGATGCCCTGCCCCCCCGAGGGGGGCGTGACCGCCTTGGGGCGGCCCGGCGGCGGTCATGACGCTTCCGGATATCTTCCGCCAAGGCGACGGGGTCACGCGCATCGTCGCGGTCCTGTTGCTCGCGATGTCGGTGGCGAGCTGGGTCGTGATCCTGTGGAAGGCGTGGCTGCTGCACCGCGCCAGCGGGGACGTCACGCGCAGCACCGCGGCGTTCTGGCAGGCGGGCTCGGTGGGCGAGGCGAGCGAGAAGGTGCGTGCCTTCGACCGCGAGGCACTCGTGCTACCCCTGATCAGCGCCACCGAAGCGCAGGCGCCGGGATCGCTGGCCACGGCCGGCGATCGCGCGCAGCAACTCACGCGCGTGCTGCGCGACGCCTTGCACCGCGTGCTGGACAAGCTGCAGTTCGGCCAGGTGCTGCTGGCAACGGTCGGCTCGACCGCGCCTTTCGTGGGCCTGCTGGGCACCGTCTGGGGCATCTACCACGCGCTCACCGGCATCGCCACCGCGGGCCAGATCACCATCGACAAGGTCTCCGGCCCGGTCGGCCAGGCGCTGATCATGACGGCCGCCGGCCTGGCGGTGGCCATCCCCGCGGTCCTGGGCTACAACATCTTCGGCCGCCTGATCGGCCGCATCGAAGCCGACCTCGAAGGCTTCGCCCGCGACCTGCGCGAGCTGCTGACGCACGGCCCCGGCCTGAGCGTCGCCGCGCCGCCCCGAGACGCGAACGCCCCCTCGGCGGGCAGCGCGGTCACGCAGTGACAAGCGTGGGGACCCGGTAACTCATGGCTTTCGGCCGGCTGGAACGCACCAAGGGCGAGGCGCCCATGAGCGACATCAACGTCACGCCGCTGGTGGACGTGATGCTGGTGCTGGTGGTGATCTTCATCATCACGGCGCCGCTGCTGGCCAGCTCGATCCGCCTCGACCTGCCGAAAGCCGAGGGCACGCAGCCCGGCGATGCGCCGCAGTTCGTGACGGTGGTGGTGGACAAGGCCGGCAAGCTGTTCCTGAACGACAAGCCGGTGAGCGCGCCGCAACTCACCGAGCAGCTCACGGCCGCCGCCAGGCAGAACCCCGACACCGAGATCCAGCTGCGCGCCGACCAGGGCGTGCCTTATGGCCGGGTGGTCGAAGTCATGGGCATGGCCCACCAGGCCGGCCTGAGCCGCATCGGCTTCGTGGCGGAGCCGGAAAAAAACTGAGGCCGCCGAACACGGACGACCGGACGCAGAAGGCGCAAAAGTTACCCGGAAGACGCAGAAAAGAAAAAGAAGCTTCTGACTGGTTTTCTTCTGCGCGTTCTGCGCCAGTTCTGCGTCTTCCGCGTCCGGATGTCCGCATTCACACCCGGCCCTACAATTTGCTCACCATGGACGACAAGTACAACCACCTTGCGGTGGAAAAGGCCGCGCAGGCCGAGTGGACCGCGCGCGATGCCTACCGCGTGACGGAGGATCCGCGCAGGAAGAAGTTCTACGCGTGCTCCATGCTGCCTTACCCCTCGGGCAAGCTCCACATGGGCCACGTGCGCAACTACACGATCAACGACATGTTGACGCGTTACCTGCGCATGAACGGCTACAACGTCCTGATGCCCATGGGCTGGGACGCGTTCGGCCTGCCGGCGGAAAACGCGGCGATCAAGAACGGCGTGCCGCCCGCCAAGTGGACGTACGAGAACATCGCGTACATGAAGGGCCAGATGCAGGCCATGGGCCTGGCCGTCGACTGGTCGCGGGAGATCGCCACCTGCGACCCGAGCTACTACAAGTGGAACCAGTGGCTCTTTCTCAAGATGCTGGAGAAGGGCATCGCCTATCGCAAGACCCAGGTCGTCAACTGGGACCCGGTGGACCAGACCGTGCTGGCCAACGAACAGGTGATCGACGGCAAGGGCTGGCGCACCGGCGCGGTGGTGGAAAAGCGCGAGATCCCCGGCTATTACCTGAAGATCACCGACTACGCGCAGGAGCTGCTGGAACACGCGCAGGAGAAGCTGCCCGGCTGGCCCGAGCGCGTGAAGCTGATGCAGGAGAACTGGATCGGCCGCAGCGAGGGCGTGCGCTTCGCCTTCCCGCACCAGATCCGCGGCGAAGACGGCGAGCTGATCGGCGACGGCCGCATGTACGTGTTCACCACGCGCGCCGACACCATCATGGGCGTGACGTTCTGCGCGGTGGCACCGGAGCATCCGCTGGCGCAACACGCGGCGAAGAACAACCCGAAGCTCGCGCAGTTCATCGAGGACTGCAAGAAGGGCGGCACCACCGAGGCCGAACTCGCGCTGCGCGAAAAGGAAGGCATGCCCACCGGCTTGCAGGTGCTGCATCCGATCACGCACGAGCCGGTCGACGTCTGGGTCGGCAACTACGTCCTCATGGGCTACGGCGACGGCGCCGTGATGGGCGTGCCGGGCCATGACGAGCGCGACTTCGCCTTCGCCTTGAAGTACGGCCTGACGATCGTGCAAGTCGTGCATGTCGACGGCCAGCACTACGACTACCACCACTGGCACGACTGGTACGGCGACAAGGAAAACGGCGTCACCATCAACTCGGACATCTTCAGCGGCTTCAACTACCGCGACGCCGTGAACGCCGTGGCGCACCACCTGGAGCAAAAGGGCCTGGGCGAGAAGAAGACGACCTGGCGCCTGCGCGACTGGGGCGTGAGCCGGCAACGTTACTGGGGCACGCCCATCCCCATCATCCACTGCGACGACCACGGCGCCGTGCCGGTGCCCGAAAAGGACCTGCCGGTGGTGCTGCCGCAGGACTGCGTGCCCGATGGCAGCGGCAACCCGCTGAACAAGCGCGAGGATTTCCTCGCCTGCAACTGCCCGGTGTGCGGCAAGCCGGCGCGCCGCGAGACCGACACCATGGACACCTTCGTGGATTCGTCCTGGTACTTCATGCGCTACTGCGACCCGAAGAACGACCGGCAGATGGTCGGCGAGGGCACGCAGTACTGGATGCCGATGGACCAGTACATCGGCGGCATCGAGCACGCCATCCTGCACCTGCTGTACGCGCGCTTCTGGACCAAGGTGATGCGCGACCTCGGCCTGGTGAAGATCGACGAACCCTTCACCAAGCTGCTGACGCAGGGCATGGTGCTGAACGAGGCCTTCTCGCGCACCACCACGGGCAAGCAGTTCTTCTGGGCGCACGACCTGGACATCGCGCGCGACGAACACGCCAAGGTGATCTCCGCCACGGCGAAGAGCGACGGCCAGCCGGTCACCTACGAGGGCTGGACGACGATGTCCAAGTCCAAGAACAACGGGGTCGATCCGCAGGACCTGATCGAGAAATACGGCGCCGACACCGCGCGCCTGTACACGATGTTCACGGCGCCGCCGGAAGCGACGCTGGAATGGAACGATGCCGCGCTGGAAGGCAGCTACCGCTTCCTGCGCCGGGTGTGGAATTTCGGGGCGAAGCTCCAGGCCGGACCCAACGTGGCGGTGACCCACACCACGGGCAAGCAGGCGCAGGCACTGCGCCGCGAGATCCACACCGTGCTGCGCCAGGTCGACTACGACTACCAGCGCATGCAATACAACACGGTGGTCTCGGGCGCGATGAAGATGCTCAATGCGCTGGAGGACTTCAAGGCCGACGCCGAGCCCGGTGCCGCCGCGGCGCTGCGCGAGGGCTTCGGCATCCTGCTGCGCGTGCTCTACCCGGTCACGCCGCACATCGCGCACGCGCAATGGAGCGCGCTGGGCTATACCGGCGCGCACGGCGACCTGCTCGACGCGCCTTGGCCGCAGGTGGACGAAGCCGCCTTGAAGCAGGATGAGATCGAACTGATGCTGCAGGTCAACGGCAAGCTGCGCGGTTCCGTGCTGGTGCCGGCAAGCGCCGACAAGGCGGAGATCGAGAAGCTCGCGCTGGCGAGTGAAGCATTCACCAGATTCGCCAACGGCGCGCCGGCGAAGAAGGTCATCGTGGTCCCCGGCCGCCTGGTGAACGTGGTCCTATGAAGCGTCGTCAATTCATTCCCCTGGCCGGGGTCGGCCTGCTGGCCGGTTGCGGCTTCCACCTGCGCCAGGCGCCGGACTTCGTGTTCGACTCGGTGGTGCTGAACGCCGCCAGCAGCTCGCCGCTGGCCGCCGAGCTGCGGCGCCAGCTGGCGTCCAACGGCAAGGTGCGGGTGCTGACGACGGCCACCGCCGGCCTGGCAACGGCGCCGGGCACGCTCGGGACGCCGGGCACGCCGTTGACGGCGGGGACGACGGGCACGGCGACCACCAC
>NZ_JAQGNQ010000124.1 GCF_028291745.1 Ramlibacter sp. | reverse complement strand
AACCCGGCGAGCGTGCTGGTCGGCGACTTCCTCTACTCGCGCGCTTTCCAGATGATGCTGGATGCCCACGACATGCGCGTGATGGAGATCCTGGCCGAAGCCACCAACGTCATCGCCGAGGGCGAGGTCATGCAGCTGATGAACATGCACGACCCCGAGCTCGACGAAAAGTCGTACCTGCAGGTGATCCGCTCCAAGACCGCCAAGCTGTTCGAGGCCAGCGCGCGCCTGGGTGCGGTGCTGGCAGGTGCCTCGCCGCAAGTGGAACAGACCTGCGCCGACTATGGCCAGGCGCTGGGCACCGCCTTCCAGGTCATCGACGACGTGCTCGATTACACGGGTACCGCGCAGGAGTTGGGCAAGAACCTGGGCGACGACCTGCGCGAAGGCAAGGTGACGCTGCCCCTGATCGCGGCCATGCGCCGCGGCACCGCGGAACAGAGCGCCTTGATCCGGCGCGCCATCGAGACCAGCGGCCTCGACGAGCTCGATCACATCATTGCCATCGTGCGCGAAACCGGCGCGCTGGACGTGGCCCACGAGGCCGCCGCGGCGGAGGCGCAACGTGCAATGTCAGCTGCGCAACAGCTGCCGATGAATGCGCATGCTCAGGCTTTGGTACAATTGGCCGCTTCGCTGCTGCAACGTCGCAACTGACCCTTGGGTGCGGCGGAGGCAAATGCAAATCGGGGTGTAGCTTAGCCTGGTAGAGCGCTACGTTCGGGACGTAGAGGCCGGAGGTTCGAATCCTCTCACCCCGACCAGGTTTTCCCTTGCAAGATCGGGCAGCGCAGGCTGCCCGATCTGCTTTCCGGGCCGCCTTCGTCCAGCGCGCATGCGCACCGTGGCACGAACAGCGCGGCCAGGCACACCGAGTTCGATCGCTCCATTGCGTGCAGTTTTTCGCGAGCTGCAGCCTGCGAAAGTAACAAGGCATTGCGCAACCGGTGCATCATGCATGGCGCCGTGACTTCGTACCAACGTCGGCCTTTTGCGGAGGCCTTTCGCATTTACTTCAGCTCGGCTTTTCGGGATGATCGGATGGTGATATCCGCCCCCGTCGGCCCGGCCGACCTCCCTCAGACACCGAGCCATGGCCGCCGTCGACTCCGCTGAAGCCTCTGCCCTGGCCCTGCCGGGCCTCGGCCGCGCGCTCGTGCTCGCCGGCAAGCTGGGTCAGAAGGCCGCTGAGGACCTGTTCCGCAAGGCCACGGCCAACCGCACCAGCTTCATCGCCGAACTCACGGGTTCCGGCGCGGTCTCGGCCGCCGACCTGGCGCACACCATGTCGGTCGCCTTCGGCGCGCCCGTGCTCGACCTCGACGCGATCGATCTGCACCGGCTGCCCAAGGGCCTGCTGGACATCAAGATCTGCCAGGGCTATCGCGTGGTGGTGCTGTCCAAGCGCAACAACCGGTTGATCGTCGCCACGGCCGATCCGTCGGATCAGCAGGCTGCCGAGAAGATCAAGTTCGCCACGCAGATGGGCGTGGACTGGGTCATTGCCGAATACGACAAGCTCAGCAAGATGGTCGAGGGCCTGGCCACCACGGCCACCGAGGCCATGGACTCGATCATCGGCGACGACTTCGAGTTCGACGAGTCGACCATCGACAGCTCGAACGTCGACGAGGACAACGGCGCCGCCTCGGACGTCGACGATGCCCCGGTCGTCAAGTTCCTGCACAAGATGCTGCTCGATGCCATCGGCGCCCGCGCATCCGACCTGCACTTCGAGCCTTACGAGCACGTGTACCGCGTGCGCTTTCGCGTCGACGGCGAACTGCGCGAGATCGCCTCGCCGCCGGTGGCGATCAAGGACAAGCTCGCCTCCCGCATCAAGGTGATCTCCCGCATGGACATCTCCGAGAAGCGGGTGCCGCAGGACGGCCGGATGAAGCTCAAGGTCGGTCCCGACAAGGTGATCGACTTCCGGGTCTCGACCTTGCCGACGCTGTTCGGCGAGAAGATCGTGATCCGGATCCTGGATCCGAGCAGCGCCCGCCTGGGCATCGAGGCCCTGGGCTACGAGCTCGAGGAAAAGAACCGCCTGCTCAAGTCGATCGAGCGTCCCTACGGCATGATCCTGGTGACCGGTCCCACCGGTTCGGGCAAGACCGTGTCGCTCTACACCTGTCTCAACCTGCTGAACAAGCCAGGCGTGAACATTTCCACCGCCGAAGACCCGGCGGAAATCAACCTGCCCGGCGTCAACCAGGTCAACGTGAACGACAAGGCCGGCCTCACGTTCTCGGTGGCCCTCAAGTCCTTCCTGCGGCAGGACCCGGACATCATCATGGTTGGCGAAATCCGCGACCTGGAAACCGCCGACATCGCGATCAAGGCCGCCCAGACCGGCCACCTCGTGCTGTCGACGCTGCACACCAACGACGCGCCGGCCACGCTGACGCGCCTGCGCAACATGGGCATCGCGCCCTTCAACATCGCATCGTCCGTGATCCTGATCACGGCGCAGCGGCTTGCGCGGCGCCTGTGCGGCCAGTGCAAGGCACCGATGGACATTCCGTACGAGACCCTGCTCGACGCGGGCTACAAGGAAGAAGAAGTCGACGGCAGCTGGACGCCCTACCACCCGGTGGGCTGTTCGGCGTGCAACAACGGCTACAAGGGACGGGTCGGCATCTACCAGGTGATGCCGATCAGCGAGGACATGCAGCGGATCATCCTGGCCGACGGCAGCGCCCTCGAGATCGCCAAGCAGGCGACGGTCGAAGGCGTGCGCAGCCTGCGTGAATCCGGCCTGCACAAGGTGAAGCTGGGCCTGACTTCCCTCGAGGAAGTGCTGGCCGTCACCAACGAATAGAACAGCGCAAGACGCATCAAGGAGCCTCGATGGCCACCGCAGCAGCAACAGGAACGAAGGAATTCGTCTTTGAATGGGAAGGTCGCGACCGCAACGGCAAGCAGGTCCGTGGCGAGACCCGCGCCGGCGGCGAGAACCAGGTACGCGCATCGCTGCGCCGCCAGGGCGTCAACCCGATCAAGATCAAGAAGCGCCGCATGCGCTCGGGCGCGCGGATCAAGCCCAAGGACATCTCGATCTTCACCCGCCAGCTGGCCACCATGATGAAGGCCGGCGTGCCCCTGCTGCAGTCCTTCGACATCGTGGGCCGCGGCAACGCGAACGCCAGCGTGACCAAGCTGCTGAACGACGTCCGCACGGACGTCGAGACCGGCACCTCGCTCTCGTCGGCCTTCCGCAAGTACCCGCGGTACTTCGACACCCTGTACTGCAACCTGGTCGAGGCTGGTGAACAGGCCGGTATTCTCGAAAGCCTGCTGGACCGGCTGGCCACGTACATGGAAAAGACCGAGGGCATCAAGTCCAAGATGAAGTCGGCGCTGATGTACCCGATCGCGGTGCTGGTGGTCGCCTTCGTGGTGGTGACGGTGATCATGATCTTCGTGATCCCGGCGTTCAAGGAGGTGTTCTCCTCCTTCGGCGCCGACCTGCCGGCCCCCACGCTGATGGTGATCGCCATGAGCGAGTTCTTCGTCAAGTTCTGGTGGCTGATCTTCAGCGTGATCGGCGGCGGCCTCTACTTCTTCATGCAGGCCTGGAAGCGCAACCAGAAGGTGCAGCAGTTCATGGACCGGGTCATGCTGAAGCTGCCGGTGTTCGGCGACCTGGTCTACAAGTCGGTGCTCGCGCGCTGGACGCGCACCCTCGCCACGATGTTCGCCGCCGGCGTGCCGCTGGTGGAGGCACTGGACTCCGTGGGCGGAGCCTCGGGCAACTCGGTGTACGAGCTGGCCACCCAGAAGATCCAGCAGGAGGTCTCCACCGGCACCAGCCTCACCGCGGCCATGACCAACGCCAACGTGTTCCCCTCGATGGTGCTGCAGATGTGTGCCATCGGCGAGGAGTCGGGCTCGATCGACCACATGCTGGGCAAGGCGGCGGACTTCTACGAAGCCGAGGTCGACGACATGGTGGCAGGCCTCTCCAGCCTGATGGAGCCGATCATCATCGTGGTCCTGGGCGGCATCATCGGCGGCATCGTGATCTCGATGTACCTGCCTATCTTCAAGCTGGGGCAAGTCGTCTGATGGTGGCTGGTGCAATGCTGGACGCGGCGATCGCCGGCGTCCTGGGGCTCCTGATCGGAAGCTTCCTCAACGTCGTCATCTATCGTTTCCCGAAGATGCTCGAGCGCCAGTGGAGCGCGGAGTGCGCGGAGTACAGCGGCCAGCCGGTCAAGGAGGAAGAGCCCTTCAACCTGGTGGTGCCGCGCTCGCGCTGCCGCGAGTGCGGCCACCAGATCCGCTGGTACGAGAACATCCCGGTGGTCAGCTGGCTGGCCTTGCGCGGCAAGTGCTCGCAATGCGGCACGCGCATCAGCATGCGTTATCCCGTGGTGGAACTGGTCACCGCCGGTTTCTTCGCGCTGTGCGGCTGGCGCTGGGGGATCACCCTTCACGCTGCGGCCTGGGCGGCCTTCGCGGCGCTGCTGATCTGCCTGTTCCTGATCGACATGGACACGCAGATCCTGCCGGATGACCTGAACTACTCGCTGCTGTGGCTGGGCCTCATCGTCTCGGCGCTGGGATGGACCGTGCCGCTGGAGTCCGCGGTGTGGGGCGCGGCCCTCGGCTACCTGGTGTTCTGGGGCATCTTCCAGGCCTTCAAGCTGGCCACCGGCAAGGAGGGCATGGGCTACGGCGACTTCAAGCTGCTGGCCGCGCTGGGCGCCTGGCTGGGCGCGCACTACCTGCTGGCGATCATCCTGCTGTCATCGATCGTCGGCGCGGTCATCGGCATCCTGCTGATCATCGTGGGCAAGCTGGCCAACAAGGACATCCCGATGCCCTTCGGCCCTTACCTGGCGGGCGCCGGCCTGCTGTCGCTGGCCCTCAGCCCCGCCGCCGTGCCGGCGCTGCTGCCCTTCGCCTTCCCCTTCGGCGTGCACTGAGCGGTCAGCGTGGCCACGCGCATCGGCCTCACCGGCGGCATCGGCAGCGGCAAGAGCACCGTGCTGGCGATGCTGCAGGCGCTGGGCGCGGCGGCCATCGATGCCGATGCGATCTCGCGTGCGACCACCGCCAGCGGCGGCGCGGCGATCGCGGCGATCGCGCGGCAATTCGGTCCGGAATTCATAGCGGTCGACGGCGCGCTCGATCGCGCCCGCATGCGCGAACAGGCTTATGCGCAGCCCCAGGCGCGGCGCGCGCTGGAGCAGATCATCCATCCGCTGGTGGGCGAGGAAATCGAGCGCCAGGTGCAGGCCGCGCTGGCGGCGGGCACGCGCAGCATCGTCTTCGACATTCCGCTGCTGGTCGAGTCGACCCGCTGGCGCCCGCAGCTCGATCGCGTGCTGGTGGTCGATTGCTCGCCCGAGACGCAGGTGGCGCGCGTGGTGGCGCGCAGCGGCCTCGCCCCCGAGGAAGTGCGCACCATCATCGCCGCCCAGGCGCCCCGCGCACTGCGCCTCGCGGCGGCGGACGTCGTGATCTGCAACGAGGGCCTCAGCCTCGATGCATTGCGGCACGAAGTGCAACAGGCAGCGCAGTCCTTCGGGCTATGATGGCGCCCTGCGACCGAATGCCCGGTCGCCGCACCGCCCCCGCGTGATCCTCTACGAATACCCCTTCAACGAACGAATCCGGACCTACCTGCGGCTGGAACACCTGTTTCGCCGCCTGGGCGAACTGATTCCGCGCAGCCATCCGCTGGACCACCACTACGCGCTCGGCACCATCTTCGAAGTGATGGATGTCGGCGCGCGCGCGGACCTCAAGTCCGACGTGCTCAAGGACCTCGAGCGACAGAAGCAGGTGCTCAATGGCTACCGCGGCAACCCCGGCGTGGCCGAGGCGGTGCTGGACAAGATCGTCACGCAGATGGAGTCCTGCTTCAGCGCGGTCAACGGCACGCCGGGCAAGGCGGGCCAGTCGCTCACCGAGAACGAGTGGCTCATGAGCATTCGCAGCCGCGCCGGCATTCCCGGCGGCACCTGCGAATTCGACCTGCCCGGCTACTACGCCTGGCAGCACCGGCCGCCCGAGGAAAGGCGTGCCGACCTGGAACGCTGGGCCTCGACGCTGGCGCCGCTGGCCGAATCGATCCATTTGCTGCTCAAGCTGCTGCGCGACTCCGGCATGCCGCAGAAGGTGATGGCCAGCGCCGGCCAGTTGCAGCAGACGCTGCCGCAGGGGCGCACCTTCCAGCTGCTGCGCCTGCGCATCGATCCGAACTTGGGACTGGTGCCGGAAATCAGCGGCAACCGGCTGATCGTGTCGGTGCGCCTGATGCGGCAGGAGAGCGATCGCCTGCAATCGAGCAGCGACAACACTCCTTTCGAACTGACTCTTTGCGCCTGAGGCAAGCCATGGCCACCCGCGCCGACAAACCGCGCATCGTGCGCTGCCCCGCCTGCGGCGGCGACAGCATCTACGCACCGACCAATCCCTATCGGCCCTTCTGCTGCGAACGCTGCAAGAACCTGGACTTCGGGGCCTGGGCGAGCGAAAGCTTCCGGGTGCCGGAAGACACGCCGCCGGATGAATTGCCTTTCGGTGATCCGAAGGAGCAGTAACAACCAATATCCGGACGCAGAAGGCGCAGAAGTTACGCGGAAGACGCAGAACAGAAAAAATCTTTTAAAGGATGTTCTTCCGCGCCTTCTGCGCAACTTCTGCGCCTTCTGCGTCCGGTTGCTGGTCTTTGACTTTCAGTGCGTCGCGCCGACAAACCCGCGTTCCTCGGCAAACCACTTCAACACCGGCACCGTCCCCGGCAACACCGGCTGCACCGTCACCGGCAATTGCTGCCACGCGCACTGCTGGCCCTCGTGCATGTGCAGCTCGCCGGTCCACTGGTAGACCTTGCAGAAGTGCAGCCGCACCAGCGCATGCGGATAGTCCACGCGCTCCACGCGCCAGGGCTGCACCGCAGCTATCGTGAGGCCGATCTCCTCCTGCAGCTCGCGCCGCAGCGCCTGCTCGATCGTCTCGCCGGGCTCCACCTTGCCGCCGGGAAATTCCCAGTAGCCCTCATACACCTTGCCCGGCGGCCGCGAGGTGAGCAGGAAGGCGCCGTCGCCGCGAATCAGCACGCCGACCGCGACCGCCACTTCCTTGCGGTCCGGGCCGCCTTCACGCGGGCGGTCCGCATCGGCGACCAGGGGCTGGTTCACGCGTGATGCCGCCCGGCGTAATCGCGCGCGAACTGGTAGGCCACGCGGCCGCTGCGCGAGCCGCGCTCCAGCGCCCACACCAGCGCCTGCGGACGCGCCGCCTCGATCTCCCCGGGCGGAACCTTGAAGTGCTCCAGCCACGTGGCCGTGATGTGCAGGTACTCTTCCTGGCTGAAGGGATAGAAGCTCACCCACAGGCCGAAGCGCTCGGACAGCGAGATCTTCTCCTCCACCACTTCACCGGGATGCACCTCGCCGTCATCGGTGTGCGTGTACGTGAGGTTCTCCTTCATGTACTCGGGCAGCAGGTGGCGGCGGTTGCTGGTGGCGTAGATCAGCACGTTGGCCGTCGATGCGGCCACCGATCCGTCGAGGATCGACTTGAGCGCCTTGTAGCCGGGCTCGCCCTCCTCGAAGCTCAGGTCGTCGCAGAACACCATGAACTTCTCGGGCCGCCCGGAGACCACGTCGATGAGGTCCGGCAGGTCCACGAGGTCGGCCTTGTCGACCTCGATCAGGCGCAGGCCCCGCGGCGCGTACTCGTTCAGGCAGGCCTTGATCAGCGACGACTTGCCGGTGCCGCGCGCGCCGGTCAGCAGCACGTTGTTGGCCGGATGGCCCTGCACGAACTGGATCGTGTTGCGCTGGATCTTCTCCTTCTGCGGCTCGATCTCCTTGAGGTCGTCGAGTGCAATCACGGCGACGTGCTTCACCGGCTCGAGCACCCCATGGCCACTGGAGCGCTTGCGGTAGCGCCAGGCAATGGAGGCGTTCCAGTCGGGAGCCGAGAGGGGTTGCGGCAGGATGGCTTCGATGCGGGACAGCAGTTGCATGCCCCGTTCGATCAGTTGTTCGAATCGATCGCTCATGAACGGTAATCGGCGTTGATGGTCACGTACTCGTGGCTGAAGTCGCAGGTCCACACCTGGTCGGCGGCATCGCCGCGGCCCAGCCCCACGCGCACGGTGATCTCGGACTGCTTCATCACGCGCTGCCCGTCCTCCTCGCGGTACGAGGGATTGCGGCCGCCGCGCGTGGCGACGTGCACGTCGTCGAGGTGCAGCTCGATGCGCGTCTGGTCCAGGTCGTCGATGCCGGCATAGCCGACGGCGGCAAGGATGCGCCCGAGGTTGGGATCGCTCGCGAAGAACGCGGTCTTCACCAGCGGCGAATGCGCGATGGCATAGGCAACCTGGCGGCACTCGGCCGCGGTCTTGCCGCCCTCCACCCGCACGGTGATGAACTTGGTCGCGCCCTCGCCGTCGCGCACGATGGCTTGCGCCAGCAGGCGCGCGACTTCGAGCATGGCCTCCTTCAGCGCGGCGCCCGCGGGCGTGCGGAAGGAGGTGACCACGGGGTGGCGCGCCTGGTTGGTGGCGATCACCACGAAGGAGTCGTTGGTCGACGTGTCGCCATCGACGGTCGCGCGGTTGAACGAGCCCTCGGCCAGTTCGAAGGCCAGCTCGGACAGCAGCTTGGGATCGATCTGCGCATCGGTCGCCAGGAAGCCCAGCATGGTCGCCATGTTCGGGCGGATCATGCCCGCGCCCTTGCTGATGCCGGTGATGGTCACCGTGGCGCCCTCGACCTGCACCTGCCGGCTGTACGCCTTGGGCAGCGTGTCGGTGGTCATGATGCCCTCGGCCGCCTTCAGCCAGTGCGTGGGCCGGGCGTCGGCGATGGCCGCCGGCAGTCCGCGCTCGATGCGGTCGTTGGGCAGCGGCTCCATGATCACGCCGGTGGAGAAAGGCAGCACCTGTTCGGGCGCCACTTCCAGCAGGCGGGCGGCGGCGATGCAGGTGGAGCGCGCGCGCACCAGGCCGTCCTCGCCGGTGCCCGCGTTGGCGTTGCCGGTGTTGATCACCAGCGCCCGGATGTCGCTGTGCAGCAGGTGCTCGCGGCACACCTGCACGGGGGCGGCGCAGAAGCGGTTGCGCGTGAACACGCCGGCCACCGCCGCGCCTTCGTCCAGCAGGAAGACGGTGAGGTCCTTGCGGTTGGCCTTGCGGATGCCCGCTTCGGCCACACCGATGCGCACGCCGGCGACCGGGTGCAGCGAGTCCGCGCTGGGGGCGCTCAGGTTGACTGCCATGGAGATGCCTTGTGGAAAAGTGGAGAGCGCCGCTTCAGCCCTGGCGCCACGGCAGCCCGCGCACGCGCCAGCCGCCGGAGGTGTTGCGATGGCCGTCGGCGTCGGGATTGCCTTCGAAGCCTTCGAGGATGTTGTACGCCTCGATGCCGATCTCGGTCGCGCACCTGGCGGCCGCGATCGAGCGCACGCCGCTGCGGCACAGCAGCACGGCCTTCTTGCCGGGCGGCACGAGCGCGCGCAGCTTCTCGCCGAACTGCGGATCGATCTGCATGCCGGGCCAGTGCTTCCATTCGAGGGCCGCGGCCCCCGGGATGAAGCCGACCCAGTCGCGCTCGGCATCGGTGCGGACATCCACCAGCACCGCCTCGCCCGACTGCCACCAGCGGCAGGCCAGGTCGGGCGACACATCGCCCGCATAGCCCTCGGCCGGCTGGGGCTGGCCGGGCTCGCGGTCGGAAGAGGAGGAGTTCATTCCGCGATTTTGCCAGCCTGGAGAACGGGGGGTGCAAAAGCAATCTTGAACGCAGAAGACGCAGAAGTGGCGCAGAAGACGCAGAAGGAATCAAAAGCAAAAGTTCGGAAGTTCTTCTGCGTGTTCTGCGTCACTTCTGCGCCTTCTGCGTTCGAATTGCTCGAACAGGCACCGCTCCGGTCAGCAGCCCTGGACGAGCGATCGACAGCCCGTTGACGTTGACGTAAACGTCAATTAAGGTGACAGCTTCCTCGAGGCACCACCCCATGACCGACCTGTCCGCCGAATTCAAGGCGCTTGCCAGCTATCGCCCGACGAACAAGGTGCGCTTCGTCACCGCCGCCTCGCTGTTCGACGGCCACGACGCGGCCATCAACATCATGCGGCGCATCCTGCAGGGCATGGGCGCCGAGGTGATCCACCTGGGGCACAACCGCAGCGTCGACGAGGTCGTCACCGCCGCCTTGCAGGAGGACGTGCAGGGCATCGCCGTCAGCTCCTACCAGGGCGGGCACGTCGAATACTTCAGGTATATGGTCGACCTGCTGCGCCAGCGCGGCGGCGAGCACATCCAGGTCTTCGGCGGCGGCGGCGGCGTGATCATCCCGGCGGAAATCCGCGAGCTGCAGGACTACGGCGTCGCCCGCATCTACAGCCCCGAGGACGGCCAGCGCATGGGCCTGGCCGGAATGATCGGCGAGATGGTGATGCGATCCGACCGCGACCTCTCGCCATTCGCGCCGACCGCGCTGGCGGCCCTGCAGGGCCACGCCGAAGCGAACTGGCGCGCGCTGGCGCAGCTGATCACCGCGCTGGAAAACGGCAGCGCCGATGCGAAGTTGCTCGAGGCCATTCGCGGTGACGCCGCGACCCGCCGCATTCCCGTGGTCGGCGTCACCGGCACGGGCGGCGCGGGCAAGTCCTCGCTCACCGACGAAATCGTGCGCCGTTTGCGGCTGGACCAGGACGACCGCCTGCGCATCGCCGTCATCTCGATCGATCCCTCGCGCCGCAAGAGCGGCGGCGCCCTGCTCGGCGATCGCATCCGCATGAACGCGATCTCGCCCTGGAGCCAGGGCCCGCGGGTCTACATGCGTTCACTTGCCACGCGCGACTTCGGCAGCGCGATCTCCGCTGCGTTGGCCGACGTGATTGCCGCCTGCAAGGCGGCCGGCTTCGACCTGGTGATCGTCGAGACCTCCGGCATCGGCCAGGGCGACGCCGCGATCGTGCCGCACGTCGACGTACCGCTGTACGTGATGACGCCCGAGTTCGGTGCCGCGAGCCAGCTGGAAAAGATCGACATGCTGGATTTCGCGGAGTTCGTCGCGATCAACAAGTTCGACCGCAAGGGCGCGGCGGACGCACTGCGCGACGTCGCCAAGCAGGTGCAGCGCAATCGCGAGGCCTTCGGCCAGCGGCCCGAGGAGATGCCGGTCTTCGGCACCATGGCCGCGCGCTTCAACGACGACGGCGTGACCGCGCTGTACCAGGCACTGCAGCCGCGGCTGCAGGCACTGGGCCTGCCCCTGCGCGAAGGCCGGCTGCCGCCGGTGGCGGTGCGCCACAGCACGCACCAGACGCCCATCGTGCCGGCCGCCCGCACCCGCTATCTCGCCGAGATCGCCGACACGCTGCGCGGCTACAAGCAGCGCGTGCGCGCCCAGGCGCAGCTCGCGCGCGAGATCCAGCAGCTCAAGGAAGCGGCGCGCATGCTCAAGGCGGAAAAGCCCGGACGTGCGCCCGCCGCCGAAGCGACGCTCGATCTCGCCGGCCAGCGCCTCGCCCGCATGGACAAGGATGCCTTGCACCTGTTGCAGCAATGGCCCGACCTGCAGCAGGCGTACGCGGGCGACGAATACGCCGTGAAGATCCGCGACCGCGAGATCCGCACCAAGCTGACCTACACCTCGCTGTCCGGCACCGTGGTCCGCAAGGTCAGCCTGCCGAAGTACGAGGACCACGGCGAGATCCTGAAGTGGCTGATGCTGGAGAACGTGCCGGGCAGCTATCCCTATACCGCCGGCACCTTCGCCTTCAAGCGCGAGAACGAGGACCCCACGCGCATGTTCGCAGGCGAGGGCGACGCCTTCCGCACCAACCGTCGCTTCAAGCTGCTGTCCGCGGGCCTGCCGGCCAAGCGCCTGTCGACGGCCTTCGACTCGGTCACGCTGTACGGCAACGACCCCGACCCGCGCCCCGACATCTACGGCAAGGTGGGCAACTCCGGCGTCTCGATCGCGACGCTCGACGACCTGAAGGTGCTGTATTCCGGCTTCGACCTGTGCGATGCGGCGACCTCGGTGTCGATGACGATCAACGGCCCGGCCCCCACGATCCTCGCGATGTTCATGAACACCGCGATCGACCAGAACCTGGAGAAGTTCCAGGCCGACAACGGCCGCGAACCCAGCGACACCGAGGCCGCGAAGATCCGCGAATGGGTGCTGGCCAACGTGCGCGGCACGGTGCAGGCGGACATCCTGAAGGAAGACCAGGGGCAGAACACCTGCATCTTCTCCACCGAGTTCTCGCTCAAGGTGATGGGCGACATCGCGCAGTACTTCGTGCACCACGACGTGCGCAACTTCTATTCGGTGTCGATCTCGGGCTATCACATCGCCGAGGCGGGGGCCAACCCGATCTCGCAGCTGGCCTTCACGCTGTCGAACGGCTTCACCTTCGTCGAGGCCTATCTCGCGCGCGGGATGCACGTCGACGACTTCGCGCCCAACCTGTCCTTCTTCTTCTCCAACGGCATGGATCCGGAGTACACGGTGCTGGGCCGGGTGGCGCGCCGCATCTGGGCGGTGGCGATGAAGGAGCGCTACGGCGCCAACGAGCGCAGCCAGAAGCTGAAGTACCACGTCCAGACTTCGGGGCGCAGCCTGCACGCGCAGGAGATCGCGTTCAACGACATCCGCACCACGCTGCAGGCGCTGATCGCCATCTACGACAACTGCAATTCGCTGCACACCAACGCCTACGACGAGGCGATCACCACGCCCACCGAGGAAAGCGTGCGGCGCGCGATGGCGATTCAGCTGGTGATCAACCGCGAGTGGGGGCTGGCCAGGAACGAGAACCCGAACCAGGGCGCCTTCGTGATCGACGAGCTGACCGAGCTGGTGGAAGAAGCCGTTCTGTCCGAATTCGAACGCATCGCCGAACGCGGCGGCGTGCTGGGCGCCATGGAGACGGGCTACCAGCGCGGCCGCATCCAGGACGAGAGCATGCATTACGAGATGCGCAAGCACACCGGCGAGCTGCCCATCGTGGGCGTCAACACTTTCCGCAACCCGCAGGGCGATGCCATCCCGCAGAAGCTGGAACTCGCGCGCTCCACCGAGGAAGAAAAGCAGGGCCAGCTGCGTCGCCTGCGCGAGTTCCACGCCCGCCATGCCGCCGAGGCGCCGGCGATGCTCAAGCGCCTGCAGGAGGCCGTGATCGCCGACCGCAACGTGTTCGAGGTGTTGATGGATGCGGTGCGGGTCTGCTCGCTGGGGCAGATCACCAACGCCTTGTTCGAGGTTGGCGGGCAGTACCGCCGCAACATGTAGGGCCGCCGCCACGCGCGGGCTGCCTGGGCTACTCACTATGGCGGGGGCGTCGCCAGTACGGCATGCCTGGGGCCGGGAACGCGGCATACTCGCCGGCGTGACCGCCACGCTGCACTACACCCACGGCCCGGCTTTCGCGGCCGTGGAGATCACCGCCCTTGCCTTCATCGAAGACGTGGAACCCGTGCTGCGCGACATCGCGGAGCGCACGCGCGAGTACGGCGACCGGCGGATCCTGATCAACATCAACGACGTGGTCGGCACCTTCACCGCCGAAGAACACCAGATCATCGGCGCGCTGACCTATCGCTACCTCGCGCACATGGAGAAGGTGGCCACGCTGGCGCCGCCGGAGAAGATCACCGGGGTGAGCGCCGGGGTCGCACGGGCGAAGGGCTTGGAACTGCGGGCGTTTCCGGCGCTGGGGGATGCGGTGGGATGGCTGGTCTCGTGAAGGCCGCTGCCCCTCCTGAAGGGAGCTGAGCCAGTCCGCTCCCTCTCCCGCCTGCGGGAGAGGGCTGGGGTGAGGGCAGCCCCGTCACCCGCGCACGGCCGCCGCCAGCTCCCGCAGCACCTCCTGCGTCTGCGCCCAGCCGATGCACCCATCGGTGATCGACACCCCATGCGCCAGCGGCACGCCCGGCTTCAGGTCCTGGCGACCGGGCGCCAGGTGGCTCTCGATCATCACGCCGAGGATGCGGCGCTCGCCGCCTTGCAGCTGCTGCGCGATGTCCCGTGCAACCTCCGCCTGCCGGCGGTAGTCCTTGGAGGAATTGGCATGCGAGCAGTCGATCATCACGCGCTCGGTGACGCTGGCCTTGCGCAGGATGGCGCAGGCCGCCTCGATGTCCGCCGCTGAATAGTTGGGGCCCCGCGTGCCGCCACGCAGGATGATGTGGCAGTCGCCATTGCCGGTCGTCTCGAACACCGCGGCCTGCCCCATCTTCGTCATGCCCATGAAGGCATGCGGCGCTGCGCAGGCCACCAGCGCATCGGCGGCCATCTGCACGCCGCCATCGGTCCCGTTCTTGAAACCGATGGGGCAGCTCAGGCCCGAGGCCAGCTGGCGATGGCTCGGGCTCTCCGTGGTGCGCGCGCCGATCGCGCCCCAGCTGATCAGGTCGGAGATGTATTGCGGGCTCAGCAGGTCCAGGAACTCGGTGCCGGCGGGCAGCCCGAGCTGCGCGACTTCCAGCAGCAACTCGCGCGCAAGGCGCAGGCCCTCGTTGATGCGGAAGCTGCCGTCGAGGCGGGGATCGTTGATGAAACCCTTCCAGCCCACCGTGGTGCGCGGCTTCTCGAAGTAGACGCGCATCACCAGCAGCAGGTCCTGCCGCAGTTCGTCCGCCAGGGCGCGCAGCCGCTGCGCGTAATCGATCGCCTGCGCGTGGTCGTGGATGGAGCACGGACCGACCACCGCCAGCAGCCTGCGATCCTGGCCATGCACGATCGCGGCCACCTCGGCGCGGCTGCGCTCGACGAAGGCCTGCACGGACTCGTCCGCCGGCAGCTCGTACTGCAGCAGTGCCGGCGAGATCAGCGGCCGCACCTCGCGGATGCGCACGTCGTCCAGCCGCGTGGCTTGCGGCATCTCTTCGGCGCCCTCGGGGCGGGCGGCGGTGGCTGGGCTCATGGGACTCTCCTCGGTCCTGCACTATATTGGCTGCCCATGGCATTCGCTTCGATCGCGGTCGGCGATGCGCTTGTGCGCATCGAGTACGAATGGGTGGGCCCGGCAGCGCCGCAGGCGCCGACGATGGTCTTCCTGCACGAAGGGCTGGGCTCGGTCGCGATGTGGCGCGACTTCCCAGCGCGCCTGTGCGCGGCGGCGGGGCTGCGCGGGCTGGTCTATTCAAGGCCAGGCTACGGCCGCTCCACGCCGCGCCCTGCGCAGCAGCGCTGGCAGCCGGACTTCATGCACCGGCAGGCGCGCGAGGTGCTGCCCGCCCTGCTGCAAGCGCTGGACGTGCGGCAGCCCTGGCTGTTCGGGCACAGCGATGGCGGATCGATCGCGCTGCTTTTCGCTGCTGCATTTCCCACCGGGCTGAGCGGGGCAATCGTGCTGGCGCCGCACATCATGGTGGAGGAGGTGTCGGTGCGCAGCATCGCGCAGGTCCGCGAGGCCTACCTGCACACCGACCTGAAGCAGCGGCTCGCGCGCCATCACGACGACGTCGACTCCGCCTTCTGGGGCTGGAACGACATCTGGCTGGACCCGGCGTTTCGCGATTGGGCGATCGAGGAAGAAATCGCCGCGATCCGCTGCCCTGTGCTGGCGATCCAGGGGCTGGACGACGAGTACGGCACGCTGGAGCAGATCCGCGGGATTGCGCGGCGGGTGCCGCAGACGCGGTTGCTGGAGTTGTCGGAGTGCGGGCATTCGCCGCACCGGGATCGCGCCGAGGTGGTGATCGCGGCGGTGACCCGGTTCGTGGCGGATGCGGCTGTGTAGGCTGGGCTGCCGACAGGCACCCCAGCGTTCAGGCGCCGGATCGCTGGGGTGCCTGCGGCAGCCCAGCCTACAGCAGCCACATCGCGCCAGGCATCCTCAAAGAGGACACCGGAACAACTTCAACGACCGTGCCGGCAGCAAGCTCTTCTGGCCCGCACCGTGCGTCTCCTGCGCCTCGTCGTTGCTGGTGTCCACCAGCAATTCCCAATGCTCGCAGCCAGGCAGCCGCGGCAGCGTGAACTCCAGGTCTTCGTGGGAGGCAGACAACATCAGCAGCAGGTGGTCGTCCTTCAGCGGCCGGCCCTCGCGGTCGGTTTCGCGCAGGCCGTTGCCGGCCAGGAACATCGCCAGCGATTGGGTGTGCGAGTTCTGCCAGTCCTCGTCACTCATGGTCTCGCCGTCATGGCGGAACCACATCACGTCCTGCACGTCGGTGCCGCGGATCGGCCGGCCCGAGAAGAAGCGTTGCCGGTGCAGTGCCGGATGCGAGCGGCGGATGCCGATCAGGCGGCGTGTGAAGGCGAGCAGCGCCTCGTCCTTGCCGGCCCAGTCGTACCAGCTGATCTCGTTGTCCTGGCAGTAGGCGTTGTTGTTGCCCTGCTGGCTGTTGCCGAACTCGTCGCCGCCCAGCAGCATGGGCGTGCCCTGCGACAGCATCAGCGTGGCCAGGAAGTTGCGCTGCTGGCGGGCCCGCAGCTTGTTCACTTCGGCGTCGTCGGTCGGCCCTTCGGCGCCGCAGTTCCACGACCGGTTGTCGTTGGCGCCGTCGTTGTTGCCTTCCTTGTTGGCCTCGTTGTGCTTGTCGTTGTAGCTCACCGTGTCGCGCAGCGTTAAGCCGTCGTGCGCGGTGATGAAGTTGACGCTCGACGAGGGCTTGCGGCCGTCGTCCTTGTACAGGTCGCTCGATCCCGTGAGCCGGTAGCCCAGGTCGCTGGCCAGACCGCCCTCGCCCTTCCAGAAGGCGCGGATCGAGTCGCGATAGATGCCGTTCCACTCGGCCCATTTCACCGGGAAGTTGCCGACCTGGTAGCCACCCTCGCCCACGTCCCAGGGTTCGGCGATCAGCTTCACCTGCGAGATCACCGGGTCCTGGTGGATGATGGTGAAGAAGCCGGAGAGCTGGTCGACCTCGTGCAGCCCGCGCGCCAGCGTGCTGGCCAGGTCGAAGCGGAAGCCGTCGACGTGCATCTCCTGCACCCAGTAGCGCAGCGAATCCATGATCAGCTGCAGCGTCTGCGGATGCCGCACGTTCAGCGTGTTGCCGGTCCCGGTGTAATCGAAGTAGTGACGCGGATCGTCGGGCACGAGCCGGTAGTAGGTGGGGTTGTCGATGCCCTTGAAGCTGAGGGTGGGACCCATGTGGTTGCCCTCGGAGGTGTGGTTGTAGACCACGTCCAGGATCACCTCCAGGCCCGCGCCATGCAGCGTCTTGACCATCTCCTTGAACTCGCGCACCGCCCCCACCGGGTCGCCGCGCTTGAAGGCCGCGCTGTAGCGCAGCTCGGGCGCGAAGAAGTTCAGCGTCGAATAGCCCCAGTAGTTGGTGAGGCCCTTGTCCAGGAGGAAGGGGTCGTCCAGGTGCGCATGCACCGGCATCAGCTCGATGGCCGTGACGCCCAGGTCCTGCAGGTACTTCAGCATGGCCGGATGCGCCAGGCCGGCATAGGTGCCGCGCAGTTCCTCGGGGATGTCCGGGTGCAGCATCGTGAGGCCCTTGGCATGGGTCTCGTAGATCACCGTCTCGTGCAGCGGCCGGTTGGGTGCGCGATCCCCGCTCCAGTCGAACGAGTGATCGAGCACCACGGCCAGCGGCACGCCACGCTGGTCCTCCTGCAGCATCGCGCGGTCCTCGGCGGCGCCGCCCACCTCGTACGCGAACACGCCGCGCTCGAAGTTCTCGACGCCGTCGAGCGCCTTCGCATAAGGGTCGAGCAGCACCAGGTTGGGATTGAAGCGCAGGCCGCGATCGGGCTCATAAGGGCCGTGCACGCGCCAGCCATAGCGCTGCCCCGGCTGCACGCCCGCCAGGTAGCCGTGCCAGACGAAGGCCGTCTGTTCGCGCAGGGGCACGCGCGTCTCGTTGCCCGCGCCGTCGAACAGGCAGAGTTCCACCTTGCTGGCATTCTCGGAATAGACCGCGAAGTTCACGCCCGCGCCGTCCCAGGTGGCGCCCAGCGGATAGGGGTCGCCCGGCCGCACGAGGATCTGGGCGGCCGGGGGAGGATTGCCTTGCATGATGTTCATCCGATAAAGACGGGGCCCGCCAGGCGGGTGCCGGGAGCTATGCCGCGCGACTCGAACCAGCCCTGGTTGACTTCCAGGATGAAGCGCACGGGGTGCTCGGAAGACTCGCCTTCCAGGCAGTGCGGCTCGAGGTCCGCGATCTTCAGAATGGTGCCGTCCTCTTCGAGGAAGGCGATGGAAAGAGGCAGCGGCGTGTCCTTCATCCAGAAGCTCTGGACTTCGCGCGAGTCGCACATGAACAGCATGCCCTCGTCCTCGGCCAGGTCGCGCCGGTACATGAGGCCCATTGCGCGTTCCTCGTCGCTGCGCGCGACATAGACCTGGATGGCGTGCTCGCCAGCCTGCAGTTCGACACGGGGAAGATTCATGGACTGCGATCCTCGCCGCTAGTCCGCTGCGACGCCGTAGGACGGCGCCAACGGCTGATCGGGAGCGGCGCGGGCGCCTTGTAGGATCGCCCGCGACCGCGCCTGTCGTTTCCTCCTTCACCCCCGGCGCCGACGGCGCGGCCTGATCAGCCGATGCGCGCGTCGTGCGAGGAAATCGCGATGACGCAGGGCCGCGCGCCGCGGTTGCTCCAGGCATGGCGCGCCGCCCGCTGGACCACCGTGTCGCTGGGCGCCAGCGTGACCTCGCCTGCGTCGAGGACCAGGGTCGCCTCGCCTTCCAGCACCACGCACAGGTCCAGCGTGCGCGAGTGCTGCATGTAGGGATGGCGCGCCTGCGCTTCGCTGCAGCAGGCCTCGGGCGAACCGGCAGCGCGGAACCAGGCCTCGACCTCGGCGCGTGTGACGCGGTCGTGCCAGGACGCATCCGGCGGCAGCACGAGGATGCGAAACACCGAGCCGCCGGCCGGCGCGCCGAGCGACTGCGCCATGGACTCGATCTCGCGCGCGGCCAGCGCCACGGCCGGTGAGCGGTCCGTCGCCCACACGCGGTACAGCGCGAAGCCGGGCCGCGCCGGATCGCGCAGCACGTCTTGCACCGGGCCGTCGCTCAGCGCATGCGAGCGGCCGTCGGCCGCATCGACGGTGATCAGCCGGCGCGGCGCGCGGTCAGCGATCGCCATGGTCGTCCGCCGCCATCATCACGAAAGCCATCAGGCTGGGCGCATCGGGGTTGGTCCAGCCGTGCCAGTTGCGCAGTTGCACCACGACGTCACCCGGCGCGAGCGGATAGCGGCCGTCGTCCAGCAGCAGGGTGCGCTGGCCTTCCACCAGCACGCCGACGTCCACCGTTTCCGAGCGGTGCACGGGCGAGCTGAAGGCGTTCTGGCCGCCGCGGTCCCAGGTGCTCGCGCCGAGCCGCTGGCGCGGTGCGTGTGGCGGCACGGCGCTCGGGTCCTGCGCCGGGTCGTAGTCCTGCGGCTTGCCGGCGGAATGAACGATGCGCAGGTGGCCGCCCTGCTCCGGCGGCTCGAAGGCGAACGGGCGCTTGCCGTCGTCACGCTCGCCGCGCACCGGTGCCGGGCACTCGTCGAACACCCAGATGTCCGTCATGCCGGCGCTGGCGGCGATGCGCCCCACGTTGACGTTGGGCGCCGCGCTGTCCCACAGCACCCGCGAGCGGCCGGCCGCGTCGACGCCGGTGACCACGCGACGGATCGGTTTCATCGGGACGGACATGGCGCTCAATCCGCCTGGATGTTGCCGGCCTTGATCACGGCCGCCGCCCGGGCGATGTCCGCCTTCACGAAAGCCTCGAACTGCTCGCGCGTCGAACCCACGGTCTCGAAGCCGGCGCCGGCCGCGCGCTCCTTCGCGTCCGGCTGGCGCAGGATGGCTGCGATCTCGCGATTGAGCTTGTCGATGATGGCGGGCGGCGTCCTTGCCGGCGCGTGGATGCCGTTCCAGCCGACCACGGCGAACTCGGGATAGCCCTGCTCCGCCACCGTCGGCACGTCGGGCAAGGCGAAGTAGCGCTGCGGGCCGCTGACCGCGATGGCGCGCAGCCGCCCCGCCTTGACCAGCGGCAGCGCGGTGGGCGCGGGCAGGAAGCTCAGTTGCACCTGGCCGGCAAGCACGTCATTCAACGCGGGGGCGGCACCCTTGTACGCGACATGCGCGATGTCCACGCGCGCCATCTGCTTGAACATCTCGCCGGACAGGTGCGAGGGCGTGCCATTGCCCGAGGACGCGTAGTTGAGCTTGCCGGGTTGCGCCTGTGCCAATGCGACCAGTTCGCGCACGTTGTGGGCCGGCAGCGAGGGTGGCACCACCAGGATGAAGGGCAGCGTCGCCATCAGGCTCACCGGTGCCAGGTCGCGCTGGAAGTCGAACGGCGACTTGCTGCGCAGTGCGCTGTTGACGGTGTAGGAGCCGGTGGAGAGCAGCAGCGTGTAGCCGTCGGCCGGCGCCTTGGCCACCGCGTCGCCGGCCACCACGCCGCCGGCGGCGGGCCGCTGGTCCACCACCACCGGCTGGCCCAGCGCGGCACCGAGCTTGTCGCCGACGATGCGCGCCAGGATGTCGGGGCCCGGCCCGACGATCAGCCGGATCGGCCGATTCGGATAGTCCTGCGCGGCGGCGGGCAAGGCAACGAGACAACAGAGGGCCGCGAGCGAACAGGCGGCCGCGCGAAGCAGGCGGGGGAGCAAGGGCATGACAGTCCCGGGCTGTGAGGTCGGCGGCCATGCTAAGCGGCGCCCGTCATGCGGAAAAGAAACTTCTTCCTATCGCGCCATTCCGCGCGGTTATGGTCAGCGCGCCAGTGCGTCGGCGATCGAGTTGCGCGACCAGCGCGCGTGCGTGGTGGTGATGAAGTCGGTCAGGTGCGACTGCAGGTAGCTGCCGCGACGCAGTTGCACCTGCGTGACCGTGGGCTTGAACAGGTGGCTGGCGTCGATCGCGGCCAGCTTGCGATCGCGCTCCGGCTCGTAGGTGATCGTGGGCAGCACCGCCACGCCCAGCCCGAGCTCGACGTACGACTTGATCACGTCGGCATCGGTGGCGGTGAGCACGATGTTGGGCGTGACGCCCGCGCTGGCAAAGCCGTTGATGACGGCCCAGCCGCCCGAGAAATTCACGTCGAGGGTGATCAGCGGATAACGGGCCAGCGCCGCCAGCGTGAGCTTGCGCACGTGGCGCAAGGGATGCTCGCGCGGCGTCAGCACGCTGCGTTGCAGCTCGCCGCAAGGCAGGAACACGAGTTCGCGCAGCGGGTCGGGCGTGTTGCCGCCGACGCCCAGGTCCGCCTCGCCCGAGGCCACCCACTGCTCGATCTGCGCCGGCGAGCCCTGGCGCAGCACGAGTTCCACCTGCGGATGCTTCCGGATGTACTGCGAGATCACCGGCCGCAGCACGTAGCGCGCATGGATGTGCGTGGTGGCGACCACCAGCCGCAGGTTGTCGCTTTTCGCGTGTTCGCCGCCGATGCGCCGGATGTTCTCGGCGCACTGCAGGGTGCGGCGCGCCATGTCGACGATCTGCGCGCCCGCCGGCGTGGTGCCGGTGATGCGATTGCCGTGGCGGATCAGGATCTCCACGCCGAGCTCCTGCTCCAGGGCCTGGATCTGCTTGCTGATCCCCGGTTGCGAGGTGAACAGGGCGCGCGCGGCGTTCGACACGCTGAAGCCGTGCTCCACGACGCCGCACAGGTAGCGCAACTGCTGGAGGGTCATGGCGGCGCACTATAACCTGCGGGCATCGCGCGATAGAAAACTCTTCCTTTTGTTCATGGCGGGGCGCCCCTAGCATCGACGCTCTTCCCACCGCGAGAGCACCCGATGACCACCATGACCGGCTCGCGCCTGATCGCCGAAATGCTGCGGGGCTACGGCACCACGCACGTGTTCTACATGCCGGCCATCCTGCTGGGTGCGCTGGCGGAGATGGAGGACATGCCGATCCGCCGCATCATGACGCACGGCGAAAAATCCGCGGCCTACATGGCCGACGGCTACGCGCGCGCCAGCGGCCGCCCCGGCATCTGCATGGCGCAGCAGATCGGCGGCTCCAACCTGGCGGCGGGCCTGCGCGATGCGTACATGGCGGCATCGCCCGTGATCGCGCTCACCGGCGGGCCGACGGTGGCCGCGCACTACCGCCACGGCTACCAGGAGGTGGAGGACCACACGCAGTTCGAGGCGGTGACCAAGTTCAACGCCCGGGTCGAGCACGTGAGCCGCCTGCCCGACCTGCTGCGACAGGCCTTTCGCGCCGCCACCACCGGCGCGCCCGGGCCCGTGCACCTCGAGATCCAGGGGCCGCACGGCCACGCGGCTTATGCCAGTGCCGAACTGGAGGTGCTGGCCGAACCGCGCTTCGCCCGCACGCCGCCGTTCCGGCCGGTCGCCGACGATGCGGACATTCGCGCCGCGCTGCTGCTGCTCGCCGGTGCGCAGCGGCCCTTGCTGGTGGCCGGTGGCGGAGTCACTACTTCGCAGGCGCGCGAAGTGGCGCGGGCGCTCGCCGAACGACTGTCGCTGCCCCTCGCCACCACGCTGAATGCAAAAGGCACGCTGCCGGAGAATCACCCGCTGGCCGTCGGCGTGACCGGCCTCTACTCGCGCGCCTGTGCCAATCGCGCCGTGGCCGAGGCCGACGTGGTGTTCTTCATCGGCAGCCGCACCGGCGGCCAGACCACCGTGGACTGGCAAGTGCCTGCGCGCGGCACGAAGGTGATCCAGTTGGACATCGCGCCCGAGGAACTGGGGCGCAACTATCCCAACAGCGTCTCGCTCGCGGGCGATGCGCAGGCGACGCTGGTCCGCATGCTGCAGTTGTGCGAGCAACAGGACACCGTCGATCGCGGCGCCTGGAACGCACGCACGCGTGAGCTGGTCGCGCAGTGGCGCGCGGAGTTCGAGCCGCTGCGCGCCAGCGACGCCAGCCCTATCCGTCCCGAGCGCCTGTGCAAGGAGATCTCCGACGTGCTGCCGGCCGACGGCGTGGTGGTCTCCGACACCGGCCACTCGGGCATGTGGACCGGCGCGATGATCGAACTGACGCAGCCCGGTCAGCGCTACTACCGCTGCGCCGGGTCCATGGGCTGGGGCTTTCCCGGCGCGCTGGGCGTGCAATGCGCGCTGCCCGATCGCACCGTGGTCTGCTTCACCGGCGACGGCGCCTTCTACTACCACCTGACCGAGCTCGAGACGGCGGCGCGCTTCGGCATCAACCTGGTGGTGGTCGTGAACAACAACAGCGCACTGAACCAGGAGATCCCGCTCTGGGACGCCGTGTACCCGGGCAAGTCCGCGGCCAACGCGCGGGTCGACGACCTCTGGCGCATGCGCCCGACCAACTTCGCGCAGGTGGCCGAGAGCTTCGGCTGCGCCGGCATCCGCGTGGAGCATCCCTGCGAATTGCGCGGCGCGCTGGAACGGGCGATCGCCCTGAAGAAGCCGGTGGTGGTCGACGTGGTGACCGACGTCGGCGCCTTCGCCCCGAAGGCCTGGACCCCGGAGGTGCGCCGTGGAGTTTGATCTCGCCACCCCGCAGTTCGCCCGCATCGCGGCCGATGCCGGCCCGCTCGATCTGATCGCCCACGGACTCGCCTTCGGTGAAGGCCCGGTGTGGGACCGGCGCAGCGGCTGGCTGTACTGGGTCGACATCATCGGCAGCACGATCTGGCGCTGGCAAGCCGGAGTCGGTCGCGAGGTGGTGATGAAGCCCTCGGGCCACGCCAACGGCCTGACCTTCGACCGCGAGGGGCGCCTGACCGTGGCGGGCTGGTGCAATCGCACGGTCTTCCGCTTCGAGCATGACGGCAGCCTCACGACCCTGGCCGCCACCTTCGAGGGCCAGAAGTTCAACAGCCCGAACGACCTCGTCGTGCGCTCGGACGGCTCCATCTACTGGACCGACTCGGCCGGCGGCCTGGCGATCCCCGGCATGGTGGCCGAGGACGTGCAGCGCTATCTCGACGTGCAAGGCGTGTACCGCCTGACGCCCGATGGCCGCACCGTGCAACTGCTGATCGCCGATTGCACCTATCCCAACGGCCTGGCCTTCAGCCCCGACGAATCGCTGCTGTACGTGAACGACACGCGCGAGGCGGCGATCCGCGTCTTCGACGTGCGGCCCGATGGCACGGTCGGTGCCGGCCGCCTGTTCCACAAGCTCACCGGCAGCGAGCCGGGCGTGGCCGACGGCATGAAGGTGGACAGCGAGGGCAACGTCTATTGCACCGGGCCGGGGGGCGTGCACGTGCTCGATCCCGCCGGCCGGCTGCTCGGTCGCATCCGCGTGCCGGGGCACGCGACCAACATGGCCTGGGGCGGTGCCGACTGGCGCACGCTCTACATCACGAGCTACAGCTCGCTCTATCGCACGCGCCTGGGCATCGCCGGCGTGCCCGTGTGGTGAAGGACAAGCGCATGCCCTGGCAGTTCGAACGCATCGCCGGCCCGCACGCCGGGCCCACCGTCGGCGCCGCCTGGGACGGCAGCGGCCTGCTCTATTCGGTGCCGGACGAGATGCTGGTGCGACGCTGGGACGCGGCCACGCAGCAGTCGACCGACTGGCGCCGCTACACCGGCCGCGTCAACGGCATCGCGCTCGGCGCCGCCGGCTCGGTGTTCGTTGCGCAGGAGAGCGGCCGGCGCGTGATCGAGCTGGTCGCCGATGGCAGTGCCCGCGTCACGGCCACGCGCTGGAACGGCGCGATCCACAACTTTCCCTGCGACCTCACCGTCGACCGGCAGCAGCGCGTGTGGTTCAGCGACTCGCATACGGGCCTGCAGGTGTTCGGGCCGCGCATCTATCCGCTGCTGGAGCACGCCTCGGTGTTGCGCCTGGAGCGCGACGACCGGCGCGCATGGATCCTGCGGCGGATCACCTTCGACACGCAGGCCCCGCGCGGCGTGCTGCTGACCGCCGACGAAGGCACGCTGCTGGTGGCTGAAGGAGAAGTCGACCGACCCGGACCGCGCGAGCTGCGCGCCTACCCGGTGCGCGCGGACGGCAGCGTCGGTGCCTGCGAGACGCTGCACACTTTCGGCAGCGATCACCGCGGCAAGCATCGTGGCATCGAGGGACTGTGCCTGCTGCCGCAGGGCCGCGTGGCGGCGGTCGGCGGCGCTCCGGGCCTGGGCCCGGGGCCGGCGGTCCACGTGTTCGATAGCGACCTGCGGCTGGTGGAAGTGCATCCCTTTGCCGCGGCGGCGCCCATGCACTGCGCCTGCGGCGGCGGCCACTTGTACGTCACCGCGGCCGATGGCTGCGTCTACCGCGCCGCGCTCGCCTGACGGCGGCTGGTACCCTTGCGCCTGCTGGATCGGTCCGGAACCCGAAGGAGGCAAGCGATGGATCTGCAATTGCAAGGCAAGCACGTGCTGGTGACGGGCGGCAGCCGGGGCATCGGCCTGGCGTGCGCGCGCGAATTCCTGCGCGAGGGCTGCAAGGTGACGCTCGTCGGCCGCAGCGCCGCCCACATGGACAGCGCGATGTCCTCCCTCAGGGCCGGCAGCGCCCAATTGGCCGGCCACTGTGCCGACCTGCGCGACGCGGCCGCGGCCCTGCAGGCCGTCGAGGACACCGAGGCGCAGTTGGGGCCGATCGACATCCTGGTCAACTCGGCCGGGGCGGCCCGCCGCACCCCGCCCGACGAACTGCGGCCGCAGGCCTGGCAGGACGCGATGCAGGCCAAGTTCTTCACCTATGTCAACGTGATGGACCCGGTGGTGCGGCGCATGGGCGCGCGCGGCACCGGCTGCGTGGTCAACGTGATCGGCATGGGCGGCAAGGTGGCCACCAGCACGCACCTGGCGGGCGGGGCGGCGAATGCGGCGCTGATGCTGGCGACGGCCGGGCTGGCGAATGCGTGGGGTCCGCGCGGCGTGCGGATCAACGCCGTCAACCCGACGCTCACGCTGACCGACCGCCTGGCCGAGGGCTTCGCCGTGGATGCGCGGCTGCGTCACACGACCGAGGCCGAGGTGCTGAAGCAGGCCGAGAAGAAGCTGCCGCTGGGGCGGCTGGCTCAGCCGGAGGAAATCGCCGCGGTGGTGCTGTTCCTCGCCTCGCCCCGGGCGAGCTACGTATCGGGCGCGATCCTGTCGATGGACGGCGCCGCCGTGCCGCTCGTGGCCTGAGAAGCCGCGGCGTCAGTGGGCCTGGGGGACCGGCCCGCGGTCGGCGATGAGGTGGTCGAGCGTAGCCAGCAGCGCCTCGGGGTCGACGGGCGCCACCATGTAGGCATCGGCGCCGGTGGTCATGCCCTGGTCCTGGTCGTCGCGGCTGATGTACATCGCGGAGACATAGACGACGGGCAGGCGCACGGTGTTCGGGCGGCTGCGCACGAGCCGGCAGACTTCGAAGCCCATCAGGTCCGGCAGGTGCACGTCGAGCACGACGGCCGAGACGAAATCGACGAGTTCCAGCGCCTCGGCACCGCCCGCGGCCTCCACCACGTTGAAGCCGGCGGCGCGCAGGCCGCGTGCCGTTGCGTAGCGGTGGGCATCCGTATCGTCCACCACCAGGACGCTGTGCAGGGAACGGTCGATCATCGGGCCGTAAAAACTGGGGGAAAACGCTAGTGTAGACGTGTAAGGCGCCGCCGACAAAACCATCGTCTTGGGTGTGTCGGTTATGTGCGTGTCCCGCCCGCGACACCACCTGCCGCCGCGTCCGGGAATTACAGGTCAACAGCCGGGCTGACCCGGCGGTGTCCTACGCCGGGATGCGGCCCCCGGCTCGCAGAATGCGGCCATGAAAGTAGACATCTACCGGCGGCCGGAGCCGCAGAACAAGTTCAGCTACCTGATCGTGCCCGCGGGCCAGCCGATCCCGGAGGAAGCGACCAACACCGACTGGCAGGCGCGCCAGCAGGGTGTGGACGTGGACGAATCCGCGCAGCACCTGCACCCCTACGAGATCGACAACCCGCGCGCGCAGCTCGATGAGAAGGGCTACGCCATGACCAGCGTGTACCACCAGGTCACCGGCAACGCCCCTTGAGACGAAAGTGATCCGGACAGCTCCTACGGCTGTCCGGCAGGAAGCGGACGCCAAATGCCGAGCCGCGACTACGGAGCGGACGAGGCGCATGCCTGAAGATCACCCCATCGCAACGATCTTCAGACGGAAAACAAAATGCTCCTCGCGCTCTCCCTGCTCTCCTCCATCGCCCAATCCCGCTTCGGCCAGTGGGTTCGCTTCGCCAGCATGCAGAAGCGGGTGGTTCGCTATTGAGGCGACGAGGAATGTCATCCCGGGAGAAGGATCTCGTCCCGGTGAGAAGGATGTCATCCCGGGCTTGACCCGGGATCCATGCGGCGGCGATTCAGGCGCCGCCTGGATCGCGGCTCAAGCCCGCAATGACATCGGCCTCAGGAACTCCACCCACCCCCCAGCGACCGATACAGCTGCACCTGGTTCTGCAGCCGCGCGAGCCTGGTCTGCACCAGCGCCTGCTGCGCGTTGAACAGCGAGCGTTGCGCATCGAGCAGGTCGAGGTAGCTCGCCACCCCGTTGTCGTAACGCAGGCGCGCGAGCCGATAGCGCACCGTCTCCGCCTCCACCACCCGCGCCTGGGCATCCACCTGGTTGTCGAAGGTGGCGCGGCCTGCCAGCGCATCGGCCACGTCGCGGAAGGCCTGCTGGATCGCACGCTCGTACTGCGCCACGGCGATGTCGCGCGAGACCCGGGCCGATTCCAGCGTTGCCCGGTTGCGGCCGGCATCGAAGATCGGCTGCAGCAGCGAAGGCGCCACCGTGTAGCCCCACGAGCCCGCACGGAACAAGCCGGTGAGGTCGGAGCTCGCGCTGCCGATGCCCGCGGTCAAGGAGATGCGCGGAAAGAAGTTGGCACGCGCCGCACCGATGTCCGCGTTTGCCGAGAGCAGCTGGTGCTCGGCCTGGCGCACGTCGGGCCGGCGCACCAGCACCTCCGACGGCACGCCCGCCGGCACGTCCGGCAGGTGCACGCCTTCGGTGGTCACGCCCACGACATAGTCCGGCGACACCGGTTCGCCGACCAGGAGGGCGAGCGCGTTGATGTCGTTGGCCCGCTGCCGATCCTGCTGCGCGAGCGTGGCCCGCGCGCTTTCGTACAGCGACTGCGCCAGCCGGAAGTCGATCTCCGAGGACGCACCGTTCTCGAAGCGCAGGCGCGTCAGGCGCAGCGACTCTCCGCGGCCCTGCAGCGTGTCGCGCGTGATCTGCAGCAGTTCCTCGTCGGCCGCGAGCGAGAGCCAGGTGCTGGCGACGTTCGCCACCAGCGCCATCTGCGCCGCGTTGCGGCCTTCCTCGGTGGCCAGGTACTGTTCCAGCGCCGACTGGCTCAGGCTGGCGATGCGGCCGAAGAAGTCGATCTCCCAGCTGCTCAGGGCCAGGTTGGCCTGCAGCGTGGTGACCTGCTGGCCATTGACGGTGCTGGGGGCGCGGGAGGCGTCGAGCCCAGCCGTCACCGTCGGATAGCGCTGCGAGTTCTGGATGTCGTACTGCGCGCGCGCCTGCGCGATGTTCAGCACGGCGATGCGCAGGTCGCGGTTGTTGCGCAGCGAAGCGGCAATGGCGGCGCGCAGGCGAGGATCCGGAAAGAACTGCTCCCAGGGCAGTTGCTCCGCCGACGTGCCGTTCTGGGCCGACGGATACGGGAATTCCGCCGCCACCGGCGCGGCCGGTCGCTCGTACTTGGGGATCAGGCTGGTGCAGCCGGCCAGGGCCAGCGCCGCGGCCAGCGTGGTGAGCATCTTCATGCGGGGCAAACTCATATCTGGTCTCCCGCCGTGGCGCCCGCGGGCACCTCGTGATCGAACGCGTGGGTGTAAAGCTTGCGCTGGCGCTCGTTGTCGTGGAAGTAGCCGCGCACCACGACGAAGAAGATGGGGACGAAGAAGACGGCCAGGCCGGTGCCGGTCAGCATGCCGCCCAGCACGCCGGTGCCGATGGCCCGCTGGCTGGCGGAGCCCGCGCCGCTGGCGATGGCCAGTGGCAGCACGCCCAGGCCGAAGGCCATGGAGGTCATGATGATCGGACGGAAACGCAGGCGCGCTGCCGCCAGGGCCGATTCGATCACGCTCTTGCCCTCGGCCTGCTGGTCCTTGGCGAACTCGATGATCAGGATGGCGTTCTTCGCCGACAGACCGATGATGGTGATCAGGCCCACCTGGAAGTACACGTCGTTCGCGTAGCCGCGCAGCAGCGTCGCCAGCAGCACGCCCAGCACGCCGAGCGGCACCACCAGGATCACGGCCAGCGGGATCGACCAGCTCTCGTACAGCGCGGCCAGGCACAGGAACACCGCCAGGATCGCGAAGCCGTAGAGGATCAGCGCCTGCGAGCCGGCAAGCTTTTCCTCGCGCGACTGCCCGGTCCACTCGAAGCCGAAGCCCGTGGGCAGCTTGGCGGCGAGCTGCTCCATTTCGTCCATCGCCGCACCCGTGCTGTAGCCCGGGGCGGGCGAGCCCGAAATACGCATGGCCGGATAGCCGTTGTAGCGCACCGACTGCATGGCGCCGCTGATCCAGTGCGTGGTGGCAAATGCCGACAGCGGCACCGCCTTGCCCTGCGTGGACAGCACGTTCAGCTGCATCAGGTCCTCGGGTTGCATGCGCGCGGGCGCATCGGCCTGCACCACCACCCGCTGCAGCCGGCCGCGGTTGGGGAAGTCGTTGATGTACGCGGAGCCGAGCGCCGTCGACAGCACCGTGTTGATCGCATCGAAGTTCACGCCCAGGGCCTGCGCCTTGTCGCGGTCGATGTCCACCTGCAGCTGCGGCGCGTCTTCCAGTCCGTCCGGACGCACCTGCGTCAGCACCTTGCTTTTCGAGGCCATGCCCAGCAGCTGGTTGCGCGCGGCAACCAGCGCCTCGTGGCCATTGCCGCCGCGGTCCTGCAGGCGGAAGGTGAAGCCGGAGGCCGTGCCGAGTTCCGGAATGGGCGGCGGGCTCAGCGGGAAGATGAAGGCATCGCGGATGCCCGAGAGCCCCGCAAAGGCGCGGCCCGCCAGCGCGGCCGCCGAGTGCTCGTCACCCTTGCGCGTGTCCCAGTCCTTGAGCGTCACGAAGGCGAGCGCCGCGTTCTGGCCCTGCCCCGAGAACGAGAAGCCCAGCACGCCGACGATGCTCTCCACTTCCGGCTGCTTGAGGATGAAGGACTCCACCTGCTCGATCACCCTGCCCGTGCGCTCCAGCGTCGCGCCCGGGGGCAGCTGGATGTTCACCAGCATGTTGCCCTGGTCTTCCTGCGGCAGGAAGGACGTGGGCAGGCGCGTGTAGATCAGCGCGGCGACGCCGGCAATCGCGGCGTAGATGATCAGGTAGCGCGCGGCACGCTTGAGGATGCGCGCGACGAAGCTTTCATAGCCGTGCGCGGTGCGCGCGAACAGGCGGTTGAAGGCGCCGAAGAAGCCGCGCTTGTCCTCGTGGTGGCCGGCCGGAATCTGCTTGAGCAGCGTGGCGCACAGCGCCGGCGTGAGCGACAGCGCCATGGTCGCCGAGAACGCAATCGAGGCCACCATCACCGCCGCGAACTGGCGATAGATGTTGCCGGTGGAGCCGGCAAAGAAGGCCAGCGGCACGAACACCGAGATCAGCACCACGGTCACGCCGATGATGGCGCCCTGGATCTGCCCCATGGCCTTGCGCGTGGCCTCCCGGGGTGGCAGGCCCTCGTGGCTCATGATTCGTTCGACGTTCTCCACCACCACGATGGCGTCGTCCACCACGATGCCGATCACCAGCACCATGCCGAACATGGTCAGCACGTTGATCGAGAAGCCCAGCGCCAGCAGCGCCCCGAAGGTACCGAGCAGCGCCACCGGCACCACCAGGGTCGGGATGATGGTGTAGCGCCAGTTCTGCAGGAACAGGAACATCACCAGGAACACCAGCACCACCGCTTCGACCAGCGTCTCGACCACCTGCGTGATGGAGATGCGGATGAAGCGCGAGCTGTCGTACGGGATGTCCCATTTCATGCCGCGCGGGAAATACGGGGCGAGCTCGCCCATGCGCTTGCGGACCGCATCGGCGGTGGCCAACGCGTTGCCGGTGGGCGCCAGCTGCACGCCGATGCCGGTGGACGGCTTGCCGTTCAGGCGCGCCGCGGTGGCGAAGCTCTGGGCATTGAGCTCGACCCGGGCCACGTCCTTCAGGCGCACGGTGGCGCCGTCGGGCGTGGAGCGCAGCACGATCTTGCCGAACTGCTCCGGCGTCGTCAGCTGACCGGGCACCACGATGGTCGCGGCCACGCCCTGGCCGGGGACGTTGGGCAGGTCGCCCATGGTGCCGGCGGCCACCTGCGCGTTCTGCGCACGGATGGCGTTGTTCACGTCGGCCGGCGACAGGTTGAAGCCGACCAGCTTCTCGGGGTCGACCCACACGCGCATGGCCGCTTCGGTGCCAAAGAGCTGCGCCTGGCCGACGCCGGGGATGCGCTGGATCTCGGGCAGCACGGTGCGCGAGGCGTAGTCGCCCAGGTCCACCGGCGTGAAGTTGGGATCGTCCGAGGACAGGATCGTGAACAGCAGGAAGTTCGAGCGCGACTTTTCCACACGCACGCCCTGCTGCGTCACCGCGGCCGGCAGGCGCGGGGTGGCGCGGGCCAGGCGGTTCTGCACGTCCACCTGCGCGAGGTCGGGGTTGGTACCCGGCTCGAAGCTGATGGTGATCTGGCCGATGCCGTTGGCCTGCGTCACCGACTCCATGTAGATGAGGCCGGGCGAGCCGTTCATTTCCTGCTCGATCACGCTGATGACGCTTTCCTCCAGCGTCGTCGCGGAGGCGCCCGGATAGGTGGCCGTCAGCACGATCGCGGGCGGCGCCACCGGCGGGTACTGCGCGATCGGCAGCTTGGTGATGGACACGGCGCCGATCACGATGATGAACAGCGCGATCACCCACGCGAAGATGGGCCGGTCGATGAAGAACTTGGACATGCGGGGGTGCCTCTCAACCCTTCTTCGCGACGGCGGCGGCGGCGGCGGAGGCCGGCGCCGAGGCCGGCACGGCCGCGGTCCCGGCCGGGCCGGTGCCTGCGTTGTACGGGACGGGCTTGACGGGCGCGCCGGGGCGCAGCTTCTGGAAGCCGTCGACCATCACCTGCTCACCGGGCGTGAGGCCCGAAAGCACGACCCAGTCGCTGTTCTGCGAGCCGCCGATCTTGACGGTGCGCGGGCTCACCTTGCCGTCCTTGCCGACGACCATCAGCGTGTCGCCCTGCGGCGAGCGCGTCACGGCCTGTTGCGGCACCAGCATCGCATTGGAGGCCTTGGCCTGCTCGAGCCGCACGCGCACGTACATGCCGGGCAGCAGCATCGCGCCCGGATTGGGCACTTCGGCGCGCAGCGTCACCTGGCCGGTGTTCTGGTCGACGGTGAGGTCGGCAAACAGCAGCTTGCCGGGTTGCGGGTGCTCGGTGCCGTCTTCCAGCATGATGCGGACCAGCGCGCCCTCGCTGCCGGAGCGCTTCAGGCGCCCCTGCTCCAGCGCGCGGCGCAGCTTCATCACTTCGGTGACCGGCTGCGTGAAGTTGACGTACAGCGGATTGATCTGCTGGATCTGCGCCAGCGGCGTCGCCTCGCCCTGGCCCACCAGCGCGCCCTCGGTGACCAGCGAGCGGCCGATCCGGCCGGAGATCGGCGCCGTGACCGACGCATAGCCCAGGTTGATCTCGGTGCTGCGCAGTGCCGCGCGCGCGGCGGCCACATCCGCCTCCGCCGTCTTCTCGGCAGCGACCGCGTTGGCGTACTCCTGCTTGCTGATCGCGTTGGCCTCCACCAGCGGCTTGTAGCGCTGCGCCAGCGCCGCGGCCTGCGCCAGGTTGGCCTGCGCCTTGGCGACGTTGGCCTGGGAGCTGGCATTGGCCGCCACATAGGGCGCGGAATCGATGCGAAAGAGCACCTGGCCGGCGCGCACGTCGCTGCCTTCGCGGAACAGGCGCTGCTGTACGATGCCGGCGGCGCGCGCGCGCACCTCGGCCACGCGCGAAGCCTCGAGCCGCCCGGGGAGTTCGGTCACCAGGCCGACGTCGCCCGTGGCGACGGTGATCACGCCCACTTCGGGTGGCGGGGGCGCGGCCGCGGCGGCGGCCGGTGCATTGCCGCCGCCCTTGCCGCAGGCGGACAGGATGACAACGAGCAGGGGAAGAAGAGACCGCGCAAGACACTGCGGCACGCGAGCAGCCATGGCTTTGTTGTTCGTGTAGTGGAGGGAGGGAGGCCCAGGACGGCAGGCCGGCGGGAACCGCGAGTATATACATGCAGGGTTGCATGTATATTCGCGGGGTCATGCCCCGCCGATCGAAGGAAGATGCCCTCGCCACCCGCCATGCCCTGCTCGACGCGGCCGAACACGTATTCCTTTCGCAAGGCGTCGCCGGAACCTCGCTGAACGACATCGCCCAGTACGCGGGCACGACGCGCGGCGCCATCTACTGGCACTTCAAGGACAAGGCGGACCTGTTCAACGCCATGATGGACCGGGTCATCATGCCGATGCAATCGGCACTGGAATGGGACGAGCCCACGGCCGGCGCCGATCCGCTGCCCAAGCTGAAGAAGGCCTTGCGGCGGGCCATGCACCAGACGGCTGCCGACCCGCAGACGCGGCGCGTGTTCGAGGTGGCAACGCACAAGGTCGAATACGTCGACAGCCTGTGCGCCGTGCGGGCCCGCCACCTGAGCGTGCAGAGGGCGGTGGTCGAGCGCATGCGCGGCATCCTGCTGCAAAGCGCCTCGGTCCAGGGAGTGCGCCTGGCGGTCCCGGCAACGGTGGCCGCGCAGGGACTGCATGCGCTGGTGGACGGCCTGATCAACAACTGGCTGCTCGATCCCACTGCCTTCGCCCTCGAGGCCAGCGGCAGCAAGACCATTGATGCGTATCTCTGCGGCATAGGACTGCCATGAAGGTGGGACTGGGCCTGCGCTCCGCGGAGGTTCCGGCTTGCAAGCGCAGCGAGGGCTGCCGCGTTTACTAGAGGTATGCCTCGAGTAGGCATATCCCTATAGCAAGCGACACAACAGGAGTCCTCGATGAAACTGCAATCCATTGCCCTCGGCCTCGCCTTGGCCATGGCCGGCTCGGCCTTTGCCGCCACCGTGACGCAAGAGCGCACGGTCACGCGCGTGACGCCGCGCGGCACCGTCACCCGTCACATCGTGAGCACGGCGCATCGTCCGGTGAACCGCGTGGTCGTGGTGAACCACCATCGTCCGTACCACCGCGTCAACCGCGTGGTCGTGGTGCATCCCGCGCATCACCACTACGCCGCGAACCGCACGGTGGTGATCCACCGCAACAACAGCTGAGGCTTGCGCCAGGCATGACAAAAGGGCTGGCAGCTGCCAGCCCTTTTTCATTGCTTCGCCGGTCGGGTCGGGTCGGGACGGCAGGCGCCCCGACGCGATCCGCTGGAACTTACTTGTTGCCCGACGTGGTGGTGGCGCCAGCGGCATTGCTGCCTTGCGCAGCCGTCTTCTCCGCCTTGGCCTGGCCCTTGGCGGCGGTGTGCGCAGCCTTCGCTTCCTTCTTGCAAGCGTCCTTGGCGTTGCCCTTCTGGTCGTCGCACTTCTGCTTGGCGACGTCGTAGTCGGCGTCGGCCTTGGCGCTCGTCACCTTGGCGTCCGCCTTGGCACCGGGCTTGTACTGCGCGTCGTTTTCGGCCTTGGCAACCTTCTCCTTGCCCTTGGCTTCGGCCTGGCAGATGTCCTTGGCGTTGGCCTTCATGTCTGCGCAGGCCTTCTTGTCGGTCTTGTACTGCGCCTCGATCTTCTCGGCCGCGGCCTTGTGCGCGTCCTTGGTCATGCCGGTGTTGGCGGCGGCAAAGGCGGTGCCGGAAGCAGCGAAGCAGACGGTGGCGGCCAGGGCGATCAGGTGTTTGTTCATGGAGGAGATCCTTTCTTCGTGGAGGTTCTGGACAGGGTCCAGCCTCTTCAACGCGCGAGTCCCTGTCCCAGCAGTAGGAGCGGTGTAGCTCGGGTTGTAGGCCGGCGACTACAGCGCGCGTCTGCTGCCGGATTCACTCGCCTTTCAGCGCGGCCGCAGCCGTGGCCGTGGCGGCGCGCGTCCGGCTGTTGCCGAACGGACCGCCGGTTTCCTCGACCTTCTCGACCTTTGCCTGGCGGATCGCCGCCTCGCGACTGGCCTTGGCCAGCTTCACGCAGCGGTCCCTGGCATCCCCCTTCTGGGCCTCGCACTTCTTGCGGGCGACCTCGAAGTTGGCATCGGCGGTCACGTTCTTCGCCTTGAAGCTCGCCTCGGCGCTCGGCTTGAACTGCGCTTCCAGGTCGGCCAGCAGCGAGTCGCGCCGGCCCTTGGCCTCCACTTCGCAGACGTCGTGCAACTGGCCCTTCACGCCCTGGCAGGTCTTCTGGTTCGACTGGTATTGCGCGCCTATCTTGGTCTTGGCGGCCTCGTAGGCCTGCCGCGTCATGGGCGCGGGCGGGCGCGCGGGCTTCGTGGCCGCGAAGGCGCCGAAGTTCGCGCACAGGCAGAGCGCGAGGCAGAACCGATGCAAGGTCATCCCGGAAATCCTTTCGAGCCGAAATCCTACGAGGAGCGCATGGCTGCGGCCAGACGAGAGAGCCGCCCCGGACTGTAGGAGAGCAAGCGCACGCAGTGTGAGGAGCGCCCGTACGTTCGTGCCGAAATCCGCCTCCGGCCACCAACTCCGCGTGACATATCGCACGAGATTTTCCAGGCGGGCTGAAGCAGTATCGCGCAATCCTTTCGTCGGACACCCACATGACCGGGCAACGCACCGTCCACGCTTTACGGTCTCGCGCGCAGCGTCTGCTTTCGGTCGGGGCGGCCGTCACCCGGACGTGGCGGCTGCTGGGTGCGTGCACGCGGGTGGCCGCAGGCTCCGGCTCGAAATTCGACCACGCCTTCAAGTTCGACCTGGTGGCCTCCGCGTTCGCCTACGGAACGCCGGACGCCGAACTTCTCGACTATGAATACGGCAGCGCCGCAGGCAGCAGCGTGCGGGCCAGCCGGCAAGCCGTGAAGCGGGAGAAAGTGACGGACCGGGTCTTCCTGTACCAATACATGCCTGCCGGGGAGTACCTCCATGTGCGATGGCGCGAACTCCCCTCGCGCGCCGTGCACGAGGACCGCGTCGACCTGCGTCCCATGCTGCCGCGGAACATGACCGGGCACTGCGTGTACTTCGAGGTGGTCGACGCGCAGCTGTTCGTCTACCTGTTTCCGCCGCCCTACGCCTATGCGCCCGTCCGGCGCGTCACGGGTTCGCCCTATGCGGCGAAGTACCAGATCTATCCGCCGGTGCGTGAGTAGCGCCGGGGTCCGGGGCGCAGGGCTACGCCAGTGCTCCGGGCGGTTCCGGGGCGACCGCGACATTTTCGGCGTGCAACTCACGCACCCTCTCCTCGATGTAATAGCCGCCGTACTCGACATACCTCAGAAACGGCCGTCCGCACTGCACGCACTCCCAGACGTCGCAGCGGTTGTACGGAAAGTACGCGGGCGCCACCGGGGCGTCGGCCGACCAGGCGTTGCTGCCTGCGGGATGGTATTCCGCCAAGGTCGGATCCTCGACGTCGGAGCGCCGCAGCGTCGCCACCTTGCGCAGCGCCGATTGCTCGAAGGTCGCCGAGAGAGCCTCCCAGCCGGGCGCCTTCAGGGCGGCACAGCGGCGGCAAGGTGCGTGCGCCTGGGCTTGCGCGAGTTGGCGCAACTGCTGCGCATCGAGCACGGGAAGTGCGACATCGGTCATGCCGGCATTGTGCTGCGCGCGCGGGCGGCCGGTCGGACGGGTGTACGCTTTCGGCCATGAGCGAACCGCAGCACGACCCTTCGCACGAGCATCCGCACGACCATCCGCGCGAGCCCGGCCACGGACACCCGCACGACGAGAAGTGGAAGCACGACGGCGTGCGGGTCATTGCCGGCAACCAGCTCGATCCCAACACGGCGCAGACGCCGGGCATGGACCGCCAGGCGGCGATCAACTTCGCGCGCGTCGGCGCGCAGAAGCTGTGGGCAGGCACCGTCACCATCCATGCCAACGCGAAGACGGGCGCACACCACCACGGCCACCTGGAGAGCGTGATCTACGTGGTGCGGGGCCGGGCGCGCATGCGCTGGGGCGAGCACCTGGAGTTCACCGCCGAAGCGGGGCCGGGCGACTTCATCTACGTGCCGCCTTACGTGCCGCACCAGGAGATCAACGCCAGCCCCACCGAGTCGCTCGAATGCGTGCTGTGCCGCAGCGACGGGGAGGCCGTCGCCGTGAACCTCGACATCGAGCCGGTGGAGAAGCCCGAGCAGGTGCTGTGGGTCGACCCCACGCATCCGCACGGGGCTGTGTGAGACGCCGCTTCGCCAACCCATTTCCCTCTGGAGTTTCTGACATGCAATATCGCGCGCTGGGCCGCTCCGGCCTGCAAGTCTCGCCGCTGTGCTTCGGCGGCAACGTGTTCGGCTGGACGGCGGACGAACGCACCTCGTTCTCGCTGCTCGATGCCTGGCTCGATGCCGGCTTCAACTTCGTCGACACCGCCGACGTCTATTCGCGCTGGGTGCCCGGCCACACCGGCGGCGAGTCCGAGACGGTGATCGGCCGCTGGCTCAAGCAAGGTGGCCGGCGCGACAAGGTGGTGATCGGCACGAAGGTCGGGATGGACAAGGGCCTCGCGCCGCAGACGATCCGGCAGGCGGTCGAAGATTCGCTGCGTCGCCTGAACACCGATCACATCGACCTGTACCAGGCGCACAAGGACGACACGGCCACCCCGCTGCAGGAGACGCTGGAGTGCTTCGCCGCGCTCGTCAAGGAGGGCAAGGTCCGCGCGATCGGCGCTTCCAACTACAGCGCGGCGCGCCTGTCGGAAGCACTGGCCGTGAGCCAGCGCCTGGGGCTGCCGCGCTTCGAGACGCTGCAACCCGAATACAACATGATGGAGCGTGCCGGCTTCGAGGGCGAGCTGCAGGCGCTGTGCCGGCGCGAAGAAGTGGGCGTGATCAACTACTACGCGCTGGCCTCCGGCTTCCTGAGCGGCAAGTACCGCTCGCGCGAGGATGCGGGCAAGAGCCCGCGCGGCGCTGGCGTGGTCGAGAAGTACCTGAACGAGCGCGGCATGAAGGTGCTGGCCGCGCTCGATGCGGCGGCGCAGCGCACCGGCGCCACGCCCGCGCAGGTGGCGCTGGCGTGGACGATCGCGCAGCCGGCGATCACCTCGCCGATCGCCAGTGCGACCTCGCTCGCGCAACTGCAGGACCTGGTGCGCGCGGCGCAATTGCAGCTGGATGCGCAGACGCTGCGCAGCCTGGACGAGGCGAGCGCGCCCTAGCCAGGGATGTTCGGCTCGACCAGTTGCGCCAGCAACTGCAGCGACTCCTGCCATCCCAGGTAGCACATCTCCACCGGGATCATCGCCGGGATGCCTTCCTGCACCACCTGCAGTTCGGTGCCGCAGGAAACCGGGCGCAGTTCCACGGTGGTGGTCATCTCGCCAGGGAGCTTGGGGTCGTCGAAGCGGCTGGTGTAGCGCAGGCGCTCGTTCTTCACCAGCTCGAGGTACTTGCCGCCGAAGGAATGGCTGTGGCCGGTGCCGAACGTGGTGAAGGACATGCGCCAGCCGCCGCCCACCTCCGCATCCATCTGCTGCACCTGCGCGGTGAAGCCGTGCGGCGGCAGCCACTTGCACATCGCGGCAGGGGTGAGGAAGGCGCGGTAGATCTTGTCCGGCGACGAGCGCAGGACGCGGTGCAGGCGAACGGTGGACATGGCGGTCTCCAGGGGCGAAGGAACGGTTCCTTCAAGGACACGACGAACGAGGCCGGCCGCCATCGACAGCGCCGGCCCGCATTTGTAGCAGGCCGGCGCGGCACTTACTTCGCCTGGGCCACCATGTAGTCGACGGCCGCCTTCACGTCGGCGTCGGCCAGTGCGGTGTTGCCGCCCTTGGGCGGCATCATGCCCTTCTTGCCGGTAAAGCCCTGCAGCGCATGCGTGTAGAGCGTGTTCTTGCCTTGCGCGACGCGCGGGCCCCAGTCGGCCTTGTCGCCCAGCTTGGGCGCACCCGCCACGCCGGCGGCGTGGCAGACCTGGCAGGTCTGGTCGAAGGTTGCCTTGCCCGGGTCCGGGCCCGCGCCCATGGCGGCGGTGTTGCTGGCGCTACTGCCGCCGGTCGTGCTGTCGCCCGTCGCCGGGGCGGCGCTGGCGGTGGTGCTGGTCGCGCCCCCGGATGCCGTGCCGGAGCCGCCGCCACTGGCCAGCGTATTGCTGGTGCTGCTGCTGTCCGAGCCCGGCGCCGGACTGGACTGCGCCGTGGTGGATGGCATGCTGCCCGAGCCGTTGCCGGCGGTGCCGGCGGTACTGCCGGTGCTGGCGCTGCCCGCATTGCTGGCGGTGCTGCCGCTGCCGGCGTCATGGTTGCGGCCGCAACCGGCCAGGGCGGCGGCGGCCACGATTGCCAGCGCGATGGTGAGCTTGTTCATCGATGCTCCCGGAAGAATGGGGGAGTGCAGATTGTCCCGGGCGGCTGCGTCCCGGGTTGTAGGGCAGTTCCGACAATACAAGAGTGGTACTCGGCCGGGAGCTGCCGCTCGCCCGACTTGCCGCTAGGCCAGCCCGTCCTTCCAGCGGCGCACGGCCGCGTCCCAGGCCGCCATGCGCTCGCCCGCCGGCGTGCCGCGCCGGCGCGTGTTGCTGGCGATCAGGCGCTCGAACAAGGCCTCCTGGTCCTTGCCGAGTTCCTCCGGGAACAGAGGGTCGACCGTGATGATGCAGTCGGCGCGCGGACCATCCTGCGCGACCGGAAAGCCGTGGCCGCGGATCCGATAGAGCCGATGGTCGCGCTGCAGCCGCATCTGCTGCGGCCCGCCGGGCGTGGGCACCTCGATCCAGCGGCCGGCGAGCCAGGCAAAGCCGTCCACCGGCAACGCGCAGCGCACCGTGCCGTCACCCTCGAGCGCGAACAGCGGATGCGGCTGCAGCAGGATGTGCAGCAGCAAGGCCAGCGGCTCGCCGCCCTGCCCCCGCATCGACGCGTGGACGACGTCGCCGGTGCGCAAGCCGGAAGGGATCTGCACCCGGCAGCGATAGCGGCGCGCGGCCTGGCCGCTGCCGTGGCAGCGGGCGCAGGCGGGCCGCACCCTGCCCGAGCCGTCGCAGGCGCGGCACTTGAGTCCGGGTGAGACCCAGGAAAACCAGAGATGCTGGCGCACCGTGCCGCGACCCTCGCAGGTTTCGCAGGGCACCGGCTGCGCCGCCAGGCCGCGGCCGCCGCACAGGCCGCAGGTTTCGGCGATCTCGCCTTCGACGATGCGGGCGCAGCCGGCGGCCGCCTCCTCCAGCGTGAGTTCCACGGAATGCTCGACGGGCGCGTCGGGTGCTGCGCCCGGGGCCTCCTCGTCGAGCGAGGCCGGCATGGTCATCGCCAGGCCGCGCACCCGCCGGATCTCCTCGATGGCGCGGTTGATGCGCTGGATCTTGCGCAGCGCCTGCGGGCTCGCGTTGCGATCCGGATGCCAGCGCGCGGCCAGCCGGCGCCAGGCCGCCTTCACCTCGGCATCGCTGGCGTGCGCGCTCAGTCCCAGTTCGCTGTAGCACTCGTCAACGTTCAATCCGCTCTCCACCGGGCAAGTACCGCTACTGCAGCGTTGCATGGTAGCGGATGCGTCCCTCGATTTCGGTTTTCTCTTTTCCGCCTCCCGGGTTGAAATGCTGCCGCTGCCAGAGCCCGCACCGGAGACACGCCATGGACCCCACCCGCTACGCCGAAGCCACCGCCAGCGAGATCGCGCAGGCGGTACGCAAGCGCGCCGTCAGCGCCGTCGCCGTCGTGCGCGCCTGCATCGCTCGCAGCGAGCGGCTGGAGCCGCGCTACAACACGATCGCGACGCCGACCTTCGAGGAAGCCCTGCGGGCGGCGGCGCGCGTCGATGCGGCGCTGGCCGAGGGCCGCGATCCCGGGCCGCTGGCCGGGGTGCCGGTCACCGTGAAGGATCTCATTGCCATGGGCGGCGTGCGCCAGTCCTTCGGGTCCAGGCTGCTGGCGGACAACGTCGCGGCCGAGGACGCGCCGTCGGTGGCGCGGCTGCATGCGGCCGGCGCCTGCATCGTCGGCAAGTCCACCACCAGCGAGCTCGGCTCCAAGGCCGTGGGCGATTCGCCGCTGACCGGCATCACCCGCAATCCCTGGAACCCGGAGCGCACGGCCGGCGGCTCGAGTGCCGGTGCGGCGGCCGGCGTGGCTGCGGGGCTCGTGCCGATGGCGCTGGCCACCGATGGCGGCGGCTCCATCCGCATCCCCGCCAGCTTCTGCGGCCTGTTCGGCATCAAGGCGCGGTTTGGCCGGGTGCCGGTGTGGCCGGCCTCGCCCGCGCCAGCGCTGGCGCACGTGGGGCCGATCACGCGCAGCGTGGCGGATGCGGCCTTGATGCTCTCCGTGATTGCCGGCCCGGACCCGCGCGACCCGGCCTCGCTGGCCGCGCCGGTGCCCGACTTCGCCGGCTCGCTGGCCGCCGGCGTGCAGGGCCTGCGCCTGGGCTGGTGCCCGTCCTTCGGTGACGAGCACGTCGACGACGAGGTGCTCGCCGCCACGCGCGCGGCCGTCGCCTGGCTGCAGGCGCAAGGAGCGCAGGTGATCGAACTGCCGCCGCCCTTTGCGCGCGACCCGGCCCCGGCCTGGAACCACTTCTTCTACGGCGGCCTCGCCGCGCGCCTGGCGCAGCTCGCCCCCACGGAGGCGCTGCTGGACCTGGTGAATCCCGCCTTGCGATCGGCGGTGCGGCAATGCGTGCTCGCCGCGCCCGAGGCACAGGCGCTATGGCGGCAGGTGCAGGGCGAGGCCGATGCGGTGCTGGCGCGCTGCGACGCCCTGCTGACGCCGACCTTGCCCGTCACCGCGCTGCCGGTAGGCGTCGATGTGCCGGCCGGGCATCCGGGGCGCAATGCGGTCGACTGGTCGTACTTCACCTACCCCTTCAACCTGACCGGCCACGCCGCGGCGACGATGCCGATCGGCGAGGATGCGCAAGGCTTGCCGATCGGGCTGCAGATTGTTGCCGGTGCTCGGGGAGAGGAAGCCATGGTGTTGCGCGTGGCGGCCGCACTGGAGCGCGTCCACCCGATCAAATTGCCGTGGCTTGCCCTGGGGAGCGCGTAGGCCGGGCTGCCGCAGGCACCCCAGCGATCGTGCGCGCCTGCGGATTCACCGCTGCCGCGGATCCAGCGCATCCCGCAGCCCGTCCCCCAGCAGGTTGAACGACAGCACCAGCAGGAAGATCGCGAGGCCCGGCCAGATCGCCATCCACGGGGCGTTGTCGATGAAGTCCTTGGCGGTGTTCAGCATGCTGCCCCAACTGGGCGCGGGTGGCTGCTGCCCAAGCCCCAGGAAGGACAGGCTCGCCTCCGCGATCACGGCCGCCGCGATCGCGAGCGTCGCCTGCACCGTCAGCGGCGCGGTGACGTTCGGCAGGATATGGCGCAGCGCGATGCGCAAGGGCGGATTGCCAACAGCCCGCGCTGCCTCCACGTAATCCTCCACCTTGACCGACAGCACCTGTCCGCGCGTGAGCCGCACGAAGATGGGCGCCGCCGACACGCCGATCGCGACCATCGCGTTGCTCAGGCTGGGCCCCAGGAAGGCGGCGAGCGCGATCGCCAGGATCAGGAAGGGGCAGGCCAGGAAAGCATCGGTGAGGCGCGAGATCGCCGCGTCGACCCAGCCGCCGAGGAATCCGGCCGCGAGCCCGATCGGCACCCCGATCAACAGCGAGATGCTCACCGAGGTCACGCCCGCGAGCAGCGATGCCCGCGTGCCCCAGATGACGCGCGACAGCACGTCGCGGCCGATTTCGTCGGTGCCGAACCAGTGCTGGGCCGAAGGCGCCTTGCGCACCGCGCTCCAGCTGGTGGCGATGGGGTCTTGCGGCGCGATCCAGGGCGCGCACACGGCCAGCACGATGAAGGCCAGTACGACGGCCAGGCCCAGCAGCGCCGAATGCCGGCGACGCAGGCGTTTCCACGCGCGCCGCCAGGGACCGGCGGGAGCCGGAGCGGCGGTCGCGACCGGGGTGGGAAGGACAGCGCTCACCATCAATGCCTCAAGCGCGGATTGACCGCGAAGTACGCCAGATCCGCCAGCAGGTTCAGCAGCATGTACGCGCTGGCGGTCACCAGCACCACGCCCTGCACCACGGCGTAGTCGCGATTGAAGACGGCATCGACGATCAGCTTGCCGAAGCCCGGGATCGTGAACACCTGTTCGGTCAGCACGGCGCCCGAAAGCAGCGTGCCCAGTTCCAGCGCGCCCAGCGTGATGACCGGCGTCAGCGCGTTGCGCAACGCGTGCTTGAGCACCACGGTCTTTTCATCGAGCCCCTTGGCACGGGCGGTGCGCACGTAGTCGGCCGACAGCACCTGCAGCATCGCGCTGCGCGTGTGCCGCATCAGGACCGCGGCGATGGCGTTGCCCAGGACGAAGGCCGGCATGATCATCGCCTTGAGATTCGCCCCCAGGTCCTCGAACGGACTGACGTAACCCGAGGCCGGCAGCCAACCGAGCTTGACCGCGAACAGCAGGATCAACAGGATCCCGAGCCAGAAGTTGGGCGTCGAGATGCCCCACAGCGCGAACACGTTGGCCGCCCAGTCCCAGGCGCCGCCACGGCGGACGGCCGACACGATGCCCGCCGGCACGCCGATGACCACCGCGATCAGCATCGCCATGGTCGCGAGTTGCAAGGTGACCGGCAGCTTCTGCGCCACCAGCGACAGCACCGGCTGCTGGTTGCGCACCGACTCGCCCAGGTCGCCATGCAGCACGCCACGCACCCACCACCCGTAGCGCACCGGCAGCGAATCGTCCAGGTGCAGCTTCTGGTGCAGGTACGCGATCACCGCGGGATCCTGCTCCTCGCCCGCCAGCACCTTGGCCGGGTCGCCGGGCAGCAGTTGCTGCAGCCCGAAGATCAGCATCGACACCAGCACCAGCGTGGGCACCAGCTGCGCGATGCGGCGGACGAGGAAGTCGAACATGGCGCGCGTGAATCAGGGCGCTGCCATCTTCAGGTCCGTGACGCGCAGCAGGCCGTCCGGGATCTCACGCACGCCCGAGAGCTTCGGGGTATAGGCCCACAGCCACTTGCGGTGGTACAGATAGACGATGGGCCGCTCCTTCAGCACGCGGGCGGCGACCTGCTCGAAGATCTTCTTGCGCTGCGCCGGGTCGCGGGCGGCACGCGACTCGTTGATCAACTTGTCGGTCTCGGCGTCGCAGTAGCCCGCGTAGTTGAGGGGCTGCTTGCAGGCGTCGAAGCTGTAGAGATTGCCGTCGGGATCGGGGCGGCCGCTCCACGCGAGGACGTAGGCCTCGAAGTCGCCCTTGTCGGCCATGTTCAGCGAAGTGGCGAACTCGCTGGTCTGGATCTTCACGTCGAAGCCGGCCTCGCGGGTCATCGCCTGCACCACCAGCGCGATGCGCTGCGCATCGGACGCCGTGGTCGTCAGCAGCGTGAAGCTGGGATTGGGCACGCCGGCTTCCTTCAGCAGCTGCTTGGCGCGCGCAATGTCGCGCTTGGGAACGGGGACGTTCTTCGCGTAGAACGGGTTGTCCGGCGCGACCCACTGGTTGCCGACGATCGCCTCGTTGTCCATCACCACCTGCACCAGGCCCTGGCGATCCAGCGCCAGCTCGAAGGCCTCGCGCACGCGGGGGTCGCGCCCGAGCGGGTTGGCCTTGGCCTTCTCGCTCTTGCCGATGTTGATGTAGATGCCCTGGTAGCCGATCTCGGTGATGCTCGCGGTCTTGAGCTTCTTCTCGGCGCGAATCTTCTGCATGTCGCTGGGCGCCACCAGCTCGATAAAATCGAGCTGGCCGGAGCGCAGGTTGGCCAGCCGCACGGCGGCGTCGGGGATCGGCGTGTAGATCACCTTGTCGAAATGGATCGCGCCCTTGTTCCAGTAATTGGCGTAGCGCTCGAACACCATCTTGTCCTGCGGCACGCGCTCGACGAACTTGAAGGGGCCCGAGCACACCGGGTGCGCGCCGAACTTGTCGCCCGCTGCCTGCGCCGCCTTCGGCGACACCATCATTCCCGCGCGATCCGTCAGTTGCGCCAGCAGCGGCGAGAACGGGGCCGAGAGATTCAGCCGCACGGTCGCCGGATCGACCACGTCGACGGTCGCGACCGGCGCGAGCTCGCCGCGGCGGTTGGAGCCGGCCATGGTCTTGTGCCGCTCGATGTTGTACTTCACCGCCGCGGCGTCGAACTTCTCGCCGTCGTGGAAGGTCACGCCCTGGCGCAGCTTCAGCGTGAGCTGCTTGCCGTCGGCGGACCACTCGTAGCCGGTGGCCAGCTGCGGCACGATATTGAGCTTGGCGTCGATGTCGAACAGCTTGTCGCACAGCGACGCGAACACCACCCGGCCGACGAAGCTGCGCGCCAGCGAGGGATCGAGCACGTCCGGGTCTTCGGCCAGGCCGACGCGCAGGGTCTGCGCCTGCGCACCGAGCGCGGCGGCGCCCAGCATCAGGGCCAGCAGGAATCGTCGTGAGGGGCGGGGCATCGTGGGGCTCTCCATTCAGGTTGGGGGCAGCAAGGCGGGATCGTGGGCAATGAAGGCGGCCTGCAGGCGCTCGAGGCGCTGGCGCGCGGGCGTGAAGGCGATCGGCCGCGGCACTGCAGCGCGCTGCTGGATGTCGCGCCAGAAGTGGCAGGCTGCGGCGTGGCCGTCAGCGGTGGCCTCCAGGGGCGGCGTCAGTTCCGAGCACAGGGGCTGCGCATGCGGGCAGCGCGTATGGAAGTGGCAGCCGCTCGGTGGCTGCAAGGGGCTGGGCACGTCGCCCCCGAGCACGGCGCGCTCGCGCTGCAGCGTGGGGTCGGGCCGCGGGATCGCGGCGAGCAGCGCCTGCGTGTAGGGGTGCCGCGGATTGGCAAACAGCGCGTCCTTGTCGGCGCTCTCGACGATGCGCCCCAGGTACATCACGGCCACGCGGGTGGCGATGTGCTTCACCACGGCGAGGTCGTGCGCGATGAAGACATACGCAATCCCGAAGCGCCGCTGCAGGTCCTGCAGCAGGTTGACCACCTGCGCCTGCACCGACACGTCCAGTGCCGACACGGCCTCGTCGCAGACGATCAGCCGCGGCTCCACCGCCAATGCACGCGCAATGCCGATGCGCTGGCGCTGGCCGCCGGAAAACTCGTGCGGGTAGCGCTGCGCGTGCTCGGGCGCCAGGCCCACGGTGTGCAGCAGTTCGGCGACGCGCTGCGCCTCGCGGCCCGCGTGCAGCCCGTGCAGGCGCAGCGGCTCGGACAGCGTCTGGCCGACGGTCATGCGCGGGTTGAGCGAGGAGTACGGGTCCTGGAAGATGATCTGCAGCGCCCTTCGTTGCGCGCGCAACTGTGCGGTGCCGAGTGCCCGCAGGTCGCGGCCGTCGAACTCGAGCCGGCCGGCGGTGGGCTCGATCAGGCGCAGCAGCAGCCGGCCCAGCGTGGACTTGCCGCAACCGGACTCGCCGACGATGCCCAGCGTCTCGCCGGGGGCGATCCGCAGGTCGACACCATCGACGGCGCGCACCAGCCCGCTCACCCGGCCCAGCAGGCCGCGCCGCACCGGGAAGTGCTTGACCAGCCCTTGCGCCAGCACGAGCGGGGCGGCTGCCATCATGCGAGCGCCACTGCCTGCGCCGGCTGCGGCAGCAACGCGTCGGGATCGAGCGGCGCGCGCCAGCAGGCGGAGAGATGCGCGTCGCCGACCGCCATCAGCGGCGGATCGTCGCTGCGGCATTTTGCGATCGCGAAAGGGCAGCGGTCGGCGAAGTTGCAGCCCGTCGGACGCTGCAGCGGACTCGGCACCTGTCCCTCGATGGAGGCGAGCCGCTCGCGCGCCACGTCCAGCCGTGGGATCGAGCCGAGCAGGCCCACGGTGTACGGATGCTGCGGCGCCTCGAAGATGGCGCGGGCACTGGCGCGTTCCACGATGCGGCCCGAATACATCACGGCGACCTCGTCGGCGACTTCCGCCACCACGCCGAGGTCGTGCGTGATCAGGATGACGGCGGTGCCGGTCTCGTCGCGCAGCACGCGCATCAGCTCGAGGATCTGCGCCTGGATCGTGACGTCCAGGGCTGTGGTGGGCTCGTCGGCGATCAACAGGCGCGGCTTGCAGGCCAGCGCCATGGCGATCATCGCGCGCTGGCGCATGCCGCCCGAGAGCTTGTGCGGGTATTCGTGGAAGCGCTGCTCCGGCGCCGGGATGCGCACCTGGCGCAGCACCTCGATGGCGCGGGCCTGCGCCTCGGCGCGCGAGCTGCGGCGATGGCGCAGCAGGCCCTCGACGATCTGGTCGCCGATGGTGAAGGCGGGATTGAGCGAGCTCATGGGCTCCTGGAAGATCATCGCCATGCCGTTGCCGCGCAAATCCAGCAGCTCGCGCTTGGGCGCGCCCACCAGTTCGCGGCCTTCGAAGCGAATCGAGCCGGCCGTGATGCGGCCGGGCGGATCCGGCACCAGGCCCATGATCGACAGCGCGGTGACGCTCTTGCCGCAGCCCGATTCACCGACGATGGCCAGCGTCTTGCCGGCGTCGACCGAAAAGCTCACGCCGTCCACGGCGGGGAAGTCGCCCTCGTCGGTGCGGAACTCGGTGCGCAGGTCCTGCACTTGCAGCACCGGCATCAGCGCTCGCCTCCGCGTTCACGGTGGAAGCGCGCGATGCGCTCCTCGATGACCGTGCGGTCCGTGATGCCCGCGGAGTCGCTGCGGCCGGCCAGGCAGGCCATGAAGGGCTGGTAACGCTCCAGGCTTTTCTCGTAGAGGCGACGCAGTTCCTGCAGCGGCTCGGCGTGGTCGTCGACCCGCAGGTCGAGCTGCGGATAGTCCTCGTCGGCATGGATGCGCAGGGCCGCCGCCTGCTTGCCCCGCTTGTCACCACCGGCCGCTTCACCGGCCTGCATGGCGGCGAGCAGTCGCTCGGCGAGATCGCGGCCACGGGTGGCGGCGAATGCTTCAGCCGTGGCGGCGACCACCTGCGGGCCGGCCAGCATGTTGCCGGCAACGCTGAAGTCCTCGCCCAGGTGATGGCCGCACCAGTCGACGCAGGCCGAGCCCGTCCACGCGGCGGGCCGGCCGCGCGCCGGCAGGATGTGCAGCTGGCGCTGGTCGCGCCCGCGGTCCGCGGCGGTCAAGGTGGCGATCGCGTCCTGCGGGGTGCTGCCGTGCGCGAGCAAGGCCAGGCCCTGCGGCCCGTACAGCGGATTCATCAAGGCCTGGGTGGCAAGGGCGGCGACGCCACGCTGCGTGTGCACGCACAGGGCTCCCACCGCGAAGAACCGGCTCGCGATGGCGACGCCGAGGCGTCCGCTGTCGTCGCGCGCCAGAATCGACCAGGTCATTGCCGCAATCCTTGTGGTGGGCCGTCGGCCCGGGCAGCAGCCATTCTGAGCACAAATGCACAAGCCGCCAAGGCGGCTTCACCGGGGACGCTGTCGATCTCCTGACGGGCGCACACCGGCCGCGCGCCAGATCGTCGACGGCGTTCGGCCGCGTAGTCCCTGGCGCCAGGCCGCAGGCGCGCGCCGGGTGCAACCCTGATGCGCTGCCGCGGCGGGGCTCGCAGAATCGCCGCTCCACTGGGAGTCTTGCGATGCGCCTTTCCGGTCCCGCTCTGGTCCTCTGCACGATGCTGGCCGCGGCCGCACCCGCCCTGGCGCAGGGCCAGGCGGCGGCGCAGAACTATCCGTCCCGGCCGATCAAGCTGATCGTGCCCTTCGCGCCGGGCGGCTTCACCGACGTGGTGGCGCGCATCGTCGGGATGAAGATGTCGCAGTCGCTGGGCCAGCAGTGGGTGATCGAGAACAAGGCCGGCGCCGGCTCCACCATCGGCAGCGACTTCGTGGCCAAGGCGCCGCCCGACGGCTACACGCTGCTGATGGTTTCCAGCACGCACGTGATCAGCCCCTGGATCTACCGGAACCTGCCCTACGACCCGATCAAGAGCTTCACCGTGATCGGCAAGCTGGTCGACTCGCCCTACGTGCTGCTGGTGCACCCCAGGGTGCCGGTGAAGAACGTGCGGGAATTCATCGCGCTGGCGAAGGCGCAGCCCGACGACATCCACTACGCCTCCTCGGGCAACGGCAGCGCGCAGCACCTGATGGGCGGCCTCTTCGTTGCCATGACCGGCGCGCCGCTCAAGCACGTGCCTTACCGGGGCAGCTCCGGCGCGGCGACCGACCTGGTGGCCGGCGTGGTCGAAAGCAGTTTCGCCGGGCTGCCCAATGCCCTGCCCCAGGTAGCGCAGGGCCGGCTGAAAGCCCTTGCCGTCACTACGGCGAAGCGGGCGCCGCAAATGCCCGACGTGCCCACCATGCAGGAAGCCGGGGTGCCGGGCTACGCCGCCTCCGTCTGGCTGGCGCTGCTGGCGCCGGCGGGCACACCCCCCGAGATCGTGCGCAAGCTCAATGGCGAGATCGCCAAGGTGCTGGCCGCGCCCGACACGAAGAAGGCCTTGTTCGATGCCGGCGTGGAGGCCACCCCCACCAGCCCCGAGGAGATGTCGGCGTACCTGGGCGAAGAGCTCGCGCGCTGGGGCAAGGTGGTGAAGGACGCGCACATCCGGTTGGAATGAGCGGCCGGCGCCTTGGCCTGAACTGACAGGGCGTGCGCAAAGGGTTGCCAGCATCCGCGTGGTGGCCCACCATCCTGCCCTGTAGGTCGCAAGCAGGAGCCGCCATGAGTCCGTCCCCCACCCGCCGCCGCGTGCTGGCGGCCGCCGCACTTGCGCCGTGGGCAGTGCGGGCGCAGGCGGGCTATCCGAACCGGCCGCTGCGCATCGTCGTTCCCTATTCCGCCGGCGGCGCCTCCGATGCACCGATGCGCGTGATCGCGCAGGAACTGGCGAAGCAGCTGGGACAGGCCGTGGTCGTCGAGAACAAGCCGGGCCAGGGTGGCCTGATCGGCAGCGAAATGGTGGCGCGGGCCGCCCCCGATAGCTACACGCTGCTGCTGGCCTCCAATCCCCAGACCATAGGCGCGAGCCTGTACGAGAAGCTCACCTTCGACCCGGTGGAAGACTTCGCGCCGGTGTCGCTGTTCGGGCGCGAGCCCAGCGTGCTGGTGGTGCATCCCTCGCTGCCGGTGCGCACCCTGCAGGACTTCATCGCCTATGTAAAGGCACGGCCGGGCGAGGTGAACTACGCGTCTTCGGGCAATGGCAGCGCGCAGCACCTGTTCGTTGCCCGGTTTCTCTCGGCGGCGGGGCTGAAGATGGCCCACGTGCCCTATCGCGGCAGCGCTCCTGCGGTGCAGGACGTGCTGGCGGGCCAGGTGCCGATGGCGATGCCGGGACTGGCGGCCATGGTGCCCTACATCCGCGAGCAGCGGCTGCGCGCGCTGGCCGTGACCGGCACCGCGCGCTCGCCGTTGCTGCCCGCCGTGCCCACGCTGGCGGAGTCGGGCTTCCCCGGCTTCGAGGCCTATGTCTGGTCGGGACTGGTGGCGCCCAAGGGCACGCCGCCGGCGCTGATCGAGCGCCTGCATCGAGAGCTGGCCACGGCGCTCGAGGCGCCAGCGGTCAAGGCCTTCATGGAGCAGGCGGGCATCGAGCAGGTGACCACCTCGCCGGCCGAGATGCTGGCCTTCATGCGGCAGGAAAAGGAACGCAGCGGCAAGGCGGTACGCGCCGCCGGCCTGCGCGTGGACTGAAGCAGGAACCAGAAGGAAGCAGGATGGCGTTGGAGAAGTTCGGCACCCGCGAATATGCGGGCGGCGTGGTGCATGCGCCCTTCGTGCGTGCCGGAAAATGGGTATTCGGCACCGGGCTGCGCGCGACGCTGCCGGACGGCCGGCTCGACCCGGACGTGGTGCGCAGCACTCGGCCCCTGGGTGTGCCGCCGCAGTCGCAGCGCGAGGCGGCAGCCATCTTCGCCACCATGGCCCATCACCTGCACCTGGCCGGCAGCAGCCTGGAGCGGGTGGCGCGCCTCGACCAGTACTACCCAGACCCGCGCGCGGTGGACCCGTATCACGTCGCGCGCAAGAACGTGCTGGCCGGGCGCGTCTCGCCCAGCACCTCGATCATCGTCAACCGGCTGCTGAACCTGGATGCGGCCATGGACCTGCAGGTGCTGGCCGCCACCGATGCCAGCGGTTACCAGCTGCGCCAGGCCGCAGCGGGCAGCGGGCTGCACGTGCCTGCCACCTCGGGCTATGCGCCGCACCTGCGGGTGGGCGACCTGGTGTTCATCGCCGGCCAGTTGGCGCGCGATGCCAGCGGGCAGCTGGCCGCCGAGGCGCAGGTCCCGGCGGGCCAGCAATGGAACGGCACGGGCATTCAACTGGAGACCGACTACCTGGTGCAGCACCGCCTGGTCCCGGCGCTCACCGACGCCGGCAGCCGGCTCGGCCTGGTGCTGAAGGCCCAGGTCTACCTGAGCCAGCCGGACGATCTACCGGCGTTCTGGCTCAGCTGGTCCAAGGCCTTTGGCGGCCGCGTCCCGCCCACCACCGTGGTGCCGGTGCGGCATCCGGCCTTCGGCACCAGCGCCGCGACCGTGGAAATCAACGTGGTCGCCGCGCATGAGTCCGCGGCCGACGCGGTGCGCGACATCGATTGCGACGTGGAGCTGATCGCCGGCGACATGATCCCGGCGCGCGCGTTCGACGGCCTGCTGTTCGTGGCCGGCCTGATGGGCATTGCCGACGGCGGCATCTGCCCCAGCGCGCAGGTGGATCCCTCGGCGCCCTTCTACCAGGACAGCGCCGCCGCGCAGATGGCGGATGCGCTGCGCAAGGCCACGAAGATCTTCGCGGCGGCGGGCTCGGATCTGTCGCAGGTCACGCGCGCCTTGCACTTCCACGGCGACCTGCGCGACTTCCGCAATTGCCATCTCGCGTGGGACCCGGCGCTGCGGGCCGAGGGCATTCCATTCACCGCGGTCGAAGTGGCGCAGCAGATGTTCGCGCCGGGGGCGCGAGTGGTCCTGGATCTCTGGGGCCACGTTCCCGAGTAGCGCCATCCTTCACGCATACACCTGCGGCGGCTGCGTGAAGAACGCATGCAGGATGTGATACACGTTCTGGTAGTTCTTCTGCTGGAAGCTCGCGTGCGAGATGCCCTTCATCACCGCGAACTGCTTGTCGGAGTGCCGCAGGCGCTTGAAGAATTCGAGCAGGTCGTCGAAGCTGGCGATGCCGTCCCATTCCCCGCGCATCACGATGGTGGGCACGGCGATCTCCTGCGGATCCACCAGCGGCAGCTTGGAGCACATGTCGACATAGGTGCCCGTCGGCATGGAGTTGTCCAGCGTCAGGATGGCCTGGGCAAAGGCTTCGATCACGCGGTCTTCGGCCGTGCCCGGGTGGTCGCGGTTGAAGATGCTGTAGACGAAGTCGCGGTCGATCTTGCGGCGATGGGCGCCGGTCCACTCGGCCATCTTCTCGCGCCGCTTGGCCAGCGTGGGGCTGCCCTCGCCGGTCCAGACGAAGGCGTCGAGCGCGAGCCGCGCCACGCGTTCCGGATGGCGCTGCGCGAACAGCGCGCCCTTGAGCGCCCCCGAGGAGATGCCGTAGACCATCAGCTGCCTGCTGCGCGCGCGCTGCAGGATGTACTCGGTGCCGGCGGCCAGGTCGTCGGCGCCGTTGGCGATGTCGAAGTTGATCTCGCGGTGCTTGCTCGAGCGGCCGTAGCCCTCGTTGTCCATCGTCCACGTGTCGAAGCCGCGCTCGCGAAACCAGTCCATCGCCGACGAATCGGCGCGCCCCGGCACCGACAGGTCGAAAGTCGGTTGCGAGGCCATCGACGAGCCGTGCACGAAGAGAATGGTGCCGCGAAAGGGCACGCCCGCGGCCGCCGGCTTGTGCCACAGGAACAGGTCGATCTCGCCCTGCTTGCGCGTGGTCCAGTGTTCCTCGCCGCCGCTCCAGCGGATGTCGTTGCCGGGAAGGCCGGAGGAATGGTCGGTGGGCATCGCCTGGATCTCCTGAGGTGCTGTTGGGATGCGCCATCATCTGGAAAGGATGCGCAAGGCACAACCGGGAAAATGCGGGCAGTCCGGCCGCCGTCAGCAGAAGATCAGGGCCAGCCAGGCGGGGTCGTCGAGGAAATTCAGGATCACGTAGCCGCCCAAGCGGTAGGTCCAGTATTCGGCGAGCGGGAGCAGGTCGGTCAGGGGCACGCCGCGAGTTTACGGTCGCGGCCTGCGGGCTTCAGCGGCCGCGGGCAGCCGCGGCCTGCGCGATGTGTGGCGGCAGGCGATTGAGCAGGAAGCGGATCGCCAGCGGCACCAGCACCATGTCATCCAGCAGGCCGATGCCGGGAATGAAGTCCGGGATCAGGTCGATCGGCGAGATCACGTACAGCACGATCAGCGCCGTGCCCAGTTTCAGCCAGCCCGGTGCGCCCGGATGGCGCAGCGCGAACCACAGCGTGCGCGCGTCCCCGCGCAGCACCGACCACAGCAGCGTCAGGCGTTTGAACAACATGGCATCTTTCCGGTATCGGCCCCGGCGGGGCCTTGCGAGAGCGTACATGGGACTCGCCAGCCCCGCTGCAAGACCGATCCCCGCGCGCAAGCGGCGGTCGCGCGACACAATCGTCCCCATCGTGAAAATTCGTGCATCCGTCCTGGCCGCGCTCGTGCCCACCCTGCTGCTGGCGGGCCTGCTTGGCCGCGAGTTCTACTGGCGCTCCGCCCACGATCTGCTCAAACCGCAGGCCAGCGCGCCCGATGGCGCCCACGTCGCGGAAGTGCGCGCCTTGCCCCAGGCGCGCGGCCGCGCGAGCGGCGTGTACCTGCGGGGGCGCTACGCCTGGCTGCGCAGCCTCTCGCCGCGGCTGGTGTTCGCCGGCGACTGCGAGGAGGTGGACACGCGCTGGTTCGGACCGCACCGCCTCGTGATCGACTGCCAGCTGCGCTCCGGAGAGCCGCAGCTGTTGCAGGACGTGGTCGACGGGGTGGCGATCGAGCTGCTGGTGGAGCGGCAGTTCGCGTGGACACCCGGTCAGAGCGAGCGGATCAGCACCTTGCGGAACTTGATCGGGCCGCCCGGGCGGTCGTTGGCGCCCAGCCCGTACTGCAGCGCGATCGGGCCCTGCGCGAACTTGCTGTCTTCCACGTCCACCGTGCGCACGCCGTTGAGCACCACCGTCAGGTGGGAACCGCGGGCCGTGATCTCGTAGACGTTCCACTGGCCGCCGGCCTTCGGCATGGGCACCACCTTGGCCACGTTGACGATCGCCCCGGTGCCATAGCTGGGGTCGGGTCGCTGGTCGAAGATGTTGACCTCATACGCGGTGGCCGCCGCGATCTTCGCCGGCTCGGTGGCGCGCAGGAAGACGCCGCTGTTGGTGGTGGCGTCGGCCCAGAATTCGGCGCGCAGCTGGAAGTCGCGATAGGGCTTGCGCGACACCAGGTAACCGCCGGCGCCCCGGTCGGCGACGATGGCGCCCTGCTCCGCCCGCCAGTTGGCCTCGCCGATGCGGTCGAAATTGGCCAGCCCCTGCTCGCCGTCGATCAGGGTTTCCCAGCCGGCGTTGCCGGACATGCCCATGCCGGCGCAGCCGGCAAGCGTGGCCGCGCAGAGCGCCGCGGCAAGGAAGGTCGAACGTTTCATGGCGTCTCCTCGAAAGGAGGCCATGCTACTTTCGGCGTATCGCCGCGATCCCGGGGTATTCACTGAAGGCGCGCGCGGGCGGCTGTGGCAGCACGGGTCGCCAGCCCGACGCCAGGCGGCGTCGGAGGGTATGCTCGCGCCCGATGCCCATCGACGACCTCCGCCGCCAGCCCCTCGTGGTCCTCAACGCCAAGTCGGGCACCGGCTGCGGCCCCGAGCTGGCAGACGAACTGCGCGCCCTGTTTCAGCAACACGGCATGGACGCGGAGGCGGTGTTGGCGCACGGCGGCGACGCGCTGTTCGAGGCGATCGAGCGAGCGCGCGCGCACGGCACGCGGCTCATCGTGGCGGGCGGCGGCGACGGCACGCAGAGCGCGGTGGCCTCGCGGCTGGTCGACACGGACCTGGTGCAAGGCGTGCTGCCGCTGGGCACGCTGAACCACTTTGCCAAGGACCTGGGCGTGCCGCTGAAGCTGGAGGATGCGGTGCGGGCGCTGGCCGAAGGTGCGGTGCGGCAGGTCGACGTCGGCCAGGTCAACGATCGCATCTTCATCAACAACTCCAGCATCGGCCTGTATCCGGAGATCGTGCGCGAGCGCGAGTTGCAGCAGCTGCGCCTGGGCAAGAGCAAGTGGCGGGCGCTGGCAAGCGCCACCCTGCATGCCACGGAAGGCAATCCCGGGATCGCCGTGCGCATCGCAACGGAAGACGAGCAGCACCTGCGGCGCACGCCCTTCGTCTTCATCGGCAACAACCGCTACATCATGGAAGGCTTCGACATCGGCGCGCGCGAGACGCTGGATGCCGGCGAGCTCGCGCTCTATCTCGGCCGCCGGCGCGGCCGCCTCGGCCTGGTGCTGCTGGCGCTGCGGGCGTTGCTGCGGCGGCTGGAGCAGTCCGCCGATTTCGAGATGCTGGCCGGCGAGGCCTTCGAGATCACCACGCACGACCAGCGCATCCGCGTTGCGACCGATGGCGAGGTGGGGATGATGGATACGCCGCTGCACTACCGCATCCGGCGGCGGGCATTGCGGGTCATTGCGCCGGCAATGAAGTAGCTCCCGCGAGGCTCCTAGCGGCGCGCGAGCGCACCCAGGTCGCGTTCCAGTTCGCCTATCCAGCCGGCACCGCTTTCGTAGCAGCGGATCCAGCCCGGCGCCGACACCATGGCAATACCGGGCAGCGTGTCGCCTTCGGCCGCCGAGCCCGGCTCGAGCTTCGAGATGCACACCTGGCGCGCGGCCACTCCCGTGCGCTGCAGGGCCGCCAGCAAGGCGATGCGTTCGTCCAGAGGCAGGGCTGAGAAGGGGATGTACTTCATGGTTCCAGGTGGTAGGCGCCAGTGCAATCTAGCAAGCGGCCCCACCCGGCCTGTGTCAGCCCGGTAAACCCGGGGTGCGTCCTTTGGTTTGCGTAATTGTTCCCGATTCCACGTTGCTGACCCAAGCCGGGAGAACCCGTTCCAGAGCTGCGCGCATGCGGCGGACATGCGAGCCTTCCCAGTAGCTGCGGCCGCATTGCGGGCAGCGCCGCACCGGCCCCGGCACACCGAGCATGCCGGCGGGCAGCAGCGCCTGCGCCTGCTCGGGATCCAGTTCCTGCAGCGGCGCATTGCACAGGAGGCAGCGCGTGAACAGGTCGGTCGGCGCAGCGAGCGCCAGTGTGGTGACGACGGCGTGCAACTGTTGCAGTGGGTCGTCATGCCGGATCTCCAGCGCCCGCTCCGGCCGCAGATCGCGCAGCAGGTGGCGGTCGCGCGTGAGCAGCACGCGCTGCTGCGCATTGGCCTGCTGCACCAGCACCGGATCGGCCAGGCTCTCGTCGTACGAAGTGTCGTAGCCCAGCGCGCGCAGCCAGCGCGCGAGGCGGCCCAGCATCGCATCGGCGGCGAAGCGGGGCGAGTCGCTCAAGCGGGATGCGCCAGCGCTGCAGGCCGCACGTGGGACCAGGGGGCGATGCGCTCGCAAGCGCGGGCCAGCGCCAGCACCCGCAAGTCGGAGCGCGGCGGCCCGGCCACCTGCATGCCCATGGGCAGGCCCTGCGCCCCGAAACCCACGGGCACGCTGGCGACCGGCAGGCCCGCCAGCGTGAACGGGGTGACGATCTCCATCCAGCGGTGATAGGTGTCCATCGCGACACCGGCGATCTCCTTCGGCCAATGCTGTTCCGCCGGGAAGGGAAAGACCTGCGCCGAGGGCGCGACCAGGTAGTCGTAGCGTTCGAACAGCTTGCGAAACGCCTGGTAGACCTGCGTGCGCTGCACCGAGGCCTGGTACAACTGCGCCGCCGTGAGCTGGAAGCTCTGCTCCACCTCCCACTGCGCCTCGGGCTTGAGCAAGTGCTGCTGCTGCGCGTACAGCGGTGCGAGCTTGCCGCCCACCAGCATCTGGCGCAGCCGCAGCCAGGCGTTCCAGTTGGCCTCGCGCGGCACATCGAGCGTGCAGGGCTCCACCTCGAAGCCCGCGGCCTGCAGCTTCTGCAGCGTGGCCGCGCAGAGAGCGGACACGCCCGACTCCAGCGGCAGGTCGGGCCAGAGGCTGCCCAGCCAGCCGATGCGCTGGCCGGGTTCGCACGCGATCGGGTCCTCGCCCGCCGGATCGGGCCAGGCTTCGGCCAGTGACAGCGGTGCCCGGTCGTCCCAGCCGGCCATCGTGATCAGGAGGCGCGCGACGTCTTCGCTCGTGCGCCCCATCGGACCTTCGGTACTGAGCTGCTGGAAGAAGACGTCTTCCGCCGGCACTGCGGGCACGCGCCCGCGCGAGGGACGCAGGCCGAGGACGTTGTTGAAGGCCGCGGGATTGCGCAGGGAACCGCCCATGTCGCTGCCGTCGGCCACCGGCAGCATCTGCAGGGCCAGCGCCACCGCCGCGCCGCCGCTGCTGCCGCCGGCGCACTTGGCAGCATCCCAGGCATTGCGGGTGACGCCGAACACCGGGTTGTAGGTGTGCGAGCCCAGGCCGAACTCGGGCGTGTTGGTCTTGCCGATGACGATCGCGCCGGCCTTCTTCATGCGCTGCACGAACAGGGCGTCCGCCTGCGCCATCCGCAAGCCGATCGCCGGCGAGCCCATCGTGGTGGGCAGGCCGGCGACGTCGCTCAGGTCCTTCACCGCGATCGGGAAGCCGTGCATCCAGCCGACGATCTCGCCGCGCGCAAGCACGGCATCGTGCGCATCGGCTTGCGCCAGCAGCGTGTCGGCATCGCGCAGCGACACGATCGCGTTGTGCACCGGATTGAGGGCGGCGATGCGTTCCAGCGACGCCTGCATCAGCGCACGGCACGACAGCTCCCGCGCGGCAATGCGCCGCGACAGGGTGGAGGCATCGAGATTCAGGATTCCTTCGGCACGGGTCATGGCGCTATGGTGCCCGAAGGCCGCGCCTGGGCGCAGCGGGGTTGCCCCGGATCAGGCGCGGCCGAGCACCAGGGGCAGGAAGACGCGGCGCACTTCCGAGGCGCCGCGCAGGCTCGGCTCGATGGTGTGCGTGAACCAGGAGGCATCCCCGTGCAGGAAGTGCGCATGCAGGTCCGCCAGCGCCCCTTCGCGCGTCGCCACCTCCGCCAGGATGCGGTTCACGCGCTCGTGGTTCGCGCGGGCGATGCGCGCCTCCACGCCGAGGAAGTTGCGGCTGTCGTCGCCGAAGGTGGGGTCGTAGACCGTGCCGACCAAGAGCGGCCGCACCGGCAATGCGCGCACGAACTCCTGCAGCGTGCGCTCGAAGGCGCGCATGCCGGCCCCGGTGTCCGCGGCAAGTCCGCGCAGCAGGTCGTTGCCGCCAACGGTGAGCATGGCGACGGCGGGTCCGGCGACCGGCCGCACGCCTTGCAATTGCCGCTGCAGGCCGTCGACCGTCGCGCCATCGACGGCGCGATGTTGCAGCCGGCCACCGTGCCTGGCCTGCAGGTCCTGGCCGCGGAAGTCGGGGAACAGCGCGTCGTCGTTGCGCACCAGCAGTTGGCCGGGCTGCACGCCTTGCGGGTTGTAGTGGCCGCAGTCCAGGATGGAATCGCCGAAGGTGCAGACGGTGAGCGCGGGCGCCGAGGCGGCGAGGCCGGAACCGAGTGCGGTGGGAAGGGCGAGCAGGAAGCGGCGCAGCATGCGCACAGTCTGCAGCGCGCCGGCAGCCGGCTTGTCGTCTGCGCGCGGAACGAGGCGTAGGCGAGCCGGCGCGGCTCAGGCGGCGTGCTCGCCAGGCTCGCCCGCCGTGCTGCGCCTGGCGAGCCACTTGCCGACGGCGACGACGATCGCCGCGCCGATCACGGCGGCAATGCTCTGCAGGGTCTCGGCGTGCTCGCCGACGTAGGGCGCGATCGCCGGGTCGGACATCGCCATGTCGCCGGCGACCCAACCCAGTAGCGCGGCCCCCAGGGTGATGATGATCGGGAACCGACCCATCATCTTGAGCAGCAGCGTACTGCCGAACACGATCAGCGGAATGCTGATGATCAGGCCGATCACCAGCAGCAGCAGGTCGTTGTTGGCGGCCGCGGCCACGCCGATCACGTTGTCGATGCTCATCACCAGGTCCGCCACGATGATCGTCTTGATCGCGGCAAACAGGCCCGAATGGCCCTCGAGCTCGTCGTCCTCGTCTTCCTCCTTCAGCAGGCCGATGCCGATCCACAGCAGCAAGGCCGCGCCCACCAGCTTCAGCCAGGGTAGCGCCAGCAGCTTGACGGCGAAGAAGGTCAGCACCACGCGCATCACGATCGCGCCGACGCTGCCGAACACGATCGCCTTCTTCTGCTGCTGCGGCGGCAGGGAGCGGCAGGCCAGCGCGATGACCACCGCGTTGTCACCCGACAGCACGATGTTGATCAGGATGATCTTGAAAAGGGCAAACCAGAAGACGGCACTGGTCAGGAGATCCATGGTGTTCCTACCGTGCCGAGGGCGAGCACGCGGCCGGCCTCTTCGCCCGTGCCCGCCGCATGGACGCGTGGGCGGAATGGCCCGGCGCGCGCGCGAGCGCGTCGGCCAGCACCTTGTCGTCTTCAATCAGCAGGATGCGCATCGGAAGGGAATGCTAACGGTTCCTCTCCGGGGCACGGGCGCCTACTGGCGGTGCGGATTGTTGGGGCGTGCGTCCATGCGGTTCGGCACGCCGTCGCCGTCCCGGTCCCAGCCGCCGCGTTCACGCGCCCAGCCGCCATTGCGCGGGACCCAGCGATCCTCGCGCCAGCGGTGGCCGCGGCGCTCGGGGACCCAGTGCCCGGTGCGCCAGACGTAGCGGCGACCGCTCCAGTCCCAGATGCCCGGTATCCACACCATGCCGCGGCGCATCGGCGGCATGCGTTCCTCGCGCGGCGGCGGCGGTGCGACGCGCACGATCACCTGCGCCTCGGCCGCGCTCATCCAGCCGCCGAAGGACACGGCCAGCAGGCCACCGAGGAAGTCTCTCTTGTTCATGCTTCTGTCTCCTTTGCAAGGCCGGCACCCATGCACCGGCGAAGCCGAGCTTGCGACCGCGGCGCACGACCCCCCGTAGGACGGAGTCGATGCAGTGCAACCCGGGCTGTAAATGATGGCGCGGCACGCAGCATGTCACGCTGACGAATTGCGGCTGGGGCAGCCTACGCCCGCCGGACGCCGACGCTGTGTCGACTTCGCGGCAGCGACGGTGTCGAGGCGTGCTTGGCGGACGGCTGCGGCACCGCCTCTCCTACAGGTTCCCGCGAAGCTGCGTCGCAACATTGCGGCCATAGCGCAGACCTTCAGTCCTCATCCCGTCGCCTGCGGATGCGCTCACCTTCTGGAGTTTTCGATGAAAGCCGTTGTGTTCTGCGCCGCCCTCGCCACCCTGGCCGCCGCGCCGGTCTTCGCCCAGGACCTGATCGCCCGGCAGGGTAACGACTCCGTGCGGCTGTCAGAAGAGGCGTGCAAGAGCGACCTCGTCCTGAGCCGCATCGAACCCGGCGACGTAGGCGAATACCGCGCCGCTTCCGCCCTGTTCCAGGGCCAGCGCTTCAACGCCTGCTGGCGCATGATGGGCAACGCCGCCTACCTGATCTACGAAGACGGTGACCAGGGGGTGATCCCGGCCCAGGAACTGAAGCCCGAACTCTCCGCCTGACCGGCGGGAGTGCACGTTCGGCTCCGCCGCACCAAGGAAGCCGGGCCATGCCGTATTCTCGGAGCATCAGCTCCTGAGAACGCATGACCCGTGTCCTGATCGTCGAGGATGATCCAACCACCTCCGCCGCGCTCGCCGGCATCGTCCGGCGCCAGCAATGGGAGGCGCAAACCCGCGAGGACCTGGCGTCCGCGTGGGAGGCCCTGCGGACTGCTTCGTTCGACATCCTCGTGCTGGACCTGAGCCTGCCGGACGGCGAAGGTACGGACCTGCTGCAGAAGCTGCGCCGCTCGCCGGCCGGCGAACTGCCGGAGGCGAAGACGCCAGTGCTGGTGGTCTCGGCCCGCTCGCAGCTGCGCTCGCGGCTGACCGCGCTGGACCTCGGCGCCGACGGCTACGTGATCAAGCCCGTGCACCTCGAGGAGGTCGCCGCCGTGATGCGCGCCCTGCTGCGCCGGCGGACGACGCTCTCGGCCGGCCAGATCAGCTACCGCGACCTGGTGCTGGATCCGAACAACCGCTTCGTGCAGCGCGCCGGCACGCCGATCGAACTGACCGAGCAGGAGTTCGCCGTGCTGCTGGCCCTGCTGGAAGACCAGCCCAGGACGCTGAGCCGCGCCGACATCCAGGCGCGCAGCGGCAACCGGGTGGGCGATGGCAGCGCTGTCGAAGTGCACGTACATCACCTGCGCAAGAAGCTGGGCGACAACGTGATCCAGACCGTGCGGGGCGTCGGTTACCGCATCGCGGCGGACGACGGCGCGTAGGCGCGCGGCGTACGTTCGTGAGGGCTCACCTTCGGGCCCCTCCTTTTGGCCGAGGCTTTCGGCGCACCAAACCTCCCATCGAACGATTGTGAGGGCAGGTAGAAGGTGTTAGGAAAAGCACTACGGCCGTGCTGACCTTTCCCCTAGAGCGCGTGCAACGCAGCGTCGGACACTTCCTACATGCTTTCATTGACGTTTGTCTCGCTTCGCCGGCTGTTGGGCGGATCGGCCCAGCAGGCCGGCGCCAGTTCCTTCCAGGCCACCCGGCCCGCCCCGGCCCGCCTCCGCGGCGCTGGTGCCGATCTGATCTTTCGGCTCAAGGCGTGGCCGGAGCTCGGCGACACCGAGCGCACGGCCGAGATCTATCGCATCCTGTCAGTCATGAGCAGCCAACCCGTCAACCGGCAATGGCTGGCGGCGCGCTGCACGATGCCGGCACAGGACCTCGACAAGCTCCTGCGCCAGCTGGTCGCGCAAGGCGCGCTGGAAGTGATCGACCCGGCGCGTTTCGCCGGTCGCGAGCCGCTGCAGGCCTGAGCGGCCCGCGCTGCCTCAGCGCGCCGGCGCAGGCCTTTGCGCCATCCGGTCCACCAGCCGCTGCATGTTGGTCAGTGAGGCGAGGTGCACCGACACCAGGTGCAGCTCGCCGGTGCGAAACAGGCTCAGCACCGTGGCATCGGGCAGGGCCAGCAACTTCTTCTCGTCGACGATCAGCATGCCATTGACGGCATAGCTGCTGCCGTCGTTCAGGTCGGCGCGCGCATTCATCTCCGTCAACAGGCCGGCCTCGTCGAGCCGCTTGCAGAAAGCCTCGGTGCGGGCGTACTCGCGCTGGTAGTCGGTGAGGAAGCTGAGCGTGTTCTTCAGGTAGGGCGTCTCCTGGCCCTCGCCGTCGAACAGGGCCTCGCCCTCGCTCTCGGACAAGCCGGGACAAGCCTCGTCGATGCACACGGCCAGCTGCTGCTGCGGCGCCTGCGCCAGCACGAAGGGATAGCGGCGCACGAAGGCGGGGATGTAGCGCCCGTCCCAGCGGTCGCCCTCGGCCACGAACAGGTTTTCGCGATCGCGCATTCCCAGCAGCAGCACGGGCGCGGGCTGACCGCCGGTGCCGCTGCGCGTGAAGACGATCGCGTATTCCTTGGCAGCCTCGTTGAATTCCGCCGCCGCCACATAGACCGAGTTGGTGTTGCGGGCGAAGGCGAAGCCGGCGCCGGGGCGCACGCGGGTGCGGCGGTGCTTGTTGCGATCGAGCAGCGCGGGTGCCGCGTAGTTCAGGGGGTCGGCCATGTCTCTCCTCCTCAGGCAGTTCTTGTCAATCGCCGGCCGCGGCATCCGCGGGCTCCGGGACGGCCTGGGCCAGCACCTTGTCGATGCGCCGGCCGTCGAGATCCACCACCTCGAACACCCAGTCGCCGCAATCGATGCGCTCCCCCGGACCGGGCAGGTGGCCCGAAACGGCCATCAGCAATCCGGCCAGGGTGTTGTAGCGCCCCTTATCCTCCTCGGGCAGGTCGCGGATGTCCAGTCGGGCTTTCAGTTCCGAGACCGGCATCAGGCCGTCGAGCAGCCAGGAGCCGTCCTCGCGCCGGGTGGCCCAGGCCTGGGCGTCGGCGCCCGGTTGCAGCTCGCCGGTGATGGCTTCCAGCAGGTCGTGCGGCGTGATCAGGCCCTGCACCACCCCGTACTCGTCGACCACGAAGACCAGGCGCGAGGCCAGCCTGCGGAACTGCTCGAGCAGTTCCATGCCGCTGAGCGTCTCCGGCACGAACACGGCCGGCACCGCGTGCGGCTCCACCGGTCCCTCGTGGCCCGGGCCCAGCGAGATCAGGCGCGAGACGCTGATCACGCCCACCACGTCGTCCAGCGAGCCGCGGCACACCGGGTACCAGGAATGGGCCTCGCTCTCGCCGGCGCGCCGCAAGGCCTCGCGCACGCTGAGGGCCGCGTCGAGCCAGCGCACGTCCGTGCGCGGGACCATCATCGAGGTGAGCGCGCGGTCGTCGAGGTGGAACACGTTGCGCACCATCTGGTGCTCGTGGTGCTCGATCACGCCGGCATCCACCCCCTCTTCCAGGCTGTGCGCGATCTCCTCCTCGGTGACCATGCGCGGCGTGGCCTTGACGGCCAGCAGCCGCAGCGTGGCCTGCGTCGATGCGGCCAGCAATTTCACGAACGGCCCGGCCGCGCGCGACAGCCAATGCATCGGCCGAGCCATCCAGCGCGCAATCTGCTCCGGGTAGATCTGGCCGATGCGCTTGGGCACCAGCTCGCCGAAGATGATCGTGATGTAGGTGATGATGGCCACGACGACGGCGGTGGCCGTCACCGAGGCGGCGCGCTGCGACAGTCCCAGGCCGTGCAGCCACTGGGCCACGCCGGAGCTGAAGGCGGCCTCGCCGATGATGCCGTTGATGACGCCGATGGAGGTGATGCCCACCTGCACCGTCGACAGGAACTGGGTAGGCTGGTCCATCAGCTTGATCGCGGTCTGCGCGCCGCGGTCGCCATCTTCGGCCATGGCCGCCAGGCGCCCCCTCCGCGTGGAGGCGAGCGCCATTTCGGACATGGCAAACAGGCCGTTGACCAACGTGAGGAATGCGATCAGCAGGAAATCCATGAATCAGGACAGAATCGCAGGGAGACGGACTTTACTGCAAGGCATCGTGCCCGAAGACAGCCTCGACCGGGTCCTCTGGTCAGACATGCAAGCGCAGCCCGCCCCGGGCGCCGTTCCCCTGCTGGCCCATTACACGTCGATCGGCACCCTGGAGCGCATCGCGCAGACGGGGGAGATCTGGTTTTCCAACCCGCTCTACATGAACGACGTGGACGAGCTTCGCTACGGCATGAATCTGGGCCTGCACGCCGTGCGCACCCACACGGGCCTGCGCCAGGCCTGCCCGCCGGCGCATTACAACGCGCTGCTCGACGCCTTCGATGCGCTGTTCACGGCCTTCGACAACGAGTCGGCGTTCGACGTCTACGTCTTCAGCTGCTCCGAGCACGACGACAACATCGGCGACGACGGCCTGCTGTCGATGTGGCGCGGCTATGGCGGCGACGGCAACGGCGTGGCCATCGTGTTCGACATGTCGCAGTTGCTGGCCGCGCCCGCGCCGCTGCTGGTGCACCAGGTGGAGTACCTCTCGTACGAGGCCAGCGAGGACTGGATGGCGCACAAGCTGCAGCGCTTTGCGCTGGCCCTGCAGCGGCAGGGCGGCTCGGTGCAGGACATGGCCACCGCGGCCGCGGCCTTGTTCGAGCGCATCAAGCTGTTCGCCCTGTTCACCAAGCACCGCGGCTTCCACGAGGAGCGCGAATGGCGCATGGTCTACCTGCGCGAGCAGGACCTCGAGGACCGCTTCACCCAGCAACTGCACTACGCCATCGGTTCGCGCGGCATCGAGCCGCGGCTGCGCTTCAGCACGGACGCCCTGGGCGACGGCGAGCACAAGCCTTCGCTGGAGCAGATGGTGCAGCGGATCATCCTGGGTCCCGTGCTGGCCACCCCGCTGGCGGTGCGTTCCGTGGCCCGCATGCTGGAGCTGTACCAACCGCAGTGGGCCACCCGCGTGGCCCGCTCCACCACGCCATACCGCTCGCAACGCACATGGCCGATTACCTGATCGGCGACCTGCAGGGTTGCGACGCGCCGCTGGCTCGCCTGCTGGCAAGGATCGCCTATTCGCCGAGCCGCGACACGCTCTGGCTGCTGGGCGACCTGGTGAACCGCGGGCCCGCCTCGGCGGCGGTGCTGCGCCGCCTCTCGGGCTATGGCGCTGCGGCGCGCTGCCTGCTGGGCAACCACGATCTGAGCCTGCTGGCGGTGGCGCACGGGCATCGCGCGCCGCACCGCAACGACACGATGGACGACATCCTGCAAGCGCCGGATCGCGAGGCGATGCTCGAGTGGCTGCGGCATCGATCCATGGCCTTGCAGGCGCATGGGATCCTGATGGTGCATGGGGGCGTGCTGCCGCAGTGGAGCGCGCCGCAGGTCATGGGCCTGGCAGGGGAAGTCGAGTCGGTGCTGCGCGGGCCCGGGCTGGTCGACTTCCTGGCGCAGATGTGGGGCAACCAGCCGGATCGCTGGGACGATGGCCTGAGCGGCGCGAACCGCCTGCGCGTGATCGTGAATGCGCTCACACGCCTGCGCTTTTGCACGCCGGAAGGGGTGATGGACCTGAAGGCCTCCGGCGGACCGGAGCAGGCGCCGGGCGGACTGCTGCCGTGGTTCGAGGTGCCGGGGCGCAGGACGGCCGATGTGACCATCGCCTTCGGGCATTGGTCGACGCTGGGCTACCTGCGGCGGCCGGGCCTGATCGGCCTGGATACCGGCTGCGTGTGGGGCGGGTGTCTCAGCGCGCTGCGGCTAGCCGAAGACGGCGGGCACGAACTGATTCAGGAGCCGTGCGAACAGGCGCAGGCGCCGGGGGAGTGATCGTTGGCTGTCATTGCGGCCTCGAGCCGCAATCCACGACAGCGCCAATGCATGCGCAGCGTGGATCCCGGGTCGAGCCCGGGATGACATCCTTGCGACGGCGCGAAGGGCGCCCGGTTCTGGCTGTCATGTGGCCTCGAGCCGCCATCCACGACGGCAGCCATCGACGCGCTTATTCCGCCGACTTGAACAGCGCCGCCACCTTGCGCTTGGGCTTGATGTTCGCGGAGACGCGGCCGCTCGCCGGCTTGGCGCCGGCTTCCCAGGAAGGCGCTTCCTCGCGCTGCGGCGGCTCGTAGGGCTGCTCGAAGAAGGGGTCCTTGGGCGCACCGAAGGAACGCGACTCGCGGCGGCGTTCCTCGTTGCGCGCGGAACGGTCCTCGTCCTCCTCGCGCCAGGCCCGGCGGCCGTCGTTGATGCGGCCGCGCGGACGGTCTTCCTCGTACTCGATCGGCTCGATCTCGATCTTGCGCTTCAACAGCTTTTCCAGATCGGCCATGAGGCGCGTGTCGCTCGGCGACACCAGCGTCACCGCCAGCCCCGACGCACCCGCGCGACCCGTGCGGCCGATGCGGTGGATGTAGTCCTCGGCGTTGAACGGCACGTCGAAGTTGAACACCGCCGGCACGTCCTTGATGTCGAGGCCGCGGGCCGCGACGTCGGTGGCCACCAGCAGGTCGACCTCGCCCTTCTTGAAGGAGTCCAGCGCCTTCAGGCGCTCGTCCTGGCTCTTGTCGCCGTGCAGCGCCGTGGTCTTCATGCCCTCCCGCTCCAGCGAGCGCGCCAGCCGCGCGCAACCGAGCTTGCTGTTGACGAACACGAAGGCCTGGGTGATACCGCGCTGGCGCACGATCTGCTTGACGGCGCGCCGCTTGTCGTCGTCCACGACGCTGTAGAAATGCTGTTCGACCGTCGACGCGGTGGTGTTCGGCCGCGAGACCTCGATCACCACCGGGTCCTGCAGGTAGCTGCTGGCCAGGCGCTTGATCTCGGGCGAGAAAGTCGCCGAGAACAGCAAGGTGATGCGCTGCTTGGGCAGGAACGACAGGATGCGCTGCAGGTCGGGCAGGAAGCCGATGTCCAGCATCCGGTCGGCCTCATCCAGCACCACGTATTCGACCTGGTTCAGCACGGCATTCTTGGCCTCGATGTGATCGAGCAGGCGCCCCGGCGTGGCCACCAGCACTTCGACGCCCTTCTTCAGCTCCAGGGTCTGCGGCTTCATGTCGATGCCGCCGAAGACGACCGCGCTGCGCAGGTTGGTGTATTTGCCGTAGAGCTTGACCTGCTGCGCCACCTGGTCGGCGAGTTCGCGGGTGGGCAGGAGCACCAGGGCGCGCACCGGATGGCGCGCCGGCGAGGTGGAGGCATTCTCATGCTTCATCATGCGCTGCAGCAGGGGCAGCGCGAAGGCGGCGGTCTTGCCGGTGCCCGTCTGGGCGGCACCCATGACGTCCTTGCCCGCCAGCACCACAGGAATCGCCTGGGCCTGGATGGGGGTCATCGATTCGTAGCC
>NZ_JAQGNQ010000121.1 GCF_028291745.1 Ramlibacter sp. | reverse complement strand
CAGACCTCGAAGGCCACCGACGAGATCTCGGCGCAGGTCGGCGCCATCCAGAACGCCACAAGACTGTCGGTGGATTCGATCCAGGGCATTACCAGCACCATCGGCCGCGTCAGCGAGATCGCCAGCGCGATCGCCGCCGCGGTCGAGGAACAGGGTGCCGCGACGCTGGAAATCGCCCGCAACGTCGCCGAAGCCGCGCGCGGCACCGGCGAGGTTTCGGACAACATCGCCGGCGTCAACGAAGCGGCCCGCGAAACCGGGATGGCCGCGACGCGGGTGGTGGAGTCGGCGGCGGATCTGTCGCGCAACGGCGAGGATCTGAAGACCCAGGTCGACGCATTCCTGCGCGAAGTGCGGGCGGCGTAGGGCAAAGCCCGCATAAACGCAGCTGTCATCGCCCGGCTTGACCGGGCGACCCAGTAGACACTGCGCCCGCGATCGAATCTCTGGTGCCGGCGTATACTGGATCACCCGCATGCGCGGGTGATGACAGCTGGGGGGGCGCCGCGTCGGCATGCCTCCCTCGCCCCCTCCCGCCATTGCGAACAAACCGGGAATCAGCGAGCGTGATTCGTCACCTCAGGAAAATCCCGTGCTCGCGCAGCCTTCCTATCTCGATGCCCTCAATCCGGAACAGCGCCGCGCCGTCGAGCACGGCGTGTTTTCGCGCGAGAGCGCACCCCAGCCGGCACCTGCGGGCCCGCTGCTCGTCATCGCCGGCGCCGGGTCCGGCAAGACCAACACGCTGGCGCATCGCGTGGCGCATCTGATCGTCAACGGCGCCGATCCGCGCCGCATTCTGCTGATGACCTTTTCCCGCCGCGCCGCCGCCGAGATGAGCCGCCGCGTCGAGCGCATCTCGCGACAGGTGATGGGCGACAAAGCCGGCATCATGACCGACGCGCTGGCCTGGGCCGGCACCTTTCACGGCATCGGCGCGCGGCTGCTGCGCGATTACGCCGAACAGATCGGGCTCGATCCCGCTTTCACGATTCACGACCGTGAGGACTCCGCCGACCTGATGAACCTGGTGCGGCACGAGCTCGGCCTGTCGAAAACCGAAAACAGGTTTCCCACCAAGGGCACGTGTCTCACGATCTACTCACGCTGCGTCAACGCCGAGACCGATATCGACCAGGTGCTCGGCGCCAACTTTCCATGGTGCGCCGGCTGGGCGTCGGAGCTGCGACACCTGTTCGAACACTATGTCGAGGCCAAGCAGCAGCAGAACGTGCTCGATTACGACGACCTGCTGGCCTTCTGGGCCGACCTGATGGCGGAGCCGACGCTCGCCGAGGAGATCGGCGCGCGCTTCGACTACCTGCTGGTCGACGAGTACCAGGACACGAACTCGCTGCAGGCTCAGATCCTGCTCGCGATGAAGCCGACGGGGCTGGGCGTAACCGTGGTCGGCGACGACGCGCAGAGCATCTACTCCTTTCGCGGCGCCACGGTGCGCAACATCCTCGACTTCCCCCAGCGCTTCGCGCAGCCGGCGCGCGTCGTCACGCTGGAGCGCAATTACCGCAGCACGCAACCCATTCTCGAAGCGAGCAACGCGGTGATCGCCGCGGCGCGCGAGCGCCACGCCAAGAACCTGTTCACCGACAAGGCCGCCAGCCAGCGCGCCCAACTGGTGCTGGTGCCCGACGAGGCGCAGCAGGCGCGCTGGGTGGCCGACCAGGTGCTGCGCCAGCGCGAGGCGGGCGCGACGCTCAAGTCGCAGGCGGTGCTGTTTCGCGCCAGCCATCACAGCGCCCCGCTCGAACTCGAACTGGCACGGCGCAACATCCCCTTCGTGAAGTTCGGCGGCCTCAAGTTCCTGGAGGCCTCGCACATCAAGGACGTGATGGCGCTGCTGCGCTTCGCGCAGAACCCGCGCAGCCGCATGGCGGGCTTCCGTGCCGTGCAACTGGTGCCCGGCGTCGGCGCTGCCACCGCCACGCGCCTGCTGGACGCGATGTCCGAGGCGAGCGACCCGCATGCGGCGCTGCAGTCGTTCGAGCCGCCGGCGCAGGCCAGCGAAGAATGGTCGCAGCTGGCCGCGCTCTATGCCAGGCTGAACGACGCCGGGCTCGCCTGGCCGGCCGACATGGAGCTGGCCAGGTCCTGGTACCTGCCGCAACTCGAGCGGCTGCACGACGACGCGCAGGTGCGCAAGCTCGATGTCGAACAGCTCGCCCGACTGGCCGCGGGCTACGGCAGCCGCGAGCGCTTTCTCACCGAACTGACGCTCGATCCGCCCGAGGTCACCAGCGACCAGAGCGGCCCGCCGCTGCGCGACGAGGATTACCTGATCCTCTCGACCATCCACAGCGCCAAGGGCCAGGAGTGGAAGGCGGTCCACGTGCTCAATTGCGTCGATGGCTGCATCCCGAGCGACATGGCCACCGGCACCAGCGAGGAGATCGAGGAGGAGCGGCGCCTGCTCTACGTCGCGATGACGCGCGCAAAGGAGCAGTTGCACCTGATCGTGCCGCAGCGCTTCTACGTCTCGCAGCAATCGGGCGGCGGCGACCGCCACGTGTATGCCGGCCGCACGCGCTTCATCACCGAAGCCATGACGGCGCAGTTCGAGCAGGTGACCTGGCCGGCGGCAATGGCGGTGCACGCGTCCGAGCGGCTGCCGCAGGCTCCGGTGATGCAGGTGCGGGCGCGGGCACGGTCGCTCTGGAAGTAGGCTGCGCTGCAGCGCAGCCCATCCTTCGAAAGGGGCCCAGCGGCCGGCGGAGGGCAATTCCTACGCGAAGGCAGGGCGCGACGCCGACAGGGGCGGTGTCGGGCCTGCCTAGATTGACCTGCCAAGCATCTCTTTCCACCTGCGTCCAGGGAACCCCATGCCGAACGAATCCGACCAGCAGCCTCCCAACGCCACCAGCCCCGGCAACGAGGGCTCGCGCGGCAGCCGCGGCGCGGCCAACATCGGCGCCCAGCCGGCCAACAGCACCAACGCCGATGGCGAGCGCATGCCGGTCGCGCAGGAACCCGATACCCGCGATGCCGACGCGCAGGGCGGCGGCGGGGTGGCCAGCGAGAGCAGCCGCTCGAGCTAGCGCGTCGCCCACAATGGCGGAATGCGCTTTGCCAGTTCCGCCAATTTCCGCCGTGTCGGTGTCCCGCAGGGCCGCGGCACGCCCCTGAAAAATCTCTATCGCTCCGACCACCTCGGCGCCCTCGACGCCCAGGACGCGAGCCAGATCGTCGCCCTCGGCATCAGCCGCGTGCTCGACTTTCGCGGCGTCGAAGAGCGCACGGCGGCCGCGTGCCGGCTGCCAGGCGTCACCGTGCATTCGCTGCCGATCGAGCCCACCATCGTGCAGAAGCTGCAGCAGCTGCTGGCGGCAGGCGAGCCACTCTCCGCCGCCGACGTTTCGGCGCACATGCAGGACACCTACCGCGGGTTCGTGCGCCACAGCACGCCGCGCTTCGCCGAGTTCTTCGCGCACCTGCTCGCCTCCGACGAGCCCACCGTCTTCCACTGCACGGCGGGCAAGGACCGCACCGGTTTCGCGGCCGCCCTGCTGCTCAAGGCGGTGGGTGTGGACGACGATGCCGTGATGCGCGATTACCTGCTCACCAACGAGCGCGTCGAACTGCCCGCCGTCTCGCGCATGGGCCTGCCGCGCGAAGCGATGGCCGTGCTCTGGCGGGTGCAGCCGGACTTCCTGCAGGCCGCCTTTGCCGAAGCGCAGGCGCGCCACGGGTCGCTCGACGCGTACTTGCGCGAGGGCCTGGGCCTGGGCGACGCCGAGCGCGCACGCCTGGTCGCGCTGTATCGCGCGCCGTGAACTTGCCGCCCGGCGGCACGGCTTTCCTGCCGGCCGCCGGGCCAGCCTCCTACGCAACTCCCCAGACCGCGACTACAGGTCTGCAGTTGGGGCGCGCGAACACTGGCATGCATAGCGGGCCGCAAGGTCGGCGAATCAAACAACAGCAGCAGCAAAGGAGTCCGAGATGGCCAATCAGGAACAGTCCCGCGACGGGATCCCGCAAAAGGACCCGACCCGACCTTCTCCCGATGTGAACCAGCGCGCCACCGATGGCCAGGCCTCGGCGCGTGGCACCGGCGACAACCTCGACTCCGGAGACCGCAGCATGGACCGGCCGCGGGCCGGCGACGAGAAGGGCATGCCGATGACGTCCGAGTCGCCCTCGGGGCAGGACTACCGCGGCGAAGGCCCGGGCAAGGTCGGCCTGACCAGCGATGCGCAACCCGACCTGGTGGCGCCCTCCGGAGTCAACGAGCGCGACCACGGTTCCGCCGAGGATGCACCCAGCGCCGGTGGCACCCTCGACTTCGATGACGGCACCGACGAGATCCACCCGCGCGGCAAGGTGACCGGCGCCGGCCGCACCTGGAACGAGAAGAACCCCAGCGACGCCGGCGAACTGGGCGCTCCCGGAGCCGGCCTGTCCGACCGGAACGGCCCCAGTGACCCGGACACCAATCGCAGTCGCTAAGGCGCTGCGCGGAGGAGGCAACATGGTCTACGCGATCTTCTCCGCCTCGGTCCTGCTGGCCATCGGCCTCATCTACGTGGGCGCCATCGGCTGGCTGTACTTCCGCCAGGAGCGCCTGCTGTTCGAACCGGATCCGCTGCTCCCGGACGACCCGATCTGCAAGGACCCGGACACCCGCGAGTTCTTCGTCGACGTGCCCGGCGCGCGGCTCTCGGTCGCGCACCTGACGCGGCCGGCTCCGCGCGGCGTGTTCTTCTTCCTGCACGGCAACTCGGGCAACCTGAAGAAATGGTTCGTGGACCTCGATGCGTTCCGGCAGGCCAACTTCGATGTGGTGATGTTCGATTACCGCGGCTTCGGCAAGAGCGGCGGCCAGATCGAGAGCGAGGAGCAACTGCGGGCCGACGTCAGCGCCGTGTGGCAGCACTTCGCCCCGATGTACGAAGGCAAGCGCGTGGTGATCTCCGGCCAGTCGCTGGGCACCGCGCTGGCCGCGGGTCTCGCGGCGCAACTGTGCTCGGCCGGCCATGCGCCCGACCTCACCCTGCTCGTGTCGCCGTACAGCAGCATGCAGGCCCTGGCCGCGGAGCTGTATCCCTGGGTGCCGATGCAGGTGCTGCGCTATCCGCTGCACACGCTGGAGCACGCCGCCAAGCTGCTCGGCCCGGTGATGCTGATCCACGGCGAGAAGGACGAACTGATTCCGATCCATCACAGCGAGACGCTCGCCAGGTCGATGCGCTCGGCGCAGCTGCTGCGGGTGGATGGAGCGGGGCACAGCGACGTGCATCGTTTCCCCTCCGTGCGCAAGGCGCTGTTGTCCGCGCTCGGCCGCTTGTAACGCAGCGCTCGATCGCCATCGGAATGCCCGCGCAAGCGGGCATTTTCCTTGCGCCGAGCTTGAGAGCCCGCTCTCCTACACGGGTGCCGTCTGCGCACTGACAGCGCCGGATCGCTGCTTCTCTAGAGTGGAAAACGCACAGGAGGAACGCATGACGACGCCCCGAAAAGCATCGACTCCCAAGCATCAGCAGCCCGCGCCCGGGCGTGCCGGCGCCCGCCAGCAGGGCGAGGATCTGCAGCCGCCGGCCACCGGCGCGAACGGCGGCTCGCCCGCCGCCCCGGTGATGAAGCAATTCGCCAAGACCAAGGCCGAAAGCTCCGGCCGCTCGTGAGCGGACGGATCCGCAGCGAAAGAGAGACGCACCCCATGAAGAAGCAAGCGCCCGACGCCATCGACCTGCTCGACGCCGACCACCTGGCCGTGCACGGACTCTTCCAGTCCTGGCGCGAGCTCGTGCGCACGGCGGCGCCGGCGCTGCAGCGGCGCGCGCTGGCCGAAGAGATCTGCATGGAGCTGACGATTCACGCGCGGCTTGAAGAAGAGCTGTTCTACCCCGCCGTGCGCGAGGCGCTCGACGACGAGGATCTGGTCGACGACACCGGAGACCAGCACGGCACGCAACGCGAGCTGGTCGCGCAGATCCTGGCGTCTTCACCCGACGACCAGAGCTACGACGGCAAGGTCGCGGCGCTGGAGCACTATGTCGAGCAGCACGTACGAACCGAGCGCGAGCAGGTGTTCAATCGCGCCCTCGCGGCCAAGCTCGACCTGCAGTCGCTCGGCCGCATGATCGCCGTGCGCAAGGATGAACTGCGCGCGGTGTCCGAGGCGTTGCGCGAGGATGCGCTGGCCCCCGCGTTCGCCTGAAGCGGACGCTTACTCATTCAGTCGGGCTGCGCCGACTGTTGTCCTACAGCCTTCGACAGTGGCAGACGACATGGCGGCTCAGCCCCCGACCTAAAGTGGGTGGCAGGCAGCGATCACGCTGTCAGATCTCTCGATCCACGAAACGAAACCGACTAGGAGTTCCTGATGATCAAGTCCCCGATCGCGCAATGCGCTGCCCTGGCCCTCATGGCCGCCCTGTCCCTGACCGCCTGCGGCAAGAAGAACGATGCGGGCGCCGGCTCCGGCTCCTCCAGCACTTCCTCGACGACCAGCTCGCCGAGCGACACTGGCAGCGGCACCGCCAGCACGACCCCCAGCACCGGCGGCACGGGCAGCACCGACACCACGGCCGGCGCCGGCTCCACCACGGGCTCCACGGGCGGCGGCACCTCGATGGGCGCTGGCGGCTCCTCCACCGACACCACCGCGGGCGCGGGCGGCACCGCTGGCTCGTCGGGCGCGGCCGGTACCACCGGCTCGGGCATGGGCGGCACGACCGGTGCCGGCGGCATGAGCTCCGGTTCCTCCACCTCCAGCACCCCCAGCACCTCCTCGACGACGCGCTGACATGGGACGGCAGCCCTGGACCATCGTGACGCTGGCGGTGGCCTGCACGCTCACGCTCGGCGCGTGCAGCAAGCAGGCTGACAGCAACCCGAATGCGCAGGGCAGCCCGGGCACGGGCAATGGCGTCGCGGTGGCGCGGCCCGCGGCACCGGACGGACCGGCCGGCGGCTCCTCGGGCGACAAGGGCTCGACTGCCGCTAGCGGCTCGTCCGGCGCCAATGCCGTGCCCGGAACGACCGGCGACGCCAGCGCCAGCACCGGTGCGGGCACGCTGCAGCCGGGCGTGGGCCTCAATGGCGGCCTGAGCAACGGCAACGTCATGGGCGCAGCTCCGTCGGGCCAGGGCGCGACGGCGTCGACAGCGTCGCCCGCCGGTGACGGCAGCACCAACATGACGCCTGGCAGCGCCGTGGGCAGGCGCCACTGAGACGAGGCACGCGCAGCGTGTTGCAAAGTGCCGGGCTTGTCCCGGCATTCCTGTTCTGGGGCCGCGCGATCAGCCCTTGGCCACCGGCAGCCGCGGATTGCGGCTCCACTCGCTCCAGCTGCCCGCGAACAGCGCGGTCGGTGCGAAGCCCGCGATCTCCATCGCGATCGCATTGGGCAAGGCGCTCACGCCGCTGCCGCACTGGTGGATCACCGTGGCCGGATCGCGGCCGCCCAGCAACTGCTCGAACTCCGCGCGCAGTTGCTGCGCCGGCTTGAAGCGGCCGTCGGGCCCCAGGTTCTGCGCGAACGGCCGATTGAGCGCGCCGGGGATGTGGCCCGCCACCGGATCGAGCGGCTCCACCTCGCCGCGAAAGCGCTGGGGGGCCCGCGCATCCACCAGCGTTTGCGATCCGCCGAGCCCGTGCTCCACCTCGTCGATGCCGACCAGCCGCCGCAGCGGCTCGCCGAGTTCGAAATTGGACTGGAAGTGCGAAGGCTCGCTGCCCGCACGCACCGCGCCGCCCGCGGCCTGCCAGGCCTGCAGGCCGCCATCGAGCACGGCCACCGCCTCATGGCCGGCCCACTTCAACATCCACCAGAGGCGGCCGCAGTAGTTGGCGCCGTTGCGGTCATAGACGACCGCCTGCATGTCGTTGGCAAAGCCGACGCTCGACAACCAGATCGCGAACTTCTCGCGGCTGGGCAGCGGGTGGCGCCCGCCCGAGGCGGCACCGGGATTCGGCTGCGGTTGCCCTTGCAGGTCGGGCGTGCCCTTGTCGCTGAGCGCGTGATCGAGGTCGGCATACACCGCGCCCGCGAGGTGCGACTGCAGGTATTGCTTCTCGCCGCTGGCGGGGTCCATCAGGTCGAAGGTGCAGTCGAAGACCATCAGCCGCGCCTTGGCGGCCAGCAGCCCTTGCAACTGCTCGGCGGAGATGAGCGTGGTGTACATGGCCGGATTGTCTCGCCAATGGCGCGTTCGGTGCGAAGCAGTGCTCGGACGAAGAAATTTGAACGCAGAAGCCGCAGAAGTGATGCAAAAAACGCAGAAGCAATGTTGGGATTCTTCTGCGTTTTTGGTTTGCTCTTCGGCGTCTTCTGCGTTCAGAAATGCCTTCAACCGCAGCAGCGCCACTCAGTGCTCCTCGCCCGGCGCATCCGGAGCAGCACGCGCGCGCAGCACCGTCGCCACAATGCCGCTCGCGCAGATCAGCGCCATGCCCAACCAGCCGGCCGGCGCAACGCGGTCGCCGAACAGCAGCAGGCTGTACAGCGCGCCGAAGACGATGCCCGAGTACTGCAGGTTGGCCACGACCAGCGTGGCGCCATGGCTGTAGGCGCGGGTCATGCACCACTGGCCCAGCGATGCCAGCAGCGCCATCGGCAGCAGCCAGAGCGCGTGCTGCCAGTCCCAGGCGGAGACGCCGGTCGCCGCCATGCCCAAACCGCCGGCCAATGCGGATCCCGCGGCGAAATAGAAGACCGTGCGCACCTCCGGTTCGCCCAGTTTGGCCAGGGCCATGACCTGCAAGTACGCGAAGGCCGAGAGCATCCCCGAGAGCAGGCCGACCAAACCCGCGAACACCTCGTGCTGCGCGATCGTCGGGTGCAACATGAGGAGCACGCCGGCGAAGCCCGCCAGCACCGTGGCCGCCAGCGCGCCGTGGCGGGCCGGCAGCGGCGCGCCCGCGCGCGGGCTCCAGGCGATCAGCGCGCCGCCGACCAGGAAGGCGGCGATCCACACGCTGCTCATGTAGTTGAGCGTCATCGCGGTGGCCAGCGGCAGGCCGGCGATCGCATAGAACCAGGCGCCGAGCGACAGCACGCCCACCAGGCTGCGCCAGGCGTGCATGCCCGGATACGCTGTCCGCAGCGGGGTTCGCTGCGAGCGGGCCCACAGCGCCATCACGGCCATGCCGATCAGCCCGCGCCAGAACACCAGCTCCGCGGCGTTGAACCAGGCCGACGAGATCTTGATGCACACCGCCATCGTCGCGAAGAACAGCGACGCGGCCACCATCCACAGCGCCTGCATCGCTAGCGTCGCGAGGAAAGGCGGGCAGGCGTCAGCGAATCACTCCGCGGTACCACTCGTGGAAGTGCTGCATGCCGTCTTCCATCGGGCTCTGGTAGGGGCCGACCTCGTTGTCGCCGCGGTCCATCAGCGCCTTGCGGCCGGCGTCCATGCGCAGGGCGATCTCGTCGTCCTCCTCGCAGGTCTCCAGGTAGGCGGCCTGCTGGGCTTCGACGAATTCGCGCTCGAAGGCGGCGATCTCCTCGGGATAGAAGAACTCCACCACGTTCATCGTCTTGCGCGGTCCCCTGGGGTAGAGCGTGGAAACCACCAGCACGTTGGGATACCACTCCACCATCACGTTCGGATAGAGCGTGAGCCACACGGCGCCCTGCTTGGGCGCGCGGCCTTCCTGGTAGCGCAAGACCTCGTCGTGCCACTTGCGGTACACGTCCGAGCCGGCCTTGCCCAGCTTGCCCGCCACGCCCACCGTCTGCACCGAGTACTCGTTGCCGAATTCCCAGCGCAGGTCTTCGCAAGTGACGAAGTTGCCCAGCCCCGGGTGAAAGGGGCCGACGTGGTAATCCTCGAGGTAGACCTCGATGAAGGTCTTCCAGTTGTAGTCGACCTCGTGCACCAGCGTGCGGTCGTACACGTACCCGGAGAAGTCCAGGTCCGCCTTCGGACCGAGCTTGCCCAGCACGCGGTTCACGTCAAAGCCGTTGGCCTCGAACACCAGGCCGTTCCAGTTCTGGACGGGGTAGTTCTTCAGGTTCAGGCAGGGGTCCGTCGCGAAGTGCGGCGCGCCCAGCAGCGTGCCCGCCGGCGCGGGCTGGCCGGCGCTGTAGGTCCAGCGATGTAGAGGGCACACGATGTTCCCTCCCGAGGAGGGGCTCGCCGCGAGCGAGCCGCGGCCGCGCAGCATCACCGCCTGCCGATGGCGGCAGACGTTGGAGATCAGCTCGATGCCCTGGGGCGTGCGAACGAGCGCGCGCCCCTCGCCTTCGTGCGAGAGCGTGTGATAGTCGCCCAGCTCGGGGACCGCCAGTTCGTGCCCCAGATACCGGGGCCCGCGCTGGAAGATCAACTCCATCTCGCGCGAAAAGAGCGCCGGGTCGAAGTAGCTGGAAACGGGAAGTTGGCTTGCGGCCTGCTGGAGCTGAAGACTTAAATCAGACATTTCCTCTGACCTAGAGACTCCCCCTATGAAGGGGCAGGGCCACGCTTGGGAGCGCGACAGGAGGGGGAGGGCGATTCTACCCTTCGCAGTCACGCCGGGGCGCCTGGGATGGAATTACGCCCGCGGCCCCGATGGGGCGCGGGGCCTAAAATCCACCGCTGTCCCAAAGTATTTCAATGTCGAAGCCACTCCCACCCCCTGCCAGCTACGAAGCCGCGATGGAAGAGCTTGAGCAGCTCACCAGCCTGATCGAGTCGGGCCAGCTCCCCCTGGAGCAACTGCTCGCGGGCTACGAGCGCGGCGCCGAGCTGCTGAAGTTCTGTCGCGACAAGTTGCAGGCCGTCGAGGAGCAGATCAAGGTGCTCGATGCCGGTGTGCTGAAGCCGTGGGCCAGCGAGTGAGCGCCGCCCGCCGCCCCAAGGCGCTCGCCGCGCGCAGCGCAGTTCGGAGATGCTTGCTGTGACGTTCGATCTGAAGGGCTGGTCGACCGAACGACTCGAGCGCGTCGAGGAGGCGCTCTCCAGCTGGATCCCCGCGGACACGCCCGCCAGCCTTGGCCTGGCGATGCGCTATGCGGTGCTCGATGGCGGCAAGCGCTTGCGCCCGCTGCTGGTGCTGGGTGCGAGCGAGGCGGTCGGCGGCAATGCCGATGCGGCCCTGCGCGCCGCCTGCGCGGTCGAATTGATCCACGCCTACTCGCTGGTGCACGACGACATGCCGTGCATGGACAACGACGTGCTGCGCCGGGGCAAGCCCACGGTGCACGTGGCATATGGCGAGGCCACCGCGCTGCTCGCCGGCGACGCCTTGCAGGCACTGGCCTTCGAGCTGCTCGCGCCCGAGGGCGTCGGCATTCCCGATCGCACCCAGGCCACGCTGTGCCGCCTGCTGGCCATGGCCGCGGGCCATGCCGGCATGGCCGGTGGCCAGGCCATCGATCTGGCGGCCGTGGGCAAGTCGCTCACCGAATCCGAGCTGCGCCAGATGCATCGCCTGAAGACCGGTGCGCTGCTGCAGGCCAGCGTGATGATGGGGGTGGCGTGTGGCGAAGCCGGCGCGCAGGCTTCGGCCGGCCTCGCCAACTACGGCCGCGCCATGGGCCTGGCCTTCCAGGTCGTCGACGACATCCTCGACGTCACGGCCGACTCCGCCACGCTGGGCAAGACCGCCGGCAAGGACGCCGCCCAGGAGAAGCCCACCTACGTTTCGCTGCTGGGCCTGCCGCGTGCCCGTGCCTATGCCGTCGAACTGCTGGAGCAGGCCCTCGACGCCCTGGCTACCACCGGCCTGCCCGATACGCGCGCGCTGCTGGCATTGGCCGAGATGGTCGTGCACCGCGACAACTGAGATCCACCACCCATGTCCACGCTGCTCGAAGCCATCAACGATCCCGCCGACCTGCGCCGGCTGCCCCGCGCGCAGCTGCCGGCGCTGGCCGATGAACTGCGCGCCTACGTGCTGGACTCGGTCGCGCGCACCGGCGGCCACCTGAGCTCCAACCTGGGCACGGTGGAACTGACCATCGCGCTGCACTACGTCTTCAACACGCCCTGGGACCGCATCGTCTGGGACGTGGGCCACCAGACCTATCCGCACAAGATCCTCACGGGCCGGCGCGACCGCATGGCTTCGCTGCGCCAGCTCCACGGCCTGGCGGGTTTTCCGCAGCGCGCCGAGAGCGAGTACGACACCTTCGGCACGGCGCATTCGTCCACCAGCATCTCCGCGGCGCTGGGCATGGCGGTGGCGGCGCGGCAGAAGGGCGAACAGCGCCATTGCGTGGCGGTGATCGGCGACGGCGCGATGACCGCCGGCATGGCCTTTGAGGCCCTGAACAACGCCGGCGTCGCCGAGGCCGACCTGCTGGTGATCCTGAACGACAACGACATGTCGATCAGCCCGCCGGTGGGTGCGCTCAATCGCTACCTGGCGCAACTGATGTCCGGCCGCTTCTATTCCGCGGCCAAGGACATCGGCAAGAACGTGCTCAAGGTGGCGCCGCCCCTGTTCGAGCTGGCCAAGCGCTTCGAGGAACATGCCAAGGGCATGGTGGTGCCGGCCACGCTGTTCGAGAAATTCGGCTTCAACTACGTGGGGCCCATCGACGGCCACGACCTCGAATCGCTGATCCCCACGCTGCAGAACATCCGGCAACTCAAGGGGCCGCAGTTCCTGCACGTGGTGACGAAGAAGGGCCAGGGCTACAAGCTCGCCGAGGCGGACCCCGTGGCCTATCACGGCCCGGGCAAGTTCGATCCCGCGGTGGGCCTCGTCAAGCCCGCCACGCCGGCCAAGCCCACGTTCACGCAGGTGTTCGGCCACTGGCTGTGCGACATGGCGGAGCAGGACCAGCGCCTGGTCGGCATCACGCCCGCGATGCGCGAGGGCTCGGGCATGCTGGAATTCCACCAGCGCTTTCCCGATCGCTACTACGACGTGGGCATTGCCGAACAGCACGCGGTGACCTTCGCTGCCGGCCTGGCATGCGAGGGGCTCAAGCCGGTGGTGGCGATCTATTCGACCTTCCTGCAGCGCGGCTACGACCAGTTGATCCACGACGTAGCGCTGCAGAACCTGCCGATGGTGTTCGCGCTCGACCGCGCCGGCCTCGTGGGCGCCGACGGTCCCACGCATGCGGGCGCCTACGACATCGCCTTCCTGCGCTGCATCCCGAACATGGCCATCGCCTGTCCGGCCGACGAGAACGAGTGCCGCAAGCTGCTGACCACGGCCTGGCAACAGGATCGTCCGGTGGCGGTGCGCTATCCGCGCGGCGCGGGCATCGGTGCGGTCGTGGAGCCCGGCCTGCAGCCGCTGCCCTTCGGCAAGGGCGAGTTGCGCCGCACCGGCAAGCGCGTGGCAGTGCTGGCTTTCGGCACCTTGCTCTATCCCGCGTTGCAGGCGGCCGAGCGGCTGGACCTCACGGTGGCCAACATGCGCTGGGCCAAGCCGCTGGACACCGAGCTGCTGCTGCAGATCGCCTCCACGCACGACGCGCTGGTGACGCTGGAAGAGGGCGCCATCATGGGCGGCGCCGGCAGTGCGGTGCTCGAGGCGCTGGCGGCCGCCGGGGTGGCGAAGCCGGTGCTGCAGCTCGGCTTGCGCGACGACTACGCACCGCACGGGGATCCGGCACGGCTCCTCGCCCTGCAGGGGCTCGATGCGGTCGGCATCGAGGCGGCTATCCAGGGGCGCTTTGGCGAAATGATCGAGCGGCCGGCGCCGAGCCTGAAGATCGTCGGTTAGGTCTTGCAGGCTGCATGGTGGGGCTCGCTGCGCGAGACCCACCCTGCAGGGCATCCCACCGTCGCCTGTTCCAATCTGTCCGCGAGGGAAAACCCCGCCTGACGGAAAGCTGTCATTTCCGAGAATGAGCCACCCTGTGAGCCGCTGACCAGCGTCACGCCGGGCGGGATATCCAGCCTGTTCACTCATTCCAGGAGAAGACATGGATCGTCGATCGCTCATGAAGAACGCGGGGCTTGCCGGGGTGCTCGCGACCGGCATCGCGCCGGCCGTGCACGCGCAGGCCGCCGTCCGCTGGCGCCTGGCTTCCAGTTTCCCGAAGTCGCTCGACACCCTCTATGGCGGGGCCGAGGTGTTCGCCGCCCGGGTCAAGGCCATGAGCGGCGGCAAGTTCGAGATCTCCACCCACGCTGCGGGCGAATTGATGCCGGCCTTCGGCGTGGTCGATGGGGTGCAGCAGGGGTCCATCGAATGCGCGCACACCGCGCCCTACTACTTCTTCGGCAAGAACGAGGTGTTCGCTCTCGGGTGCGCGATTCCCTTCGGGCTGAACAGCCGGCAGATGACGGCCTGGATGGTGGAGGCCAACGGCCTGACGCTGATGCGCGAGTTCTACGCCAAGTACAACATCATCAACTTCCCCTGCGGCAACACCGGGGCGCAGATGGGCGGCTGGTACCGCAAGGAGGTCAAGACCGCTGCCGACATGAAGGGCCTGAAGTTCCGCATCGGCGGCTTTGCCGGGCGCGTGATCGAGCGCATGGGTGGCGTGCCCCAGAACATCCCGGGCGGCGACATCTATCCCGCGCTGGAGAAGGGCACGATCGATGCGGCCGAGTGGGTCGGTCCCTACGACGACCTGAAGCTGGGCCTGAACAAGATCGCGCCCTTCTACTACTACCCCGGCTGGTGGGAAGGCGGGCCCCAGCTGGACCTGTTCGTCAACCAGAAGGCCTATGACGGGCTCTCGAGCGAATACCGGGAGATCGTCCGGTCGGCCTCGGCCGAAGCGCACGTCGCGGTGCAGGCGCGCTACGACGCGCGCAATCCGGCCGCGCTCAAGACGCTGGTGGCGGGCGGTGCGAAGCTGCGGGTGTTCTCGACCGACCTGATGAATCTCGCCTTCAAGGAATCGATGGCGCTGTATTCGGAAATCAGTGCCAAGAACGAGGACTGGCGCAAGATCTACGCGGATTACTCCAGGTTCCGCGCCGACCAGAACCTCTGGTTCCGCTTCACCGAGGCCAGCTTCGACCACTTCATGCAGACGCAGAAGCTGGGGTGAAGGCAGCCTGTGGCAGCGGAGGGGCTGCCACGTGTCGCGCTTGTCTGTTTCTCATTCTTGACAATATCTTGGAAATGGCCAGAATGAGAAACATATGCCAGCCGCCAGCCCCCCTCTCGGTTCGCACGCGACAGAGTCGCTCCAGGAGCTTGGCTCGACCTTGCGGGCGCGCCGACGCAGCCTGAAAGTGAACGCGACCGCGGCAGCGCAGGCGGCCGGCGTGTCTCGTGTCACGCTCCACCGGATCGAAAAAGGCGAGCCATCCGTCACGGCCGGCGCCTATGCCGCCGCGGCCCTGACGCTCGGCCTGCGCCTGCAGGCAGCGCCGCCCGCGGCGCCATCGACGCCGCCTGATCCCAAGCGGTGGCTTCCGGTGCGCGTGCGCTTGAGCGACTATCCGAAGCTGAAAGAGCTGGCCTGGCAGATCCACGGCACGGACGAACTCTCGCCCCGTGAAGCCCTGGACATCTACGAGCGCAACTGGCGGCACGTCGATCGCGCAACGATGTCCCCCGGCGAGCAGGACCTCGTGCAGGCCCTGCGTGCAGCCTTCGGAGGCGCGAATGCCGTTTGAGCGTCCGCATCACCAGCGGATCGCGCGCGTGCTGGAGTCTCTCGACGGCTCGTTGCTCCTGGCGCACCGCTGCCTGTTCGCCGGAGGCACGGTGATTGCGCTGCGGTACGGCGAATACCGCGAATCGGTGGACGTCGATTTCCTGGTTTCGGAGATCGCGCATTACCGCGAATTGCGAACGGCGCTCACCGGGGCGGCAGGCCTGGCCGCGATCGCCAAGGCGGGCAAGCACCAACTCGTGCAGGCTGCGGAGATCAGGGCGGATCAGTACGGTGTGCGCACGCGCGTGGCCGTGGACGGCCAGCCGATCAAACTGGAGATCGTGCACGAGGGACGCATTGCCCTGGAGGAGCCTGGCGCCGGCGACGCGGTTTGCGGCGTTCCCTCGCTGACGCCGCTGGACATGGCCACGAGCAAGCTGCTGGCGAACTCGGACCGATGGCCGGACGACGGGGTCTTCAGTCGCGACTTGATCGACCTCGCCATGATGCAGCCCGCGCTGGCGCTCCTGCGCAAAGCGGTGGCCAAGGCGGAGGGCGCGTACGGAAGCGCGATCCTGCGCGACCTCGCGCGCGCCATCGGGCGCATGGAACAGCGGCGCGGCTGGCTGGAGCGCTGCATCCACGCCATGGCCATGACCGACCCGCCCGCCGTGGTCTGGCAACGCGTGCGCCGGCTGGCGCGAATTCTGCCGCCCGACCCGGTTGGGCGAGGGTAGGGAGCCGCGGGCTGGTAAAAACGGAGCCTGCCACCCCTGGAGTCCCGAGCCCATGCAACGCCGTTCCGCCCTGAAGAATGCCGGCCTCGCCGGCGTGCTGGCCGCGGGCATCGCTCCCGCCGTGCACGCGCAGCCAACGGTGCGCTGGCGCCTGGCATCGAGCTTTCCGAAAAGCCTGGACACCATCTACGGGGGCGCCGAAGTGTTCGCGCAGAAGGTGCGCCAGCTCTCCAGCGGCCGCTTCGAGATTTCCGTGCATGCGGCCGGCGAACTGATGCCCGCCTTCGGCGTCGTCGACAGCGTGCAGCGTGGGACCATCGAATGCGCGCACACCGCGCCCTACTACTTCTCCGACAAGGACGAGACCTTCGCGATCGGCGGCGCCATCCCCTTCGGCCTGAACAGCCGGCAGATGAGCGCATGGACTTTCCAGGGCAATGGCCTGAAGCTGATGCGGGAGTTCTACGCCCGCTACGACATCATCAGCTTCCCCTGCGGCAACACCGGAGCGCAGATGGGCGGCTGGATGCGCGACGAGATCAGGAGCGTGGCGGACCTCAAGGGCCTGAAGTTCCGCATCGGCGGCTTCGCCGGCAAGGTGCTGGAACGCATGGGCGGGATGCCGCAGAACATCCCCGGTGGCGACATCTATCCGGCCCTCGCCAAGGGCACCATAGACGCGGCCGAGTGGATCGGCCCCTATGACGACCAGAAGCTCGGGCTGCACAAGGTCGCGCCCTACTACTACTACCCCGGGTGGTGGGAGGGCGGCCTGCAGCTGGATCTGTACGTCCATCACCGGGCTTACTCCGCGCTGTCCGCCGAGAACAAGGCGATCGTGGAGGTCGCCACCGCCTATGCGCACGTCGACCTGCAGGCCAAGTACGACGCCCGCAATCCCACGGCGCTCAAGCAACTGGTGGCCGGCGGGGCCAAGCTGCGCCCGTTCACGGCGGACGTGATGACCGAGTCGTTCAAGCAATCGATGGCGCTGTACTCCGAGCTCTCCGCGAGCAATGCGAACTGGAAGAAGGTCTACACCGACTACGCGCGCTTTCGCTCCGACCAGAACCTCTGGTTCCGCTTCACCGAAGCCAGCTTCGACCGTTTCATGCAGGCGCAGAAGCTCTGACGATGCAAGCCTTCTGACAGCTTGGGGGCACCTGCTGGACCATCATCGTCCGCGCAATCGTCGCCATTACAACTGAGGAGACTCTCTCATGGATCGTCGTTCCGCCCTGAGGCACGCCGGCATCGCCGGTGTCCTGGCCACGGGCATCGCCCCCGCCGTGCACGCGCAGTCCGCCGTGCGCTGGCGCCTGGCCTCCAGCTTCCCCAAGTCGCTGGACACCATCTTCGGCAGCGCCCAGGTGATGGCCGCCACGGTGAAGGCCCTGTCCGGTGGCAAGTTCGAAATCTCCACGCACGCTGGCGGCGAACTGATGCCCCCCTTCGCGGTGGTCGACTCCCTGCAGAACGACTCCCTGGAGATGGCGCAGACGGCGCCCTATTACTTCACCGGCAAGGATTCCATCTTCGCCTTCGGCTGCGCCGTGCCCTTCGGCCTGACCGCGCGCCAGATGGACTCGTGGATGGAGCACGGCAACGGCCGCAAGCTGATGGACGCGTTCTACGGCAACTACAAGATGCGCAGCTTCAGCTCCGGCAACACGGGCACCCAGATGGGTGGCTGGTACCGCAAGGAGATCAAGTCGGTGGCCGACCTCAAGGGCCTGAAGATGCGCATGGGCGGCGGCCTGCTGGGCGAGGCCATGAACAAGCTGGGCGTCGTGTCGCAGAACATGCCGGCGGGCGACGTGTACTCCGCGCTGGAGAAGGGCACGCTGGACGCCACCGAATTCGTTGGCCCGTACGACGACGAGAAGCTGGGCTTCAACAAGGTTGCGCCCTACTACTACTTCCCGGGCTGGTGGGAAGGCGGCGCCGAGCTGGAGTTCTTCGTCAACACGAAGGCCTATGACGCGCTGTCGGTCGAGAACAAGGCGATCCTGGAAGCGGCCTGCAATGTCGCCGCCCGCGACATGACCGCCAAGTACGACGCCGTGAACCCCGGGGCGCTCAAGCGCCTGGTGGCCGCCAAGACCAGGCTGATGCCGTTCCCGAAGGACGTGCTGGACGCCGGCTTCAAGGCCTCGATGGAAGTGTTCGCCGAGCACGAAGCCAAGTCGCCCGAATTCAAGAAGATCCACCAGGACATGCGCGCCTTCCAGCGCGACCAGATCCTGTGGGGCCGCTTCTCGGAGCAGCGCTACGACAGCTACATGAACACGGTGAAGATCTGATCCTGCAGGGGCCGCCTCGGCGGGCCTGCGTCATCCTTCATCCCATGCGTTTCGCTCTCGACTGAGGTAATTCACTAACTGGTGAACGGTGGCGTCTCGCATGGATCTCTGGATGTCATCCCGGGCTCGACCCGGGACGGATCTCTGGATGTCATCCCGGGCTCGACCCGGGATCCACGCTGCGCTCTTTCAAGCGCCGTCGTGGATTGCGGGTCGAGCCCGCAATGACATCCTCCAATGACATCCTCCGATGGCATCTTCCAATGGCGTCCTTCCACGATGGACTGCGCTGCGCGCCAACCCCACGCGGGGGCCCGCACCACCTCGCCACATCCCGCCCCCGGGCGAACCCCGTTGACAGCGACGCCTCTCCCTGCATAGAGTCCTCTAATTAACTGTTTAGGGAATTAATCCGTGGACGTCATGCACAAGCGCCTTTTCCTCCATGCCATCGCTGCCGTCGTGGCGCTCGGTGCCACCGTGCCGGCCGCCGCGCAGAACTGGAAGCCGACCCACCCGATCAACCTGATCGTGCCGTGGGCAGCGGGCGGCTCGACCGACCAGGTCACGCGCGTGACCGCGGCGGAACTGGAAAAGGCCCTGGGCCAGACCATCGTGATCGTCAACCAGCCGGGCGCCTCCGGGGCCATCGGCACCAGGAGCGCGCTCGACGCGGCCAAGGATGGCTACACCTGGACGGCCGGCGCGGCTCAGGACCTCGGCGCCTACCAGGCCCTGGGCTCCGTCAACACCAGCATCAAGGACTGGCACCTGTTCCTGACCGTGGCCAACATCCAGGTGATCGGCGTCAATCCGCAGCGCCCCTGGAAGAACGCGAAGGAACTGCTGGACGACATGAAGAAGCGTCCCGGCCAGATCAGCGTCGCCACCGCGGGCGTGACCTCCGCCGCGCACAATGCGATGGACCAGATCGTCAAGGCGACCGGCGTGAAGTACAAGGAAGTCTCGTATGACGGCGGCAACCCCGCTGTCGTCGCGACCGTCTCGGGTGAAGCCGACCTCACCACGCAACTGGCCGTGGAGCAGGCCGACATGATCCGCGGCAAGCGCCTGCGCCCCCTGGCAGCAGTGAGCGACAAGCCGCTGGAGCTCGAAGGCTTCGGCACCATTCCCCCGCTCTCTGCGACGGTGCCCGGCTTCACCGCGCCGGCCAACTACTTCGGCATCTTCATTCCCAAGGGCGTGCCCGACGACGTCGTGAAGACCGTGCAGCGCATCTGGGCCGAGAACATCGCCAGGAGCGATGCCCTGAAGAAGTACGCCACCAGCCGCGGCGCACTGTTCATTCCGGTCTCCGGCGACGCCGCGCAGAAGGCCGCCTGGCCCGCGGTGCAGACCAATGTCTGGAACCTGCAGGCGAGCGGCAAGACCAAGGTCTCGCCGGACACGGTCGGCATCCCGAAGCCCTGATTCCGAGATGAGCACGCATGCCGCCGACGGCGACGCCCACGAGCCGCCGCGCTCCGACCTGAAGGACGCGATCGGCTGGATGGCGCTCGGCATCGCCGTGCTGGTGGCGTCGCTGCGCATGGACCGCCTCGAGTCGCAGGGCGTCAATCCCTACACGGTGCCCGGCTTGCTGCCGGGGCTGCTGGGGCTGGCGATGATCGTGCTGGGTAGCGTGCTTGCCTTGCGCAGCTGGCGGCGCGGCGCCTTGACCGAGGCTCTGGCATCCCCCGGGCCGCAGCAACGCGAAGAACACAAGCGCATCGCCGTGGTGATCTCGCTGGTGCTCGGTTATGGCCTGGTGCTGGTCGGCCATTCCTCCTTGCTGGTCCATCTGCTCGCGCCGGGTTCACTCCTTGGCCTGCCGTATTGGCTCGCCTCCACGATCTTCGTCACGACTTCGATCCTGGTGCTGCATCGCCTGAGTCCCGATCCCGCGGACCGCCGCTTCACGCCCGGTGCCGTGCTCAAGGCACTGGTCATCGGCCTGGCCGCCTCGCTGGCCGTCCAGATCGTGTTCCAGGAACTGTTCCTGGTGCGCCTGCCCTGATTCCCTTTCCTGCCCAAGGCCTGCCATGCTGCAAGGACTGACCGACCTCGGCCACGCCTATCTGAGCTTCTTCCATCCGCTGACGCTCGCCTACGGGCTCGGTGGCGCCTTCGTCGGCATTTCGATGGGGCTGCTGCCTGGCCTCTCCGCCACGCTGGCCATCGCGCTGCTCACCACGCTGACCATCAAGCTGCAGACCAACGACGCCATCCTGGTGTTGATCTGCTCGTATGTCGGCGCGCTGTACGGCGGCTCGCGCACGGCGATCCTGTTGAACATCCCCGGCACCGCTGCCAACGCGGCGTCCTGCGCGGACGGCTATGCGCTCGCGCAGCAGGGGCAGGCGGGTCGCGCGATCGGCATCGCCACCTCGGGCGCCTTCGTCTCCACGCTGATCGGCGTGGTGTGCCTGGCGCTGTTCACGCCGATGCTGGCCGAAGTGGCGCTGTCCTTCGGCGCGTTCGAGTTCTTCTGGCTTGCGCTGTTCGGCGTCACGATGTCGGGGTCCATCGTCGGCAAGGACCCGCTCAAGGGCTGGCTGATGGGCCTGCTGGGGCTGTTCATCGCGCAGGTGGGGCAGGAGGGCCTGTATGCCTACGACCGCTTCACCTTCGGCTGGGACCAGCTCTCCGGCGGCTTCGCCTTGATCCCGGCGCTGGTGGGCGCCTTCGGCCTGTCCGAAGTGCTTGCCACGCTCTCGAATCCGGTCGAACGCCGGATGGTCGACCTGAAGGACTCGGTGCTGCCGCGCTTTCGCGAGGTGTGGCAGTACCGTTGGACCGTGCTGCGCTCGGGCGTCATCGGCGTGCTCACGGGGCTGCTGCCGGGCGTGGGCGAGGACTCGGGCGCCTGGATCTCCTATGCGGCGGCCAAGGCCGTGAGCAAGGAGAAGGAGAAGTTTGGCAAAGGCTCGATCGACGGCCTGATGGCCGCCGAGACCGGCGACATGGCCTCGATCCCGGGGCACATCATCCCCTCGCTGGCGCTGGGCATCCCCGGCTCGGCGCCGTCGGCGGTGCTGATGGCGGCGATGGTGATCCACGGCGTGCAGCCCGGCCCGATGCTGATGATCGAGCACCCGCAGTTCATCTACCACGTGGTGGCGATGACCACGCTGGCCTCTTTCGCCATCCTGCTGTTCGGCCTGTTCGGCGTGAAGCCGCTGCTGCAGATCCTGCGCGTGCGCCGCACGATCCTGATGCCGATCATCTTCCTGCTCTGCACGGTCGGCGCCTTCGCCACGGCCTCGCGCCTGTTCGACATCTACGCGATGCTGACCATCGGCATCGGCGCCTTCTTCCTGCGCCGGCGCGGCTACGAGATGGCGCCGCTGGTGCTGGGCCTGGTGCTCGGCCCGTTGTTGGACAAGAGCCTGCGCCGCGGCCTGGTGCTCTCGGATGGCAGCCTGATCCCGTTCTTCACGCGACCGATCTCGATGGCCTTTGCCGCCGTCACCATCTTCACCATCCTGCTGTACGTGCCGGCCTTCAAGGCGGGCGTGAACCGCGTGAAGTCCGGCTTGTTCAGTGGCGTGCGCATGGTGTTCGCGCGCCGCGCCTGAGACCGCCATGAAATTCGCCCTCTGCAACGAAGTCTTGCACCCGCTGCCGTTCGCGCAGCAATGCCAGCTGGCAGCCGACCTCGGCTACGACGGCCTGGAGGTCGCGCCCTTCACGCTGGCCGCCGACCCCATGGCCCTGAGCGATGGCGACGCGCAAGCACTGCGCCGCATCGCCGAAGACCACGGCCTCACGATCTTCGGCCTGCACTGGTTGCTGGTCGCGCCCAAGGGCCTCTCGCTGGTCAGCGAGGATGCCCAGGTGCGACAGCGCACGGTGGACGTGATGACGCGCCTGGTCGAACTCTGCGCCTCGATGGGCGGCAGCTACCTCGTGCACGGCTCGCCAAAACAGCGCAGCGTGCCGGAAGGCAGCACGCGCGAGCAGGCCTGGGACCGCGCGCGCGACTGCCTGCGCGCCGCCGGCGAAGCGGCCGCGCGCCATCGCGTCACCTATTGCCTGGAGCCACTCTCGCGGGTGGAGACCGACCTGGTCAACACCGTGGCAGAGGGCGCGCGCATGGTCGAAGAAATCGGCCTGCCATCGCTGCGCACCATGATCGACTGCAGCGCCGCGGGCCAGGCCGAGAGCGAGCCGGTGCACCTGTTGATGCAGCGTTGGCTGCCCACCGGAATGGTCGGCCACGTGCAGGTCAACGACCCCAACCGCCGCGGCCCGGGCCAGGGCGCGATGGACTTCGGCCCCATCCTGCAGGTGCTGCAGCGCATGGAAGCCGCCGGCCACTTCCCCGGCATCGTTGCGGTCGAACCCTTCGATTACGTGCCCGATGGCCCGGGCTGCGCCGCCCGCGCGATCGGCTACCTGCGCGGCGTGCTGCAGGGACTGGAACACCATGACTGAAGCACCGCGATTGCGGATCGCAGAGATCGAGTTGTACGAGCGGCCGGTCAAGCTGCGCATGCCCTTTCGCTTCGGCGTGGTGACGCTGACCGAGGCGCCGCAGGCCTTCGTGCGCGCGCGCATCGAAGCCGCCGACGGCCGCAGCGCCTGGGGCGCCGCTGCCGAACTGATGGCACCCAAGTGGTTCGACAAGGACCTGGCGCTGAGCAACGAAGACAACTTCGAGCAACTGCGCGCAGTGCTGCGGCTGGCCCGCGGCGCGTATCTCTCGGATGCGAGCTCCGGGACGGCGTTCGGCCATTTCGCGCGGCACCATGACGTGCACGCGCGGGCGGCGGCCGGCCAGGGATTCAATCCGCTGCTGGCCAGCTATGGGCCGGCCTTGATCGACCGTGCGGTGCTCGATGCGCTGTGCCGCGCGTTGGGTGTGTCGTTCTACGATGCGATGCGCGGGAACCTTGCCGGGATGGGGGCAGACCATCCGCAGTTCGGCGGCTTCGATTTCGCGGCGTACCTTGCGGCGTGCCGGCCTGCCGATCGCATTCATGCGCGCCACACCGTGGGCCTGCTCGATGCCATCACGGTGGCCGACCAGACCGAGCGCGTCGGCGACGGCCTGCCCGAGACTTTGGAGGAAGTGGTGCAGGTCTATGGCCATCGCTACTTCAAGCTGAAGGTGAGCGGCAAGGTGCAGGCTGACCTCGATCGCTTGCAGGCCATCGCCTCGGTGCTCGATCGCTCGCCCGCGCCGTACTACGCATCGCTGGACGGCAACGAACAGTACGAGGACGCGCAGGGCGTGCAGCAACTGGTGCGCGGGATCCAGGCTTGCGCGCCGCTCTCACGCCTGTGGGACAGCATCCTCTTCATCGAACAACCGATTGCGCGCAAGCTGGCGTTGCAGGTGGACCTGCGCGCGGCGGACCTCGGCAAGCCGGTGATCGTCGACGAGTCGGATGGCGAACTGGGGAGCTTCGTGCAGGCCCGCGAGCGCGGATATGCGGGCATCTCCTCGAAGACCTGCAAGGGCTTCTACAAGTCGGTGCTGAATGCGGCGCGCTGTGCGGCGTGGAATGCGCAAGAGGGCAGTGCGCGCTACTTCATGTCCGCAGAGGATCTGACCACCCAGGCGGGCTTGGCCGTGCAGCAGGATCTGGCGCTGGTGAACCTGCTGGGGATCACGCACGTGGAGCGCAACGGGCATCACTATGTCGATGGGATGAAGGCGCTGCCGCAGGTGGAGCAGGACGCATTTGTCGCGGCGCATCCGGATCTGTATGAGCGCAGTCATGGGGCGGTAAGGCTGCGGATTCGCGCTGGCGAGATTGCGATCGGCTCGCTGGCGTGCCCGGGGTTCGCGAGCGCGGCGTTGCCCTCGTTCGACGAAATGGGGCGGATGTAGATCGGTGTGGGGCGGAATGGATGTCAAGCCCGCAATGACATCTTTTTCGTGCCAGGGGTCTAGACCACCACCCGATCCTTCTCTCTCCGACTCTCATCCTCCGCCACCGGCAAATCCGGCGCCTTCTTCACGCCTTCCTCCCCCACCTCCTCCTGCGGCGCCACCGCCAGCGTGCGCGCCTCCAGATACCACGGCACGCTCATCACGGTGAGTCGCGTGCCGCCATGCTTCAACAGCCCGCGGCGCAAGCGGCGGGCCCGATGCGTGTGCAGCAACTTCTGGTACCAGTGCTGCTTCATCAGTTCAGGGATCAACACGGCGACGGAGCGGTCGGGATGCTGCAATTCGAGCTCCCGCACCAGTTGCAAGACGGGCGCATGGATCGCGCGGTACTCCGCCTGCAGCACCACCAGCCGCGGGGCAGGGAAGCCCGCCGCGCGCGCCGGCACGGCCACGTTGCGCTCCCAGCGTTCCTGCAGCTTCTGGTTGTAGCCTTCGTCGGGGCCGCCCAGCTCCGCCAGGTGCACGCCCAGCACCTGCGGCGACAGCGTCAGCGCCAGCGTGAGGGCGTGGTCGGCGAGCAGGTTCCAATCCTCGATCGCGACGAGCACGATCGGGGGCTTGGCCGAGTCGAGGCTGAGCGGGGTCGGGTCGTGCACCTTCTGCTCGACCCGCAGGTAGTAACGGCGGATCGATTTCAGCAGCACGATCACCAGCGGGATCACCAGCATGGTGATCCACGCGCCCTCCGCGAACTTCGCGACGACGATCACCAGCAGTGCGACTCCGGTGGTGACAGCGCCAACCCCGTTGATCGCCAGGTGCAGCCATACGCGCTCTCCCGTGCGTTTCTTGCGCCTCCAGTGCACCACCATGCCCGCCTGCGACATCGTGAAGGTGAGGAAGGCACCGATCGCGAACAGCGGGATCAGGTGATCGGTGATGCCCCCGAAGGCGACCAGCAGCACGCCGGCCGTCACGGCCAGGTAAGCAATGCCGATGGAGAACACGAGCCGGTGGCCGGCGATCGCGAACGGCTTGGGCAGGAAGCCGTCGCTGGCGACCAGACGGCACAGCCGCGGGAAGTCCACGAAGCTGGTGTTCGCCGAGAGCGAGAGCACGGCCAGCAGCGAGGCGATCGCCACGTAGTACAGCACGCCCTCTCCGGCGACCGCCGCCGCCAGTTGCGAGAGGACGCTGCGGTAGCCGTCCTTCGTCTGGTCCATCGCGCCGATGCCATAGGCATGGGCCAGCAGCGAGATGCCCACGAGCAGCAGGCCCAGGATGATCACGATGGCCGCCAGCGTCCGGTGGCCGTGGCGCACCGGCGGGTCGCGGAAAGCGCTCATGCCGTTGCTGACCGCCTCGACGCCGGTCATCGCGGTGCAGCCGGCAGCGAACGCCCGCAGCAGCAGCCAGAGGCTGACCGCCTGCGTCGTGGCGTGCAGCGCTGGCGGGGCGACCGCCGCGTGGGGATGGCCCCCGCCCGTCACGGTCTTCCAGACGCCGAGCACCAGGACCAGCCCGAAGGACGCGACAAACAGATAGGTCGGCACCGCAAAGAGTCGCCCCGCGTCCAGCGTGCCGCGCAAGTTCATCACCGTGACGAACGCGAGGATGGCCAGGCACAGCGGCAGGATGTAGGGATGCAGCGCGGGCACCGCGGAGACCAGGGCGCCGACACCGGCGGAGATGCCCACTGCCACGTTCAGCACGTAGTCGATCATCAGCGCCGCGGCCGCGAGCAGTCCCGCGCTGGTGCCCAGGTTCTCGCGCGAGACGATGTAGGCGCCGCCGTTGTTGGGATAGGCGCGGATCGTCTGCCAGTAGGAGGCGAACAGCACCGCAAGCAGCAGCACGATGGGTGTCATCACCGCGCCCAGGTGCTTGGGCCCCGCGGCGCCCAGCACGGCAAGCACCGCGAGGGCGGCCTCCGGTCCGTAGGCCGAGGAGCCGAGTCCGTCGAGGCCCATCGCCGGCACGCCTTCCCACGCGCCGATCTTGCGTTCGGCCTGTTCGCGGTTGGCAAGCCGGCGGCCGAGAAGCAGGTCGCGCAGGCGGATCATCCAGCCGAGATTGGCATACGGGCGCGCTCCGCCCTGTAGGAGGCGTCCGGGACCGGCGGGAAGCCGGCGGCGATCGCGGCTCAGGCGCAGCGCGCCGGCGAGGCAGGCTCAGCCGCCTTGGCGGAACGCCGCGAGCTGGGCGGCGAGTCGGTCGAACTCCGCGACCATCGCCGGTTCCGCGGCATAGAACACCGCGAACTTCCCGAGCAAGGTGCGAACGTAGATGCGCGGCGCGATCAGCCATTCGAGCCCGCGCACGCGGATCACCCGCGCATAGGCGAGCTCGCCCAGGGGCATGCGCTTGGTCCAGATCCAGGTCTGTCGCAGTTCGGTCGCATCGAGGGTGGTGACGCTGCGCACGATGCACCACCAGGTCCACAGCATCAGTGCGAGTGCCGCGAGGAACCACGCGCCCAGCGTCCCGCGGCCGGCGGCAAACTGCCCTTGCTGCCACAGGTGCAGCAGCCACCACGCGGCACCGAACACGAACAAGGTGGCGATGCCGCGGAAGGTCAGCGAGTAGGCCCGGCTGCTCGCCGCGATTCCACCGGCCGGAGTGAAGCGAAACGGCGCCGGGCCAAGGCGGTCAGCAGGGCTCACTTGCTCTTGGGGTTGAACAGCTCGTCCTGCTTTTTCTGCTCTTCTTCCGAGGACTTCTCGGCGGCAGCGGGATCGGCGGGCTTGGCCGGGTCGGTGGCGCCTTGGTCGATGTCCGCCGGCGCCTCGATCTTGACCTTGTCCAGGTCGATCTTCTCCGCCTTGTCCAGGAACATGGTGACGCTCTGCGGCACGAAGATGACGATGGCCACCAGCAGGATCTGCATCAGCACCCAGGGAATGGCGCCCAGGTAGATGTCGTTGGACTGCACCGGCTTGTCGATGCGCTTTTCCTTGTACAGCGTGTCGGCGATGCCGCGCAGGTAGAACAGCGCAAAGCCGAAGGGCGGGTGCATGAACGAGGTCTGCATGTTCACGCACAGCAGCACGCCGAACCACACCAGGTCGATCCCCATCTTGTCGGCCACCGGCCCCAGCATCGGCAGGATGATGAAGGCGATCTCGAAGAAGTCGAGGAAGAACGCCAGGAAGAAGATGAAGAGGTTCACCACGATCAGGAAGCCGACCTGGCCACCGGGCAGCGTGGAGAGCATGTGCTCCACCCAGCGGGCGCCGTCGACGCCCTGGAACACCATCGAGAACACGCGCGAGCCGATCAGGATGAAGACCACCATCGCCGTCAGGCGCATGGTGCCTTCCATGGCTTGCCAGATCAGGTCACGCGACAGGCGCCGGTGGATCGCGGCGAGGATCAGCGCGCCGACGCAGCCCATCGCGCCCGCCTCGGTCGGCGTGGCGACGGCAGTGTCCATGAAAGGCAGGCCGCCCATGGAGCCCAGCACCGCGAAGATCAGGATGGCCGAGGGGATGATGCCGCGCAGGCACTTGGCCCACAGCGCCCAGCCATGCAGCGTGCGCGCATCCCTGGGCACGCCCGGCACGTAATGCGGCTTGACGATGCCGAGGCCGAAGGTGTACAGCGCGAAGATCAGGATCTGCAGGATCGACGGGCCCCAGGCGCCCTTGTACATGTCGCCCACCGAGCGACCGAGCTGGTCGGCCATCACCACCAGCACCAGCGAGGGTGGCACCAGCTGCGTGATCGTCCCCGATGCGGCCAGCACGCCCGTGGTGTAGCGCATGTTGTAGCCGTACTTGATCATGATCGGCATCGAGATCAGCGCCATGGCGATCACCTGGCCGGCCACCGTGCCGGTGATGGCGCCGAGGATGAAGCCGACGATGATCACCGAGTAGCCGAGGCCGCCGCGCACCGGGCCGAACAGCTGGCCCATCGAATCGAGCATGTCCTCCGCCAGCCCGCACTTCTCCAGGATCGCGCCCATGAAGGTGAAGAAGGGGATCGCCAGCAGCAGGTCGTTCGACAGGATGCCGAACACGTTCAGCGGCAGGTTGGCCATGAAGCCGGCCGGGAACCAGCCCATTTCGATCGCGTAGAAGCCGCTCACCAGGCCCAGTGCCGCGAGCGAGAACGCCACCGGGAAGCCGATCAGCATCACGAAGACGAGCGCGCCGAACATGACCGGCGCGAAGTTTTGCATCTGCATGGGGGAAGTCCGTCGTTCTTGTTATCTCGCGCCTACTGCAGCGGCGCTTCGTAGGTCGTGTCCATCTGGTACAGCCCGCGCAGGTAGCACACGCGCTTGATGATCTCGGAGATCCCCTGCAGCACCATCAGCCCGAAGCCCACGGGCAGCATCAGCATGGCCGGCCAGCGGATCAGGCCGCCGGCGTTGTTCGACATTTCGTGCGTGAGGTACATCTTCACCAGCAGCGGCGTTGAGAGGTACGCCAGCAGCCCCATGACCGGCAGCAGGAAGAACACCAGCCCGAACAGGTCGACGTAGACGGCGCCATGATTCTTCAGGCGCCCGTAGACCAGGTCGACCCGCACGTGCTCGTTCACCGCCAGCACCGCGGGCGCGCCCAGCATCACGATGGCGGCAAACAGGTACCACTGGATCTCGAGCCAGCCGTTGGAACTGGTGTCGAACAGGTAGCGGATGACGGCGTTGCCGGCGGAGATGAGCGCCGTGAGCAGGACGGCCATCGAGGCGGCCCACCCGAGGCGGCGGCTGATCCAGTCCACGGCCAGGGCAAACTTCAGGAGTGCGGACACCGGGAGTCTCCGTGCAGATGAAAAACAGGGGCCTGCGAGGCCCCCTTGATCGTTGATACTCGTTGCGATGCGCTGAAAACCTGCTGACTCGGCAACCCGGGTTTCCCCCGGGCCGCCATGGCCGGTGAGCGGCGCCAACCAGAGGAGATGCCATTGGGTCCCCATCGCGACACCGGTGCGGACAACGCTTCCGGTGCACGCCGCCTCGCTCGCGAGCCGCTCTCGCTGGCCCTGATCGAGGCCCGCAACTATACCTTGTCGCTGCTGCAGCATTTCCAGCAGGCGCTCGGTCCGGCCATGCGCCTGCAGCCCTTGCCGCACGCGGTTCCGCCGCTCTGGCTGGCCGGACATGTGGCCTGGCTGGCGGAGTACTGGATAGGGCGCAATCCGCAGCGCGCGCTGGGCCCGCGCTGTCCGCCCGACGCCATGCACATCGCCTCGGTGGAGCCGCAGTCCGACGAACTGTTCGATCCCCGCCTGGTGGCGCCGTCGCAGCGCTGGTCGCTGCCGCTGCCCGATGCCGGCAACGTGCGGGCCTACCTGCTGGACACGCTGGAGACCACGCTCGAACTGCTGGATCGTGCACCCGATGACGACGACGGCCTGTACTTCCACCGCATGGTGCTGTTCCACGAGGACCTGCGGGGCGAGCAGCTGCTGGCCATCGCGCAGGCGGCGGGCGTGCCCGTGGGAGTGAGCTTGCCCGCGGGGGCGGCAATGCGCGACCCATTGCTGCTGCCGGCGAGCCCGTGGAGCCTGGGCTGGTCCGAAGAGGGCTTTGCGCTGGACGTGGAGTGCGGGCAGGAGAGGGTGGCCGTGCCCGAGTTCGAGATCGATGCGCAGCCGGTGACCTGGTCGCAATACGTGGAGTTCATCGCCGACGGCGGCTACGACCGCGAGGAGCTGTGGCACCCGCAAGGCTGGCACTGGCTGCAGCGCCAAGGCGAAGCCGACGGCCGTCGCGGGCCGCGCTACGTGGAGCAGATCGGCGTCGCCAGCGGCGCCGTGATGCAGACGATGTTCGGCAAGGCCACGCGCATGGCCGGCAGCCAGCTCGCGATGCACGTGAGCTGGTGGGAGGCCGATGCCTGGGCGCGCTGGGCCGGCCGTCGCCTGCCGACCGAAGCAGAATGGGAGATCGCCGCCTTGCAGGCAACGCGGCGTGGTTTCCGCTGGGGCGAGGTGCGCGAATGGATGTCCGGCACCGTGCGCCCCTTCGCCGGCTTCCGGCCCGATGCCTGGACACCGCAGGCGGAACTGGATGCGCAGCCGGTGTTCGGCATGGCACGGGTGCAGCGCGGCGCGTCGTTCGCGACCCGCGCGCGCATGAAGCATCCGCGGGCGCGGTGGTGGGCGTTGCCGGATCGGGATGAGGGCTTCGTGGGGTTTCGGACTTGCGCGGTTTGAACAGGGAACGGACATCCGCTTCCGCATTCGCGCTCATCGCTTCTTCTTCGGCGGCAAATCCCACCACGGCAATTGCGCCTTCAGACTCAAGACCTCGCCGCTGCGCCACGGCGTATACCCCGCCAGCAGCGACAGCTCGCGCTGCCAGGCCTGCCCCTGCAGCAGCGTGCGCAGCGCGGCGATCGGCGCTTCTTCCAGCGCCTCCTTCAGGCACACCAGGAAATAGCGCTCCTGCAGCAGCGGCACGAAGTCCAGCCCGCGCGCCCGCGCCGCCGCCTCGATGCCGAGGCCTGCATCCGCGCTGCCCGAGGCCACCGCCTGCGCCACCGCGGCATGCGAGGGCTCGTCGCGTCCATACCCGGCAAGCTGCTGCGGCGCCAGGCCTTCGCGCGCCAGCAGCTCGTCGCACAGCAGCCGCGTGCCGCTGCCCGCCGGCCGATTGACGAAGCGCGCGCAGCGCCGCACGACGTCCGCCAGCGCGGCGAGCCGCAGCGGATTGCCCGCCGCCACCATCAGGCCCTGGCTGCGCTCGGCAAATCCGATCAGCTTGTGGCGCCCCGTCTGCAGCAGCGGCTGGTAAGTGCGCTGCGTGATGCTGCCCAGGCCCGGTTGCTGCGAAGCATGGAAGCCGGCCAGCGTGCAGCGTCCGGCATTCAGCGCGGCGATCGCATCGACGCTGCCGCAAAAGCGCACATCGAGGTGCAGGCGCCCCTGCGCCACGGCAAAGCCGCGCAGCAGCGACAAGCCGTCGTCGTGGCTCGCGAACAGCGTCAGCACCTGCGCGGTATCGTCGAACGCCACCGCGAAGGCGCGCTCCAGGTCGGCATGCAGCGCCTCGATCTGCGGTGCGAGCCGGGCCTGCGCCTGCCGCTCCGCCCACAGCAGCTTCTGGCCGAAGGGGGCGAGCCGTGCGCGCTGGCCCTTCTCCCACAGGATCAGCGGATGCCCCAGCTGCGACTCCCAGCGGCGCAGTTCACCCCACACGTGGCGATAGGACAGATCCAGCACGCGGGCCGCGCTGGAGATGGAGCCTTGCTCCTGCACGGCATGCAGCAGGTCGACCAGCGGGTTGCGCACCCAGCCGTCGTGCCGGCGCGGCGCGAAGTCGTACGAGAGTTGCACCTTGCGCATGGCGGCAAGTATGAGCGAAGGGCTGCCGCGCGGCCGCTGCGCTATGCAGCCCCGTTCATAGCTCGCATGACCCGAGGGCAGGGCTTCGTCTGAACACGTAGCATTCGCGCCCATGAATACCTTCCAGGAGAGCCTGGCCCAGGCCGCGCACCTGGTCGCCGTGATGGACCCCATGCTGCTGTCCATCGTCGGCCGATCGCTAGCGGTCAGCAGCAGCGCCTGCATCGTCGGCACCGTCCTCGGACTGGTGCTCGGCGCCTGGCTGGGCGTGGCGCGCTTCCCCGCGCGTGGCGCGCTGGTGACCGTGCTCAACACCTTCCTGGCCGTGCCCTCGGTGGTGGTGGGGCTGGTCGTGTATCTCCTGCTCTCGCGCTCGGGGCCGCTGGGCTTCCTGGGCTGGTTGTTTTCCTTCCAGGCCATGGTGCTGGCGCAGGTGCTGCTGGTGCTGCCCGTGTGCACGGCGCTGACGCGCCAGGTGGTGCAGGACGCCGACGACGCCAACGGGGAACAACTGCGCTCGCTGGGCGCCGGCGGCGTGCTGCGCAGCTTGCTGCTGGCCTTCGACGAGCGCTTTGCGCTGCTGACCGTGCTGCTCGCCTGCTTCGGCCGCGCCATCTCGGAGGTGGGTGCGGTGATGATCGTCGGCGGCAACATCGACGGCTACACCCGCGTGATGACCACCGCCATCGCGCTGGAGACCAGCAAGGGCGACCTGCCGCTGGCGCTGGCGCTCGGCGTGATCCTGCTGTCGGTGGTGCTCGCGCTCAATGCCGCGATCGCGCTGCTGGCACGCTGGCGCGGCGCGCATGCCGAGGGCATCGTGCTGGCCGGGGCGCCCGCCTGATGTCTGGCTGGGTGCAGCTCAAGGGCGTCGGACTGCAGTACGGCGCAGTGACCGCGCTGCAGGGGATCGACCTGCGCATCGCCGGGGGCGAGCGGGTGGCGATCATCGGTGCCAACGGCAGCGGCAAGAGCACGCTGCTGCGCGTGCTGCACGGCCTGCTGCGCCCCACCACCGGCTCGGTGCTGCGCGACGAGGCGATGCGCCAGGCGATGGTGTTCCAGCGCCCGTTCGCGCTGCGCGCCTCGGCGCTGGCCAACGTGGCGCTGGCGCTCTGGCTGCGCGGCACGCCCTGGCGCGTGGCCAGGGCGAAGGCCCTGCAGGCGCTGGCGCGCGTCGGCCTCGGCTCGGTGGCGCTGCGCAATGCGCGCACGCTCTCGGGCGGCCAGTTGCAGCGCATGGCGCTGGCGCGCGCCTGGTGCCTGGCGCCGCAGGTGCTGCTGCTGGACGAGCCCACCGCCAGCCTCGACCCGCACGCCAAGCGCGAGGTCGAGACGCTGATGGCCGACTTCGCCGCTGCCGGCACGACGCTGGTCTTCGCCAGCCACAACCTGGGCCAGGTCAAGCGCCTGGCCACGCGGGTCGTGTACATGGAAGGCGGCCACGTGCTGGCCGACCTGCCGGTGCACGCCTTCTTCAACGGCCCGCTGGGAGAGACCTCCCGCGAGGCCGAACTGTTCGTCAAGGGAGAACTCGGATGATGTCCATGCGCCGGCTGTTCTGTGCCGCCCTGCTGTCCTGCGCCGTCAGTGCCGGCTGGGCGCAGTCGCCCACCTTGCTGATGGCGTCCACCACGTCCACCGAGCAGTCGGGGCTGTTCGGGCACCTGCTGCCCGCCTTCACCAAGGCCACCGGGATCACCGTGCGCGTGGTGGCCGTGGGCACCGGCCAGGCGATCGACATGGCAAAGCGCGGCGACGCCGACGTGCTGTTCGTGCACGATCGCGCCGCCGAGGAGAAGTACATCGCCGAGGGCTACGCCCCGCGCCGCTATCCGGTGATGTACAACGACTTCGTGCTGGTCGGCCCGCGGTCCGACCCCGCGCACCTGAAAGGCAGCGACATCGTCGCGGCGCTGACGAAACTCGCCGCCGCCAATGCGCCCTTCGTCTCGCGCGGAGACAAGAGCGGCACGGATGCCGCCGAGAAGCGCTTCTGGACGCAGGCCGGCCTCGCGAACCGCGGCAGCGGCTACCAGGAATGCGGCTGCGGCATGGGCGCCGCGCTGAACATCGCTTCGTCCAGCAATGCCTACGTGCTGGCCGACCGCGGCACCTGGCTGAGTTTCAAGAACCGCGGCGACCTGGCCATCCTGGTCGAGGGCGACAAGCGCCTGTTCAACCAGTACGGCGTGATGCTCGTGAGCCCGCAGAAATTCCCGCACGTGCACGCGGCGCAAGCGCAGAAGTTCATAGCCTGGGTGACCGGCCCCGACGGCCAGGCGACCATCGCCAGCTATCGGATCAACGGCGAGCAGCTGTTCTTTCCGAACGCGGGCACGGCGAGCTGATACCGACACGGCTGGTTACGTGCGCGGCCGCGCTGCGTGGCCCGCCGCGCTATTCTCGCGGCGGCCACCCCATGACCATCGCCATCCGCCACCCCTGCGACGATGCAGCGCCTGCGCAGGCCGCGGCGGCGCGCGACTGCCTGCCGGCACGCAAGCGCTGGGTGCTGGCCGCCTCCATCCTCGGCTCGAGCCTGGCCTTCGTCGACGGCACGGTCGTCAACGTGGCGCTGCCCGCGATCCAGCGGGCGCTGCATGCCTCCGCGGGGCAGGTGCAGTGGGTCGTGGAGTCCTATGCGCTGCTGCTTGCCGCGCTGTTGCTGGTGGGCGGCTCGCTGGGCGACCGGCTCGGGCGGCGGCGCGTGTTCATCGCGGGCGTGCTGCTCTTCGCGCTGGCCTCGCTGGCTTGCGCGCTGTCGCAAAGCGTGCAGCAACTGATCGCCGCGCGCGCCTTGCAGGGCGTGGGCGGGGCGCTGCTGGTGCCGGGCAGCCTGGCCCTGATCAGCGCCTCGTTCCGGCAGGACGAGCGCGGTGCGGCCTTCGGCACCTGGGCTGCCTTCAGTGGCGTGGCCTCCGCCGCCGGACCCTTGCTCGGGGGTTACCTGATCGACCAGTTGTCCTGGTCCTGGGCCTTCGCGGTGAACCTGCCGGTGGCGGCAGTGGTCGTGGCCATCGCCTGGATCCACGTGCCGGAGAGCAGGCGCTCCGGTGAGCCCGCGCACATCGACGTGCGCGGGGCGCTGCTGGCGACGCTGGGGCTGGCCGGCATCGTGTTCTTCTTCATCGAGGCGCCGGCGCGCGGCTGGGGCGCGCCTCTGGTGCTGGGAGCGGGCGCGATCGGCGTCGCCGGCCTGGTCGCGTTCTTCCTCGTCGAACGCGCGCAGGCGCGGCCGATGCTGCCGCTCTCGCTGCTGCGCGCAGGCGACTTCGCCGCCGCCAACCTGCTCACGCTGCTGCTCTATGCGGCCCTCGGTGGCGGGCTGTTCTTCCTGCCGCTGAACCTGATCCAGGTGCAGGGGCTGACCGCGACGCAGGCGGGCGCGGCGCTGCTGCCCTTCATCCTGGTGATGTTCGTTCTTTCGCGCTGGGCCGGCAAGCTGGTCGACCGGCGCGGCGCGCGCGCCCCGCTGATCGCCGGGCCGCTGGTCGCGGCGGTGGGCTTCGCGCTGTTGGCGCTGCCCGGCACGCGCGCGAGTTACTGGAGCGGCTTCCTGCCTGGCGTGACGGTGCTGGGCCTGGGCATGGCCATTGCCGTGGCGCCACTCACCACCACGGTGATGAACTCGGTCGGCCGCGACGATGCCGGCACGGCCTCGGGCGTGAACAACGCCCTGTCGCGGGTGGCGGGGGTGCTGGCCATCGCGGTGTTCGGCGCGCTGATGGCCGCCGTGTTCGAGCCGCGCCTGCGCGAGGGCATGGCCGCTGCCGGCGTGCCGGACTCGTTGGCCGCAGCGGCGTGGCAGCAGCGCGCCCGGCTGGCTGCGATCGAACTGCCCGCCAGCGCCTCGGCGGCGGTGGCGCGTGGGGTCGTGCACGAGGCTTTCGTGGCGGGCTACCGCTGGATCATGGCGGTCAGCGCCTTGCTGGCGCTGGCGAGTGCCGGCGTTGCGGCGCTGTGGGTCGGCCACCCCCGGGCAAGCGCGAGCCCTAAACTGCCGGGATGACTCGTGGCCGCACGTTGCTGGCATTCCTGTGCGTCCTGTTGTCGTGCGCTGTCGGTGCGTGGGCGTCGGCTGGCAGCCCCGTCGCTGAAGCGGGGCGGCTCGCGTTGGCGCGAACCGACCAGGCCGTGCCGCTGCAAGGGCAGTGGGGCTTCGCCTGGCACCGGTTCGTCGATCCGGCCTGGCAGCAACTGCCCACGCACGCTGTCGCGCCCGTGCCCGGGAGCTGGAACGAGCTCACCGCCGACGGCAAGCCCCCGGGCCAGGACGGCTGGGGCAGCTACGTGCTGCTGGTGGATTGCCCGCGCGGGCAATCGCTCGCCATCGAAGCGCTGGGAGAGCGCACCGCCTCGCGCCTGTTCGTCAACGGCGCGCCGGTCGCGGCGCACGGCGCGCCGGGACCGTCGCCCCAGCGCAGTCGGGCGGCCGTGTACAACCGCGTGCCGATCACGCGCGAGTTCGCCTGCCCGCTGCGGCTGACGCTGCACCTCTCCAACTTCGACCACCGTGCCGGCGGCTTCGTGCGGCCGATGACGGCAGGCCCGGCCGACGTGCTGCAGCGCGCGCGCGAATCCCGCACCATCTACGCGAGCGTGTTGCTGGCGGCCTACCTGCTCACCAGCGTGGTCGCGCTGATCTTCTTCGCCGTGCGCCGGCAGCAGCGGGTGCCGCTGGTGTTCGGCCTGTTCTGCATCGCGATGGCGATCTACACCGACATGATCGGCGAGCGCCTGTTCCTGCGCTGGTTCCCGCCGCAGGTCTCCTGGTTCGCGTACATGCGGGTCGAGTACCTCTCGTGGATCGCCTCCATGGCCTTGTTCTTCCTGACGCTGCACGGGCTGTTCCCGGCGGAGATCCATCGCCGCGTCGTGCAGGTCGTGCTGGGGCTGTTGGGACTGGGTGCGATCGCGGTGCTGGCTTTGCAGCCCGGCGTGTATTCGTACGTGGTGCAGCCGGGGCAGGCCATTGCCGTGGGGGTGGCCGCGTATGTGGCGATCGCCATGCTGCGCGCCGGCCGCGGCACCCGGGGTGACGCGCGCGTGTTGCTGGCGGGCATGGTCGCCGTGCTGCTCGCACTGGCCGTCGACCTGCTGCTGATCGACACGCCGGGGCCCGACCGCAAGCTGGCGCCGATCGGCTTCGCGCTGTTCCTGATCTCGCCGGCGATGGTGATCGCGCGGCGCATGGCGCAGGCGCTGAACGCGGAGGAACGCGGCCGCACGCTGGAGGAAAACGCGCGCCTGCGCGAGGACGTGGAGCGCATCTCGCGGCACGACCTGAAGACGCCCCTGAACAGCATCATCGGCGCCACCCGGCTGCTGCGCGACGACAGCAAGCTCACCGGCGACCAGCGCGAACTGCTCGGCGTGCTGCAACGCTCGGCCCTGCGCATGCTGGAGATGGTGAACCTGTCGCTGGGCCTGTTCCGGATGGAGACCGGCAGCTACGACTTCCGCCCGCAGGCCGTGGATCTGCGGCAGGTGGTCACGCGCGTGCTGGTGGACCTGCACTCCTATGCCGAGGCGCACTCGGTGCTGCTGCACTGGCAGGACACGGACCCGGCACCGGTGTACGCGCGGGCCGAGGAACTGCTTTGCTATTCGATCCTGGCCAACCTGGTGAAGAACGCCGTCGAGGCTGCCGGCGCCGGCCACCCGGTGGCGGTGACGCTGCAGCGCGGCGACCCGCTGGTGATCGAAGTGCACAACCCGGGCGAAGTGCCGGCCGCCATTGCGCAGCGCTTCTTCGAGAAGTACGTCACCGCCGGCAAGAGCGGTGGCACGGGCCTGGGCACCTATTCCGCGCGGCTGATGGCGCGGGCGCAGGGCGGCGAACTGCTCATGCACACGAGTGCGCAAGGCACCACGTTGGCATTGACCCTGCCGCCGCTGGCGGGCGAGGCGCCGGTGTTGCCGATCGCCGTGACGCCCGAAGGCACGCCGTCCGAATGGGCCGCCGACATGCCGCCGCGCAGCGTGCTGGTGGTCGACGATGACGAGTTCACGCGGCTGGTCACGCGCCGCCTGCTGCCCAGTCCGCCCTTCCGCGTGACGACCGCGGCCAACGGCGAGGCGGCGATCGAGCTGATGGCGCAGGCCTGGCCCGACTACCTGTTGCTCGACATGGAGATGCCCCTGCGCAGCGGCGTCGACACGGTGCTCTGGGTGCGCGAACAGGAAGCCGCGCACGACCACCCGCGCTGCCGCGTGCTGATGGTTTCCGGCAATGACGACGAGGCCTCCGCCACGCGCGCGCTGCAGGCCGGTGCCGACCGCTACCTGGTCAAGCCGGTCAGCCGCGAGCGCCTGCTGAACACGCTGCGCGAAATGGAGGACGCGGCGCAACTGCCCGGCGACACGCGGCCGCCGCCGCCGTCACTGCCTTCGGCCACGGACAGCGAGCCCGCGCCCGACGAGATCGTGGTGGTCGATGCGGAATGGGAGGAAGTGCTGCCCGAAGTGATGCGCATGCAGCGCGAGACGGTGGATCGCCTCGCGCAAGCGGTGGCCGCGGGCGATCGCGAGGACGTGCAGTTCCTCGCGCATCGCGTGTACGGCGGGCTGGCCACGCTGGGCCTGCAATGGGCCGCCCACGAAAGCCGCACGCTGGAGCGCACGGCGCAGCACGCACCGATGGCGGAACTCGAAGGGCGGGTGCAAGCGCTGCGCGCCTACCTGAATCGCGTTCGGCTCGAGACGCGCTGACGCAGCGGTGCGCAAGGCTTGCCCGGTGGGGTCGCTGCGCGATCCCACCCTACGAACACGGCACAGGTGTCGTAGGGTGGGATGCCGCAGGCACCCCACCGATGCCGCCACGAAGAGGCACGGGTAGCCGTAGGGTGGAATGCCGCAGGCACCCCACCGATGACGCCACGAAGAGGCACGGGCCGCCGTAGGGTGGCATGCCGCAGGCACCCCACCGATCACGCGTCAGGCCACCAGCGCCGCCGACTTCACCTGCGCCCACACGGCGCTGCCCGGCGCGAGATCCAGTCCCGCCACCGCCCGCGCCGTCACGCGTGCCAGCAGCAGCGATGGACCGCAGGCCAGCTGCACCACCGCCTGCGAAGGATGGTCGCCGGCCGCGATGGCGCGCACGGTGCAGGGCAGCACGTTCTGGATGCTGCTGCGCTCGGGCGGCACCAGGGCCAGGCTGACGTCGCGCGCCAGCACGCGCACGCGCACCGCGTGGCCGGGCGGCAGGCCGGGGTCGGCGATCCACAGCGCCCCGCCCTCGAAGCGCACCTCCACCAGGTCCCACTGCGGATCGCGCTCGGCGATCGTGGCGTGCAGCAGCGCGCCCGCCTCCTCGCCGGGCACGGCGGGCAGGTCGACGCGCGCGAGCGTCTCGGCCAGCGGGCCGGCGGCGCGCACGCGGCCGGCATCCAGCAGCACCAGGTGGTCGGCCAGGCGCGCGACCTCGTCGCCCGAGTGCGTGACGTACAGCATCGGGATCTTCAGTTCGTCGCGCAGGCGCTGCAGGAAGGGCAGGATCTCGCGCCGACGCGCGACGTCCAGCGATGCCATGGGCTCGTCGAGCAGCAGCAGGCGCGGCTCGGTGGCCAGCGCGCGCGCGATGGCGACGCGCTGGCGCTCGCCGCCCGAGAGTTCGTGCGGTCGTCGCGTGAGCAGGCGCGCGATCCCGAGCAGTTCCAGCAGCGGCGCGAGCGGCGCGGCCGCGCCACGCGGGCGGCCGAAGGCCAGGTTGCCTTCCACGTCGAGATGGTCGAAGAGGCTCGCTTCCTGGAACACATAGCCGAGCGGCCGCCGCCAGGTGGCCAGGTGCACGCCGCGCTGCGTGTCGTCCCACGTCTGGCCGGCGACGACGATGCGCGCCTCGTTCGCGCGCTCGAGCCCGGCAACGCAGCGCAGCAGCGTGGTCTTGCCCGATCCCGAGGGGCCGAACAGCGCCGTGATGCCGCGCGCGGGCAACTGCAGATCGACCTCCAGCAGGAAGTCGCCGCGGCGATGGCGGCTGCGCAGCTCGATCATCCGAAGACGCGCGTGCTGCCGCGATTCAGCCGCGTCACCAGCAGCAGCACCGCGAACGAGAGCAGCACCATCGCCAGCGAGAGCGAATGCGCCTGCGCGTACTCCAGTGCTTCGACGTGGCCATAGATCTGGGTCGAGACGACGCGCGTCTGCCCCGGGATGCTGCCGCCGATCATCAGCACCACGCCGAACTCGCCGACGGTGTGCGCGAAGCTCAGGACGGCAGCCTGCACGATGCCGCCGCGCGCGAGCGGCAGCACCACGCGGAAGAAGGCCGAAGCCGGGCTGGCGCGCAGCGTCGCCGCGACTTCCAGCGGCCGTTGGCCGACCGCCGCGAACGCGTTCTGCAGGGGCTGCACCGCGAACGGCAGCGAGTAGATGACGGACCCGAGCAGCAGGCCGCCGAAGGTGAAGGGCAGCAGGCCCAGCCCCAGGGCTTGCGTCAATCGCCCGCCCCAGCCTTGCGGGCCCAAGGTCACCAGCAGGTAGAAGCCAAGCACGGTGGGCGGCAGCACGAGCGGCAGGGCGACCACGGCGGCGATGGGTGCGCGCCAGCGGGAGGACGTCTGCGCCAGCCACCAGGCCAGGGGCGTCGCCAGCACCAGCAGCAGCGCGGTGGTCGCTGCCGCCAGCCGCAAGGTGAGCCAGATCGCCTGCAGGTCGCCCGGGCTGAATGGCATGGGTGGCTCAGGGGACAGGGTGGGGCATCGCGGGACTGTAGCGGATGCCTCACCCGCGCCGCTTGCGGTAAGGCGGTACGGATGGGCTAACCACATCGCCGACACTCCTGTCCCGGCCACTGTTCCATTTTGAGAATTTCCCGCCAGAGCGCGGAGGACCTAGGGTTTCGCCTAGCGAGGGGGTCCCCCCCGAATTCAACAATGGTCCACTTGCCCAACCCAGGAGACACGCGACATGCTGGTATCACTCAAGGTCAACGGGAAGGCGGCGCAGGTCGACGTCGCGCCCAACACATTGCTGGTCACGGCGCTGCGCGAGAACCTGCGCCTGACCGGCACGCACGTCGGCTGCGACACGGCCCAGTGCGGCGCCTGCACCGTGCTGGTGGACGGCCGCGCGATCAAGTCGTGCAACACGCTCGTGGCCCAGCATCCCGGCGCCGAGATCACCACCATCGAAGGCCTGGCCGCCGCCGACGGCACCATGCATCCCATGCAGGCCGCCTTCAAGGAATGCCACGGGCTGCAGTGCGGCTTCTGCACGCCGGGCATGGTGATGAGCGCGCTCGACCTGTGCCAGCGCCACCCGAACGCCAGCGACGCGGAGATCCGCGAACAGCTCGAAGGCAACATCTGCCGCTGCACGGGCTACCAGAACATCGTGAAGGCGGTGCAGATGGGCGCGGCCGCCACCGCCGCCACTGCCACCGCCGCCTGAGGAGACCGCCATGGGTGCCAACGACAACTTCGCGACCCTGCCGCACATCGGCGAGGCTGTGCGCCGCAAGGAGGACTACCGCTTCCTCACCGGCAGCGGCCAGTACACCGACGACATCAACCTGGCGCACCAGCGCTACGCCGCCTTCGTGCGCTCGCCGCATGCGCATGCACGCATCAAGAGCGTGGACACCGCGGCGGCCGCGGCCATGCCCGGCGTGGCGCGGATCTTCACCGGCGCCGACATCGTCGGCAAGATGAACGGCCTGCCCTGCGGCTGGCTGATCACCAGCACCGACGGCACGCCCATGAAGGAGCCGCCGCATCCCGTGCTGGCCCTCGACAAGGTGCGCTACGTCGGCGATCACGTGGCCATGGTGGTGGCCGACACGCTCGAGCAGGCGCGCGATGCAGCGGAGGCGGTGCAGGTCGACTACGAGGTGCTGCCGGCGGTGGTGGACGTGCGCGATGCCGCCAAGGCCACCGCGCTGCACGACGCGGCCCCTGACAACAACTGCTACCGGTGGGCGATCGGCGACCGGTCACAGGTCGATGCGGTGTTCGCGAAAGCGGCACACGTGACGAAGCTGGATCTCATCAACAACCGCTTGATTCCGAACGCGATCGAGCCGCGCACGGCCATCGGTTCGTACAGCCGCGCGACCGGCGAATACACGCTCTACGTGGCCAACCAGAACCCACACGTCGAGCGCCTGCTGATGACGGCTTTCGTGCTCGGCCTGCCGGAACACAAGGTGCGCGTGATCGCGCCCGACGTGGGCGGAGGCTTCGGCTCGAAGATCTTCCTCTATGCCGAAGACGTGGCGCTCACCTGGGCCGCCAAGCAGCTCAATTGCGCGATCAAGTGGACGGCCGATCGCAGCGAAGCCTTCCTCTCCGATGCCCACGGCCGCGACCATGCCACGCACGCCGAGATGGCCATGGACGGCCAGGGCAAGTTCCTGGCGCTGCGCGTGCACACCGATGCGAACCTCGGCGCGTACCTGTCCACGTTCGCGACGGCGGTGCCGACCATCCTGTACGCCACGCTGCTGGCCGGGCAGTACACCACGCCGCAGATCTACGTCGAGGTGGATGCCTGGTTCACCAACACGGCACCGGTCGACGCCTACCGCGGCGCCGGGCGGCCTGAGGCCACCTACGTGCTGGAGCGACTGATCACGCGCGCGGCCTGGGAGCTGGGGCTGCCGCAGGACGAGATCCGCGAGCGCAACTTCATCACCCAGTTCCCCTACCAGACGCCGGTGGCGCTGCAGTACGACGTGGGCGACTACCACGGTGCGCTGTTCAAGGCCAACGCGCTCGCCGACGTCAAGGGCTTCGCACAGCGCCGCCAGGCGAGCGAGGCCAAGGGCCTGAAGCGCGGCCTGGGCTACAGCAGCTACATCGAGGCCTGCGGCATTGCGCCCTCGAACATCGCCGGTGCGCTCGGTGCGCGGGCGGGCCTGTTCGAGTGCGGCGAGATCCGCGTGCATCCGACCGGCAGCGTCACGGTGTTCACCGGCTCGCACAGCCACGGGCAGGGCCACGAGACCACTTTCGCGCAGGTGGTGGCCGCGCGCCTGGGCATCCCGGTGGAGAACGTCGACGTGGTGCACGGCGACACCGGGCGCGTGCCCTTTGGCATGGGCACCTACGGCTCGCGCTCGATCTCGGTCGGCGGCGCGGCGATCATGAAGGCCCTGGACAAGATCGAAACCAAGGCCAAGAAGATCGCGGCGCACCTGATGGAAGCGGGCGACGGCGACGTCGAATTCAGCAACGGCGAGTTCCGCATCAAGGGCACCGACAAGACGATCAGCTTCGGCCAGGTGGCGCTGACGGCCTACGTGCCGCACAACTATCCGCTCGACAAGCTGGAGCCGGGGCTGAACGAGACCGCGTTCTACGACCCGACCAACTTCACCTTCCCGGCCGGCACCTACATCTGCGAGGTCGAGGTCGATCCGCAGACCGGCGTGGTGAAGATCGAGCGCTTCACGGCGGTCGATGACTTCGGCACCATCATCAATCCGATGATCGTCGAGGGCCAGGTGCACGGCGGCATCGTGCAAGGCATCGGCCAGGCGCTGATGGAGAACTGCGTGTACGACAAGGACACCGGCCAGCTGCTGACCGGCTCCTTCATGGACTACGCCATGCCGCGGGCCGACGACGTGCCGACGATGACGCTAGACACCGTCTGCACACCGTGCACCCACAATCCGCTGGGCACCAAGGGCTGCGGCGAAGCGGGCGCGATCGGCGCGCCGCCGGCGGTGATCAACGCGGTGCTCGATGCACTCAAAGACCTGGGCGTGCGGGACCTCGACATGCCCGCCTCGCCCAGCCGCGTGTGGGAAGCCATCCAGGCTGCCAAGCCCTGAACACGAAGGAGACCTTCACATGTACCAATTCACCTTCGAACGCCCCTCCTCGCTCGCCGATGCGCAACGTGCGGCGCAGGCCAGCGGCGCCAAGGTCCTGGCCGGCGGCCAGACCCTGCTGGCGTCGATGAAGCTGCGCCTGGCCAACCCCGAGACGCTGGTCGACCTGGGCGGCATCGCCGAACTCACGGGCGTGCGCCGCGAAGGCAACGCCCTGGTGATCGGCGCGATGACGCGGCATGCCGACGTCGCCAGCAACGCGGAGGTCAAATCGGCATTGCCCGGCCTGGCCGACCTGGCCGCCGGCATCGGCGACCGCCAGGTGCGGGCGATGGGCACCCTCGGCGGCTCGCTGGCCAACAACGATCCCTCGGCCTGCTATCCCGCGGGCGCGTTGGCGATGAACGCCACCATCCGCACGACGCAACGTGAGATCGCGGCCGACGACTTCTTCCAGGGCATCTTCGCGACGGCGCTGGAAGAGGGCGAGCTGATCACGTCGGTGCGCTTTCCGATCGTGAAGCGCGCGGTCTACATCAAGTTCAAGCAGCCGGCCTCGCGCTTCGCGCTGATCGGGGTGTGCGTGGCGCAGACGGACAGCGGTGTGCGGGTCGCCGTCACCGGTGGCGGCAGCGGCGTGTTTCGGCATGTCGGCCTGGAGCAGGCGCTGACGAAGTCGTTCACACCGGAAGCGGCCGCGGCGGTGAAGGTCGAATCCGGCGAGCTGTCCGGGGATCTGCATGCGAGCGCGGCGTATCGGGCGAACCTGATTTCGGTGCTGACGCAGAGGGCGGTGGCGAAAGCGCT
>NZ_JAQGNQ010000109.1 GCF_028291745.1 Ramlibacter sp. | reverse complement strand
AAAACCCAAAAAATTGATCCTCGGAGCGCTGATGCGCAAGATCCTGGCCATCGCCTACGGCGTCCTCAAGTCAGGAGTCCCCTTCAATCCCGCCCTTCATGCCTTGACCTGAAAGACAGTATCTACGTGATCGGTTGCCGTGCGGACGCGAAGGCCGTCGCCCTCACCCCAGCCCTCTCCCGCGGGCGGGAGAGGGAGCAATACCCCCGGGCGGGAGGGGGAGCAAAACCACGCGAGCGGAGCGCGAGCGGGAGCGCCCCCATCCCAACCTTCCCCCGGAGGGGGAAGGAGCAAGAGCTAGGCTAGTCGCTGCAGTTGCGCCTGCGCGTTTTCCAGCGTCGCCGTGAAGTCGGCGATGCGCTTGCGCTCTTGTTCGATCACGGCCGGCGGTGCCTTCGCGACGAAGGCCTGGTTCGACAGCTTGCCGTTTGCCTTGGCCAGTTCGCCCTGCAAGCGGCCCACTTCCTTCGTCAGGCGCGCCTTCTCCGCCGCGACGTCGATCTCCATGTACAGGCACAGGCGGGCATCGCCGACCACCGCAACGGGTGCAGCTTGTGCCGCTGCGGCCCATGCGGCCTCGTCGTCGAAGACGCGCACTTCGCTCAGTTTGGCCAGCGCCTGCAGCACCGGCGCGGCCTCGCGGATGAAGCCGGCGTCGCCAACCACATAGGCCGGCAGCCGCGTGGAGGGCGAGACGTTCATCTCGCCGCGCAGATTGCGGCAGGCGGTCACCACGTTTTTCAGTCGCGCCATCCACGCTTCCGCTTCGGCATTGATGTTGGCCGGCACGCATTGCGGATAAGGCGCGACGCTGATCGAGTCGCCCGTCTTGCCGGCGACCGGTGCGACCTTCTGCCACAGCTCCTCGGTGATGAAGGGGATCACCGGATGCGCCAGCCGCAGGATCGCCTCCAGCACGCGAATCAACGTGCGGCGCGTGCCGCGCTGCTGCGCGAGGTCGCCGGTCTGGATTTGCACCTTCGCGATCTCGAGGTACCAGTCGCAGTATTCGTCCCACACGAATTGATAAATCGTGTTGGCCACGTTGTCGAGCCGGTATTCCTCGAAGCCCCGCGCGACCTCCGCTTCGACCTTCTGCAGCAGCGAGATGATCCAGCGGTCGGCCGCGGTGAGCGTGGCGTCCTGCTCCGCGAGCTCGTGGCCCTCGCAATTCATCAGCACGAAGCGCGTGGCGTTCCAGAGCTTGTTGCAGAAATTGCGGTAGCCCTCGCAGCGCTTGGCATCGAAGTTGATCGAGCGGCCCAGCGTCGCCAGCGCGGCGAAGGTGAAGCGCAGCGCGTCAGCGCCGTAAGCCGGAATGCCGTCGGGGAATTCCTTCTCGGTGTTCTTGCGCACCGTGGGCGCCGTCTCGGGCTTGCGCAGCCCGGTGGTGCGCTTGTCGAGAAGCGGCGGCAGGGCGATGCCGTCGATCAGGTCCACCGGGTCGAGCACGTTGCCCTCGGACTTCGACATCTTCTTGCCGTGCGAGTCGCGCACCAGCCCGTGGATGTAGACATGGCGGAAAGGCACGCGGCCGGTGAAGTGCGTCGTCATCATGATCATCCGGGCCACCCAGAAGAAGATGATGTCGTAGCCCGTGACCAGCACGGTGGAGGGCAGGTACAGGTCCATGTCCTGCGTCTGCTCGGGCCAGCCCAGGGTGGAGAAGGGCACCAGCGCGGATGAATACCAGGTGTCCAGCACGTCGGGGTCGCGCGTGAGCGTCTTGCCCGGGGCCTGCGCTCGCGCCTCGGCCTCGTTGGCCGCGACATACACCTTGCCGTCCTCGTCGTACCAGGCCGGGATCTGGTGGCCCCACCAGAGCTGGCGCGAGATGCACCAGTCCTGGATGTTGTTCATCCACTGGTTGTACGTGTTGACCCAGTTCTCCGGCACGAAGCGCACCGCGCCGCTTTGCACGGCATCGATGGCCTTCTGCGCGATCGACTTGCCGGTGGGGTCCTGCTCGCTCACCTTGGTCATTGCCACGAACCACTGGTCCGTGAGCATGGGCTCGACGATCTGGCCGGTGCGCGCGCAGCGCGGCACCATCAGCTTGTGCTTCTTCGTCTCGGCGAGCAGGCCCTGCGCCTCGAGATCCGCAACGATCTTCTTGCGCGCGACGAAGCGATCGAGCCCGCGATAGGCCACAGGCGCGTTGTCGTTGATCTTCGCGTCCAGCGTCAGCACGCTGATCATCGGCAGGCCATGTCGCTGGCCCACGGCGTAGTCGTTGGGATCGTGCGCGGGCGTGACCTTGACCACGCCGGTGCCGAAGGCCTTGTCGACATAGTCGTCGGCAATGATGGGAATGTCGTGGTCGCACAGCGGCAGCTTCACCGTCTTGCCCAGGAGGTGCCGGTAGCGCTCGTCGTCGGGGTGGACCATCAAGGCCACGTCGCCCAGCATGGTCTCGGGGCGGGTGGTGGCCACGGTCAGTTCGCCGGAGCCATCGGAGAGCGGATAGCGGATGTGCCAGAGGAAGCCGTCCTCCTCCTCGCTCTCCACTTCCAGGTCGGAGACCGCGGTCTTCAATTGCGGGTCCCAGTTGACCAGGCGCTTGCCGCGGTAGATCAGGCCCTGCTGATAGAGCTGCACGAAGGTCTGGGTCACGATCTTCGAGAGCTTCTCGTCCATCGTGAAGTACTCGTGCGACCAGTCGACGCTGTCGCCCATGCGGCGCATCTGCGTGGTGATGGTGTTGCCCGACTTCTCCTTCCACTCCCACACCTTGCGCACGAAGTTCTCGCGGCCCAGGGCCTGGCGGCTGGTGCCCTGGTCCTGCAGCTGGCGCTCCACGACGATCTGCGTCGCGATGCCGGCGAGGTCGGTGCCCGGCACCCACAGCGTGTTGAAGCCGCGCATCCGGTGGTAGCGCGTCAGGCTGTCCATGATGGTCTGGTTGAACGCGTGCCCCATGTGCAAGGTGCCGGTCACGTTCGGCGGCGGCAGCTGGATGGCGAACGAGGGCTCGCCCGGCTTGGCGTTGCCGGTACCGCGATAGCCCGCGCGCGCATAGCCACGCTGTTCCCACAGCGGGCCCCACTGGCGCTCGATGGCGGCAGGCTCGAAGGACTTGGAAAGGCTGTTCAGGCCGGGTTGTTCAGTGCTCACCGGGGTGATTTTACGGGGCGCGGGGTGCTGGGGTGCCTGGCGGCAGCCCAGCCTACGGAGACCAGGCGCCTCGTTCGGCGCGTAGGCTGGGCTTCGCGCGAGCGAACCCCAGCAATCCGTCACGCCGGCAACTTCTTCGCCGCTTCGACGCACTCCTTCAACACTCCTGCATCCCCCACCTGATTCGCCAGCAACAGGATCAGCCGCACGTTCAACAGCGCCGACTGGTCGTCGTTCAGCCCCTGGTGCGCATCCAGCAATTGCTCGTAGAAGCCATCCGCGTCCTGCAGGTTCAGGTTCGTCTTCATGGCGCTTCCTCCTCCAGCGTGGCGCCCAGCGCCTGGCCGACCGCATGCACCAGCGAGGCGTCGACGCTCTCGCCCGTCGCGGCCACGTAGCTGTCCGGCCGCAGCAGCGCCCAGGCATGGCCGAACACATGGCAGGCGCCCTGCAGGTGGCCCTGCGGATCGCGCACATGCTCGCGCGCGCCAGGCGGGTCTTCCCCGCCCACCACCTGCACGCAGCGTACCGGCGCGGTCTCCGACAGCACGCGCAGGCGCAGCAGGGCCGCAGGCGACGAGACGCCGAACAGCAGCACGAGCAGGCGGCCATCGGCCCAGCGCAGCAGGTCGTTGACCTGGCCCGTCGACCCATCGGCCCATTGGAAGGCCACGTTCTGCACCGACTGCCCGCCACTGCGGTCGCAAGCCAGCGAGCGCGTATACGGATTGGCGATGGCCATCCGACCCGTGTTGACGAACTGCCGCGCGAACGGGTACTGCCTGGCCAGGCTCAGCGTTGCATCGCGGAACAGCTTTTCGATGCGCGTCGCCGGCCGCAGGAAGCGGGTGGTGCGGTTGGTGACCAGCACGTTCTGCCGCGCGGCCTCGTGCCGTTCTTCGTGGTAGCTGTCCAGGAGCGCGGGGGCGGCCTGTCCTTGCAGCACGGCCGCCAGCTTCCACGCCAGGTTGTCGGCGTCGGCGATGCCGGTGTTGCCGCCGCGCGCGCCGAAGGGGCTGACCACCTTGGCCGCATCGCCCATGAAGAAGACGCGCCCGTGCCGCATGCGGTCGACGCATTCGCTTTTATAGGCGTAGGGCCCGACCCAGACGATCTCCACGCCAGCATCGGCGCCGAACTGCCGGGTGAGCCGATCGCGCACGACCGCCTCGCGGCTCAGTTCCGCGGGGTCGGCATCGGGTGCCATCTGGTAGTCGATGCGCCAGACGTTGTCGCCCATCAGGTGCTGCCAGACGGCGCGGTTGTCATTGAAGGGCGCCTCGATCCAGGTGTGGCGCTCCACCGGCGGGTGCTTGCTGAAACGCACGTCCGCGATGCACCAGCGGTCGTCGCCGCTCTTGGCGGTGACCGAGGCGCCCACCCATTGCCGGAACGGTGTGTGGCAGCCGGTCGCATCGATCACGTAGTCGGCGCGCAACTGGTAGTCGCCGCCGGGCGTGGTGACCGAGAGCGTCGCGCATTCGTTGTCCTGCGCGAAGGCGGTCACCCGGTTCTGCCAGCGCAGGTCGACCTGGCCCAGCTCGTAGAGGCGTTCGACCAGGTAGCCCTCGATGTAGAACTGCTGGATGTTGATGAAGGGCGGCTGCGTCGAGAGATTGAAGGCGCTTTGCTGGCGCAGGTCGAAGGAATAGACCTCGTCGGCGCCCGCGAAGGTGCGGCCCACGCTCCACTGGATGCCCTTGGCGGCAATGCGATCGTAGATGCCCAGGCGCTCGAAGATCTCCAGCGACTTCTGCGTGTAGCAGATGCCGCGCGAGGCCGCGCCCTTGACGCCCACCGTGTTGTCCTCGTCCAGCAGGACGGCGGCGATGCCGTATTGCGCGAGGGCGCAGGCGGCCGTGAGACCGCTGATGCCGCCGCCGACGATCACCACCTGGTGATGACTCGGCTCACCCGAGGCCAGCTCCGGCGGTGGCTGGAACGGGTACAGCGGCAGCTCGTAGCCCGTGCCCTGCGCGAACTCGTAGCCATTGCGAAACGCGGTTTCCGTGTAGCTCTCGGCCATGCTCTCCTCCTGGAACTGGATGATGAGGCCTGCCGCCGACTTTAACGCGCTACGGCTCGGCCACCTCCACGGTAGAGTTGCGTGCAAGTGCGCTGATCAGTCGATAGGGGCCATGGCGCTTATGGATGGGGCGCCATTGAGCCTGGCTATTAGACGGGCTTGCCCGGCCTCATTACGCTTGCTGAGTCTTCGGCGCGCCGAAGCCTGCGCGTTTGCGTCTTCAACCACTTCGAAGGAGAACTCCATGGCAGCACTCAAAGGCTCCAGGACGGAAGAGAACCTGAAGGCCGCCTTTGCCGGCGAGTCGCAGGCCAACCGGCGCTATCTGTATTTCGCGAACAAGGCCGACATCGAGGGCCAGAACGACGTCGCGGCGCTGTTCCGCTCCACCGCCGAAGGCGAGACCGGCCATGCGCATGGCCACCTCGAATGGCTGGAACAAGTGGGCGACCCGGCCACCGGGCTGCCGATCGGCCCCACGCGCGACAACCTCAAGGCCGCCGTCGCCGGCGAAACCCACGAGTACACCGACATGTACCCCGGCATGGCGAGGATGGCCCGCGAGGAAGGCTTCGACGAAATCGCCGACTGGTTCGAGACGCTGGCGAAGGCGGAGCGCTCGCATGCGAACCGGTATACGAAGGCCTTGAACGAATTGGCCGACTGAGTTGTCTTGCTCCCTCCCCTCCGGGGGAGGGCTGGGGTGGGGGCGCTCCCGTGCGGCGATCCCGTCGCGGGCTCCCACCCGAACGCTTCCGAGAAAAACCACCCCAGGAAACGCATGCCCGCCCGCGAAGGCAATCTCCAGGCGCCCACGCGCCACCCCATCGCCTGGAAGTCCCCGGACTACTACGACGAGCCGGCGGCGTTCAAGGAACTGGAACGCATCTTCGACATCTGCCATGGCTGCCGCCGCTGCGTGAGCCTGTGCGGCGCCTTTCCCACCCTGTTCGACCTGGTCGATGAAGGCAAGAGCGGCGAGGTCGATGGCGTCGAGAAGAAGGACTACTGGAAGGTCGTCGACCAGTGCTACCTGTGCGACCTGTGCTACATGACCAAGTGCCCTTACGTGCCGCCGCACGAGTGGAACGTGGACTTCCCGCACACCATGCTGCGGGCCAAGGCGATCAAGTTCAAGCAGGGCGGGGTGGACTTCGGCTCGAAGTTTCTCTCCTCCACCGACGTGCATGGCAAGCTCGCCGGCATTCCGGTGGTGGTGCAGGTGGCCAATGCGGTCAACCAGACCAAGCCGATGCGCGCGCTGATGGAAGGCACGCTGCACGTGGACCGCAATGCCTGGCTGCCCGCACTGGCCACGCGCAAGTTCCGCAACGCCGCGCCCAAGGCGGCCGACCTGCCCGTGAAGAACGGCCAGCGCACGCCCGGCAAGGTGGCCGTGTTCGCAAGCTGCTACGTCAACTACAACGAGCCGGGCATAGGCCTCGACCTGCTCAAGGTCCTGGCCCACAACGACATCCCTTATGTGCTGGTCGAGAAGGAACAGTGCTGCGGCATGCCCAAGCTCGAACTGGGCGATCTCGACTCGGTCGATGCCGCCAAGCGCGCGAACATTCCGGTGCTGGCGAAGTACGCGCGCGAGGGCTGGGCCATCGTCACAGCGGTGCCGAGTTGCACGCTGATGTTCAAGCAGGAAATCCCGCTGATGTACCCCGACGAGCCCGACGTGCAGGCCGTGAAGGAGGCGATGTGGGATCCCTTCGAGTACCTCGCGGGGCGCCGCCGTGATGGCCTGCTGAAGACCGAGTTCCCGCAAGCCCTGGGCAAGGTGAGCTATCAGGTGCCTTGCCATACGCGGGTGCAGAACATCGGCCGCAAGACCGAGGAACTGCTGAAGCTGATTCCGGGCACCTGGGTGCATACCAACGAGCGCTGCTCGGGCCATGCCGGCACCTTCGGCGTGAAGAAGCCTTACCACGAGGTGGCGATGAAGATCGGCAAGCCACTGTTCAAGCGCATGGCGGAGCACCCGGAAGGCGGCGCGCCCGACTACATCAGCTCGGACTGCCCGCTGGGCGGCCACCATATCGACCAGGGCTTCGATCGCAACAGCCTGGGCACGCCGCAGCTCGCGCATCCGCTGTCGCTGATCCGCATGGCCTACGGACTGGAATGACGATGCAACTCACCGGCCGGATCACGCCCGAGAGCCTGATGACGCTCGAGGCCTATGCCAGGTGGCGCAAGCAGCACAAGGCGGAGGTCATGGCCCATCGCCAGTTGCGCAGCGTGGCGCTGGGCGATCACGTCAACGTGCAGTTCGAAAGCGAACTGACCATGCGCTACCAGATCCAGGAGATGCTGCGGATCGAGAAGATCTTCGAGGAAGAGGGCATCCGGCAGGAGATCGATGTCTACGCGCCCATGGTGCCCGATGGCGGCAACTGGAAGGCGACGATGCTGATCGAGTACCCCGACGTCAACGAGCGCAGGCGCGAACTTGCGCGGCTGATCGGCGTGGCCGAGCGCATGTTCGTCGAGGTGGAGGGCCATCCGCGCGTGTATGCCATCGCCGACGAAGACCTGGAGCGCGAGAACGAGGAGAAGACATCCGCCGTGCACTTCCTGCGCTTCGAATTGAGCGCGCCCATGCGCGATGCGGTGAAGGCCGGCGCGGCGGTGAAGGTGGGGTGCGACCACACCAACTATCCGGCGCATGTGGCGGTGGGGGCGGAGACGCTGGCTTCGCTGGCGGGGGATCTGAAATGACCGTGGCTCCACCCGGCTGCTTGGGATTTGTAGGCTGGGCTGCGCGCAGCGCACCCCAGCGTTTCCGCGTTTGGGGGCCGAAAACGCTGGGGTGGCTTCGCCAGCCCAGCCTACGAAGACCTGTCGATCAGGCGGGCGGGAAGAGATCGACGCGGTCGGTGATGATCCCGTCCGTGCCCAATGCAATCAACTGCTGCGCCGCGGCCTGTTCGTTGACCGTATAGCTCACGCAACGCATGCCGCCACCGTGCACCTGGGCCACGACCGCCGCGTCCCACATCCGGTAATCGCACACCACCGCCACGCATTGCAGTGACTGCGCGGCCTCCCACCAGCCGTCCCAGAATTGATCCAGCAGCAATCCGCGCGGCAATTGCGGCTGCGACTGCATCGCCGCTTGCAATGCCTCCGGCTTGAACGACGTCAGCAGCGGCGGAACGGCCTGGCCGCGCCAGATCCGCTCCGCATACTCGGCAACCACCTGCCCGGTCTTCGCTTCCGCACCCGGCGTCGGCTTGATCTCGATGTTGAGCAGATAGCCGTTGGCCAGGCAGAAACGCGCCACGTTCTCGAACGTCGGTAGCGGCTCGCCCGCGTAGGCGCGCGAATGCCAGCTGCCGGCATCGAGGCGCGCGAGCTGGTCCCACGGCTGGTCGCCGCCGAGGCCGACGCCGTTGGTGGTGCGTTCGAGTGCCGCGTCATGCATCAGGAAGGGCACGCCATCGGCCGACAACTTCACGTCGCATTCGAACATCCGATAACCGTGGCGCGCGCCAAGGCGAAAGGCCGCCAGCGTGTTCTCGGGCGCCAGCTTGCCGGCCCCGCGATGCGCGATCCACTTCGGGTACGGCCAATCCTTCATGCCGCGATCCTCTTTCCGCTGCCCGGGTCGAACCAGTGCAGGCGGTCTTCCCGGGGCTTGACGCGGATCACCTGATCGACCGCCGGCACCGGGCGGTTTTCCTCGATGCGCACGATGATCTGCTCGCCACCGAGGCGCCCGTACACGAGCCGCTCCGCCCCCAGCATCTCCACGGTTTCGGTGCGCACTTCCCAGCCGGTGTCGCCCACGTCGAGGTGCTCGGGACGGATACCGGTGATGGCGCCGCTGCGGCCGCCCTGCACGTCCTTGAGCAGGTTCATGGGCGGCGAGCCGATGAAGCTGGCCACGAAGGTGGAGGCGGGCCGGTGGTAGACCTCCTCCGGCGTGCCGAACTGCTCCATCCTGCCGGCGTTCATCACGATCATGCGCTGCGCCAGCGTCATCGCCTCGACCTGGTCGTGCGTGACGAACAGCGAGGTGATGCCCAGCTCGCGATGCAGCTTCTGGATCTCCAGCCGCGTCTGTGCGCGCAGCTTGGCATCGAGGTTGGACAGGGGCTCGTCGAACAGGAAGACCTGCGGCTGCCGCACGATGGCGCGACCCATGGCAACGCGCTGGCGCTGGCCGCCGGAGAGCTGGCGCGGCCTGCGTTCCAGCAGGTGACCCAGTTCGAGGATGCCGGCCGCCTTGTCGACGCGCGCCTTGATCTCGGCGACGGGCAGCTTGCGGATCTTCAGGCCGTAGGCCATGTTCTCGAAGACGCTCATGTGCGGATAGAGCGCGTAGTTCTGGAACACCATCGCGATGTCGCGCTCGGCCGGCTCGAGGTCGTTGACCACGCGCTTGCCGATGGCAATCTCGCCGGCGCTGATCTCCTCCAGCCCCGCGACCATGCGCAGCAGCGTGGACTTGCCGCAGCCCGAGGGCCCGACGATGACGATGAATTCGCGATCGGCGATTTCGGCGTCGATGCCGTGGATCACTTCCAGGGCACTCTTGCCGGTGCCGTATTTCTTGACGACCTTGCGCAGGGATAGGGATGCCATTTGTTTTTACTTCTCGACGTCGACCAGGCCCTTGACGAACCACTTCTGCATCAGGACCACCACCAGCGCCGGCGGCAGCATCGCGAGGATGGACGTGGCCATCACCACGTTCCATTCCACGTACACCTCGCCGAAGATCGCGCGCTTGATGCCCAGCACGATGGGATACATCGATTCGCTGGTGGTCACCAGCAGCGGCCACAGGTACTGGTTCCAGCCGTAGATGAACTGGATGACGAACAGCGCCGCGATCGTGGTGCGAGACAGCGGCAGCAGCACGTCGACGAAGAAGCGCATCGGGCCCGCGCCGTCCATGCGCGCCGCCTCGGCCAGTTCGTCCGGCACCGTCAGGAAGAACTGGCGGAACAGGAAGGTTGCCGTGGCCGATGCGATCAGCGGCACCGTCAGGCCCGCGTACGTGTTCAGCATGCCGAGGTCCGAGACCACCTGGTAGGTCGGGCCGATGCGCACTTCCACCGGTAGCATCAGCGTGACGAAGATCATCCAGAAGACGAGGTTGCGCAGCGGAAAGCGGAAGTACACGATGGCAAAGGCCGACAGCAGCGAGATCGCGATCTTGCCGATGGCGATCACCAGTGCGGACACGAGGCTGACCCACAGCATCGGCAGCGCCGCGGCGATGGTGGAGCCCGAGGCCGTCTTGCCGCCGAACAGCGCGAGCTGGTAGGTGTGCAGGAAGTTGTGGCCCGGCACCAGCGACAGCGGATGGCTGGACGCGATCTGGTCCGCCGTCTGCGTCGAGCCGATCAGGGCGACGAGCACGGGGAACATCACGACCAGCACGCCGAGGATCAGGACCAGGTGCGAGAAGAAGTCGAGGACGGGTCTGCGTTCGATCATGGCTAGTACTGCACCTTCTTCTCCACGAAGCGGAACTGCACGACGGTCAGCACAACAACGATCAGCATCAGCACCACCGACTGCGCGGCGGAGCCGTTGATGTCCAGCGCCTTGAAGCCGTCGTAATAGACCTTGTAGACCAGGATCGCCGTGTCGCGGCCGGGGCCGCCGTGCGTGGCCGCGTCGACGATGGCGAAGGTCTCGAAGAAGGCGTAGATGACGTTGATCACCAGCAGGAAGAAGGTGGTGGGCGAGAGCAGCGGGAAGACGATGCTCCAGAAGCGCTTCCAGGGCGTGGCGCCGTCGATGGTGGCGGCCTCGATCAGCGAATGCGGAATCGACTGCAGGCCGGCCAGGAAGAACAGGAAGTTGTACGAGACCTGCTTCCAGACGGCCGCCATCACGATCAGCGCCATGGCGTGGTTGGGATTGAGCAGGTGATCCCAGGGCAGCCCCATCTCCTGCAGGGCGTAGGCGATCATGCCGTAGGGCGAAGCGAACATCATCAGCCACAGCACGCCGGCCACTACCGGTGCCACCGCATAGGGCCACACGAGAAGTGTCTTGTACACGCCCGCGCCGCGCACGACGCGATTGGCCATCACGGCCAGCAGCAGTGCGATCGAGAGGCCGAGAGTGGCGACCAGCCCGGAGAAGATCGCGGTGATCTTGAACGACTCCAGATAGCTTTCATCCGAGAACAGGCGCTGGAAGTTCTCCCAGCCGACGAACACGCTGGTGCCGCCAAAGGCATCCTGCTGCATCACGCTTTGCAGCAGCGCCTGCCCCGCGGGCCAGAAGAAGAACACCAGCACGACCACCATCTGCGGCGCGATCAGCGCCCACGGCAGCCACGCGGACTTGAATCGAACCCGCTTTTCCATAGACGCTTATTGTCGGTCTTCGCGGACGTGCCGACCCGCAATGCACAACGAGGATGTCATTGCGGGCTCGAGCCGCAAGCCACGACGAGGATGTCATTGTGGGCTCGACCCGCAATCCACAACGAGGACGTCATTGCGGGCTCGACCCGCAATCCACGGCGGCGCTTGATCAAGCGCCGCATGGATCCCGGGTCAAGCCCGGGATGACATCCGTTCAGGCCGTCCGGCCGTCCGCCATCAGGACTTGTTGGCCTTCTGAAAGCGTTCCAACTGTTCGTTGCCGCGTCTGACCGCCGTATCCAGCGCCTCCTTCGGCTGCCTCGTGCCGCGCCACACGCCTTCGAGTTCCTCGTCGATGATGGTGCGGATCTGCAGGAAGTTGCCCAGGCGCACGCCGCGCGACTTGTCGGTGGTCTTGCGGATCATCTGGTTCACCGAGACGTCGTAGCCCGGATTCTGCTGGTAGAAGCCGGACTTCTCGGTCAGCTCGAAGGCGGCCTTGGTCACCGGCAGGTAGCCGGTGCGCTGGTGGCTCTTGGCCGCCACCGCGGGTTGCGACAGGTAGTTCAGGAAGCGCGCGATGCCCTTGTATTCATCGGGCTTCTTGCCCGCCATCACCCACAGGCTGGCGCCGCCGATGATCGTGTTCTGCGGCGCACCGGGCACGTCGGGGTAATAGGGCAGGGCGCTGATGCCGTAGCCGAACTTGCCATTGCGCTTGACGTTGCCGGCCAGCGCGGAGGAGCCGGTCATCATCGCGCATTCGCCGGAGACGAAGGTCGCGTCGGCGGCGTTGTCGCGGCCCTTGTAGACGAACAGCCCGCTCTTGGCCATGTTGGCCAGGTTCTCGATGTGCCGCACGTGCAGCGGCGTGTTGAACGCCAAGCGCGCGTCCAAGCCGCCGAAGCCGTTGTTCTTGGTTGCGTACAGCACGTTGTGCCAGGCCGAGAAGGTCTCGAGCTGCGTCCAGCTGACCCAACTGGTGGTGAAGGGGCACTTGTGGCCGGAGGCCTTGAGCTTGGCCGCGGCCAGCGCCACCTCGGGCCAGGTCTTCGGCGGCTTCTCGGGATCGAGGCCCGCGGCCTTGAAGGCGTCCTTGTTGTAGTGGAAGACCGGCGTGGAGCTGTTGAACGGGTAGCTGAGCATCTGCCCGTTCGGCGCCGTGTAGTAGCCGGCGACCGCGGGCACGTAGACCGACGGGTCGAACTTCAGGCCCGCATCGGTCATCACCTTGGCCACCGGCACGATCGCGCCCTTGGCCGCCATCATGGTGGCGGTGCCCACCTCGAAGATCTGGATCAGGCCGGGCGCATTGCCCGCGCGGTAGGCGGCGATGCCCGCCGTCATCGATTCCGGATAGCTGCCCTTGAACGTGGGGACGATCTTGTAATCCTTCTGGGTGGCATTGAAGTCATTGGCCAGGTCGTTCACCCACTCGCCCAACGCGCCACCCATCGAATGCCACCACTGGATCTCGGTCGTCGCGCGGGCCGGGCCGGCGGCGAAGAGCGCGGCGGTGAGGGCCAGCGCGGAAAGCTTCAATTTCATGCATTCGCTCCTGTTGACGTCCTTGAGGAAAGTCGGTGACTCTACGGTTTTTGTGTGACGCGCATTAGACAGATGAGGTCCCGCACCAGCAAGCGGGTTTCCCATGACCGCACTACAAGTGCGCGTGTTGCACTGCGGTAACATCCACCTTCAGCCGAGTCGCTGTGTGCTGGCTGATATTGCACTCACGAATGAACGCGCCAACGACACTCGAACAACTCATGGCTGCGGTCGACGGCGATGCGCCGCGCCTGCGCGAGATCCCCTACAACTACACCTCGTTCTCGGACCGCGAGATCGTGATCCGTTTGCTCGGCGCGCGCGCGTGGGACGTGTTGAACCGTCTGCGCGAAGAGCGCCGCACCGGCCGCTCGGCCCGCATGCTGTACGAGGTGCTGGGCGACATCTGGGTCGTGCAGCGCAATCCCTACCTGCAGGACGACCTGCTGGACAACCCCAAGCGCCGCCGCCTGCTGGTGGAGGCGCTGCATCACCGGCTCGGCGAGATCGAGAAGCGCCGCGATACGCAGAACGATGCGCAGCGCGACGGCTTGGTGGCCGAACTGCTGCAGGCCGCGCAACGCGCGGTGCGCCGCTTCGACGCCGCCTTCGCCGAGACCGCCGAACTGCGCGCGCGCACGCAGCGCCTGCTGCGCAAGTACACGGCCAAGGACAACGTCAAGTTCGACGGCATGTCGCGGGTGTCGCACGTGACCGACGCCACCGACTGGCGCGTGGAGTACCCCTTCGTCGTCCTCACGCCCGACACCGAGGCCGAGATGGCCGGCCTGGTGAAGGGCTGCATCGAACTGGGCCTGACGATCATTCCGCGCGGCGGCGGCACCGGCTACACCGGCGGCGCGATCCCGCTCACGTGGAAGAGCGCGGTGATCAACACCGAGAAGCTCGAGTCCATGTCCGAGGTCGAGCGCGTTGCCATCGGCGGCCATGCCGAGCCCGTGCCGACGATCTGGACCGAAGCCGGCGTCGTGACGCAGCGCGTGTCGGATGCGGCGGAACGCTCGGGCTTCGTCTTCGCGGTGGATCCCACGTCGGCGGAAGCGTCCTGCATCGGCGGCAACGTCGCGATGAACGCCGGCGGCAAGAAGGCCGTGCTGTGGGGCACCGCGCTGGACAACCTCGTGTCCTGGCGCATGGTGACGCCGGATGCCGAATGGCTCGAGGTGATCCGCCTCGACCACAACCTCGGCAAGATCCACGACGCGCCGGTCGCCACCTTCGAACTGCGCTACTTCGACGCCGCGGGCAAGATCGACTGGAGCAAGCCCAAGCGCACCGAGCGCCTGGAGATTCCCGGCTCGCGCTTTCGCAAGGAGGGCCTGGGCAAGGACGTCACCGACAAGTTCCTTTCCGGCCTGCCCGGCATCCAGAAGGAAGGCTGCGACGGCCTGATCACCAGCGCGCGCTGGGTGGTGCACCGCATGCCCGCGCATACGCGCACGGTGTGCATGGAGTTCTTCGGCAATGCGCGCGACGCCGTTCCGAGCATCGTCGAGATCAAGGACTTCATGTTTGCCGAGCAGAAGCGCTCGGGCGTGGTGCTGGCCGGCCTGGAACACCTCGACGACCGCTATCTGCGCGCCGTCGGCTATGCCACCAAGTCCAAGCGCGGCGGCCTGCCGAAGATGGTGCTGATCGGCGACATCGCCGGCGACGAGCCCGATGCCGTTGCGCGCGCAACTTCCGAGGTCGTGCGCCTGGCCAACTCGCGCAGCGGCGAGGGCTTCATTGCGATCAGCCCGGAAGCGCGCAAGAAGTTCTGGCTCGATCGCAAGCGCACCGCCGCCATCAGCAAGCACACCAACGCCTTCAAGATCAATGAAGACGTGGTGATCCCGCTGCCGCGGATGGCCGAATACACCGACGGCATCGAGCGCATCAATATCGAGCTCAGCCTGCGCAACAAGATCGCGCTGACCGACGAACTGGAGCTGTTCTTCACCCGCGGCCGCCTGCCCCTGGGCAAGCAGGACGACGCCGGCGAGATCCCTTCGGCCGAACTGCTGGAAGACCGCGTGCAGCAGGCCATCGCGCTGATCCGCGAGGTGCGGGCGCAATGGCAGGACTGGCTGGCCAACGTGGAACCCTTGTTCGCGCAACTGCAGGACCACTCGCTGCGTGCCAGCTGGAAGACCCAGATCCGCGCGCCGCTGGCGACGATCTTCTCCGGCAATGCCTTTGCATCCATCCTGTCCGAGGTGAACGCGATCCACCAGCGCGTGCTCAAGGGTCGCGTGTGGGTGGCGCTGCACATGCACGCGGGCGACGGCAACGTGCACACCAACATTCCGGTCAACAGCGACGATTACCGGATGCTGCAGACCGCGCACGAGGCGGTGAAGCGCATCATGGCGCTGGCCCGGTCCTTGAACGGGGTGATCTCGGGCGAGCACGGCATCGGCATCACCAAGCTGGAATTCCTGAGCGACGAGGAGATCGCGCCCTTTGCCGACTACAAGCAACGGGTCGATCCGCAGGGCCGCTTCAACAAGGGCAAGCTGCTGCGCCCCTCGAGCGTGGGCGAGGTCGATGCCGACACCTCGGTGTACGCCGACCTGACCAACGCCTACACGCCCAGCTTCGGGCTGATGGGGCACGAGTCGATCATCATGCAGCAGTCGGACATCGGCGCCATCGCCGATTCGATCAAGGACTGCCTGCGCTGCGGCAAGTGCAAGCCGGTGTGCGCCACCCACGTGCCGCGCGCCAACCTGCTGTACAGCCCGCGCAACAAGATCCTGGCCACCTCGCTGCTGGTCGAAGCCTTCCTGTACGAGGAGCAGACGCGCCGCGGCGTGTCGATCAAGCACTGGGAAGAGTTCGAGGACGTGTCGGACCACTGCACGGTCTGCCACAAGTGCGAGAACCCGTGCCCGGTGAAGATCGACTTTGGCGACGTGTCGATGAACATGCGCAACCTGCTGCGCAAGATGGGAAAGAAGAGTTTCCGCCCCGGGAATGCGGCGGCGATGTTCATGCTGAACGCCACCAACCCGGAGACCATCAAGCTGGTGCGAGCCGCGATGGTCGGCGTCGGCTTCAAGCTGCAGCGCCTGGCCAACAACCTGCTGCGCGGCCTGGCGCACCTGCAGGTGACGCGCCCGCCCGATACGCACGGCAGCGCGCCGATCAAGGAGCAGGTGGTCCACTTCGTCAACAAGAAGCTGCCCACCGGGCTGCCGACCAAGACGGCGCGGGCGATGCTGGACATCGAGGACAAGGATTACGTCCCCATCATCCGCGACCCGAAGGCGACGACGGCCGAGAGCGAGGCGGTCTTCTACTTTCCGGGCTGCGGCTCCGAGCGCCTGTTCTCGCAGGTGGGGCTGGCGACGCAGGCGATGCTGTGGCACGCCGGCGTGCAGACCGTGCTGCCCCCGGGCTACCTGTGCTGTGGCTATCCGCAGCGCGGCTCGGGCCAGTTCGACAAGGCCGAGAAGATGATCACCGACAACCGGGTGCTCTTCCACCGCGTCGCCAACACGCTGAACTACCTGGACATCAAGACGGTGGTGGTTTCGTGCGGCACCTGCTACGACCAGCTGCAGGGCTATGAATTCGACAAGATCTTCCCGGGCTGCCGGATCATCGACATCCACGAATACCTGCTGGAAAAAGGCATCAAGCTGGACGGGGCGGGCGCCTATCTCTATCACGACCCCTGCCACACGCCCATGAAGCTGCAGGACCCGATGAAGACGGTGAAGGCGCTGGTGGGCGACAGCGTGCGCAAATCGGAGCGCTGCTGCGGCGAATCGGGCACCCTCGGCGTGACGCGGCCCGACATCTCGACGCAGGTGCGCTTTCGCAAGGAAGAAGAACTGCGCAAGGACGAGGCCGCCATGCGTGCCTCCGGCGTGGTCGGCGAGAAGGAGAACCTGAAGATCCTCACCAGCTGCCCGAGTTGCCTGCAAGGCCTCACGCGCTACAACCACGACCTGCAGAACGGGCTGCTCGAAGCCGACTACATCGTGGTGGAGATGGCCAGCAAGATCCTCGGCGCGGACTGGATGAAGGAATACGTGCGCGCCGCCAACAACGGCGGCATCGAGCGGGTGCTGGTGTGACCGTTCCCGGGTGCCCGCTGTGCGAGAAGGCTGGTGGCCGCGTGGTGCTGCAGACGCCGAAGTGGCGGCTGATCCATGCGCAGGAGGCGGGCTTCCCCGCCTTCTACCGGCTCGTGTGGCAAGAGCACGTGCGCGAGTTCTCGCAGCTTGCCCGCGCTGATCGCATCGTGGTGGTCGACGTACTGGCCGCAGTGGAACAGGCGATGCTGCAGAGCTTGCACCCTGCCAAGGTCAATCTCGCCTCGCTCGGCAACGCGGTGCCGCACCTGCACTGGCACGTGATCGCGCGCTTCGACTGGGACAGCCACTTCCCCGGCGCGGTCTGGGCCGCGCTGCAGCGCGAGGCAGATGCCGCGCGCGTGCAGCAGGTGGCCGCCGCATTGCCGGGTCTCGAAGAAGCCTTCAAGACAGCCCTGCTCGCGTGAATCTGCGCGCGCCGTGAAATCCGCACGAGGCATGCGGCGCCAGCCCCTGCGCTCGCCCCTGTGTCTCTGCGGCAGCGTGTATAACAGGCAAATCAGCTATTCGATTGAAACACCGGTGACCGGAGGTTTGTCCATGCGTGCAGCAAAAGATGTATCTCACTGGCTGGCAACGCTGTTGGCCGGGGGCCTGCTGCTCGTGGCGGCCAGTGCCCATGCCCAAAGTACCGCCGGTGAAGTCGAGTTCTCGCGCGGCGTCGGCTTTGCCCAGACGCCCGGCGAAACCCCGCGCACGCTGGGCAAGGGCCTGGTGCTGCGCGAAGGCGACCGGCTGACCACGTCCGAGGGCGCCTCGGCCATCATCAAGCTGGCGGACGGCACGCGCATGACGCTGCGGCCCAACTCCGAACTCGTGCTGCAGCAGTACCAGTTCCACGAGAACGCGCCCGACAACAACTACCTGATGCAACTGGTGCGCGGCGGCTTCCGCGCGGTGACCGGCGTGATCTCCAAGAGCTCGCCCAATGCCGCGCGGGTGCAGACCAACACGGCCACCATCGGGATCCGCGGCACCGATTTCGACGCACGCGTGTGCAGCGGGGAATGCGGCCAGGAATCGAGCCAGATCCAGGAAGCCTCGCGTCCGAACGCGATCCAGGCGAGTGCCAAGGTGGTGACGGTGCAGGGCGACCTCTTTGCCGTCGACGGCGCCGGCCTGCGCCGTCGGCTGGTGGCGGGCGGCAGCGTCTATCCCGGCGACGTGGTGGAGACGGCGCGCGGCGGCCAGGCGGTGCTGGCCTTTCGCGATGACACGCGCATCACGCTCGGTTCGCAATCGCGCTTTCGCGTCGACAACTTCGTCTACGACGACAAGAACGCCGGCGAAGGCCGCTTCCTGGCCTCCATCCTGCGCGGCTCGGTGCGCACGCTCACCGGCCTGATCGCCAAGGCCAACAACCGCAACGTCGGCTTCAGCACGGCCACGGCCACCATCGGTATCCGCGGCACCGGCTTCGACGTCAATTGCACCGGCGTGTGCGCCGGCGAGCCGGGCGAGCCGGATGCCGGCCTGACGCTGTGGACCTGGCTCGGCGCCATCGAGGTGGGCCAGACCGGCCAGACCGCGCTGCAGGTGCTGCAGGCGGGGCAGGGCCTCTTCATACCGGCGTCGGGCGCCGTGCAGCCGATCGCCAACCAGCCCAACCCGGGCACGCCGCGGCCGGACGAAGTTCCGGTGCCGCCCAAGCTGTTTGCGACCGAGGCCGTGTCCGATGCCGCCGAGGGCCTGTTCGTGTTCGTGCGCGACGGCCATATCGAGATCACCAGCGCGCGCGACGTGCTGGAGCTCGGACGCGGCGAGGCGGGCTTTGCCAGCGTCACGGGCGAGACGGCCCGCCCCTCGCTGATCCCGAAGTTCATCGAGTTCGATCGCGTACCGCTGCCCAACTCCAGGAACCCGCTGCTCTCCACCGTGCTGGGCGAGTCGGGGATCCGCAGCAACAGCCAGGTCTGCAAGTAGCTATGCCAACCGGCGGGTGACAAATTGTTTACCCGCGGCGAGAATGCCCGCTCCCATAAGAACGAGCGGCAAGGAAACATGACTCGAGGCATTGCTTCGCCGCGGCTGTCGCGGCACGGCCTGCTGGCCCTGATGACGATTGCCGCGGGCGCAGCCTCTGCCCAGGGCCGCGCCGCTGCGCCCACCGCACCGACGCCGCCCATGGCCGCCGCCGCCCCGGCCACGGTGTTCGCCCTCCGCGGCTTTCGCATCGAAGGCGAAAACCCGATCGGCGAGGCGGAGGCGCAACGCGTACTCGCCCCCTTCATCCGCCCGAACGCCACGCTCGAAACGCTGCAGCAGGCGACCGCCGCCCTCGAAAGCGCACTGCGCGCGCGCGGCTTCGGCCTGCACCGGGTCGCCCTGCCGCCGCAGGAAGTCGGCGAGACGGTGAAGCTTTCCATCGTGAAGTTCGTGGTCGGCCGCGTGACCATCGAAGGCCGCAGCATCTACGACGAAGAGAACATCCGCCGCACCTTGCCGGAGCTGCGCGAGGGCGAGAGTCCCAACTTCAAGCGCCTGGCCATCCAGACCGCGATCGCCAACGAGAACCCGAACAAGCAGGTGCAGGTGGGGCTGCGCGAGTCCGAGGAGCCCGACAAGATCGACGCCACGATCACCGTGCGCGAAGAGCGCCCGTGGACGCTGGGCATGTCGCTGTCGAACGCCGGCGACGCCACCTCGGGGCGCGATCGCTTCACGGTTTCGGGCGGGCACACCAACCTCTTCAACCGCGATCACCAGTTCATCGGCGCCTACACCACCTCGTTCGAGCGGCCGGATGACGTGAAGCAACTGGGCCTGGCCTACAAGGTGCCGCTCTATGCCGCGGGCGGCGTGATCGGCGCGAGCTTCACGCGCTCGGACGTGGTCGGCAATTTCGGCAGCTTCACCAGCACCGGCGCCGGCCGCACCTTCGGGCTGAACTTCACGCGCTACCTGGCGCCGCAGGGTGGCCGCCGCAGCTATGTGACGGCGGGCATCGACGACAAGGTCTTCAATGCATCGAAGATCAACGACATCATCGTGCCCGGTGCGCTCGATCGCCGCAGCCGCCCGGTGAGCCTGGGCTACACGGCGCGCACCGAGAGCGACACAGCGGTGTGGGGCTACACCACCGAGCTGGCCTGGAACACCGGCACCGGCGAGCACAACGACCTGGCCTCCTACCAAAGCGAGGACCCGCGCATCAGCAAGCTGCACTGGAAGGCCGTGCGCGGTTCGGCCAGCTACACCGCGCCGCTGGCGCAGACCTGGATCTGGAGCCTGCGCGGCAACTTCCAGTACAGCCCGGACGTGCTGATCTCCGGCGAGCAGTTCGGCCTGGGTGGGCTGGCGTCCGTGCGCGGCACCGAGATCGAGCGGCCCATCTCGGCGGACAAGGGCGTGTCGGCGACGCTCGAAATCACCACGCCGGAACTGCTGGCGGGCCTGCGAGGCCTGGGCTTCGTGGATGCCGGCTACGTCTGGAACAACGAGCCGGACGGCCTGAACAAGCCCGCCTCCGACCGGCTCGCAAGCGTCGGCCTCGGCCTGCGCTATGCCAGGGGTCCGTTCGTGGCCTCGGTGGACTACGGCCGGCTGGTGCTGGGCAGCCGCATCCCGCTGACGGTGAACTCCGCGGCGCCGCAATCGGGCGACGATCGCTGGTACGTGAACCTGGGCGTGCGCTTCTAGCAGGGTGGGTTGCCGGAGGCACCCCACCTTTCGGCGCCCACTGGTGGGGTGCCTGCGGCAACCCACCCTACGAATTCTGTTGACCTCGGGCATACGCAGTCTCCCAGGCCTCGGCCGCTGCGGGGTCCCGTACACTGCCATCCATGGCCGGCCTGCGCAGCGACACTCCCAATCCTGAATCCCTCATCTTGCATGGCGCGTCGCGCGTGCTGGAGGTCGGCTTTGCCGACGGCTCGCTGTTCCGCTTGCCCTTCGAGCTGATGCGCGTCTACTCGCCCTCCGCCGAAGTGCAGGGCCACGGCCCGGGCCAGGAGGTGCTGCAGACCGGCAAGCGCGCGGTCGACATCGTCTCGCTGGAGCCGGTGGGCAACTACGCGGTCAAGCCGACCTTTTCCGACGGCCACGACACCGGCATCTACTCCTGGGACTACCTGTACTTCCTCGGCCAGCAACAGGCGCAGCTGTGGCAGGACTACGAACGCCGGCTGCAGGAGGCCGGCGCGGAGCGCGACGCTCCCATGGCCGCCAACGCGGGCCACGCGTGCGGCCATTGAGAAACACGCATTCCATGAGCAACACCCACTTCGGATACCAGTCGGTCGACGAGCGCGAGAAGGCCAGGCGCGTGCGCAGCGTGTTCGATTCCGTGGCGCCACGCTACGACCTGATGAACGACCTGATGTCGCTCGGTCTGCACCGTGCCTGGAAGGCCTACACCGTGCTGGTGGCGGATGTCCGACCCGGGCAGCGCGTGCTGGATCTCGCCGGCGGCACCGGCGACCTGGCGCAGGCCTTCGCGCGCAAGGTGGGCGACACCGGCTTCGTGGTGCATACGGACATCAATGCGTCCATGCTGCGCGTCGGACGCGACCGGCTGCTCGATGCCGGCCTCGTCCTGCCGACCGTGGTGTGCGACGCGGAGAAACTGCCGTTTGCCGCCGGCAGTTTCGACCGCGTGAGCGTGGGCTTCGGCCTGCGCAACATGACGCACAAGGACCGCGCGCTGGCCGAGATGCACCGGGTGCTGCGCCCGGGCGGCAAGCTCCTGGTGTTGGAGTTTTCCAAGGTGGCGCGGCCGCTCGAGAAGGCGTATGACTGGTACTCCTTCGGCATCCTGCCGCGCCTGGGACGCATGGTGGCGGGCGACGAGGCCAGCTACCGCTACCTGGCCGAATCCATCCGCATGCATCCCGGGCAGGAGGAACTCAAGGCCATGATGAAGCAAAGCGGCTTCGGTCATGTGGACTACCACAACCTCACCGGCGGCGTGGCAGCGCTGCATGTTGCAATCAAGTGCTGAGCCCCCACATGGCGCATCAGCAAGGAGATCGATGATGAAGCTTTTCACTGTTCTGCTGGCACTGGTGCTCACCCTCGGAGCGATGAACGCCGAGGCGGCGCGCCTGGGTGGCGGCCGCTCCATTGGCCGCATGTCGCCCAACGTCACACAGCGCTACAGCGCGCCGCCGGCGGTGGCGCCCAGGGCGCCGAGCAACGCGCAAAACGGCAGCGTCGCGCCGCAGACTCCGCCGCTCGCGCCGCCGCGCAGCCGCTGGGGCGGCATGCTGGGCGGCCTCGCCGCCGGCCTGGGCCTGGCCTGGCTGGCGCACTCGCTGGGCTTTGGCGCCGGCTTCGGCAACATCCTGCTGATCGCGGTGCTGGCCATGGTGGCGCTGATGATCTTCGGCCGCATGCGTGCGCGCCGCGACCCGGGCTATGCCTACCAGGGCGCCACGGTCGATGCGCCCGCGTCGCCGCCGCAATACAACCCGCAGAAAGTGGGCAACGACGCCTCGGCGCGGCCCTGGGAGAGCGGCTTCGACGTGCAGCATGCGCAGAGCGGCGTGCGCATCGGCTCCGCCGTGGGCGCGGCCGGCGGCCTGGACGGCTCGCAGAACTGGGGCGTGCCGGCCGGCTTCGACGCCGAGGGCTTCCTGCAGGCGGCGAAGCGCAATTTCGTGACGCTGCAGGAGGCGTGGGACCACAGCGACACCGGCACCTTGCGCAGCATGATGACCGACGAGATGCTGCAGGAGATCCGCACCCAGATCGCCGAGCGCGATCGCCAGCCCGCGGTGACGCCGCAGAAGACCGACGTGGTGATGCTCGAGGCGAAGCTGCTCGGCATCGAGGACCTGCCCACCGAGTACATGGCCAGCGTCGAGTTCTCCGGGATGATGCGCGAAGAGGCCTCGGCCGGGCCCGCGCCCTTCCGCGAGGTGTGGAACATGATCAAGCCCAAGAGCGGCACGGCCGGTTGGCTGGTGGCGGGGGTGCAGGCGCTGCAGTGAACGTCTGACGACGCGTCATCCCCGGCTGTCTGGATGTCATCCCCGGCTGTTTGGATGTCATCCCGGGCTGTTTGGATGTCATCCCGGGCTTGACCCGGGATCCATTGCAGCGCGCGGTCACGCGCCGTCGTGGATTGCGGGTCAAGCCCGCAATGACATCCAGGATGCGGGCTCAGCCCGCAATGACATCCACGATGCGGCGCAGCCGGCAATACCACGGACGGACACGGAAGGTCCGAGCGCCGCCAGTGCCGCCAGCCCCCTCCGGGCGCGCCGCATAATCGCGCATCATGTCGACGACCCCGTCCCCCGCTTCCTTTTTCGACCAGATCTTCGATCGCATCGGCGAGGCCCTGCAGCCTCCCGGCTGGATGGTGCACGAGATGCAGCACCGGCTGGTGCTGATGCTCAATCACGTCCTGCAGCAGGAGCCCGAGGCCCAGGCGCGCCTGAAGCGCCAGGCCGGTCGCCTGGTCGAGGCGCACTGGCGCAACCTGAGCGTGCGGCTGGTTGCCACCCCTGCCGGGCTGCTGGACCTGGGCCCGATCACGCAACTGCCCGACCTCACTCTCACCCTGACCGAAGAGTCGCCCTTCTCGCTGGCGCGTGCCGCCGTGCGCGGCGAGAAGCCGCCGGTGCGCATTGCCGGTGACGTGCAACTGGCCGCGGAAGTGCAGTGGCTGGTGGACCACGTGCGCTGGGACCTCGAGGAGGACCTCGCCCGCGTCTTCGGCGATGCGCCCGCGCATGCCGTCGGCTCGGTGCTGCGGCGCATGGGCGATGCCATGCGCCAGTTCGTCGCGCGCGGGCCTCTTGCGCGGGATCCCGGCGATACCCCGGCTGCCACGTCCCCCATGGGACCGGGGCAGGCAGGCGGATGACGCGCTACCTGCGCGCCGTCTTCATCCTCTGGGTGATCCTGCGCTACGGACTGGACGAGCTGGCGCTCTCCGGCTTCCGGCTGCAGGGGCTCGCCCGGATCATCTCGTTCGGCCGCCGCCGCCAGCTCGACGCCCCGCGCGGGCAGCGCCTGCGCCAAGCGCTGGAGCACCTGGGTCCGATCTTCGTCAAGTTCGGGCAGGTGCTGTCCACGCGGCGCGACCTGCTGCCGGCCGACATCGCCGACGAACTGGCGCTGCTGCAGGACCGGGTGCCGCCGTTTCCCTCCGAGGTGGCGGTGGCCACCATCGAGCGTTCCTTCCGCCGGCCGCTGGCGGCAGTGTTCGAGACCTTCGAGCGCGAGCCGGTGGCCAGCGCCTCGATCGCGCAGGTGCACTTCGCCACGGTCCGCCTGCGCAATGGCGAAGTGCGCGAGGTCGCCGTGAAGGTGCTGCGGCCCGGCGTGCTGTCCGTGATCGACAAGGACCTGGACCTGATGCGCATCCTGGCGCGCTGGGTCGAGAGCATGTCGGTGGACGCGCGCCGGCTGAAGATGCGCGAGGTGGTCGCCGAGTTCGACAAGTACCTGCACGACGAGCTGGACCTGGTGCGCGAGGCCGCCAACGCCGCGCAGCTGCGCCGCAACATGCAGGACCTGCACCTGGTGATGATCCCGGAGATGTACTGGGACTTCGTCAGCCCGGAGGTGATCGTGATGGAGCGCATGCACGGCGTGCCCATCGGCCAGGTCGAGCGGCTGGTCGAAGCCGGCGTCGACCTGCGCCAGCTGGCGCGCGACGGCGTGACGATCTTCTTCACGCAGGTGTTCCGCGACGGCTTCTTCCACGCGGACATGCACCCCGGCAACATCCAGGTGAGCATCGCGCCGGGCAGCTTCGGGCGCTACATCTCGCTCGACTTCGGCATCATCGGCACGCTCACGGAGTTTGACAAGGACTACCTGGCGCAGAACTTCACGGCCTTCTTCCGGCGCGACTACAAGCGCGTGGCCGAACTGCATATCGAGTCGGGCTGGGTGCCGCCCGGCACCCGCGTCGACGAACTCGAGGGCGCCGTGCGCACCGTGTGCGAGCCGTACTTCGACCGGCCGCTGCGCGAGATCTCGCTCGGCATGGTGCTGATGCGGCTGTTCCAGATGTCGCGCCGCTTCAACGTCGACATCCAGCCGCAACTGGTGCTGCTGCAAAAGACGCTGCTGAACATCGAGGGGCTGGGCCGCCAGCTGGATCCGGAGCTGGACCTGTGGGCCACCGCCAAGCCCTTCCTCGAGCGCTGGATGCTGGACCAGATCGGCCCGCAGAAGCTCTGGCAGGAGATCCGCGCCCAGGCGCCGCGCTACGCCAAGATCATCCCCGAGCTGCCGCACCTGATCCACCGCTACCTGCGCAAGGAGCGCGGCATCATGAAGCGCGACGCCGACGAACTGATGGCGGAACTGAAGAAGACCAACCGGCTCCTGCAGACCATCATCTACGTGGGCCTCGGATTTGCTTTCGGCCTGGCGGTGATGCAGTACGTGGTGCACATTCGGGTTTTTTAAGCTCTGCAGTCGTGCTGCATAATTCCGGCTGCCCGCCTGCCGGGTGAGGACTTGGCATGAACTACACGCTCGTCACCTTCGTCGTCCTGTACCTCGTCGGCACCCTGGGGATCGGGGTGTGGGCCGGCACCCGCATCAAGAACACTACCGACTTCGCGATCGCGGGGCGCAGCCTGCCGCTGATCATGGTGGTCACCACCACCTTCGCGACCTGGTTCGGGGCCGAGACGGTGATGGGCATTCCGGCGCGCTTCGTGCAGGGCGGCCTCAATGCGATCGTCGAGGATCCCTTCGGCGCCGGCACCTGCCTGATCCTGGTGGGCCTGTTCTTCGCTACCCGCCTGTACAAGCAGAACCTGCTGACCATCGGCGACTTCTATCGCCAGCGCTATGGGCGCGGCATCGAGATCTTCTGCTCCGCGGCGATCATCCTCAGCTACCTGGGCTGGGTGGCGGCGCAGATCACGGCGCTGGGGCTGGTGTTCTCGGTGCTCACGAACGGTGCGATGTCCGAGACCGCGGGCATGATCGTGGGCACCATGGCCGTGCTGGTCTACGTGGTGATCGGCGGCTTCCTCGCCGTTGCCTGGACGGACTTCATCCAGATGATCGTGCTGGTGGTGGGGCTGGCGATCATCGCCGTCTTCTCCGCCAGGCTGGCCGGCGGCGCCGACAAGGTGCTGGCCCTGGCGACGTCCAAGGACCTGTGGCACTTCCTGCCGGCGCCCAGCTTCACCGAGATGGCCTTCTTCATCGGCGCGGGGCTGACGATGATGCTGGGGAGCATCCCGCAGCAGGACGTCTTTCAGCGCGTGATGTCGGCGCGCAATGCCGAGACGGCGCGCAACGGCGCGGTGATCGGCGGCGTCTCGTACATCTTCTTCGCCTTCGTGCCCATGTTCATCGTCGCCAGTGCCGTCGTCGTGATGGGCAACAGCGCGGTGGAACTGGCCAAGAACGACTACCAGCGCCTGTTGCCCACCTTCGTGCTCACGAAGATGCCCCTGGTGATGCAGATCCTCTTCTTCGGCGCGCTGCTCTCGGCAATCAAGAGCACGTCGTCGGCGACGCTGCTGGCGCCTTCGACCAGCTTCGTCGAGAACATCCTGAAGAACGTGCGCCCGCGCATGACCGACAAGCAGCAGCTGTTCGCGATGCGCGCGACGATCGTCACGTTTACCGGGCTGGTGCTGGCCTATGCCATCGCGATGAAGGGCACCTCGATCTATGACCTCGTCTCCGCCGCGTATCAGGTGACCCTGGTGGGCGCCTTCGTGCCGCTGGTGATGGGCCTGTACTGGAAGCGGTCCACCACGCAGGGCGCGATCTGCTCGGTGGCGGCGGGCATCGCCGTGTGGCTGCTGTTCTTCCCGCAGGTGGGCGGCGAGGTCCTGGGCAAGCAGTTCCCCGGCCAGCTCGCCGGCCTGATCGCCGCCTTCATCGGCCAGATCGTGGGTTCGCTCGTCCCGCAGCGCCTGCGCAACCGGCATGAGCATACGCATCACGTGGCGAGCGTGGCGGCGCAGTAGGGGCTGGATGTCCTGAATCTCCTGGTGTCTTGGATGTCTTGGATGTCCTAGGATGTCATTGCGGGCTTGACCCGCAATCCACGACTGCGCCGGATCAGGGCATGGATCCCGGGTCAAGCCCGGGATGACATCCTCCAGGGATGACACCCTTCAGGGATTTGCACCCTTCAGGCATGACATCCTTCGGGCATGACATCCCTCACATTGCGCTGACATCCGTCTGCCCCGGAATGGCATCCTCGCGGCCCCGGGATTGAATTTCCCCCGGGTCCCTATAATTGAAGGCTTTGCATTTCACGACCTCCTGACACTGCCATGCCCATCTACGCCTACAAGTGCGGCTCCTGTGGCCATGCCAAGGATGTCCTGCAGAAACTGTCCGATCCCGCCCTCACGACCTGCCCGTCGTGCGGCGCCGACAGCTTTACCAAACAGATCACTGCCGCCGGCTTCCAGCTGAAGGGTTCCGGCTGGTACGCCACGGACTTCCGCGGCGGCAACAGCGGCGCGCCGGCCACTCCGGACAGCACGGACAAGCCGCCCGCCGAGAGCAAGCCCGGCGAGAGCAAGCCCGCCGAAACCAAGCCGGCGGAAAGCAAGCCGGCCGAGAGCAAGAGCGACAGCACTCCCGCTGCCGGCAAGACCGATGCGCCCAGCGCCTCGGCCGGCGGCTGCGGCGCGTCCTGCGCCTGCCACTGAGTACTGAATGTCTGCCCTGCGCAAATGGCTCTTGGCGGGGCTGCTCGTCATCGTGCCGGCGGTGGTCACGCTCAGCGTGCTGCGCTGGATCATCGACACGCTCGACCAGACCCTGCTGATCCTGCCTTCAGCCTGGCAGCCCGACCGCCTGATCGGCGTGCACATCCCCGGCTTCGGCGTGTTGCTCACGCTGGCCATCCTGCTGATCGTCGGCGCGACGGCCAGCAATTTCATCGGCCGCAAGCTGGTGCGCCTGGGTGACGCTGTCGTCACCCGCATCCCGGTGGTCCGGTCGATCTATTCCAGCGTCAAGCAGGTCTCCGACACGCTGTTCTCCGAAAGCGGCAATGCGTTCCGCACGGCGGTGCTGGTGCAGTGGCCGCGGGCGGACGTGTGGACCATCGCCTTCGTCACGGGCACGCCCGGCGGCGACGTCACCACCTACCTGCGCGGCGAGGAATACCTCAGCGTCTACGTCCCCACCACCCCGAACCCCACGGGTGGCTATTTCGTGATGCTGCGCAAGAGCGACTGCATCGAACTCAAGATGAGCGTCGACGACGCTCTGAAATACGTCGTCTCGATGGGCGTCGTGTCGCCCCAGAAGACGATCACGCGCTGAGCTGCGCGTTCTCCCGAGGTTCCCCATGTCCCAACAAATGCGTACGACCTACTGTGGTCTCGTGACCGAAGCCCTGATGGGCCAGACCGTGAGCCTGTGCGGCTGGGTCAATCGCCGGCGCGACCACGGCGGCGTGATCTTCGTCGACCTGCGTGACCGCGAAGGCTATGTACAGGTGGTGTGCGACCCCGACCGGCCGGAGATGTTCAAGACCGCCGAAAGCCTGCGCAACGAGTTCTGCGTGCAGGTCAAGGGCCTGGTGCGCGCGCGTCCCGAGGGCACGATCAACGACAACCTCAAGAGCGGCAAGATCGAGGTGCTGTGCCAGGAGCTGACGGTGCTCAATCCGTCCGTCACGCCCCCGTTCCAGCTCGATGACGAGAACCTCTCGGAAACCACGCGCCTGATGCACCGCGTGCTGGACCTGCGCCGCCCGTACATGCAGAACAACCTGAGGTTGCGCTACCGCGTGACGATGGAAGTGCGCAAGTTCATGGATGCCAACGGCTTCATCGACATCGAGACGCCGATGCTCACGAAGTCCACGCCGGAGGGCGCGCGCGACTACCTCGTGCCCTCGCGCGTGCACGACGGCATGTTCTTCGCGCTGCCGCAGTCGCCCCAGCTGTTCAAGCAGCTGCTGATGGTCTCCGGCTTCGACCGCTACTACCAGATCACCAAGTGCTTCCGCGACGAGGACCTGCGCGCGGACCGGCAGCCGGAATTCACGCAGATCGACGTCGAAACCTCCTTCATGACGGAGGAGGAGATCCGCACGATGTTCGAGGGCATGATCCGCAGCACCTTCCAGAACGCCATCGGCACCGAGCTGCCGCCGTTCCCGGTGATGAAGCATGCCGACGCGATGCGCCTGTACGGCTCCGACAAGCCGGACCTGCGCGTGCAGCTGGAGTTCACCGAGCTGACCGACGTGATGAAGGACGTCGACTTCAAGGTGTTCTCCGCACCCGCCAATGCCGAAGACGGCCGCGTGGTCGGCCTGCGCGTGCCGGCCGGCGCCGCGATGAGCCGCGGCGAGATCGACGGCTACACCGAGTTCGTGAAGATCTACGGCGCCAAGGGCCTGGCGTGGGTCAAGGTCAACGACGTCACGGCCGGCCGTGAAGGCCTGCAGTCGCCGATCGTGAAGAACCTGCATGACCGCGCGATCGCCGAGATCGTCAAGCGCACCGGCGCGCAGAACGGCGACCTGATCTTCTTCGGCGCCGACCGGGCGAAGGTGGTGAATGACTCGATCGGCGCGCTGCGCGTGAAGGTGGGCCACAGCGAGTTCGGCAAGTCGCACGGGCTGATCGAGGGCCAGTGGAAGCCGCTGTGGGTGGTGGACTTCCCCATGTTCGAGTTCGACGAGGACGCGCAGCGCTGGAACGCGGTGCACCATCCCTTCACCTCGCCCAAGGACGGCCACGAGGACTGGCTCGAGACCGACCCCGGCCGCTGCCTGGCCAAGGCCTACGACGCGGTGCTCAATGGCATCGAGCTCGGAGGCGGCTCGGTGCGGATCCACCGCGAGGAGGTGCAGAGCAAGGTGTTCCGCGCCCTGAAGATCGGCGAGGAAGAGGCCAAGGCGAAGTTCGGCTTCCTGCTGGACGCGCTGCAATACGGCGCGCCCCCGCACGGCGGCATCGCCATCGGCCTGGACCGCTTCGTGATGCTGATGACGGGCGCCGAGTCCCTGCGCGACGTGATCGCCTTCCCGAAGACGCAACGCGCGCAAGACCTGCTGACGCAGGCGCCGGGGCCGGTGGACGAGAAGCAGCTGCGCGAGTTGCATATCCGCTTGCGGACTTCGCAGGGCACCTGAGAGCCGCCTGAACAACCAACATCCGGACGCAGAAGGCGGCGTCCGGTTGTTGGGTTTGGAAGCGTCCCCGCCCGCCACCGGGAACATGCAGAATGGCCGCTGCATGTCCCGCCCCTTCAAGATCCCGCAATCCGTCCTGGTCGTGATCCACACGCCGGCGCTCGAGGTGCTGCTGATCAACCGGGCCGATGCGACTGAGTTCTGGCAGTCGGTCACCGGCGCCAAGGACCGCGAGGACGAGACTTTCGCGCAGACCGCGCGCCGCGAAGTCATGGAAGAGACCGGCATCGATGTCGCCACGGGCAAGCTCACCGACTGGAACCTCGAGAACGTCTACGACATCTACCCGCGCTGGCTGCACCGTTATGGCCCGGGTGTGACGCGCAACACGGAGCACGTGTTCGGCCTGTGCGTGCCGGCGCAGACGCCGGTCACGCTCAATCCGCGCGAGCACACCGCGTGGCAGTGGCTGCCCTGGCGCCAGGCGGCCGACCGCTGCTTTTCGCCGTCCAACGCCGAAGCGATCCTGATGCTGCCAGAATTCATTTCATGACCGTTCTGCGGATCGCCACCTACAACATCCACAAGGGCGTGCAGGGCCTGGGCCCGGCGCGACGGCTCGAGATCCACAACATCGGCCATGCCGTCGAACAGCTCGATGCCGACCTCGTCTGCCTGCAGGAGGTGCGCAAGCTGCATCGCCGCGAGGAACGCTTCTTCACCCGCTGGCCCGAGCTGCCGCAGGCCGAGTTCCTCTGCCCCGAAGGCTACGTGCCGGTCTACCAGACCAATGCGAAGACCCGGCACGGCGAGCACGGCAACGCGCTGCTTTCGCGCTGGCCGGTGGTGGGCCAGGGCCACGAGGACATGTCGGACCACCGCTTCGAACAGCGCGGCCTGCTGCACGTGCAGGTGGAGGTGAACCGGCGGCAGCTGCACGTGATCGTGCTGCACCTGGGGCTGATCGCTTCCAGCCGCGCGCGGCAGATCGAGCAGCTCGGTCGCTACGTCGAGCGCGAGATTCCGCGCAAGGCGCCGGTGATCGTCGCCGGCGACTTCAACGACTGGGGCGCGAAGCTGCGGCCGGCCATGAAGAAGCTGGGCTTCGACGACCACGTTGGCGAACGCGTGCTCACCTATCCCTCGCGGCTGCCGCTGGCGCAGCTGGACTTCGTCTACGCGCGCGGCATCAAGCCCACCGGCATCTCCATTCCGCGCGGGCGCATCTGGTGGCGCATGTCCGACCACCTGCCGCTGATCGCGGAATTCAAGCTCTAGGCGGTCCAGTGCCGCATGCGCTTCCGCCCCTGCGCGCCGGCCACGACCTGCAACTGCTCGAAGGCAGCCGGGCCTTCTTTCCGGCGCTGGTGGCGGCCATCGACGGCGCCCGCAGCGAGGTGCTGCTGGAGACCTACATCTTCGACTTCACCGGCACCGGCGCCGACGTGGCGTATGCGCTGGAGCGCGCCGGCCGCCGCGGCATCGCGGTGCGGGTGGTGATGGATGGCTTCGGCACGCCGGAGCTGCCGCCCTTCTGGCAGATGCGCTTCGACGAGGCGCGCGTGCACTGGGCGCTCTATTCGCGCACCGGCGCCTTCGGGCTGCTGTGGCCGGGGCAGTGGCGGCGGCTGCATCGCAAGCTGTGCGTGATCGATGGCGCCATCGGCTTTTGCGGCGGCATCAACATCCTCGACGATTTCCACGATCCGAACCACGGCACCCTGGCATCGCCGCGACTCGATTTCTCGCTGCGCGTCGAGGGCCCGCTGGTGAACGAGATGCGCCGCACCATGGTGCGGCAGTGGTCGCGCATCGAGGCCGTCGACCAGTTGCGCCGGGCGCGCCTGGCCAGTGCCTATGACCTCTGGCGCGCCGGCCGCCTGCAGCCCGCGCGCAGCGTGGCGCCGCGGCAGACCGACGTGAACGTGCGCGCGGCGCTGCTGCTGCGCGACAACCTGCGCAATCGCGCGGTGATCGAGCGTGCGTACCTGCGGGCGATCGGCCGCGCGCGCGAGGAGATCATCATCGCCAACGCCTACTTCGTGCCGGGTGGCCGCATGCGCCGCGCGCTGGCGAACGCGGCGCGGCGCGGCGTGCGCGTGAGCCTGCTGCTGCAGGGACGCTACGAATACTTCATGCAGTACTACGCCGCGCGGCCGGTGTTCAGCGCGCTGCTGCGCGCCGGCGTGACCATCCACGAGTACGCACCCAGCTTCCTGCACGCCAAGGTCGCGGTGATCGACGGCCGCTGGGCCACGGTGGGCTCGTCCAACCTCGATCCCTTGAGCCTGCTGCTGGCGCGCGAGGCCAACGTGGTGGTCGACGATCCCGGCTTCGCGCGCCGCCTGCGCGAGCGGCTGCTGCATGCCATGCTGCAGGAGGGCCGGCCCATGGACCCGGCCGCCTTCGAGAAGCGGCCGCCGCTGCAGCGCGCCAAGGAGCGGCTGGCGTTGATCCTGATGCGCATCCTGCTGGTGATCCAGGGGAAGAAGTACCTGTGAGCGCGGACGACCTGATCGTGCAGCGCCCGGAGGGCCTGTACTGCCCGCCCGGCGATTTCTACATCGACCCGTGGCGGCCCGTGCCACGCGCCGTGATCACGCATGCCCACTCGGACCACGCGCGCTACGGCAACGGCCACTACCTGGCGGCAGCGCCGGGCGAGGGCGTGCTGCGCGCGCGCCTGGGCGACATCCACCTCGACACCCTGACTTATGGCGAGCGCATCACGCACCACGGCGTGACGCTCTCGCTGCATCCGGCGGGCCACGTGCTCGGCTCGGCCCAGGTGCGGCTGGAACATGGCGGCCAGGTGTGGGTGGCCAGCGGCGACTACAAGGTGGCGCCCGATCGCACGTGCGCCGCCTTCGAGCCGGTGCGCTGCGACGTCTTCATCACCGAGTCGACCTTCGGCCTGCCGATCTACCGCTGGTGCCCCGACGAGGAGATCTTCGCGGACGTCAACGCCTGGTGGACGCGCAATGCGAGCCATGCGCGCGCCAGCGTCCTTTGCTGCTACAGCTTCGGCAAGGCGCAGCGCGTGCTCGCTGGGGTCGATCCGTCGATCGGGCCGATCATCGTGCATGGCGCCGTGAGGCCGCTGAACGAAGCGTACCGCGCGGCCGGCGTGGCGCTGCCGGAGACGCACATGGTGACCGAGGTCACCGACAAGGCGGACCTGCGCCGCTGCCTGGTGGTCTGCCCGCCCGGCGCCGCGGCCAGTCCGTGGCTGCGGCGCTTCGGCGATGCGCAGACCGCGTTTGCCAGCGGCTGGATGCAGGTGCGCGGCAACCGCCGCCGCGGCGGCTACGACCGCGGCTTCGTGCTGTCCGATCACGCGGACTGGCCGGGCCTGCTGGAGGCGATCGCGGCCACCCAGGCGCAACGCGTGATCGTGACGCATGGCAGCGCGCCGGTGCTGGTGCGCTACCTCGGCGAGCGCGGCCTGCAGGCGGAGTCGTTCGCCACGGAATACGGTGACGATGTGGTGGAGGCGGACCTGAAGGAGGAGGGCGGGTGATCGACCGCATTCTTGAACGCAGAAGTCGCAGAAGAAACGCAGAACACGCAGAAGGACTTCCTTCCAAGGATTTCTTCTGCGATTTCTGCGTCACTTCTGGGACTTCTGCGTTGAAATTTCCAAACAGATCGCGATGAAGAGATTTGCGCGCCTGTTCAGCGAACTCGATGCGACCACCTCCACCAACGAGAAGGTCGAGGCGCTCACGCGCTATTTCGACGAGGCGCCCGCGCGCGATGTCGCCTGGGCCGTCTACTTCCTTGCCGGCGGCAAGCCGCGGCAGGTGGTCAAGACTGGCTCGCTCGTGGGCCTGGCCTGCCACATGGCGCAGATCGACTATTGGCTGTTCGACGAGTGCTACCAGTCGGTCGGCGACCTCGCGGAGACGATCGCGCTGGTGCTGCCGCGCGGCGACGAGCCCTCGGACGTCGGCCTGGCCGAATGGCTGGAGCAGCGCCTGCTGCCCCTGCGCGGCCTGCCCGACGAGGAAGTCGCGCAGCGGGTCGCCCGCTACTGGTGGGAGCTCGATACGCTGGGCCGCTTCCTCCTCACCAAGCTGGTCGGCGGCGGCTTTCGCGTCGGCGTGAGCAAGCTGCTGGTGCAGCGCGCGCTCGCCGCCCATGCCGGCATCGACGCCAAGCGGGTCGCCCAACGGATGATGGGTTACACCGACGGCAAGGTGCTGCCTTCGCCCGAGCGCTACGAGGCCTTGATCGCGGCCGCGCAAGAGGGCGTGCCGGAGCAGCGCGACGAGGGCCAGCCCTATCCCTTCTTCCTGGCGCACCAGCTCGATCTGCCGCCGGAGTTGTTCTCGGCGCGGCTCGGGCCGGTGACCGACTGGATGGTGGAATGGAAGTACGACGGCATCCGCGGCCAGGTGATCCGCCGCGGCGGCCGCGTGTGGATCTGGTCGCGCGGCGAGGAACTGGTGACCGAGCGCTTTCCCGAGATCGAGGCGCTGGCGCAGCAGCTCCCCGACGGCACGGTGCTCGATGGCGAGATCCTGGTGTGGAAGGACTTGCCCGATCCGGAGACCGGTGAGATGGCGGGCCGGCCCGCGCCCTTCGCGCTGCTGCAGCAACGCATAGGCCGCAAGAACCTCACGAAGAAGATCCTGGCCGATGCGCCGGTGAGCTTCATGGCCTATGACCTGCTGGAGCAGGAGGGCGCCGACCTGCGCGGCCTGCCGCAACGCGAGCGCCGCGCGCGCCTGGAGGCGCTGCTTGCCGGCACCGGTTTTCATCTCTCGCCGGTGGAGACCGCGCAGGCCTGGCAGGACTTCGCTCGCAAGCGCCAGCAGTCCCGCGAACGCGGCGTCGAGGGTTTCATGCTCAAGCGCCTCGATGCCGCCTACGGCACCGGCCGCACCAAGGCCGAGGGCCTGTGGTGGAAGTGGAAGATCGATCCCATGACGGTCGACTGCGTGCTGGTGTACGCGCAGCCCGGGCACGGCCGGCGCTCCTCGGTCTACACCGACTACACCTTCGCGGTGTGGAACCGCGCGCCCACCGGCAAGGAAGAGGCCGACGCGGTGCTGGAGGCGATCGCGCGCAAGGAGCCGCCCGCCGCCGATGCCTTGCAGCTGGTGCCCTTCGCCAAGGCCTATTCGGGCCTGACCGACGAGGAATTCCGGCAGGTCGATGCCGTGATCCGCCGCAACACCATCGAGAAGTTCGGGCCGGTGCGCAGCGTCAAGCCCAGCCTGGTCTTCGAGCTCGGTTTCGAGGGCATCAACCGCAGCGGCCGGCACAAGAGCGGCATCGCCGTGCGCTTTCCCCGCATGCTGCGCATCCGCCACGACAAGCCGCTGCACGAGGCCGACACCCTGCAATCCCTGGAACGTCTGCTCGCCTTGTAGCGTCCATGCCGTGTCTCCACCCGGTGGTAAAGTCCAACATGCTGATGAAAGCCGAACCCTCCAGCCAGCTGAGCCCCGCCGCCCTCGATGAGGGCGTGCCGATGTCGGTGCGCATCCGCGAACGCCTGGTCGCGGCGCGCAAGCGCTTCCACTCCAACGACAACATCGCCGACTTCATCGAGCCGGGCGAGCTGGAAGGGCTGCTCGACGAAGTCGAGGAGAAGATGCAGACGGTGCTGGACAGCATGGTGATCGACACCACCCACGACCACAACACCAACGACACGGCGCGGCGGGTCGCCAAGATGTACCTGAACGAGGTGTTCCGCGGCCGCTACGTCAAGGCGCCGCCGATCACCGAATTCCCGAATGCGGAGCACCTCAACGAGCTGATGATCGTCGGCCCGATCACCGTGCGCTCCGCCTGCAGCCACCACCTCTGCCCCGTGGTGGGCAAGCTGTGGATCGGCGTGATGCCCAACGAGAGCACCAACGTCATCGGCCTGTCCAAGTACGCGCGCCTGGCCGAATGGATCATGGGCCGGCCGCAGATCCAGGAAGAGGCCGTGGTGCAACTGGCCGACCTGATCATGGAGAAGACCCAGCCCGACGGCCTGGCCATCGTGATGGAGGCGCGCCACTACTGCATGGCCTGGCGCGGCGTGAAGGATCTCGACAGCAAGATGATCAACTCCGTGATGCGCGGCGCCTTCCTCAAGAACTCCGACCTGCGGCGCGAATTCCTGGCGCTGATCCCGCGCAAGGACTGAGAGTCAGCATGCTGGTCCGCCTCCTCTATTGCAGCCGCGCCGTCGACACCAGCCCCCAGGCGGTCGAGTCCATCCTGCAGCAATCGCGGCAGCACAACCCCCCCCTGGGCATCACGGGCATCCTGTGCTACGGCGACGGCGTGTTCCTGCAATGCATCGAGGGCGGGCGCCTGCAGGTCAGCGAGCTGTTCGGCGCGATCCGGAACGATGCCCGCCACAAGGAGGTCGCCCTGCTGCACTTCGAGGAAATCTCCGAGCGCCGCTTCGGCGGCTGGAGCATGGGGCAGGTCAACGTCTCGAAGCTCAATAGCGCGCTGCTGCTGAAGTACTCGGAAAAGCCCGAGCTCGATCCCTATGCGGTCTCGGGCAAGGTGTCGCTCTCGCTGCTGGAGGATCTGGCGGCCACCGCCGCCATCTGCGGCCGCGGCTGACCGCGCGCATGACGGCCGCGGCGCTGGCGATGCTGGTCGGCTGCGATTTCTCCAGCGCGCCCACGCGGCGCAAACCGATCGTGCTGGCCATCGGCAACGCTGCCGGTGGCCGGGTGCAGCTCACGCGCCTGGAGAAGGTGGATTCGCTGTCCGCCTTCGCCGAATGGCTGCGCCTGCCGCAGGCCTGGATCGCCGGCTTCGACTTCCCTTTCGGACTGCCGCGCGAACTGGTGGAGCACCTGGGCTGGCCGACCGATTGGCGCGACTGCATGCGGCACTACGCCGGCCTCACGCGACCGCAGATCCGCGAGACCTTCGCTGCGTACTGCGACGCGCGGCCGGTCGGCGCGAAGTTCGCGCACCGGCGCTTCGACAAGCTGGCGGGCTCGAGTCCCTCGATGAAATGGGTGAACCCGCCGGTGGCCTACATGCTGCACGCGGCCATCCCGCTGCTGCTGCAGGCGGGCGTGGACATCCCGGGCCTGCACCCGGGCGACCCGCAGCGGATCGCGCTGGAGGCCTACCCCGGCCTGCTGGCGCGGGAGCTGATCGCGCGCCGCAGCTACAAGAGCGACGAGCGCGCCAGGCAGACCCCCGAGCGCCTGATCGCGCGCAAGGACCTCGTCACGGCGCTGGAGCAGGGACGCACGCGGCTGGGCCTGCGCCTGAAGCTCACCCACGCACAGCACGACGCCTTGATCGAGGACGCCAGCGGCGACAGCCTGGACGCGGTGCTGTGCCTGATGCAGGCCGCCTGGGCCGCGCAAAAGGGCGCGCCGCGGTATGGCTTGCCGGAGCATCTCGATCCGCTGGAGGGGTGGATCGTCAGCGCGTGATTGCCGACCGTGGCAGCGGAATACGGACATCGTTCGATGTCCGGCTGTTCGCCGGCCCTGGAACCCCCGCACTCGGCTACGCTGGGAACCCTGCCCGAGGAGCCCGCCATGTCGACGCCGCAGCCGCCCGATCCCTCCGAACCTGAAGTCCGCAAGGGCCAGTGGCAGGGCCTGCAAGCGCGCGAGGTGTTTCGCGAGCGCTTTCGCGCGCGCTTCTTCGATCCGGCGTTCCGCGCGGAAGATGAAGCCATTGCCCGCATGGAGGAGATCGCCTGGCACGCGTACAGCGAGGGCCGCAAGGCGCCGATCACCCGCAAGGCCGGCCCCGAATTCCAGGACCCGGACTACGACCTCTCGGTGGAGTGGTACGAGCAGCGCAACAAGGTGCGCGCGGCGCAGGCGCGCCAGGCCGACCCGGCCAGTCCCTCGCGCGTGCTGGTGATCAACTGCTCGCCGCGCAACGACGGCACCTGCCCGGGCGAGATGTCCAAGAGCTGGCGCCTTGCGCAAGCCGCGTGCGACTCGCTGCGCGCCGAAGCCATCGAGGCTGACCTGCTCGATCTCAGTCGGCTGACCTCCGACTACGACTTGCACATCCACCCCTGCAAGGCGTGCGTCTCGACGGCCATGCCCCTGTGCCACTGGCCGTGCAGCTGCTATCCGAATCACTCCACCAACCAGGTGAACGACTGGATGGCGGAGATCTACGAGCGCTGGTCCGCCGCGCACGGCGTCATCATCGTGACGCCCACGCACTGGTACCAGGTGGCCAGCCCGCTCAAGCTGATGATGGACCGGCTGGTCTGCGCCGATGGCGGCAATCCCGACCCCAGCAGCACGTCCGGCAAGGACGCGGCCAAGGCGAAGAAGGTGGAGCTTGCCGGCTGGCCGTATCCGAAGCACCTGGCCGGGCGCACCTACGGCGTGGTGGTGCACGGCGACGTGGCCGGCATCGAGGGCTCGCGCCGCGCGCTGTGCGACTGGCTGGACTGGATGGGCCTGATCGACGCCGGCACGCAGGCGCGGCTGGATCGCTACATCGGCTATTACGAACCCTACGCGACCAGCCACCAGGCGCTGGACCGCGACCGCGCCGTGCAGGAGGAAGTGCGCAACGTGGCGCGCGCGGTGGTGAATGCGGTCGGCCAATTGCGGGCAGGGCGCCTGAGCGCGCCGGACCGCGAGCTGCCGCGGCCGCGTGTCAAATGAGCAGCCCCTACGCCATCGCCTTCTTCAACACGCGCGCATAGTTGCCGATGCAGACATCGTGCAGCACGCCGGCCGGCATGCCGCGGCGCACCAGCGTATCGGCGACGGTGCGCAGGTCCGCGTAGCGGGTCAGCGTCGGGTCGGCCCCGGCGCCCTCGAGGTCGGTGCCGAAGCCCACGGCTTGCGGCCCCAGCAGGTCCACCATGCGCATGATCTCGTCGGCATAGGACGGCGGGTCGCGCACCGGGTAGGACCGGTCGGAGCGCACGCGCACGCTCCACAATCCGACCACCCCACCGTGAGCCGCGATCCGGCGCGCCTGCGCGGGCGACAGGGAGCGGGCCACGTTCTGCCAGTCGCGCCAGGTGCCGCCGTTGCGGCTGATCCAGGAGTGCGACCAGATCATGGTGGCGTCGGAAGCAGCCAGCGCGGCGTCGAAGAAGGATGGCGCCGAGTGCGCCAGGTCGACCAGCACGCCCAGGCGCTTGCACTCCTGGATCACCTTCAAGGCCGCGGCGGGCAGGCCCTCGTGCTGCGGTGCCTCGGTCTGCAGGTCCCCCAAGGGTGAGCGGATGAAGTGCACCAGCTGCAGGTGCCGCAAGCCCATCGCATGGGCCTGGGCGACGCGCTCCGGCTGCCCCTCCAGGAAGTTCGCCGACTCGCAAGCCATCACCACGTGCGGCGCACCGTGCACGGCGGCATCGACATCGGCCGGCGTGAGCGCCTTGGGCAGCTTCCAGTTCCGCAGCTCGTTGTCGTAGCGGACCACGCGCTCCTGGAAGAAGTTCCAGAGCTGCCCCGGCTCCGGCTGCCGCACCTGCGTGATGCCCTGCGGCGTGACCCGTGTGAAGGGCGTGTCGTCCACCAGCGCCCAGCCGATCAGCGTGGTGCCGGTCTCCTCCATCTCGCGCTTCAGGTGGAGGCCGACCGTGCGCTGGAACATCGTGGCATGCGAGTGCATGTCGCCCAGGAGCTGCCGCCTCTCCTGCGCCAGCAGGGGCGCCAAGGGCAGCAGGGCGCCCAGGCCGGCCAGCGTGAAGCTGCGGCGCTGCAAGGCGTGGCTGGCGCAAGCCATCCGCGACCCGTGCTCCGTCAGATATTGCTGCCGTCCCGCGTCCCCGGCAGCGAGCGACCCATCTCGCTGGCGGCGGCCGTCAGCGCCGCTTCCATCGCCTGCAGGCTCACGTCGTTGAACGCCGCGCCGGCGGGGCTGCGGATGAAGGCGACGTAGGCGCTCAATTGCTCGGACGAGAGCGAGACGTAGCTGCGCGCGAAGGAGGACAGCATCAGGGCGGTGTACGCCTTGAGCATCTGCGGGCGCTGCGGTTCCAGGGCTGCGCGGGCCTGGGTGGCGGACGGTCCGGTCACGCCGGTGATCGCACTGGCGGCACCGAGCTGCACGGCAACCGTGGTGTTGATCGTGAGCTGCACCATGCCCTCGGCCGCGTGCGTGGCGGCGAGCAGGTCGTCCAGCAGCTTGCGGCGCTCGCGCGGCGTGGAGGCCAGCACGCGCAGGCCCTCCTTCATCGCGGTGGCCGAATCGGCGGTGTCGGCGGAGATCGCCTCTTCTGCGTGCGCCACCGCCTGGCCCAGTGGCGAGTCGAACCAGGCGCGCAGCGCATCGACATCCTGCGGCTGCATCCGCGCAGCGATGATGCCGGTGCTGGTCGCCCGCAGCCGGTCCGCCGCATACGCTCTCGCGATCACGCGGGCGATCCGCGCCTTCTCGCTGTCGGCGGGCGCGAGCTGCGCCCGGTGCATGGCCTGCTGCAAGCCGGCTTCGATCTGCGCCGCGACACCGCTCAATTGTTCCCAGAGCCCCGACTTGCGCGCCAGGTTCTCGGCGGCGGGCGGATCGATTTCGGCGTGCGCCAGGGTGGCGGCGGCCAGCAGGGCTGCGATGCAAAGAGCGTGGAGTGGGCGTGTCATGCTGGATCCCGATCGGAGGACTCGTAGGCCCTTTGTACGGAATTCAGGCCGCGCCGGCAAGCCCCAACGGCGGGCCGGCACCGTGCCGATCGCGTCATGCGAGGCGCTCCCGGGCGCCGGCGCTCACCGCGAGAGCAGGCCGCTTTGCGAGGGGACCTCGGGCCGATCGGCCGCTGTCGCCGCAATGGGCGGGGGACGGTGCGCGTCCAGCACCGGATACGCGATCGAGCAGATCTGCGAGTTGATCCGCTTCAGCTCGCTGATCAGGTCCAGGTGCAGCGAGCTGGTTTCTATGCTCTGCACCGTGTTTTCGCTCAGCCGGACCAGGTGCGTGCCGGCATAGGCGCGCTCGAGGTCGCGAAAGCGCGCCTTTTCCTCCAGCAGCTTCTGCGCGTCGCGCAGCGAGCCATTGAGGAAGACGCTCATGCCCAGGCGCAGGTTGTCGAGCAGGCGCGCATGCAGCTCGCAGATCTCCGCCATGCCGGCGTCGGAGAAGCTGCGGCCGGACCGGATTTTCTTGTCCTCGATGTCCTGCAGGATGCGCTCGATGATGTCGCCGATCTGCTCCATGTTGATCGTGAAGCTGATGATGTCGGTCCAGCGGCGGCTTTCTTCCTCCCCCAGCGCCTCGCGCGAGATCTTGGTCAGGTAGTACTTGATCGCCGAATAGAGCTGGTCGACGGTGTCGTCCATCTTGCGCAGGTCGTGGGCGAGGCGCAGGTCGTTGTCCTTGATCACGCGCAGCATCCCCAGCATCATCGTCTCGACGATGTCGGCCTGGTGCAGCGCCTCGCGCGCGGCGTTCGAGATCGCCAGCGAGGGCGTCTCCAGGGCGGAGGGATCGAGATGATGCGGCCGCCCGAGCGAGTTGTCGCGGTCCACCGGCAGCAGCTTCTGCACCCAGCGAGCGATCGTGTCGGTCAGCCCGATGAAGGCGATGCCCACGACCACGTTGAACGCCAGGTGGAACATCACGACCACCGACGAGGGATCGAGGTAGGGCCGCACCGCGCGCAGCCACCAGCCGGCGAACGGGGCGGCGATGACCACGCCCAGCACCTTGAAGGCCAGCGTCCCCATCGGGACGTGGCGCGCAGCGACCGCAGACTTCGCCGTGGTCAGGACCGCCAGCGCGCCGCTTCCGAGATTGGCCCCGAGCACCAGTCCCAAGGCAACGTCCAGCGGCACGCCGCCCGAGGACGCCAGCGTGGCGATCAGCAGCACCACGGCCAGGCTCGAGTACGAGATCACCGCGAGCACGGCGCCCAGCAGGATTTCCAGCAGCAGGTCGCTGCGCACCGAATCGAGCAGCGCGCGCACGGCCGGCCCCTGCGTCAGCACCTGGGTGGAAGCCGTCACCAGACGCAGTGCCAGCAGCATGAGCCCGAGCCCGATCAGCACGCGCCCGATCCGCCCCGGCGTGGACGCCTGGCGCGAGATGAACAGCACCACGCCGACCAGGATGAACAGGGGCGACAGCCAGGACAGGTCGAAGGAGAACAGCACCGAGATCAGCGCCGTGCCGATGTCCGCCCCGCGCATCACCGCCAGCGCCGACGGCAGCCCGATCAGCCCCTGGCCGACGAAGGCGGACGTGATCAGCGCGGTGGCCGTGCTCGATTGCACCAGCGCCGTGACACCGATGCCGGAGAGCGCCGCGGTCAGGCGGTTGCCGACGCTGCGCGCCAGGAGATGGCGCAGGTTGGCGCCGAAGACGCGCAGCACCCCGGTGCGAACGAGATGGGTGCCCCATACCAGCAGCGCCACGGCCGCCAGCAGGTTCAGCAGGTGAGCCATCCCGTGCCGCGCCTCGCTCTTAGTCGACCTTGACGCCGGAAGCCCGCACGACGTCGCCCCAGGTCTTGAGTTCGTCGTTCATGAACTTCGCGAATTGCGCCGGCGTGCCGCCACCGGGCTCAGCCGCGTCGGCGGCCGGCATGGCCGATCGCGCTGGAGTCGTCTCGCAACCGAACTGCACTTGCTTGGACATCATCGCCAGCATAGCCGGTCCGCCGGCCTTGCAGGGCACATGGCGCACGTCGGTGCCCGTGAGGCAAGCCTGCGGAGCATGCCCGTCACGGGCTGGCGGCCCGCCGCCCGGTCCAATAGCTCAGCCCGCCGAGCACCAGCAGCAAGACCAGCGCCGATGCCATCAGCGAGGCATGGATGCCGAAGGCGCTGCCGCCGAGGCCCACGGTGATGCCCGCAAACGCCCGCAGGCCGAGGGCCGACATGTTGTACAGGCCGATCACGCGGCCGCGCGAGGCCGCCGGCGCATTCACCTGCACCAGGGTCATGGCGATGCTGCTGAAAGCGAGCTCGCAGACACCGGCCGCGAACAGCAGGAGCAGCGCCATCGGATAGGAACTGGTCGCCGCGAAGCCGCCCAGCGACACGCACCACAGCATCGCCATCACCACGGCGGTGCGCGGCGTGGTGGCCAGCAGGCCGCTGCGGCTTTCCAGCAGCAGGCCGGCCGCCAGCGCGCCCGCCGCGTCGGCGGCCAGCAGCATGCTGTACGTGGCGCCCGGGTCGCCGTGCCCGAGGTCGTGCGCGAACCCGGGCATCTGTGCCTGGTAGCTGTTGCCGACGAAGAAGGAGGCGCAGCCAGCCACGAGGATCATGGCGGCCAGCACCCGCTGGGAGCGCACTTCCGCGATCGTGCGCAGGATGTCCGCCAGGCCGCGCACCGCCCGTGCCGGCACCGCCGCGCGCGACTGGAAGCGCGGGCCGTACGGCGCCCGCCACAGCCACAGCACCGCGGGCAGATAGAACAGCGCGTTGAGCAGCAGGCCATAGCGCGGTCCGATCGTGAGCATGATGGCGCCGCCGACGGCGGGCCCCACCAGCACGCCGAGCGTACGCGCGGTGGCATTCAGCCGTACCGCGCTGCCCAGGACCGGGGCCGGAACGATGTCGTGCAGCAGCATCTGGCTGGCGCCCTGCCACAGCACGCCGGCGCAGCCGTGGATGACGAGCAAGGCCATCGCCTCCCACAACTGCAGCGTGTCGGTGATGAAGAAGTACGACCAGCCGAGCGAGGCCACGATGAACAGCGCCATGCCGCACTGGATGATGCGGCGCGGATCGAACCGGTCGGCCAGCGCCCCCGCCGGCACCGAGAACAGCAGGAAGGGCAGCCAGTGCGACACCACCGCGAAGCCGCCGAGCGCGGGCGAGTGGAACTTCTGGAACGCCATCCAGTAGCTGATGACGTGCTCGATGTTGTCGGCCATCATGGCCAGCAGGTAGGTGCTGAAATGCGCCTGGTAGCCGCGGATGCGCAGCGCGGCGAAGGAGCGGGGGGAGTCGGGCACGGGCAGCGGGTTTGGAGGGCGAAGCGGCGATGCTACGGGTTTTGGGGAAGGGGCGTTCCGAACGCTGGGGTCTTCGTAGGCTGGGCTGCCGCAGGCACCCCAGCAAGCTCACGGACTCAAGCGCCCGAACGCCAGCAGCGCCTCGGTGTCCGTGCGGTACATCTTCAGCAGCGGACTTTCCTCCAGCACGCCGGCGCGTTGCAGCACCCGCTCCACCGGCAGCTTGATGCCGCTGACATGCAGCGTCACACCGCGCTCGCGCAGCATCTTGCGCAACTGGCCGAACATCTCCACGCCGGTGGCGTCGACGCGGTTGATCGGGTGCGCGAACAGGCACACGTGCCGCACCTCGGGATGCGCCGCGAGGTGCTCCACGATCGCGCGCTCCATCGCGCTGGCGGAGGCGAAGTCCAGTTCGGCGTCCATGCGCAAGGCATAGAGCTGCGGCGCCAGCGGCGCGAGCTGCCACAGGTGGCGATCGCGCAGGCTGCCGTCCGGGTGCAGGCCGACTTCGATGATGCGCGGGTGCAGGCGCAGGATCAGGAAGTGCGCCAGCCCCAGGAGCACGCCGGTGAGCACCCCCCAGTAGATGCGCGGCGCCGACAGCAGCGTCACCGCAAACGTGACCGTGGCGGTCACCGCCTCGACCCGATCGATGCGCCATAGCGCGACGACAGTGCGCGGCTTGAACAGGCTGGACACCGCGGCCACCACCACCGCGGACAGCACGGCCCGTGGCACGTGAGACAGCGCCGGGGTCAGGAACAGCAGCACCAGCAGCACGAAGAAGGTGGCGATCACCGTCGCCCACCCGGTCTTCGCTCCCGCATACAGGGTGAGCGCCGAGCGCGAGAACGAGGTGCTGGTTGCGAAGGAGCCCGAAAAGGCGGAGGCCAGCTTGCCCATGCCTTGGCCCACCAGGTCCTGGCTCGCGTCCCAGCGCTTGCCGTCACGCTGGTTCTCGATCTTGGCGCTGGACGCCATCTCGAGCGAACTCACGAGCGTCAGCACCAGCGCGGGCGCGATCAGCGTGGAGAACTGGTCCCAGCCGGGCCACGTCGGCCAGTAAGGCTGCGGCAGCCCCTCTGGCAAGGCGCCGACCACGGCGCCTCCCTTCGAATAGCCGCTGAGGTACGAGATCGCGCCGGCCGCAGCCAGCACGATCAGCATGATCGGCAGGCGCGGTGCCACTCGCCGGGCGACGATGAACAGCACGAGGCTCACCACGCCGTACGCCAGCGCCTGCAGGTCGATGTGCGGCTGGTGCAGCAACTGCGCCAGCGATCCGTCCAGGCCGATCAAGGCCGGCAACTGCGAAGCGATGATCAACAGGGCGGCGGCCTGGCTGAAGCCGGCCAGCACCGGCGAGCTCACCAGGTTGAGGATCCACGCCGAACGCGTGAGGCCCACCAGCAGTTGCAGCGCGCCCGCGAGCAGCGCGAGCCACACCGCCAGGGCGACCCAGCTCGCGCTGGCGGGCTGCGCCATGCCCACGAGCGAGGCGCCGACCAGCACGCTGCTCAGGGCCGAGGGACCGACCGACAGGCGCGTCGACGCGCTGAAGAGGACGGCCACCAGCATCGGCAGGAAGGTGGCATAGAGGCCGGTCACCAGCGGCATGCCGGCCAGTCCCGCGTAGGCCACCGACTGCGGGATCATCACGACCGCCACCGTGACCGCGGCGATCGCCTCGGCATGCAGCAGGTTGCGCTCGGGACGCGGCCAGTTCAGGAAGGGAAACCAGCGGGACAGCGGCTTGACCATGCGGCGAGTATGCCCGGCGGGCTCGCGTGTCTTACCGCTGTGGCATGTCCTTCGCCGAGTAACCCAGGCTCACTGTCGCATCCGCGGGAATGGGCGGCATCGTCTCGTTCCACTGTTCCCAGGCATCGCGCAGGTCGGCCAGGCGCTGCGGCTGGCGGCCCGCGAGGTTGGCGCGTTCGCGCTCGTCCGCGGCGATGTTGAACAGGTAGTCGTGGCCATCCACGCGCAGGTATTTCCAGTCGCCATCGCGCAGCGCCCGCTGGCCGCGATGGTTCATGCGCCAGTGCAGTGGGCGCGCGAAGGTGCGCTGCCCGTCCTGCAGCACGGGCAGCAGCGACACGCCGTCCAGGGGATAGGCCGGGTCCGCGGGCACGCCGGCCGCGTCGAGGATGGTGGTCGTCCAGTCCATCGTCATGCACTGCTGCGTGCTGACCTGCCCCGGCGGAATCCACTCCGGCCAGTGCGCTATCCACGGCACGCGGATGCCGCCTTCGGTGAGGTCCATCTTGCCGCCTACCAGCGGCCAGTTGTCGGAGAAGCGTTCGCCGCCGTTGTCGCTGGTGAAGATCACCAGGGTGTCGCGCTCCATGCCGTGGCGGCGCAGCGCCTGCATCACCCAGCCTATGCCTTCGTCCATGTGATGGATCATGCGGCGGTAGGTGTGGACGTTGCCGCCGTGCAGGTGGAACAGGTTGTCCTTGACCTCCCGGATCAGCGCCTCGTCGTCGCGCGTTTCCCAGGGCCAGTGCGGCGCGGTGTAGTGCAGGCTGAGGAGGAACGGCGCCCTCTCTTCGGCCGCGGCGACGCGGGCCAGGTAGTCGACGGCGCGACGCGAGATCAGGTCGGTGAGATAGCCTTCCTCGTGCTGCTCCGCTTCGCCGGACCACAGGTCGTGCTGGCCGGTGAAGCCGCAGTGGGTGAAGTAGTCGACCCCGCCCGACATGGGTCCGAAGAATTCGTCGTACCCGGAGCGCAGTGGCCCGAAGTGCGGTGGATAGCCGAGGTGCCACTTGCCGAACAGCGCCGTGCGGTAGCCGGCGCTTTTCAGCAGCGAAGGCAGCGTCGGGTGCCCGCTCGGCAGGCCCAGGGTGGCGCTGCCGCGGCTCTTGCTGTTGATCGGTTCTTCGGCGGCGCCGCGCAGGCGGTATTGATAGCGGCCTGTCATCAGCGCGAAGCGCGTGGGCGAGCACACCGGCGAATTCGAATAGCCCTGCGTGAAGCGGATGCCGTTGGCGGCGAGTGCATCGAGCTGCGGCGACACGCGACCGAACTGCGCCTCGCGGCCGCCATAGCAGCCGAGGTCCGCGAAGCCGAGGTCGTCAGCGACGATGAAGAGGATGTTGGGGCGCGTCATTGCCATCATTCCTGCGGCCGGCAGCCCTTGGAGATGCCGCACAATCCTTGCTCGAGATCGACCATTGTCCGCAAAAACCAGCATGCCCGCGCCACGCCCAAGGCCGTCGAGTGCTGCCGAAGCAGCGCCCGCCGCCCAGTGGCTGGAGCGCCGCGGCTGGCAGGCCTTCGCTTTCCAGCGCGAGGTATGGCAGGCGGTGGCCGAAGGCCGCAGCGGCATGCTGCATGCCACCACCGGATCCGGCAAGACCTACGCCGTGTGGCTCGGCATGCTGGATGCGCTGCTGCGCCGACACCCGCACGGCCGCAGCGCCGAGCCGCTGCGCGTCGTCTGGCTCACGCCCATGCGCGCGCTTGCCTCGGACACCACCAAGGCGCTGACCGAGCCGCTGCGTGAGCTGGCGCCGAACTGGACGATTGGCCTGCGCACCGGCGACACGCCCAGCGCCGAGCGCGCGCGGCAGGACCGCCGCATGCCCACGGTGCTGGTGACCACGCCGGAGTCGCTCACCTTGATGCTCACCCGCGAACACTCGCGCGAAGAACTGGCGGGCGTCGAGTACGTGGTGATCGACGAGTGGCACGAGCTGATCGGCAGCAAGCGCGGCGTGCAGGCACAGCTGGCGCTGGCGCGCCTGCGCACCTTGCATCCGGGCCTGGTGACCTGGGGCCTCAGTGCCACGCTGGGCAACCTGGAAGACGCGCTGGCCGTCCTGTGCGGACCGGACCCCGAGCCCGCACCGCGCCTGGTGCGCGGACGCATCGACAAGACGCTGATCATCGACACGCTGATCCCGCCCGATCCCGGCAAGTACTCGTGGGCCGGCCACCTGGGTGCGCGCATGCAGTTGCCGGTGGTGGAGGAGATCGAGCGCTCCGGCACGACGCTGGTCTTCACCAACGTGCGTTCGCAGGCCGAGGTCTGGTACCAGCTGCTGCTGCAAGCGCGCCCGCAGTGGGCCGGCCACATCGCCCTGCATCACGGCTCGCTGGACAGGGGCACGCGCGAGTGGGTGGAGCAGGGCTTGAAGGAAGGCACGCTGCGCGCCGTGGTGGCAACCTCGTCGCTGGACCTGGGCGTGGATTTCCTGCCGGTGGAACGCGTGCTGCAGGTCGGCTCGGCCAAGGGCGTGGCGCGCATGATGCAGCGCGCCGGCCGCAGCGGCCACGCACCCGGGCGGCCGAGCCGCGTGACGCTGGTGCCGACCAACACGATGGAGATCATCGAAGCGGCCGCGGCGCGCCGGGCAGCGCAGGCCGGCCGGGTGGAAAAGCGCATCCCGCCGGACAAGCCGCTCGACGTGCTGGTGCAGCACGTGGTCACGGTGGCGCTCGGTGGCGGTTTCGCGCCCGACCCGTTCTACGAGGAAGTGCGCAGCGCCTGGTCCTACCGCACGCTCACGCGCGCCGAATTCGACTGGGCGATTGCCTTCTGCGAGAAGGGCGGCGACAGCCTCGGCGCCTATCCCGAGTACCACCGCATCGTGCGCGACGAGGCGGGCATCTATCGCGTGCCGGACAGCGGCGTGGCCAGGCGCCACCGGCTGGGCGTGGGCACGATCGTCAGCGATGCCGCGGTGCAGGTGAAGTACCTCACGGGCGCGACCATCGGCACGATGGAAGAGGGCTTCATCGCGCGGCTGCGGCCAGGCGACTGCTTCTTCTTCGCCGGCAAGCTGCTCGAGTTCGTGCGCGTGCGCGACATGGCCGCGTATGTCCGCAAGGCCAGCAAGAACAAGGGCACGGTGCCGACCTGGCAAGGCAGCAAGATGGCCTTGTCCACCGAACTGTCGGAGGCCGTGCTGGAGATGATGCAAACCGCCGCGCAAGGCGACTTCGTCGAGCCCGAGCTGGAGGCCGCGCGCCCCATGCTGCAGACGCAGCAGCGCCTGTCGAAGATCCCGACGCCGCACACGCTGCTGGTCGAGACCTTCGCATCGCGCGAGGGCCAGCATCTTTTCGTCTATCCCTTTGCCGGGCGCAACGTGCACCTGGGGCTGGCCAGCCTGCTCGCGTGGCGACTGGCGCGCGCGCAACCCAACACCTTCAGCATCTCGATCAACGACTACGGCTTCGAGCTGGTGAGCGCGGCGCCCTTCGACCTCGCGCCGGTCACGAGCCAGCAGGTGTTCTCGGGCACTGACCTGTTGCGCGACGTGCTGGATTCGCTCAATTCGTCGGAGCTTGCGCAACGCCGCTTTCGCGAGATCGCGCGGGTGGCGGGGCTGATTTCCACCGGCTATCCCGGCCAGCCGAAAAGCACGCGGCAGCTGCAGGCGTCGAGCGCCTTGTTCTTCGAAGTCTTTCGCAAGTACGACGCCGACAACTTGCTGCTCAGCCAGGCGGAGAAGGAAGTGCTGAGCCAGGAACTGGAGATCTCGCGGCTGGGCGAAACGCTCGCCCGCATGCGTGCGAAGACGATGGACTTCGTGAGCTTGCGGCATCCCAGCCCGATGAGCGTGCCGCTGATGGTCGAGCGATTTCGCGAGAAGCTCAGCACGGAATCGCTTGCTGCGCGGCTCGAGCGGATCCTGCGCGACATGGAGGCCGACGACGCGGCTTAGGGGCGCTGCTCTTTTCCTACAACCTGTGCAGCAACGCCCCGACCAGGACCGCTCGTACCGGTCCTTACATTGGGTCCCGTACTGAAGACGTTGTCGGGAGAAGCAAGGATGAAAGTGAGAATCGAGCGTGCGGCATGGACCGCTTCCTCCCTGCTGCTGCTGGCATTGGGCGCGTGTGGCGACCGCGTGGAGAGCACGCAAACCCCGCAGCCCGCGCAAGCCAGCGTGGAGACGAATCGCCAAGGCTTGCCGGGCGCGCAGGATGCGCAAGCGGCGATCGGTGGCGAGCACAACACGAACCAGATGGGCGCCGCTGCGGCTGGCGCCACGGAGGTGGATGCGGACGAGCGGATTGCAGCCGACGTGAAGTCGGTGCTGCAGCAGGATCCGGCGATCGGCACCAGCACGAAGATCGATGTGAACAGCCAGCACGGCGCCGTGACCCTGCGCGGCCAGGCCCTCGACCCGCAGGCCCGCGAGCGCGCCACCGAACTCGCCAAAGGCGTCCGGGACGTGAAGTCCGTGGAGAACATGCTCACCTTGGGTTGAGCGAGATCGGGGAAGGTGAAAGAGCCGCAGGTGCGGCCCTTTTTCGCGATCTTGTCCCGGCATTCGGATGTCATCCCGGGCGTGACCCGGGATCCACGACGCCGCTCGATCAGGCGCCGCCTGGATTGCGGGTCAAGCCCGCAATGACATCCAGCATCACTGCGCCGCCGCGCCAGCCACCGCCTCTTCCTTCTGCGGCTGCACCCCCTGCGCGGCCGACTGCGAGCGCGTTTCGCTGATCACGTCGTGCACGAAGCGCAGTTTTTCCAGCGCGCCCGGTGACAAGGCGAAGGGATAGGCGTCGTCCTGCCCGAGGCTGCGGTTCAGGCTGTTCAGCAGCAGCGTGAGCGGCACCCACTGTTCCACCAGCAGGTCGAAATGGGGGTGGCCGGTCTCCAGCGGATTCATCACCTCCTCCACTTCCAGGTCCTGCCCGGGGATGGTCAGCCGGGTGTTGTACGAGGCCGCGGTCTCCAGCAGGTCCACCATGTGCAGGTAGTGCGCCCAGGTCTCGGCCCAGTCCTCCCACGGGTGGGAGGTGGCGTATTCGCTCACGAAGTGCTCCTGCCAGTCCGCCGGCGTGCCCTGGTGCGCGTAGTGATCCTGCAGCGCCTGTTGGTAATTGAGCTGCTCGTTGCCGAAGACTTCGCGAAAGGCTTCGGTGCGGCCGCCTTCGTCGATCAGGCGGTCCCAGTAGTAGTGGCCCGACTCGTGGCGCAGGTGTCCGATCAGCGTGCGATACGGCTCGTGCATCTGCTCGCGCCGGCGCACGCGCTCGGCATCGTCGGCCTCGGCCACGTTGACGGTGATCACGCCCTGCGAATGGCCGGTCATCACCGGTTGCCCCGGCAGGTCGGCCAGGAATTCGAAGATCGGTCCATCGGCGGCGCCGTTCGGTGGGGCAGTCGCCACGAGGCCCAGCTTGCCCAGCGTGTAGAACAGGCGCCGCTTGGCGGCCTCGAGGCGGTACCAGCGTTCGGGATTGCCCGCCACGGACAGGTCCGGCAGGATGCGCGTCAGCCGGCACGCCACGCAAAAGATGTTCGGGTCGTCCGCGGGCACGGCGAAGTTGCACGCGTTGGCCGTCGTGTGGTTGCTGCACAGGCGATAGCGCAGCGTCGAAGTCTTCTTGCCCCGCGCGCGCGGGCGCCAGGTCTCCTGGCCGCCATCGGGCGCCGGCTCGATCGCCGCCATGTTCAGCCGATCCGGCAGGAACGCCAGCTCGCTTTCGCACTGCAGGCATTGCACGTTCTCGAAGAACAGCGGATGGCCGCAGTACTGGCAATGGAAGGTCTTCATGGCGGTTCGACTCCCGGAAAAAGAAAAGGGCAGGCGCGCCGACGGCCCGCCTGCCCGCGCCCGGCAGCGCGCAGCTGCCCGGGGCCGGTGTGCTCTTACGGACGCACGACCAGGTTGTTGCGCACTTCGCGCACGCCGCGGGTGTCGGCGGCGATGCGCCCGGCCTGGTCCTTCTCGAACTGAGACTTCGCGAAGCCCGAAAGGGCCACGGTGCCATTGAGCGTATCGACGTTGATCGACAGGCCGCCGGTCGACTTGTCCTCGATCAGCTTGGCCTTGACGGCGGTGGTGATCGCCTTGTCGTCGACATAGCTGCCGACGTTTTCCTGGCCGCGCCAGACGGCGCAGCCGCTGGTGACGAGGGTGAGGCCGGTGAGGATCGCGAACGCGAGGGCGCGGGTTTGTTTCATGTGAACTCCCTTCCTTGTGAGGATGATTGTTGATTTGGTGCGGTACTTGCAGAGAATGCGTACACCGGGGAGCCGCACCTTACTCCCCGGGACGCGGATTCAACGAGGACGCTAGCGGTCTTTGCGGTAGTCCGCCGCTGACATCGCCGCTGTCAGCAGGTGCGACAGCTGCGAGGACTTGAGCAGGGCAAGCACCACGGTGCCTATCGAGATCAGTTTCCAGGGGCGCGCCAACGTCAGCAAGGCACCCGCCGCGAAAGCGATCCCCAGCAACTGCACCGGCTTGCGCCGTGCGTAGGTGCGCATCAGGGGCGAGGCCAGTTCCACCGCCATGTGGGCCGGGTGGTAGCGCCACCAGACTCGCACGGCATGGGACAGGTGGGCGAACCAGCCGCCGCCCGTGGGCATGGTCGCTTTGTCGTCCTCATCGTTGTAGTCGGAATCCGGGCCCGGCGGAAAGTCGCGGCCTTCGGAGGTCTCGCGCGGATCGTGCTTGCGCTGCTTGCGGGCGATGTGATCGACGATGGCCTGTCGGCTGCGCGCCAGTTTCTCGGAGCCCTCGCTCATGAGCGCGCACCGATCGCACGCAGGGCCTGCGCGTCGGCATCCAGCTGCGCCTTCACTTCGCTGAACGCCTTCTCCGGCAGGCGCTTGCGCGCCATGAGGAACGCGGCGACGGCGATGGCCAGCGCAATGGCCGGGACGATCACGAAGGCCCAGTGGAACTGCTCGTCCACGGCCGCCAGCATGACCGCGACGCCGGCCAGGATCAGGAACACGAGCAAGGAGAACAGGGTCACTGCCCACGCGACGGCGCGCTTGACGACCTCGATCCCGACGGACGAGGCCTCGTCGCGCACCAGCGAGGCATAGCCGGCGACATGCTCCATCACGAGCTCCGGCTTGGTGATCAGCACCGAGAAGATCGGATGCATTGGGCGTCCGCGGCTTAGAAGTAGCGGTCTTGCTGCTCGCGGCGGTGGCGCATCGCCAGGACCACGCCCGCCACTGCCGCGCCCACGGCGGCGGCGATGAGGGCGGCCTTCAGCGGGTTGTCGGCGACGTAACGGGTGCCGTAGCCGGCGTAGTCGCCCACGTAGCGTTGCGCCGTCGCGGCGCGATCCGACATGCCAGAGCGAAGCTCCTTGATGGTGCTGTTGGCGCGGTCCAGCGCATCCGCGGCCATGCGGCGGGTGTTGTCGAGGGTTTCGTTGATCATGTCGGGGTCCTCTCTTGTTGGGGATGTGCGGAAGCCTGGAACTTGCGCAGCAGGGCAATGACCAAGGACAACGCGGACAGGGTCGCGAAGCCGAAACAAATCAGCTTTGCAATTCCGTCCGCGTCCCCTGCAATGCCGCCGAACCCCAGCACCGCGGCAATGAGCGCGATGACCAGATAAACGACGGCGTAATGCAGCAAGGGAAGCTCCTCAATGCGGGGAAACAAAGACCTTCTGCGCACAGGCACGCAGGCAATTCGTGCCAGCGGCTAGCTTAAGCATATCGGCCGGCGCAATGATCAGGGGCAGGCGTGACCGCTTGTAGTCGCCCTGTAGGTGCCCCTGTAGGAGCACGACTACGTCAGCCCGTTCACGCAGCGGCGGTTGCGTTGCTGCTCGCGGCTGCGGCTGCGGCTGCGGCAGCCGGCAGCTTGGGCATGGTGGCCGTGATGCGCGTGCCGCGCCCCGGCGCCGACTGCACCACCAGGCGCCCGCCTGCCGCCTCCACGCGGTGGCGCATGCCGGCGAGGCCATGGGTGGACGGCTTGGCCGCGCGCACGTCGAAGCCCTTGCCGTCGTCGCGAATCTCCACCTCGACGTGATTGCTGTAGTCACGCACGCTGATCTCGACCTGCTTGGGCTCGGCGTACTTGCCGATGTTGGTCAGCGACTCCTGCACGGTGCGATAGACGGTCAGCTGCGCCTGCTCGTCGAGCTCCACGCTCTCGAGGCTGCTGGCCACCTCGAAACCCGAGCGCTCGGAAAATTCGCGCGCCAGGATTTCCAGGGCCGCGGTCAGGCCGAGGTTGGACAGCGACGAGGGCCGCAGGTCCTCGATGATGCGGCGCTTGAGCGCAATGCCGCTGTTGAGCGACTCGGTCAGGTGCTGCAGCCGCTGCGTCACTTCGGGCGGCGGGGTGCCCAGCTTGGACTTCAGGCGCGCCACATCGAGCTTGGCCGCCGTGAGCAGCGCGCCGAGTTCGTCGTGCAGCTCGCGTGCGAGATGGCCGCGCTCCTCCTCGCGCACCTGTTGCAGGTGCGTGGCCAGTTGCGCCAGCGTGGCGGTGCGCTCGCGCACCTGCGACTCCAGCAGGTCGCGTTCCTGCTGCAGCGCCGCCTGCTGCTGCTCGCCCGCGAGCTTCAGCCGCGTGGTCTGGCGCAGATAGAGCGCGAACGCGAGCAGCGCGGCGAGGGTGACGACGGCGATGCCGCCCCGTGCCAGCCCCAGCGTGTGCTCCACCTGGTGCTGCGCGTCGACCATGCGGGCGGTGGCGCTGTCGCTCAGGCGGCCGGCCTGGTCGCGGATGGCATCCATGTGCTCCTTGCCCACGTCGGTGAGCAGCACGAATTTCCAGGCCTCCTCGTTGCCCTGCTTGCGCATGCGCACCGAAAGGTCCATCTCCGCCAGCTTGCGCTGCACATTGCGCGTCAGCTGCACCAGCATGCCGGCTTCGGGCGTGTTCACCGGATAGGCCTTGGCCAGGGCGTCGAGATTGGCGGTGATCTCGGCCAGGGCCGCGTTGTACGGCTCCAGGTAGCGCGGATCGCCCGTGAGCAGGTAGCCGCGGGAGCCGGTCTCGGCGTCCAGCACGTGCTGCAGCAGCTTGTTGACGGTGTTGCGCGTGCCCGTGTACTGCTCGATCTGCTGCAGGGCGCCGTTGGAGCGGCTGTAGCCGGCTTCATTGATACCGATGAGCACGAGCGCGGCCAGCAAGGCGAGTGCAAGCCCGATCATGCCGCGGGATTCGCGCAAAGAAGCCGGCAGTTTCACCCTAAAGACTCACTGATGTGAATAAAATCAGTCCACGTCATGACTCAAGGGTAGGCCATTTCGATCGTGAAGTGGGGCACAATGAATCAGCTTGGCGTAGAAGGTGAAGCATGATCAAAGTGGGCATTGTGGACGACCACGCCATCGTGCGGTCGGGGCTTAAGCAGTTCTTTTCGGAGCAAGTCGACCTGCGGGTGGTGGGTGAGGCCGCAAGCGGGCGCGAAGCCATCGACCTCGTGCGCGTCACCGAAATGGATGTCCTGGTGATGGACTTGTCGATGCCGGGTCAAAGCGGTATCGATGCGCTCGGAATGATCCGGGCGAAGGCGCCGGATGTCGGCATCCTGATTCTCTCGGGCTATCCCGAAGAGCATTACGCGATGAACCTGATCCGGCAGGGCGCCAGCGGCTACCTGAACAAGGAATGCGAGCCGATGGAGATCGTCAACGCGATCCGCACGATCGCGCTGGGCCGTCGCTACATCTCTCCGGCGGTGGCCGAACTGCTGGCACAGCAGCTCAATCGCAAGGAAGGTGGCGCGCCGCACGAGCAATTGTCCGAACGCGAGTTCCAGGTGTTCCTGAAGCTGGCCAAGGGCGAGACGGCGGGAGACATCGCGAAGGCGCTGTCGCTCTCGGTCAAGACGGTCAGCACGTACCGTACGCGCCTGATGGAGAAGATGAACCTCTCCTCCAACAGCGACCTCACGTACTACGCGCTGAAGAACAAGCTGATCGACTGAAGCCCAGGCTTCACGCGCTGGCCGGACGCTCGCCGAGGCCCAGGCCGAGGCAATAGTCCACCAGCGCGTCGATCTCGTTCGATTTGTCGAAGACGGCATCGGCCCCCAGCTGTGCGCAACGCTTGCGCATGTCGTCGGTCGCATAGTTGCTCAAGACCACCACGCGTTGACCGCGGCCGCGGTCCTGGCACGCCTCCAGCACCCCGAGGCCGCTGCCCTGGCGCAGGAACAGGTCCACGACCACCAGGTCCCAGCCGCCGTGGTGCGCGGCCATCCAGCTCTTTGCGTCCTTCTCCGTGTCCGACCAGCCCAGCGCCTGCACCGACGCCAGCTCCTCGAGCGTCTCGATCAGGTTCTCGCGGATGGTGGCGTTGTCTTCGACGATGTAGGTTCGCAGTTCCACGAGGCGGGCATCTCCGGTTGGCGCGGTGGTGCCGAGGTCCCGTCTCGACGCGCGCCATTGTGCCGTGCGCGCCGGGCCCCCGCGGTAGGAGCGCTCCTACCCAGCCGCCGCGGGCGCGGATGACGCCCTGCGCGGCTGCGGGACGACTGACGCGGGGCCCACGTGCTGAAACACTCGGTGCAACAGGCAAGGCAGTACGCCGAGGACAACATGAAGCTGTTCATCCAATCGACCATGATCTTTTTTGGCACGTTGCTGGCAGCAGCGCTGGTCGCGCTCGGCCAGCCGGCCGCCGCCGAAGTGCAGATGACGCAGGCGGCCACCCCGCCCGCCGAGATGGTGGTCAGCCTCCTCGGCCTCGGCAACTGAGTTTCAGCTTGCGCGCCGGTGCGCGCACACCGGGCAGGCCGGGTCGCGCTTGAGCCGCATCTCGTTCCATTCCATGCTGCGGCCATCGAGCATCTGCAGGCGGCCCGCCAGCGAACTCCCGACGCCGGTGAGCAGCCGCAGCGCCTCACTGGCCTGCATCGCGCCGATGATCCCCACGAGCGGTGCGAACACGCCCATGGTGGCACAGCGCGCTTCCTCGAATTCCTGGTCCGGCGGAAAGATGCAGGCATAGCACGGGCTGTCCTCGCGGCGCGGATCGAACACGCTGACCTGGCCGTCGAAGCGGATGGCCGCCCCGGAGACCAGCGGCTTGCCATGCGCGAAGCACGCGCGGTTGATGGCGTGCCGGGTGGTGAAGTTGTCGCAGCAGTCGATCACCACGTCCGCCGCCGGCACCAGTTCGTCCAGCACCTGGGCATCCGCCTTCAGCACCAGGGGTCGGACCACTACGTCAGGATTGATCGCGGCAATCGCCTCGCGTGCCGACTCCGCCTTGGGACGGCCGACGCGCTCCAGCGTATGCGCGATCTGGCGCTGCAGGTTGGTGAGGTCGACGACATCGTGATCGACGATCGTGATGCGTCCGACGCCCGCCGTGCCCAGGTACAGCGCCACCGGCGAGCCGAGGCCGCCGGCGCCTATCACCAGCGCATGGGCAGCCATCAACCGCTGCTGCCCTTCGACCCCGACCTCGTCCAGCAGGATGTGGCGGGAGTAGCGCAGGAGCTGGTCGTCGGTCATGGGGGGATTGTCCCGCAGGCAGGCACAGCAAGAATGTCCGGGATGTCATCCCGGGCCCGGAGGATGTCATTGCGGGCTTGACCCGCAATCCACGACGGCGCGTGTGTCGGCGCAGCGTGGATCCCGGGTCGAGCCCGGAATGACATTCTTTCGGGCCCGGCAATGAAAAAAGCGGCCCGAAGGCCGCTTCTTGCGAGGCGAAGGGGGATCAGTTTTCCTTCTTCTCTTCCTTGTTCTCCACGACCTGCGTCTTGGAGACGGCGACCGGACGGCCCTTCAGCTGGTTGAGGGCTTGCGCCAGCTGGAAGTCCTTGTCGCTGCCGAACTCGGGCACCTTGCGATCGGCCGGGGCCTTCTTGGCCTCTTCCTCGGCGCGCTTGCGCGCTTCCTCGCGGGCCTTTTCGAAGGTGGGGTCCTTCGTGATCTCGGTGCCGCCCTGGCCACTGGACAGGTGCTTGTCGAGGTCGGCTTCGCGGGTGCGCAGCGCGGCGAACAGGTTGCCTTCGGGCGTCTCGTCGACCATCACCTCGGGCACGATGCCCTTGGCCTGGATCGAGCGGCCGCTCGGCGTGTAGTAACGCGCCGTGGTGATCTTCAGGCCGGTGTCCGGACCGAGCGGACGCACCGTCTGCACGGAGCCCTTGCCGAAGGTCTGGCTGCCCAGGATCATGCCGCGGTGGTGGTCCTGCAGTGCGCCGGCCACGATCTCGGACGCCGACGCCGAGCCTTCGTTCACCAGCACGATCAGCGGCACCGTCTTGAGTTGCGGCGGCAGGCTGCGCAGCGGGTCGGCCCCGGCGCGGCGCTGGTAGAACTCCGGCGCGGCCTTGTAGACGAAGTTGCTCTCCGCCAGCTGGCCCTTGGTGGACACCACGGCGACGTTCTCCGGCAGGAAAGCGGCGGAGATCGCGACAGCGGAATCGAGCAGGCCGCCCGGATCGTTGCGCAGGTCAAGCACCATGCCCTTCAGATTGGGGTCCTGCTTGTAGATCTCCTGCACCTTGTGCGCGAAGTCGTCGACCGTGCGTTCCTGGAACTGCGACAGGCGGATCCACGCGTAGCCCGGCTCGATCACCTTGCCCTTGACGGACTGAGTCTTGATCTCCTCGCGCGTGACGGTGACCGGGAAGGTGCGGTTCTCGTCCTTGCGGTAGATCGTGAGCGTCACCTTCGTTTGCGGCTCGCCGCGCATGCGCTTGACCGCATCCGACAGCGACAGGCCCTTGACGGCGGTGTCGTCGATCTTGGTGATCAGGTCGCCGGGCTTGAGGCCGGCGCGGAAGGCAGGCGAGCCCTCGATGGGCGAGACCACCTTCACCAGGCCGTCTTCCTGCGAGATCTCGATGCCGACGCCGACGAAGCGGCCCGACGTGCCTTCGCGGAATTCCTTGAAGGACTTCTTGTCGAAATACTGCGAATGCGGGTCGAGGCTCGACACCATGCCGGAGATGGCATCGGTGATCAGCTTCTTCTCGTCGACCGGCTCGACATAGTCGGTCTTGATCATGCTGAACACGGCGGCCAGCTGCTGCAGTTCTTCCAGGGGAAGCGGGGCCAGCGAGCCACGCGCAACGGTTTGCAGCGAGACCGTGGTGAGCACCCCGGCCAGGGCGCCTACGGAAATCCAGCCGACAGTCTTCAGTTTATGGCTCATGGGCTTACGTTCCAGTCCTCTCGACTTCAATATACACCTGCGGAAACCTCTCTGATGCGTGCGGGGGGCGAGCGGTTCCCGGAGCATGGGGTGCGGTATGTGAAAAAAGCGCACATTGGCGCAGGAAAGGTCCTACAGGCTGCGACGCATCATTGCGGTGCGTGCGGGCTGCCTGTTTTTCAGGCGGATCTACCCTGCTGCGCCACTGCGGCGGCCGCCTTGGCCGCCGCTTCGGCGTCGCCAAGATAGTAGTGCCGCAGCGGCTTCAGGTCCATGTCCAGTTCGTAAACCAGCGGGATCCCATTCGGGATGTTGAGGCCCACGATGGCGCCGTCGGAAATGCCGTCGAGATACTTCACCAGCGCGCGGATCGAGTTGCCGTGCGCGGCCACGACCACGCGCCTGCCCGCGCGAATCGCCGGTGCCATGGACTCGTTCCAGAAAGGCAGCACGCGCGCCACGGTGTCCTTGAGGCACTCGGTCAGCGGAATCTGGTCCGGTGCGAGCCTGGCATAGCGCACGTCGCCGCGCTCGCTGCGCGGATCGGTCGGCTCCAGCGCGGGCGGCGGCACGTCGTAGCTGCGGCGCCAGACCAGCACCTGCTCGTCGCCGAACTGCTTGGCCATGTCCGCCTTGTTCAGGCCCTGCAGCGCCCCGTAGTGCCGCTCGTTCAGGCGCCAGGAGTGGACCACCGGCAGCCAGGTGCGGTCCATTTCGTCCAGCACGTGCCACAGCGTGCGGGTGGCGCGCTTCAACACGCTGGTGTAGCAGAGGTCGAAGTCGTAACCCTCGGCGCGCAGCAGCCGGCCCGCGGTGATCGCCTGCTGCAGGCCCGTGGGGGTGAGGTCGACGTCGGTCCAGCCGGTGAAGCGGTTTTCCAGGTTCCAGGTCGATTCGCCGTGGCGGATCAGGACGAGCTTGTGCATGGGTCGGAGCGGGTGAGGGGTAAGCCGGCATTCTAGAATTGCGGGTTGTCCCGGACCTCGGGGCGAGAAGAAAGAAGGTTGGAATGAATCTGTTGCCGTTTTTGCTGCACAACTGGGCGCTCCTGCTGATCGCCGTGGTCGCGGGCACCCTGCTGATGGCGCCGGGCCTCATGAGCGGCATGCGCCCCGGCGGCCTGAGCGCCGGCGATGCGGTGCACCTGATGAACCGCGAGCGGGCCGTGGTGGTGGACGTGAGCGAGAACAACGAGTTCGCCGCCGGCCACATCGTGGGCGCGCGCAACATCCCGGTGGCGCAGTTCGACCAGCGGCTGCCGGAGGTCGTCAAGAACAAGGGCGTGCCGCTGATCCTCGTGTGCGCCACCGGCGCCCGGGCGCAGCGTTGCCTGGCCAAGGCGAAAACCCTGGGGTACGAAAAGGCTGTCGTCCTCGCTGGCGGACTTCGCTCATGGAAAGACGCTAATCTCCCGGTGGAGCGGAGCTGAGCCGCTGTCAACCTGGGAACCATGCAGTCCGTCAAGATGTACACCACGGCCGTTTGCCCTTATTGCATCCGTGCCAAGCAGATCCTCAAGGCCAAGGGCGTCGAGTCCATCGAGGAGATCCGCGTCGACATGCAGCCGCAGGAGCGCATGAAGATGATGGAGATCACCGGCCGCCGCACCGTGCCGCAGATCTTCATCGGCGACACCCATGTGGGCGGGTGCGACGACCTGGTCGCGCTCGATGGCCGGGGCGGACTCGTGCCGCTGCTCAAGGGCGTGGCCCGCTGACCTTCGGCCCCCCCTTGGAAGGGCCTCTGGCGCTGGCGGGGGCCGCGATGCGCCTGCCATAATCGCCCGCTGAACGCACGCCCGCCTGAGCGTCCCGGCGGGCTTTTTCATCTGCATCGAAAGGCATTGGCCATGGCCGACAACAACGAACCCGTATTCCAGATCCAGCGCGTCTACATGAAAGAGGCCTCGCTGGAGCAGCCGAATTCGCCGGCCATCCTGCTGGAGCAGGAACAGCCCACCGTCGACATCCAGCTGGGTGTCGAGGCGCAGCAGGCGGCGGACGGGATGTTCGAAGTGGCCGTGACGGCGACGGTGACCACCAAGCTCAAGGACCGCACCGTCTTCCTGGTGGAAGTGAAGCAGGCCGGTATCTTCGAAATCCGCAACATCCCGGCCGACCAGATGCAGGCCGTGATGGGCATCGCCTGCCCGCAGATCGTCTATCCCTACCTGCGCGGCAACGTGTCCGACCTGGTCACGCGCGCCGGCTTCCCGCCCGTGCACCTGGCCGAGATCAACTTCCAGGCGATGTACGAGCAGCAGCAGCAGACGCAGCAGGCCAGCGGCCAGACCTCCGGCATCATCACCTCCGCCTGAGCGGCCAGCAGGGAGCCGGCAGCCATGGACATCCTGGTGCTCGGGGCCGGCGCCTGGGGCACGGCGCTGGCGATCGCCGCCGGCGCCCGCCATCGCGTCACGCTGTGGGCGCGCAACGAGGTCCACGCTGCGGCGATCTCTGCGGACGGCGAGAACCGCCACTACCTGCCCGGGCAGCGCCTGCCCGCCGGTGTGACGGTCGCGTCGCCGGCGGACGGCGATCCGGCGGCACTCGCAGCCCGTCACGCGCTGGTGATCGTCGCCACGCCCATGGCCGGATTGCGCGAGACGCTGCGCGCCTTGCATGGCTGCCAGGCTCCGGTGGCGTGGCTGTGCAAGGGCTTCGAGGCGCCGGTATCGCGTCCCTACGGATTGCTTGGCCACGAGGTGCGCGCCGAAGTGGCGCCCGGCCTGGCCACGGGCGTCCTCAGCGGACCGAGCTTCGCGCAGGAGGTCGCGCGCGCGCAGCCGACCGCCCTGGTGGCCGCGAGCGATTCCGCCGCGGTGCGCGAGACGCTGGTCGCGGCCTTCCACAGTCCGTCGATGCGGGTCTATGCCAATGAGGATGTCCCGGGCGTGGAGGTCGGTGGCGCGGTGAAGAACGTGCTGGCGATCGCCACCGGCCTGTGCGACGGCCTGGCTCTCGGATTGAACGCACGGGCCGCGCTGGTGACGCGCGGCCTCGCGGAGATGATGCGCCTGGGCGTCGCGCTCGGCGCCCGTGCCGACACCTTCATGGGCTTGTCCGGGCTGGGGGACCTGGTGCTGACGGCGACCGGCGACCTCAGTCGCAACCGGCGCGTGGGCCTGCTGCTGGCCGAGGGCCGCACGCTGCAGCAGGCGGTGCAATCGCTGGGCCACGTGGCCGAGGGTGTGTACAGTGCCCGCACGGTGGTCGAACGCGCCAGCCACCTCGGCGTGGAGATGCCGATCGCAGAGGCGGTGGTGGCGCTGCTCGACGGGCGCGTCCAGCCGCGGGAAGCCGTGGCGCTGCTGATGGGACGCGACCCGGCGGCCGAGACCTGACCCCTGACGTCCCCTCACGCGACCTTCGCCATCTCCTCGCGCACTTCAGCCAGGCTCGCCGGCCGCACCACGCGCGCCACCTCCCGGCCATCCTTCAGGAAGATCAGCGTCGGCCACAGCCTCACACGGAAACTGCGGCCCAGCGGCCGGCCGGAGCCGTCTTCCACCTTGATGTGCCGCAGCTCGGGATGCGCGGCCAAGGCGCCCGCGATCAGCGGCTGGGCCGAGCGGCACCAGCCACACCAGCTGGTGCCGAATTCCAGCACCGTCGCGCCCGCCAGCGCATCCACTTCGGCGCGGGCCGGCTCGGTCGTCGCATAAGTCGTTTCCATGGCGGGATTGTCCGGGAAAGCCGCGCCGGCGCCAGTCAGCCGGGGGCCGCAGCCCTTGTGGGAGCGCGCGGGTCAAGGGCCCGCTCAGGGTCAATCGAGCACCAGCTGCGTCTGCGTCACCACCGAGCAGAGCTTGCCCTCGGCGTTGCGGATGCTGGTCTGCCACACCATCGTCGTGCGGCCGCGGTGCAGGGCGATGCTCTCACCCGTCACCGTCGTGTCGCTGCGCGCACTGCCAATGAACTTGGTGCTGGAATCCGTGGTGGTGGTGCGCTTGCCGGGCGGCAGGTTCAGCACGGTGCCGACTGCGCCGAGCGTGTCGGCAAAGGCCATGTGCGCGCCGCCGTGGAGGATGCCGCCGGCGGTGCACAGCTCGGGTCGCACCAGCATCGTGGCCTGCACCCGCTCGGGCGTGGCCTCGGTGAGCCGCACGCCCATCAGGCCGGGGAAGAGCGGCTGCAGCAGCTGCTGCAGTTGATCGAGGTTCATGCGTCCTCCTGCTGGAGTGGACTCTAGCAGCCCCGCCGGCGAGAAGGATTGCCGCTTCGCTTATGCTCGTGCCATGACGTCCGTGTTCGATTTTTCCCCGGCGGCCATCCGGGAATTGGCGGCTGCCGACGCCGCCCGCGCGCTCGCCGAAGACGTGGGCGGCGGCGACCTCACTGCGGCCCTGGTCGATCCCTCGCGCCGCGCCCAGGCCCGCGTGCTGGCGCGCGAAACTGCCGTGATCTGCGGCGGCCCCTGGGTGGAGGCGGCCCTGCGCCAGGTCGACCCGGGCGTGCGGCTCGAATGGCTGGTGGGCGAGGGCGAACGCTGCGCCGCCGAGCAGGTGGTGCTGCAGATCGAGGGCTCGGCGCGTGGCCTGCTGACGGCTGAACGCACCTCGCTCAACTTCCTGCAGCTGCTCAGCGCGGTGGCCACCAAGACGGCGACCTACGTCGAAGCCGTGCGCGGCACGCGCGCGCAGATCGTCGACACGCGCAAGACGCTGCCGGGCCTGCGCCTGGCGCAGAAGTACGCCGTCAAGACGGGCGGCGGCAGCAACCATCGCATCGGCCTGTACGACGCCGTGCTGATCAAGGAAAACCACATCGCCGCGGCGGGTGGCGTCACCGCGGTGCTGCAAGCGGCGCAGCGCGTGGCGGCGCAAGCCTCCTTCATCCAGATCGAAGTGGAGACGCTGGCGCAATTGCAGGAGGCGCTGGCTGCGGGCGCGAAGATGGTGCTGTTGGACAACATGGACATGGAGACCCTGCGCGAGGCCGTGCGCGTCAACGCCGGCCGCGCGGTGCTGGAGATCTCCGGCGGCGTGACGCTGGAGCGCCTGCGCGCCTATGCGGAGACCGGCGTCGATCGCATCTCGATCGGCACGCTGACCAAGGACATCCGCGCGACCGACTTCTCCATGCGGCTGAAGGAACTGCGATGAACGCCGTCGTGATCCCGCTCAAGGATGTCGAATACGAGCACCCGTTGCCCGGCAACACCTGCGACACCAAGCATGCCTGGGCGCGCGTGCCGGTGGAGCCATCGGCGAGTGAGCGCACCGCGCTCAAGGAACGCATCAAGCGCCTGCTGAAGGAGCGCAATGCGGTGATGGTCTCGCACTACTACGTGCACCCGGACCTGCAGGACCTGGCCGAGGAAACCGGCGGCATCGTCAGCGACTCGCTGGAGATGGCGCGCTTCGGCCGCGAGCACGCGGCGCAGACGCTGGTGGTCTCCGGCGTGCGTTTCATGGGCGAGACGGCCAAGATCCTGTCGCCGGAAAAACGCGTGCTGATGCCGGACCTGGACGCCACCTGTTCGCTCGACCTGGGATGCCCGGCCGACGAATTCGATGCCTTCCGCGCGCAGCATCCGGAGCGCACCGTGGTGGTTTATGCCAATACGAGTGCCGCGGTGAAGGCGCGCTCCGACTGGCTCGTCACTTCCAGCTGCGCGCTGGACATCGTGGGCGCCCTCAGTGCCGCGGGCCACAAGATCCTGTGGGCGCCCGACAAGCACCTGGGTAGCTACATCCAGCGTGAAACCGGCGCCGACATGGTGTTCTGGAACGGCTCGTGCATCGTGCACGACGAGTTCAAGGCCTTCGAGCTGGAAGCGCTGAAGAAGCAATACCCCAAGGCCAAGGTGCTGGTGCATCCGGAATCGCCGGCCGACGTGGTGGCGCTGGCCGACGCGGTCGGCTCGACCTCGGCCATCCTGAAGGCCGCCAGGGACATGGACGCGCCCGAATTCATCGTGGCCACCGACAGCGGCATGCTGCACAAGCTGCGCACGCTGAACCCGGGGAAAACGTTCATCGAAGCCCCTACCGCCGGCAACAGCGCCACCTGCAAGAGCTGCGCGCACT
>NZ_JAQGNQ010000107.1 GCF_028291745.1 Ramlibacter sp. | reverse complement strand
GCTCGCCGCCGGCCGCCTCTTCCTGCGCGGCAGCGGCGGGGGCCGTTGCCGCAGGCACAGGCGCGACCGCGGCGGCCGCTTCCGCATCGTCGCGCGCCCGCACCGCCTGCTCCAGGGTGGCGAGCGTGCTGCGGATCTTCTGGGCGTCGCCGCTGGCGGTGGCTTCTTCCACCGCCTTCGAGGCGTCCAGCACCGCGCGATCGCGCCCGGTGATGGCCGCTGCTGCCTTTTCACGCTCGGCGGTCTTGCGGTTGAAAGCTTCGTCGATCGGCCTGCGGAACGCATCCCACAGCTTCTGTTCCTGCTTGCGATCCAGCGGCACCGCCTGCGCCTCGGCCTGCCAGCGTTGCTGCAGGGCCTTCACGGCGTCGATGCGCAGGCTGGGCGCGTCGCCCAGCACGCGCGCTTCGTCGATCATGGCGTTGCGCCGCTCGACGCTGGCCTTCTGTGCGCGATCGAGCGGCCCCGCGGCCTGGCCGATCGCCTCCTTCCACTGCGGCTGCAGTTCGGCGAAGGCCTTTTCGCTCAGGTGGCCGGCCTCGCGCCAGCGGTCGGAGAACTGGTGCAGCGCGCGGTTGAAGGATTTCCAGTCACCCGGGTCGGCCTCCGCGTGCGCCGCGCCCCAGGCCTTCACTTCCTCGATCAGGGCGAGGCGCGCGGCACGGTGTTCAGCCGCCTCCGACTTGACCTTGTCCAGCCAGTCCTGCACCACCTTGTAGGCTTCGTTGCAGGCCTCGTCGAAGCGCTTCCACAGCGCGTGGTTGGGCGGACCGCCCTGGTCGACCTGCTTCCATTGCTCGCGCAGGCCGCGCAGCGTCTCCTGCATCTTGCGGCCGCCATAGCGCGGCTTGCGGGAGACCGGTGCGGGGACCGGAGAGGCCGCGGGCGATTCGGCTTCGGCCTCGGCCACCGCGGCATCGTTGCTGTCGGCCGGCGCTGCGGCTGGGGCCTCGGGCGCGGGGATGGTTTCGAACAGGGCTTCCGCCTTGGCCACCAGTTCCTGGCGCAGCTGGTCGGCGCGCCAGCGCTGCCACCCTTCCAGTTCGCCGGCGGCGCCGAGCGCGGCGTGCGCCTTCGCTTCGAGCTTGTCGTCGACGAGCTTGCCGTGTTCCTTGAGGGCGGCGCGCAGCGCGTTGGCCGCGCCTGCCGTGCCCTTCCCGTGACCCTGGCCGACTTCCTGTTCCAGCTTGGCCAGGGCGTCGGTCACCGCCTGCGTCGCCTTGGCGCGCAGCTCGGGATCGACCTTGGGCCTGGGCGGCCTGGGCGGCGCCGCCTCCAGGGGCAGGCCGCGGCCCTGCCGCAGTTCGTCGGCCCAGACCGGCACCGGCGGCAGCGGCGCATTGCCGTCGGCGGCGGCGGCGATGGCCTGCGCCAGCGCGTTCTGGAAGGCGTCCCACACCACCTGCAGCTGGCCGCGCGAGGCGTCCAGCAGCGGCGGAAAGCGCGGATCGACGCTGCCCCAGTTGGCGTCATCCAGCAGGACCTGCGCCTGCTCCTGCCATTGCGGCACGTCGACCCGCAGCGCTTCGGCCGCGGCCTCGGCGTCTTTCCAGGATTTGGTGGACAGCACCTCGATGCGCTGCGCCAGCAGCACGGCCGCCTCGCGCTGCACCTGCACGCGATTCTGCAGGTCGTCGATGCCCTTCATGCGCTCGGCGAGCTGCGCCTTGACGGTGGCCAGCGGCTCGCGGCTCAGGGGCGCACCGGCCTTGGCGGCATCGCGCTGCCACGCCATCGCGTCGGCGATGTTCAGGCGCGGCTGGGCGAGCAGGGTCGTCGCCTTCTCGGCCCATTCGGCGGCAATCGCCTCCTGGCCCTTGGCGCGCTTGATCTCGTCGAGCTTTTCGCGCAGCAGCCGCGCCGCGCCCTTGTCGCGCGCGCTGAGTTCGCGAAACACTTCCTGCATCTGCTCGGCACTCGGTTCACCGGCCAGCCAGTCGCGCACGCGCGCGGCTCGCTCGCCAGACGTCGGCGCGGAAAAGGCCCCCCCGGTCAGCGCGTCCAGTGCCTGGGTGTCGTGGGTTTTCAAGGTGCTCACTGCAGGATTCTTCGATGGGAAAGGAAAGCCCCCGGGCGGGGGCAAGGCCCGTATTCTCGCCGCGAATCGCGAACCCGGTGCGCCGGCACGCGCTGCGCGAAAGTACGCTCTCCAAAGAGGAAGCCCGGCCAGGAGCCTGAAGCTGCCTGCCGGGCTGGACGGGCGACCCGATGTCGATCCCGTCTGGGTCCGCAACACGAGCCTGGTGCCCGCATCGCGCCGGAAGCAAAGATTGCTTCCAAGTGGGGCCGGGGCTGCCACGGGATGTGGCCCTACCGGCTGACGTCCGATCGTTCGGACCTGCCCAAGTTAGGTGAGGACCGGCGCGATTGCAAATCGACTTTTCAATCGGAGGGGCAGGCCCGATTGCCCGCGCCGGGCCTTCAACTTTCCTGACGCCGTCCGGCGGCCGCCCCGCCGGGGCGACGAGCGGCTGTCGAGCAGGAACGAAAGACTGCCTCGCTCCGGTTTCGATAGCGCGGCCGGTGCACGTCAGGCTCCGGACGACACCGCGCTGCGGCCCGGGCCTACGGAACTTCCGGCTGGCTCAGCCCTAAATTGTCGAGTCGCTTATCATCCGTTGCACATAAGACCTCAGCAAAACATCCTTGACCCTGCATTTAGCGCCTGCCTAGAATCCGGCGCCTCCCTCGGGCTTCTTGCCCGGATCCGACCAGAAACCCGCTGCCGAACCCGGCGAATCGACGATGTGACAGGCCCCCGTCAGCACGACGAGGCCTCCGTCCCGATGGCGTACCAATCCAAACGAGGAGCCAGGTGAAGTGCCGCCCAAGCGGTGCGACCCCGGGTCCTTCGCGTAGAAAGGAAGTGCTATGACAGCGCTAGGAAAACTGGCCAGGGGCACGCAGACATTCCTCTGCGACATTGCCCAGGGCTTCTTCGAAATCACGCACAACGGCCTCGCGGTGGTGGGGCTTGCAGCGGTGTTTGCGGTGGCCACCCTGCTGGCCCGGCCCGACTTGCGCCAATTGGGCGAGTCGCAATTGACCACGTGGCTGGACGCGCGCAAGGCGCAGGCCATCGGCCTGGTGCCGGAGCTCGACGCGATTGATCGCGCGACGGCGCTGAACCCCAAGGACCTGCCCAAGCAGCAAGCCGCCGTTGCCTACTGGCTCAGCAAGAAATATCGGGTCGCCCCCGAGCCGCTCAGCGCGCTGGTGGCGGAGGCCTACGAGACCGGCCAGCGCACCCGCATCGATCCCACGCTGCTGCTGGCGGTGATGGCCGTCGAGTCCGGCTTCAATCCCTTCGCGCAGAGCAACGTGGGCGCGCAGGGCCTGATGCAGGTGATGACCGGCATCCACAGCGACAAGTACGAGAACTTCGGCGGCCGCCTGGCCGCGTTCGACCCGGTGACCAACCTGCGGGTGGGCGCCAGGGTGCTGCAGGAGTGCATACAGCGTGCCGGCTCGGTGCCGGCCGGCCTGAAGTTCTACGTCGGGGCGGCCCTGCTCACCGAGGACGGCGGCTACGCCGAGAAGGTGCTGGCTGAACACGCCCGGCTGCAGCAGGTGGCCAACGGCCGCGTCGTGCCGCTGACGCAGCCGCAGACGGTGCGCACCGTCGCCCCGGCCCCGGTCGTCCCCGAAGTGAAGGAGCAGGCCGACGTGCCTGCCGTGACCTCCTGAGCCCGGCGGGGGCGGCGCAGCGGCCGGTCGGCTAAACTCGCGCGGTACGCGACTGGCGATAGGCGGCCCTGCCCTGCGGCAAGGCCGCCGACGTGGAATCCACCGGGGGCACCGCTCCCGCTCCAACCACGGGGAAGCGTGCCGCGTCTCGCGCACGCGTTCCGCCGTTCGCCTGGGCAGCCCTCGTCGACGAGACAGGGTCCCCGTGAAGGACTGCCATGTACGACCGCCATATCCTCATCGAACAAACCGATCCCGAACTGTGGGCCGCCATCCAGGCGGAGAACCGCCGCCAGGAAGAGCACATCGAGCTGATTGCCAGCGAGAACTACGCCTCGCCGGCGGTGATGGCCGCCCAGGGCACGCAGCTGACCAACAAGTACGCCGAGGGCTACCCGGGCAAGCGCTATTACGGCGGCTGCGAGAACGTCGATGTCGCCGAGCAGCTCGCGATCGACCGGATCAAGCAACTGTTCGGCGCCGCGGCGGCCAACGTGCAACCGCACTCCGGGGCCCAGGCCAACGAGGCCGTGTTCCTCGCCTTCCTCAAGCCCGGCGACACCATCATGGGAATGAGTCTGGCCGAGGGTGGCCACCTCACGCACGGCATGGCGCTGAACATGAGCGGCAAGTGGTTCAACGTGGTGAGCTACGGCCTGAACCGGGAAGAAGCCATCGACTACGACGCGATGGAACGCAAGGCACGCGAGACGAAGCCCAAGCTGATCATCGCGGGCGCTTCCGCCTATTCGCTGCGCATCGACTTCGAACGCTTCGCCAAGGTGGCCAAGGAAGTCGGCGCGATCTTCATGGTCGACATGGCGCACTACGCCGGCCTGATCGCCGCGGGCGTGTATCCCAACCCCGTGCCGCATGCCGACGTGGTGACCTCCACCACGCACAAGAGTCTGCGCGGCCCGCGCGGCGGTTTCATCCTGATGAAGCCGGAGCACGAGAAGGCGATCAACAGCGCCATCTTCCCCGGCCTGCAGGGGGGGCCGCTGATGCACGTGATCGCGGCCAAGGCGGTGGCCTTCAAGGAAGCGCTCGCGCCCGAGTTCAAGGTGTACCAGCAACAGGTGGTGCGCAACGCGCAGGTGCTTGCCGAGACGCTGGTGCAGCGCGGCCTGCGCATCGTCAGCGGCCGCACCGAAAGCCACCTGATGCTGGTGGACCTGCGCTCCAAGGGCATCACCGGCAAGGAAGCCGAGGCGGTGCTGGGCGAGGCGCACATGACCATCAACAAGAACGCGATTCCGAACGACCCGGAAAAGCCGATGGTCACCAGCGGCGTGCGCGTGGGCACGCCGGCCATGACGACGCGCGGCTTCAGGGAAGAGGAAGCCCGCATCACGGCCAACCTGATCGCCGACGTGCTGGACAAGCCGCGCGAGCCCGCCAACATCGCCCGCGTGCGCGAACAGGTGAACGCGCTCACGCGCCGCTTCCCGGTCTACAAGTAGTGAAATGACAGCCCCCACGGTCGGCACTTCGTGTTCTCTCTGCCCCCCTAGGGGGCGCTCGCTTGCCTGGGGCGGCCCGGCGCGGCGCTCGTCATGAAATGCCCGTTCTGCAGCCATGCGGACACCCAGGTGGTGGAGACCCGCATGGCGGAGGACGGGGACTTCATCCGTCGGCGCCGGCAGTGCGCGCACTGCGAAAAGCGCTTCACCACCTATGAGCGGCCCGACGTCACCTTTCCCGCGGTGGTCAAGAAGGACGGCCGCCGCATCGAGTACGAGCGCGCCAAGCTGCTCGGCTCGATGAACCTGGCGCTGCGCAAGCGCCCGGTGAGCACCGACCAGGTCGACGGCGCGGTCGAACGCATCGAGGAAAAGCTGCTGAACCTGGGCGTGCGCGAACTCCCGAGTTCGCGCATCGGCGAACTCGTGATGCGCGAGCTGAAGAAGCTGGACAAGGTCGCCTACGTGCGCTTTGCCAGCGTGTATCGCAGCTTCGAGGACGTCGACGACTTCAAGAACGTGGTCGACGAATTTCGGCGCTAGCTGCGGCCTCTGCGCAGGTCGGCTGCCGCCGCTTCAGACGCAAGAGACAACAGTCGCCTTCTGCACGCGCGGGCGGCCCACCGCATTGAGCACGATCTGGCGTGCCGCCGCCGGCGCTGACGAGCTGAGGCACACGGTGAGCGTGCCGGCCTGGAAGCCTCCCCCGGTGAGTCGGGTGGTGCCGATGGCGCTATAGGAAACATAACGCTCCACCGGCGCGTTGCCCGTGACACGGAGCTGCAGGGCGAGGGGTGCGTGGCGCGCGATCACTGGCTCCGTGCTTTCACGCACGCCGTTGTTGTTCTCGTCCTGGAAGATGATCCAGCCCTGCTGCCAGCCGCCCGCCGTGCTGCAGCTGCTGCCTTCGGCGGACTTGCAGATCGTCACCCGCCGGTTGCGCGTGAGGGCTTCGGCGCGGGCCTGGCGCACGTCGGCGAAAACCTCCTCGGCGGCCGCGTTCAGCGCGCTGGTGCGCACGACGTCCTGCACCTCGGGAATGGCCAGCCGCAGGCTGCTTGCGATGAGGGCCAGGCCCACCATGGCCTGGATCAGCGAGCTACCGCGCTCGCCTGCGCGCCGGAGACATTCCATGCATCCCACGATAGGCGCGGGCCCGGTTCGCTCCCGGCAAGGAATGCCCCGCCGGCGAGTGATCGGCGAGCACGCCCCCTGTAAAAAGCTCTCAGCGTTGCGGCTCTGCGCCGAAGCGCCAGCAGTTGTCGCTCGCTGTATCGAGCTGGCCGCCATCGTCGAAGCACAGGCGCGAAGTGATCTGCGAAGCGACCGGCTTGCCGTCGAGCGAGGCCGGCGCGAAGCGTACACCGGTGACCGTGTGCGCCAGCAGGGCCGCGATCTCGGGACGCAGCTCGTAGGGCACGACCTCAGCCCGGGTCACGGTGCCCTGTTCGTCGATCCACATCTTCACAAGCAGCTTCCGTCCCTCGATCCTCGTGCCGGCGAGCTGGCTGACATCGGGGGGGTCCTGCGGCAGCGGCGGCGTGGACCATTGCTCCTTGGTGAGAAACACCGGCGGGTCGTGGCGCTCGGGCGTGACCTTGTCGGCCGGCGCGGGTGCTGCCGGGCGGGCGGCTTCCTCGGTCGAGGCCGGGGCAGCCGCAGCCGTGACCGCAGGCGGGGGCGACTCGGCGGGCGGTTTCGGGACAGCAGCCGCAGGGGCGGCGGCAACGGCGGGCGCAGCCACGGGCACAGGCGGTGCAGGCTCCAGTTGCGCGTGCTGCGGATGCGGCTGCACCGCCGCCGCAGAAGCCACGGTGACGGAAGTGGAGGCCTGTCGCAAAGTGGCGGTGAATACGATCCTGAGCGGCGGCTCGTCGGCCCTGCGCTCGCGCGGCATACGGATCGCGGCCAGCAACACAGCGTGCAGCAGCAGCGACACAAGCGCCGCGACCGCCAGACCGCGCGGCCTGCCATCGCTCCCCGCAGACCACGCCCGCCCCCGCCCGCGGGCGCCCGTTTGCAGTGCTTCGTTATGCACTTTTTGCGTGACCTTTCCTGCTGACACCGCCGGTCAGGCTCGCCGACCCACCTATCGGATCCGCTCCGGAGCCCGCCGGATTACAGCATATGCTGCGGCGCAAATCCCACTGGAGACGGCCCGCCCGCCGACCGAGAACGATGCCCAGGAACAGCAGACAAGCCGGTTTCACGCTGATCGAACTGATGATCGCGATGGCGGTCATGGCCATCCTCACCGCCGTCGCGCTGCCCAGCTACACCAACTACGTGCGCCGCGGCAAGATCCCGGAGGCAACCTCCAACCTCATGGCGCGGCGGGTGAAGATCGAACAGTTCTACCAGGACAACCTCAAGTACACGGGAGCGCCCGGGCTCACTCCCCCCGACACCACCAGCAGCAAGTTCTTCGACTTCGCGGGCACCGCCACCGACACCACTTACACGCTGACGGCCACCGGCAAGAATTCCATGGCTGGCTTCGTGTACACCATCGACCAGGCCAACAACAAGGGGACCACGGTGACCGGCGTGCGCGGCTGGAGCAGCAACGGTAGCTGCTGGGTCACGAACCAGGGAGGCCAGTGTTGATCGCCCGGACGCGTCAGGCAGGCCTGAGCCTCATCGAACTGATGATCGGTGTGGCCGTGGTGGCCGTGTTGCTGGTCCTGGCCCTGCCCTCGATCGGTTCGGCCATGCAGAACCGCCGGGTTCGCGCGGGCGCCGAAGCCGTGCAGACCGGCCTGACGGTGGCGCGCGCCGAAGCCCTGCGGCGTAACCGGAACGTCAAGTTCCAGTTGCAGGCCGGCAGCAACAGCTGGGTGGTCGGCTGCGAAACGCCCGACGCGGGCACGGACTCCACGACCGGTGAAGTGCTCTGCCCCCAAACCATCCAGTCGCGCAACCAGCAGGAAGGCTCCGCCCGCGCAGCGGTTACCACGTCGCAGCAACTGTCCGGCGGCGGTAGCGCTTCGAGCTCGACGTTCACGGACACGCTGTCGTTCACCCCGCTCGGGCGTACGACCACCGCAACGCTGCCCGCCGGCAACGTCGCGGTGTTCGACGTCAGCAGCCCGATGGACACGTGTGCGGCTGCGGGCGGCGAGATCCGCTGCCTCCGGGTGGTCGTCACATCCGCCGGCCAGATCCGCATG
>NZ_JAQGNQ010000047.1 GCF_028291745.1 Ramlibacter sp. | reverse complement strand
TCTGGGGGAGGGTTGGGGTGGGGGCGCTCGCGTGCCCGTGCCCTGCGTTTGGGGGCGCCCCCACCCAAGCCCTCCCCCGATGGGGGAGGGGACAATCAGGCATCCATGACCACCACGCCTTTTCCGTCCATCGACACCCTGCAGCAATCCCTGCAGTCCGCCGGCTACTTCGCCGAGCGGCGCCTTGCCACCGCCGTCTTTCTGGCGCTGAAGCTGCAGCGCCCGCTGCTGCTCGAAGGTGAGCCCGGGGTCGGCAAGACGGAGCTCGCCAAGGCATTGGCGCTCGCGCTGCAGCGCACGCTGCTGCGCCTGCAGTGCTACGACGGCCTCGAGCTGCGCGAAGCGCTCTACGAATGGAACTACGCCGCGCAGCTGCTGCACATGCGCGCCGTCGAGGGCAAGGAGAGCGCCGACCAGATCGAGCGCGAGGTCTACCAGGACCGCTACCTGATTCGCCGTCCCCTGCTGCAGGCCCTGCAGGCGCCCGAGCCCGGCGCGGTGCTGCTGATCGACGAGGTCGATCGCGCCGACGAACCCTTCGAGGCCTTCCTGCTGGAGTACCTCGGCGAGTACCAGGTCAGCATTCCGGAGATCGGCACGATCCAGGCACGGGCGACGCCGGTCACCATCCTCACCAGCAACCGCACGCGCGAATTGAACGACGCTGTCAAGCGCCGCTGCCTCTATCACTGGCTCGACTACCCCGGCCGCGAGCGCGAGCTGGCGATCGTGCGCGCCCGCGTGCCGGAAGCGGGCGACGCGCTCTCGCGCCAGGTGGCACAGTTCGTCGGGCGATTGCGCAGCCAGCCGTTTGCCAATGCCTTCCAGCGCGCGCCCGGCATCGCCGAGAGCGTGGAATGGGCCAAGGCGCTGGTGGCGCTCGACACCCTGGCGCTCGACCCGGAGGTCGTGACCGACACCGCCGGCATCCTGTTCAAGCAGCGCGAGGACGTGGCGGCGCTCACCCGCGATTTCGCGGCCGAACTGCTCAAGCCCGAAGCGGAGCCGGCCTGACGCGCCCCCCACCATGAGCACCCTCGGTGATGCGCGCAGCGGCAAGTTCGCGGACAACATCGCGGGCTTCGGCCGGGCCTTGCGCCGCGCGGGCCTGCGGGTGGACAGCGCCCGCATCGCGCTCGCGCAGCAGGCCGCGCAGCTCGTGGGCGTCGGCGACAAGTCCGACCTGGGCGCGGCCATGGAGACCGTGCTGGTGAGCCGCGAGCAGGAGCGCACGGTGTTCCGCGAGCTGTTCGATGCGTACTTCCGCGACCCCGAGCTCGCGCACAAGCTGCTCGCGCAGATGCTGCCCACCACGCAAGGCAGGGCCGAGCCCTCCAAGCGGCGCCCGCGCGTGAGCGAGGCACTGGCGCCGCAGAAGCGCTTCGGCGGCGCGCCGCGGCCGCCCGATCGCGAAGTCGAATTCGATGCGGCCATGACGGCCAGCGAGCTCGCGCGGCTGAAGCACGCCGATTTCAATGCGCTGTCGGCCACCGAATTCCACCTGGTCGAACGGCTGGCACGCGACATCGCCTTGCCGGTCCCCGAGATGGCGGTGCGCCGCATGCGCCCCGGCATGCGCGGCCCGCAGCTGCACTGGTCCCGGACGCTGCGCCATGCCGCGCACACCGGGGGCGAGCTGCTGGTGCTGCGCCGCATGCAGCGCCGGCGGGAGCCGCTGCCGCTGCTCGTGCTGGTGGACGTGTCCGGCTCGATGGAGCGCTATGCCCGATTGCTGCTGGCCTTCCTGCATGCGGCCACCAGAGCGCACCGGCGGCGCGACGTGTTCGCCTTCGGCACGCATCTCACCGACCTGACGCCGGCATTCCGCATCGCCGACAGCGACGCGATGCTGCTGGCCGCCAGCGCCGCGATCGACGACTTTGCCGGCGGCACGCGCCTGGGCGAATCGCTGGCCACCTTGCGACAAAAACATGCCCGCCGCCTGGTGGGCCGGCGCACGCTGGTGCTGGTCATCAGCGATGGCCTGGACACCGGCGAGCCCGAGGACCTGGCGCGCGAACTCGATTGGCTGACGCATCGCTGTCGCCGCCTGCTGTGGCTCAACCCGCTGCTGCGCTTCGAGGGCTATGCTCCGCTCGCCCGGGGGGCGGCCGTGCTGCACCGGCACGCGCACGCGATGCTGGCCGTGCACAACCTGGCCCGGTTGCAGGACCTGGCCGGCAGCCTCTCCGACCTGCTCGCCACCTAGAACGGAACACACAACATGGATATGCAAGGCAAGCGCCACCTGGCGGTCACGCAGCAGCAGGCCTGGGAGGCGCTGAACGACCCGCAGGTGCTGAAGGCCTGCATCCCCGGCTGCGACCGGGTGGAGGCCACCGGCGAGAACCAGTATGCGATGGGCATGGCCGTGAAGGTCGGGCCGGTGTCGGCCCGCTTCGGCGGCAAGATCCTGCTGGTCGATGTGCTGCCCCCCAACAGCTACACGCTCAACTTCGAAGGGCAGGGCGGCGCCGCCGGCTTCGGCAGGGGCAATGCGAAGGTCAACCTGGCGCCGGCCCTCGAAGGCAGCGGCTGCGAACTGAGCTACACCGCGCACGCGCAGGTGGGCGGCAAGATCGCGCAGGTGGGCCAGCGCCTGGTCGATGGCGTGGCGAAGTCGATGGCGGAGGACTTCTTTCGCCGCTTCGAGCAGGAGATGCAGCGCCAGCACCCGGAGGCCTACGCGGTGCCGGAATCCGCCAGCGAGGCGCCGGTGTCTGCGACCGAGTCGCTGCCCCGGCCGCCGACCCGTGCCGCGCGGCTCGGCGCCGCGACGGGCCGGCCCGCAGGCGACGTGCTGGCCTCGGAAAATCCGCTGAAGTCGGGCGCCTACAGGCGCATGCCGATCTGGGTGTGGGCCGCGTTTGCCATCGTGGTTGTCCTGGGGCTGCTGCTGCTGGTGCGCTGAGGAGACACAGAGCATGAACCGGCCTGCCACACGCCCCTTGACCCGACGCGCGCTGGTAGGCGCAGTCGCCAGCGCAGTCACCCTGCCGGCCTTCGCATTCGCCCAGAGCGCCAGCTATCCCTCGCGGCCGATCACGCTGGTGGTGCCCTGGCCCGCCGGCGGGCAGACCGACATCACCATGCGCATCCTGGCCGAGCTGGCCGCGAAGCAGCTCGGGCAACCGATGATCGTGGACAACAAGCCGGGCGCCGCCGGCACGCTGGTGGGGCCCGTGATGCACAACGCCACACCCGACGGCTACACCATAGCGCAACTGCCCCTGACGCTCTATCGCGCGCCGCTGCAGCGCAAGGTCAGCTGGGATCCGGTGCGCGACATCACGCCGGTGATCCAGATCTCGGGCGTGACCTTCGGCATCGTGGTACCCGCCGACAGCGAGTTCCGGAGCATTGCCGATCTCGTGGCCTGGGGCCGCGCCCATCCCGGCTTGCTGACCGTGGGCTCCACCGGCGTCGGCAGCACCGCGCACCTGGCGATGGAGGACGTGCTCTCGCGCGAGGGCGTGCCCTACATCCACGTGCCGTACAAGGGAACCGCCGACCAGATGCTTGCGGTCGCAACGAAAACGCTGATGGTCGGCGTCAATTCCACCGGCTTTGCGCCCTATGTGGAGGGCGGCAAGCTGCGCCTGCTGGCCACCTTCAATGCGGCGCGCAGCAAGCGCTGGCCGCAGGTGCCGACCATGCGCGAGCTGGGCTACGCCGAGGCGGTCTACACCTCGCCCTACGGCATCGGTGTGCCCGCGGCGGTGGAGCGCGACATCGTGCGCAAGCTGCACGACGCCTTCCGCACTGCGCTGTTCGACCCGGCGCACCTGCGGGAACTCGCCAAGTACGACCAGGACGCCGAATACCTCAACACGGCCGATTACGCCCGCTACGTCAGCGAGGTCACGGCGCGTGAGCGGGTGCTGCTGGCGCGCCTGGGCCTGAGCACACCGCGGGCGGAGTAAGCGTGGACACTGCCATCCCGGTTCTCGCCTGCCGCGAAGTTTCCAAGCGCTATGGCCGCACGCAGGCGCTCGATGCGGTGTCGCTCTCGGTCTTTCCCGGTGAGATGGTCGCCTTGCTGGGGCCCAATGGCGCCGGCAAGTCCACCTTGTTCCAGCTGCTCACGGGCCTGTTTGTCGCCGACTCCGGCACGGTCGAAGTGCTGGGCGCGGACATGCGGCGCGAGCCGGTGCGCGCGCTCGCGCAACTGGGCGTCGTCTTCCAGCAGCCGGCGCTGGACCTGAATCTTTCCGTGCGCGCCAGCCTGCGCTTTCATGCCGACCTGCACGGCCTGCCTTGGTCGGTCTCGCGCCCACGCATCGATGCGCTGCTGGCGCGCTTCGGCCTCGCCGGTGCGGCGGCCAAGCCGGGGCGTGAGCTCTCGGGCGGCAACCGCCGCAAGGTGGAACTGCTGCGCGCCTTGTTGCACGAGCCGCGCCTCTTGCTGATGGACGAGGCGACGGTGGGGCTCGACCCCGCCTCGCGGGCGCAACTGATCGACGAGGTGCTGCGTGCGCGCGCCGAGCGTGGCCTTGGCGTGCTGTGGGCCACGCACCTGGTGGACGAAGCCGAGCGCGCGCAGCGCGTGATCGTGCTGCACAAGGGCAAGGTGCGCTGGGACGGCAGCGCCGACGGACTGCGCGAGGCGCAGGGGCGCGACACGCTGCAGCAGGCCTTCCTGCAACTGACCGGAGGAGAAAAGAATGCGGACAAGACCCCGGCCTGAGCGCCGGCTCGCGGCGCTGGCGCTGCTGGCCTTGGCCTGCGCAGCGCAGGCCAAGGACACCGGCCAGGTGTTCGTGTCCTCCGAGAAGGACAACGCCATCGCGATCGTCGATGCGGCCAAGGGCGAAATCGTCGCCTCGCCGGCCGTGTGCAAGCGGCCGCGCCACATCCAGCTGTCGCCGGATCGCCAGCGCCTGTTCATCGCCTGCAGCGACGACCACAGCGTCGCGATCTGGGACATCGCCAGCCGCAAGACGGTGACGCGGCTCGACGTCGGCGAGGACCCGGAGGCTTTCGACCTCAGTCCCGACGGCCGCATGCTCTACGCGTCCAACGAGGACGACTCGGCGCTCACCGCCTTCGACCTGGGCACGAAGAAGAAGGTCTTCGAGGCCAAGGTGGGCGGCGAGCCGGAGGGCGTGAAGGTCAGCGCCGATGGCAAGCTGGTGTACGTCACCTCCGAAGTGGCGGGCACGGTGCACGTGATCGACGCGGCCAGCGGCAAGGCGGTGAAGACCATCCCGGTGGGCAAGCGGCCACGCCGCTTCGTGCTGGCGGGTGGCGAGCTGTGGGTCAGCAGCGAGCTCGATAGCAGCGTCAGCATCATCCGCACCTCCGACCACACGGTGGTGGGCAAGATCTCCTTCCTGCCGCAAGGCATGCGGCCTGAAGACGTCACGCCCGTGGGCATGGCGCTGTCGCCGGACGGCAAGACGGCGTACGTGGGGCTGGGCCGCGCCAATCACGTCGCGGTGGTCGATGTCGCCTCGCGCAAGGTCAAGGAGTACGTGCTGGTGGGCAAGCGGCCCTGGGGCCTCGCCCTTTCGCGCGACGGCAAGCGGCTGTACGTGGCCAACGGCCTCTCCGACGACATGACGATCATCGACACCGGCACGCTCAAGGCGATCAAGACGCTCAAGGTCGGCCGCGTGCCTTACGGCGTGGTGATCGATGACTGAAGGCGCTCGCCTGCTGTCGTGGACGCGCCGGTCGGTGCTGCTGGCGGCGGCTGCAGCCACGCTGCCGGTGCGGGCGCAGCAGCGCCTCTTCGTGCTGGGCATGCTGTCGCAAAGCGACGACGAGCGCTACAGCCCGCAGGCGCTGCAAAGCGCTTTTCCCGATGCGCCCGGTGGCCGCTCGGCGCCGGCCGCGGAGATCGCCCTGAACGACAGCCTGGTCAACCTGCAGATGGCCACCTGGACGTCGTCGCAGCTGATGGCCACCGAGGCGCCCGCTTCCGGCCTGGTCGCCACCTTCAACCAGTTGCTGCAAAAAGGTGTGCATCACGTGATCCTGGAACTGCCCGCCGCCGGCGTCGCAGCGGTGGCCGCGGCCGCCGCCGGCAAGGACGTGATCCTGTTCAACACCGCGGCGCCGGAGGACGCGTTGCGCGCAGCGCAATGCGCGACGAACCTGCTGCACACGCTGCCCAGCCACGCGATGCAGATGGATGCGATCGCGCAGTTGCTGGTGCAACGCAAATGGAATCGGCCGCTGGTGCTGGTCGGGCCTACGCCGGGCGACCGCTTGCTGCAGGCGGCGTGGCAGCGCTCGGCCAGGCGCTTCGCGTTGCGGCCGGTGGCCGAACACGCGTTCAAGCTGTCCAACGATCCGCGTGAGCGCGACCTGGGCAACGTGCGGCTGCTCACGTCCGAACGCGATTACGACGCGGTGGTGGTGCTCGATGCGCAGGGCGAGTTCGCGCGTGACGTGCCGTATCGCACCGTGCTGCCGCGGCCCGTGTTGGGCAGCAACGGGCTGACCGCGCAGGCCTGGCACCCGCTGTTCGAGCGCGATGGCGGCCCGCAGCTCACGCGCCGCTTCCTGCGCCGCACCGGCCGGCCCATGGGCAGCTACGAGTGGGCCACCTGGGTCGCGGCGCGCGCCGCGGCGGAAGTGGTTGGCGCGTACAACAAATCCACGATCGCGCAGCAGTTGCAGGCGCTGCGCCAGGGCGCCGTCACGGTCGACGGCTACAAGGGCGAGCGCCTGAGCTTTCGCGCGTGGGACGGCCAGTTGCGGCAGCCGCTGCTGCTGGCGTACGGCAGTGGCGTGGCGGAGATGGCGCCGCTGGAGGGCTTCCTGCATCCGCGCACGCCGCTCGACACGCTGGGTTACGACTCGCCCGATACCGGGTGCAAGGCACGATGACCGCCGTCCCTCCTCCCCAGGACGCAGCGCCGGCGGTGGCGCAGCCGCCGCGCCCCGGCAGCTTGCGGCTTGCCCACGCGCTGCGGGCCTTGCGCGCGGTTGCCGGTCGCGAGCTGCACAGCTTCGTGCGGCAGCCGGGTCGGCTGCTGTCGGCGCTGGTGCGGCCGCTGCTGTGGCTGCTGGTGTTCGCCGCCGGCTTCCAGAACGTGTTCGGCGTGGCGATCACGCCGCCCTACGAGACCTACATCGAGTACCGCGTGTACCTGCTGCCCGGACTGCTTGGGATGGTGGCGCTGTTCAACGGCATGCAGAGCTCCCTGGCCATGGTCTACGACCGCGAGATGGGCGTGATGCGCCTGCTGCTCACCGCGCCGCTGCCGCGATGGTGGATCCTGGCCTGCAAGCTGGCCGGCGGCGCGTTCCTGTCGCTGATGCAGATGTTCGCCTTCCTGCTGGCGGCCTGGGCGTTCGGGATCGATCTCGCGCTGAAGAACGTGCTGTTCGCGCTGCCGGTGTTCCTGCTGGCGGCAGTGATGCTCGGTGCGCTGGGCCTGGTGCTGTCGGTCTACGTGCGGCAGCTGGAGAACTTCGCCGGCACCATGAACTTCGTGATCTTCCCGATGTTCTTCCTCAGCACCGCGCTCTATCCGCTGTGGAAGCTGCAGGAGTCGGGCGCGTGGATGGTCCACGGTATCGCCCGCTTCAACCCCTTCACGCATGCCGTGGAGGCGATGCGCTTCGCGCTGTACGGGCAGTGGCTGGGTGAGAGCCTGGCCGTGGTCGTCGCTTGCACGATCGCCTTCTTCGCGCTCGCGCTCTGGGGCTACGACCCGCAGCGCGGCGCACCACGGCGGCCGCAAGGGGGCGGGCCGCCGCCTTGAGACGCATCGGTTTTTCTCCTTCACCCTCCGGGGGAAGGCTGGGATGGGGGCGCTCGGCCCGAAATGAGCGCCGCAGCGCCCCCACCCCAACCCTCCCCCAGAGGGGGAGGGAGCGACACCTTCCGGCCTTGACGCCCGACGCGGCGCAAGGTGAGGATGCGCACACAACGATTACCCGAGGGGACTCATGACAAGCAAGCTGGCCCTGGCCGCCGCGGCCCTCGCCACCTTTCAGGCAGCAGCGCAGACCCCGCTGCCCTCCGTGCCCGCCCCCGATGCCGAACGCACGCTGCGCCCCGTGGTCGTCACGCCCACGCCGGGTGTGGCGCAGGACGCGTTCGACACGCCCGCCTCGGTGGATGTGGTGACCGGCGAGCAACTGCGCAACGCGCAATTGCAGGTGAACATGTCGGAGACGCTGGTGCGCGTGCCCGGTGTCGTCGCCTTCAACCGCCAGAACTACGCGCAGGACCTGCAGATCTCGATCCGCGGTTACGGGGCGCGCTCCACCTTCGGCGTCCGCGGCCTGCGCCTGTACTCCGACGGCATCCCGGCCACCGCGCCCGATGGCCAGGGACAGATCTCGCATTTCGACTTGTCTTCGGCGGACCGGCTCGAGGTGCTGCGCGGCCCGTTCTCGGCGCTCTATGGCAATTCCTCCGGCGGCGTGATTGCACTCTTCACCGCCGACGGCCTGCCCGGCACGCAGTTCGAGGCGGGCACCGCCTTCGGCAGCGATGGCATCCGGCGCGAGAACGTGCGCGTGGCCGGCGACGAAGGGCCCTGGAACTGGAACCTGAGCGCCAGCCACTTCGCCACCGACGGCTTTCGCGACCACAGCGCCGCCAGCCGCGACGGCGTGAACGGCAAGGTGCGCTTCACGGCCTCGCCCGACACCCGCGTGACCCTCGTGCTGAACTCGGTCGACATGCCCCACGTGCAGGACCCGCTGGGCCTCACGCGCGAGGAACTGCAGGCCAACCCGCGCGGCGTCGATCCGACCGCGCTGCAGTTCAACACGCGCAAGTCCGTCAACCAGACGCAGGGCGGCATCATCGTGGAGCATCGCGTCGACGAAGTGAATTCGGTCAAGGTGACCACCTGGTACGGCCAGCGCAGCACCGAACAGTTCCAGGCGATCCCGGTCGGCACGCAGGCCGCGGCCGGCAGCCCCGGCGGTGTGATCGAACTCGATCGCAGCTACGGCGGCATCGACGCGCAATGGGTCGCGCGCATGCGTGCCTTCGGCGGCGGCCTGGCCCTGACGGCGGGCGTGCTCACCGACCGCCTCAACGAACACCGGCAGGGCTTCAACAACTTCACCGGCACGGTCGCAGCGCCGACCGGGCTCGGCGTGCTGGGCGCCCTGCGCCGCGACGAAGAGAACCATGCCCGCTCCTTCGACCAGTACGCGCAGGGCACCTGGGAGGGCGAGCGCTGGAGCTTCACGGCGGGCCTGCGCCATTCGCAGGTGAAGTTCGATTCGGCCGATCACTTCATCACCACCGGCAACGGCGATGACAGCGGCGCCGTGCGGTACAGCGCCACCACGCCGGTGGTGGGCGCCGTCTACCACGTGAGCGACACGCTGAACGTCTACGCCTCCGCGGGCCGCGGCTTCGAGACGCCCACGCTCAACGAGATCTCCAACCGCCCCGGCGCGCTGCCGGGGCTCAACCTCGACCTGCGCCCGGCCACCAGCCGGCAGTACGAGATCGGCGTGAAGGCCGAGCCGGTGCGCAACTGGCGCGTCAACGCCGCCCTGTTCGAAGCGCTGACCTCCGACGAGATCGCGGTGCTGACCAACCAGGGCGGCCGCAGCACCTTCCAGAACGTGGGGGCCACCCGCCGCCGCGGCCTGGAGACGGCGATCGCCGGCAGTTGGGACGCGGCCTGGTCCACCTATGCGACGCTGACCTTCCTGGACGCCACCTACCGCAGCGACTTTCTCACTTGCCCGGGCGCGCCTTGCCCCACGGCCGCCAACCCGGCGGTGCCGGTCGCGGCCGGCAATCGCATGCCCGGGGTGCCGCGCGTGACGGCCTATGCCGAGCTTGCCTGGAAGCATCGGCCCTGGGGCCTGGAGACGGCGCTGGAGAGCCGCTACATCGCGCGCTTGCCCGTCAATGACAGCAACAGCGATTTCGCGCCCGCGGCCACCATCTTCAGCGTGCGGGCTTCGCTGGTGCAGAAAGTGAGCCGCTGGAGCTTCAGGGAATTCCTGCGGCTGGACAACCTGTTCGACCGGAACTATGTAGGCTCGGTGATCGTCAACGAGGGCAACCGGCGCTTCTTCGAGCCGGCGCCCGGCCGCACCTGGCTGCTGGGCGCCAACGCGGTGTACGCCTTCTGAAGGGAACAGGAACCATGGAAAACCTCGACGTGATGGTGCTGCGCACGCTGCGCGACTGGCGCGCGGCCGGCAAGCGCGCGCTGCTGGCCACCGTGGTCCGCACCTGGGGATCGTCACCGCGGCCCATCGGATCGATCATGGCCCTGGCCGAAGACGGCGCGGTGGTGGGCTCGGTCTCGGGCGGCTGCATCGAGGACGACCTGATCTACCGCCACACCCAGGCCTACTCGGGCAAGGAGCCGGGCCACCAGATCCCCTCAGGCCCGCCGTCGTTCGTCAAGTACGGCGTGACGGCCGACGAGGCGCATCGCTTCGGCCTGCCCTGCGGCGGCACGCTCGAACTGCTGCTGGAGTACGACCCCGACGCAGCCTCCCTGGAGCAACTGGTGCAATCGCTCGAGGCAGGGCGCCTGATGCGCCGCACGGTGCGGCTGGCCGACGGCGCGACGACGCTGGACGAGGCGCAGGCGCCCGAGGAACTGCGCATCGCGGGCGGTGTGCTGGCCAACACCTTCGGCCCCGAGTACCGCATGCTGCTGATCGGCGCCGGGCAGCTGACCGAATACCTCGCCACGATGGCGCTGTTCAGCGGCTTCGCCGTGACGGTGTGCGATCCGCGCGAGGAATACCGCGGCGCCTGGAGCGTGCCCGGCGCGCGCGTGGTGAGCGAGATGCCGGACGACGTGGTGCTGGCCTTCCGGCCCGACCGGCGCAGCAGCGTGATCGCGTTGACGCACGACCCGAAGCTCGACGACCTGGCCCTGCTGGAAGCGCTGAAGACCGAGGCCTTCTACGTCGGCGCGATCGGCAGTCGCCGCAACAACGAGGCGCGGCACCAGCGGCTGGTGGAGCACTTCGCCCTCACCGCCGCCGACCTGCAGCGGCTGCGCGGGCCGATCGGCGTTTACATCGGCAGCAAGACGCCCGCCGAGATCGCCGTGAGCATCATGGCGGAAGTGCTGGCCGTGAAGAACGGAGTGACCCTGCCGCGCGACATGGAAGTCGCGCAGGCCAAGAACCTGCGCGCGGTGCAGGCCAACGACGCGGGTGACCTGGTCTGCGGGGTCGCGGCCACGCGCTGAGACGCGGCCTCGGCGCTGTCAGCGCGCGTTCCAGACGAACGAGATGCGCGCGGGCGTACTGCCTCCGAGCTGCACGTCCTTGCCCTGCTGCTGGCCGCCGTAGGCGGCATCGATGCGAAAGCGCCCGGAGCCGGGCACGTCCAGCAGCATCAGCGGCCCCTCGCAGCGGCCTTGCGTCAGCAGCTTGCCACCGCTGTCGCTCACCTTCACGTCCACGCCGGCCACATAGGCACCGCCGGGCGTCGCGAAAGTCACCAGCGCATTGTGCGAGGCGGCGTCGTGCTTGAACTTTTCCTGCTCGTCCTGCCCCACGCCACCGCAGACAAACTTCGCCGCACTGGCGTCGCCCCGCGCGGCCGGTGCCGATTGCGCGCACGCCAGCGCCGCGGCCTGGCAAAGGACGGCAAGGATCAGGTACTGCTTCATCATGCGAATCTCCATACCCAAAGAGTGCGCCTGCGGATGGGTTGCTTGCGTCAGCAGTCGTGTGCGGGCGCAGTAGGAGCCGTCTGATGCGGCACGCCACCTACGCGGCTACTTCTTGGCTGGCTTGCTCTTCACCTTGGCGGCATTGAGCGCAATGGCCGCGCGGATCAAGGCCTTGAACGCGGCGGCGTCGACCTCCTCGCCCTCGCGGATGTCGATCGCCCGGCGGGTGTTGCCCTCGAGGCTGGCGTTGAAGAGCCGCGCCGGGTCTTCCAGCGAAGCGCCCTTGGCGAAGGTCAGTTTCACCACGGACTTGTAGTGCTCGCCGGTGCAGAGGATCCCGTCGTGCGACCACACCGGCGTGCCCATCCACTTCCATTCTTCGACGACCTGGGGGTCCGCTTCCCTGATCAGCGCGCGCATCCGCCCTAGCGCCTGCCCGCGCCAGTCGGCAAGCTGCGCGATGCGCTGGTCGATCAGCTGCGATGCTGGCAGGACTTCGGTGTCGGGCGGATTCTTCATGGGGACTCCGGAAGGGGATCACGGTTGCCGGTGCCGCCATTCTCCCGCCTGCGAGCACGAAGGGCTACTGCCGCAAGCCTTGCAGCACCTCCGCGATATCGGTCAGGTCCCAGTGCTCGGCGAACTTGCCATCCTGCACGCGCCAGATGTCGATGGTGTGGAAGGTGAAGGACTTGCCCGTGGGCGGCACGCCGCGGATCGCCTGGGTATGGGTTGCGGAATAGCTGGTGCGCGCGACGACCTTGTCGCCGGCGATCACGCGATCATCGATGTGGAGCGACAAGTCCGGCATCGTCGCGAACAGCCGCTGGAAGGTGGCCATCTGCGCCGTGAGTCCCGAGGGGCTGCGGCCGGAATGCTGCACGTAGGCTTCGGTGAAGAACTCCGGGAAGCGCGCCGTGTCGTGCGCGTTCACGGATTCGACATAGCGATCGAGGAGGGCGGTGTGGGCCCGGTCGGGTCCGCACGCCTCGGCGGCGCTCGCGGCGTGAGCGAGCCCGCCAAGCGCGCTCCCGACAACACAGTGAAGCAGCGTGCGCCTGTCCATGGTGTGCCTCCGCGGGCAGGGCCCGCATGCGGCGCAATACTAGGCGGCTGCGCGCAGGGATCAAGCAGCCTTGTCGCCTGCGGGACCAAGCCGCGCAGAGACGGTTCCCTTGGCGGGAAATCTTCTTCCATCGTGCGCGAAGCGGAGCTTCATCGTCGGGGCTAGCGCGGCTTCGAACTCGAACCACTCAGATCCCGTCAGTCCCGCGGTAAACCGCGCGGTTTCGATCGCTCCATGCGTAAGGCCAGGGAAATGATTGCTGGCATAGTAGTGCGCATGAACTTCCTCTGGAAGGAAAGCAGATGAACCTTGGCCGCAGGACCGTGGTTGCATCGGCTGCCGCCCTTTGGTTTGGCTGGCCTCGCGCATTTGCGCAGACTGGCGCGGCGGCGCCGAAGGTTCGAAATATCGCGGTGCTGCAGATTGAACTGTTGGATGACCAGAACAATCCGCTGACGAAGGCCGCACAAGAGGTTCGCCTGCGCAAGGCCTTGGTTCAACTTCGTCAGGAACTGCAAGAGCGGCAGCTCTATCGAGTTGTTGACGCAGCTCCCACGCAAGCACTGCAGGAAAGGCTGCGAGCGCAGCAGGAGTTCTTCTATCGCTGCGACGACTGCGCCGCGCAGGTTGGCCAGCAACTTGGGGTAGATCTCGTCATGACCCCGTGGGTGCAGAAGGTCAGTGAACTGATTCTGAACTTCAACGTACAGATCTTCGATGTGGCGGCCGGAAAAGTCATATTCAGCAAGTCGGTCGACATGCGTGGGAACGAAGATGAATCCTGGATGCGTGCTGTTCGCTACCTCGTGCGTGACATGGCCGAGAAGCGCGCGATCAATCCGGGATACGGACAATAGATTTCGGGTGCGTGGGACACAGTTGATCGTGGATGGTGACGGCCAAGGGCAACGGTCAATCACATCGGCGGGCAGCCGCAGCGTCAATGGCTTGCGTTGGTTTTCCGAGGGAGGCCGACCTCCCTTGCTGATCTCGGCACGCGCCAACGTGGCTCATTGATTTCGGGGAGTTCCTCGTACTCGCTTGCGCCAGTGAACGGATGGTTGCCAACCCGAGTCTGGCTTCCTATCGGAAATACCTTAGCCGAGCTGCTCCGCGAGCGCGACAATGATGCCCTCAGGCCCACGAATGTAGGCTAGCCGGTACGTGTCCCCGTACTGCATTTCGCCAATGAGCTCGGCCCCGTGAGCACGCTTCATCTCGGCGGGACAACAGGCGTTTTCTGGCGGCTAGGCCGTTGTTGTCGCGTCGAATGACCTGTCAGCCCACAGTGGCCGCAAAGACAAATTCATCAGTGGCGCTCCATACATGCCCGGGCCACGAGCGGTAGCCGCGCAACCAGGGTACACCATTGATACGGCGCAGATAGAAGCCGCTCGGATCGTCATCGTCCTCCGAAACGGGGATTGACGCGACGGTGAGCGAGCCAGGCGGCGCCTGATTGTGAGATATGGGTGAGCCGATGAACCCTTCGGCTTGCGTCGTGAATTGCAGGCGAAGATGCGGCGCAAGCTCGAGCGCGCACGGCGAGAGGCCGCGCAATGCGGCCGCGCCGAGAATCTCCGCGAACGTTCCGCCACCAGGAAGACCGAGCCTTGCAACCGACGTTTGAGTTACTTCGACGATGCTCGGAGTAGCGCAAGTGACGAACCGAGCGTCTGCGAACAGTTGACGACCGAGCTCATTGACTTGCACGCCGGCCCGACATAACTGGTCGAGCAGATCCGCCTTGCTCACGCCTCCGACACGAACGACCCGGTACATCGATGCAGCGGTCTAACGGAGAAGTGACCGGCGCACAGCAGGCCGGTGAAAGCCGGCCGATAGGACGTCCGGGTCGACTGCCATGTCAGGCGTCATCACCTGATCCAACGGGCATGAGGAGGTTGGCGTCTCTCCTGACCCGCCACTTGCCTCCTTGCTTGTACAGGACGGTGAGAGCGTGCCCAGCTCGCGTGACGGGGGGAGTGTCGGGTTGTGATGCCGTCACTCGCAGTTTGCTGATCATGAATGCCCAGTCGCCCGCAACTTTCAGGTCCAGTATCTCGCTGCTGCCGTCGAATGACACGGAGTGCTGGGCCTGAGAGGGCGAGGCGGCAGTGAACGCTGACTTGCCGAATGGTTCCTTGCCCGGCACAAGGAAAACGACGTCGTCCGTCATGAGGCTCAAGATGGTGGCCATATCTCCAGCCTTTGTCGCGGACAGCCATTCGGCCACGAGTTCTCGAATTGCGCTTTCATCCGAATTCATATCCACCCTCCAAGTGACGGTTGACGTCCGAGTTGACCGGCACGCAGCGGCAATGCGCTGCGAGTCTTACGCTCAGAAACACGCCTCGCGGCGCAATGCCGCTGCGTGTCGGCGTCGACCTGTTGGACCGCATGGCCTTCTCGGCGCTGCTCCGGTGGACGTCTGAGACGTGGCAAGACAATGCGGAGAGAACTCGGCGACTGGGTACAGGGACTGTCATCTGCGCTTGATGCGATACTTTGAATCAACGAGGTGAAAGCCACAAACGACGATGACAGCAGCTCCTGAAAGTACCTCAGGCCAAGCGCTTATCGGATACCCGAGTTGCAGTATGACCACGGCACCCGCAATAGACCACACAGCGGCAATGACAGACAGGCCCGCCCGGTTGCGTGCATAGCGCAGCCGCGCCCCCGGACCGAGGTGCTCGATGCCGCGAAGCCAAAGGAATCGTCCTCGCCACCATTGAAGCGCTACCCACAGCAGCGCTGCGGCCGAGGCTAGCGTCGCCAAGCAACAAATTGCATGGACGGCGAAGAACACGATGTTTTGCTCAAGGAGCGGCCACGGACGCTTCGAATGGTACGGAACGACTTCCTTACCGTCTACGTTTGCCACCCAGGCACGCCATCGGGGTGGCCCCGACTCCTCCGCCTGCAATCGAAGCGCGACTTGTGCGCCGCCAACCGCGGCACTGCGCAACCGTTCATCACAAGACAGGACGAGCGTTCGATACTGTTCTCCGACAAGAAGAATCAGATCGAACGTCTGGTACCTTGCACCCCGACACGGACGCGCAGGCTGCAGTACCCGTCCCTCCACGACGGTCAAGGACTCCAGCGCAGGTATGCGGGAGTTCAGCCACACGCTCAGGCCAACGGCCGAGGCCGCGGCCATCAACAACGCGCAGAGTACCGCGATAGATCGACGCATGCGGCCTAACTCTTCGGAGTTGACCGGTTACCGTAAGGCGCGGGCGCTGGCGCGAAGCGTACGGAAGCACGTGGGCGTACTCGTCAACCTGTTGGCCAGGAACCCCCGCTGTCTCACAGTTTGCCACCAGCCATCAGTGTGGACAAGACAACGATGGCCAATCGGCGTCCCGCGAGGTTCTGTTGGTATTTCAGCTTCTTGTCCGTAGTCAGGAACACGTCGAACCCTTCGGCCTCCGCTGCCGCGATTAGCGCGCCGTTCTGCAGCGTGCCCCAGCCCAACTCAAATGCAGTTCGACGGAGTGCCCGATCAATGCGTGACGCAGCGGCGCCGGCGTACCTGGTCGAAGAGAACGCGCACTACACGACTGCCGCAGAACTCCGGGCAGCGTGCTCAAGAACAGCACGGACTTGTTCCAGGGACACGCCCGGGAACCACTGCACGAAGTCTTGGATTGACGCGCCATCCTCAAGGTTTTCGAAGAGTGCAGCGACGGGCACGCGCGTGCCGCGGAACACCCAGGCGCCGCTAAGATGGCTGGGGTCTTGCTCCACGGCGGAACAGCTGGACCAGTCAATCATGGTGCTCATGCTAGCACTGAGGGTCAGTGATGGCTAACGTCGGAGTTGACCGGCGCGGAGCGGCATTGCGCCGCGAGGCGTACGCTCACCAGCACGCCTCGTGGCGCAATGCCGCTGCGTGTCCGTGTCGAACGACCTGTTGGGCCTCACTCCTCGGTCCCTCACTTGGGCCCCTTGC
>NZ_JAQGNQ010000131.1 GCF_028291745.1 Ramlibacter sp. | reverse complement strand
GCCAGCGTGGGCGCCGCAGTGGCGGCAGCCCGTCCCCTGCCGCGCCGGGCGCCGCCGCCGCCGCCGCCCGAGCCCAGCTTCCTCGACGACCTGCTCGAGAACCCGCTGGTCCCCGCGCTGGGCGTGGGCCTGCTGGCCGTGCTCCTGGGCTTCGGCTTCTACAAGATGCGGCAGAAGCGCAAGACTGCAGCGGTCGACAGCTCCTTCCTCGAAAGCCGGCTGCAGCCCGACTCCTTCTTCGGCGCCAGCGGCGGCCAGCGGATCGACACCGCCGAGTCGAACAACCCGACCGGTTCGTCCATGGTCTATTCGCCCAGCCAGCTCGATGCGGCCGGCGACGTCGACCCGGTGGCCGAAGCCGACGTGTACCTGGCGTACGGCCGCGACCTGCAGGCCGAGGAAATCCTCAAGGAAGCCCTGCGCATCAACCCGCAGCGCGTGGCCATCCACGCCAAGCTGCTGGAGATCTACGCCAAGCGCCGCGATGCCAAGGCCTTCGAGGTGGTGGCCGCCGAGGCCTACAACCTGACGCAGGGCAATGGCCCCGAGTGGGAGCACATCTGCGACCTCGGCCGCGAGCTCGATGCCGCCAATCCGATGTACCGCCCCGGCGCCCATCCGGTGGCAGCGGCCGCGGCGACCGCCGCGACGGCTGCCGTCGCCAGTGCCGCCATCGCCGCTGCCAGCAGGCCGGCGCCCGCTCCGGTCGCGGCTCCTGCGCGGACCGCGCCGCCTCCCGGTGACCTCGACCTGGACCTCGACTTCTCGCTGGGCGACGAGCCTGAGACCGTGCAGTCGCCGGAAGCACTCGCGGCCGCCCCGGCACGCGCCGCGCCGCCGCCACTGGAGATGGATTTCAGCAGGCCGGTCGCACCGGCGCCCGCCGCACGTGCGGAGCTGCCTTCGCTGCCAGCCCACGACAACAGCCTGAACTTCGAACCGGTGGCTCGCGCGCCGGCTCCGACCGCCGCTCCGGCACCGGCGCCGGCCGCTGCCCGGGGCGACATGCTGGAGTTCGACCTGGGCGGGCTCTCGCTCGACCTGCCGGGCAGCCCTGCGCCCGCGGCCGCGCCGAGCGCGCCCAAGGCGCCGGTGATCCCGCCGGAGCCCGCCATGAACCTCGACCTGCCGCCGCTGGCCACTGCCGGTGACGACATCAGCGACAACCCGCTCGCAACCAAGCTGGCGCTGGCCGAGGAATTCAATGCGATCGGCGACGCCGACGGCGCCCGCAGCCTGGCCGAGGAAGTGGTGGCCGAAGCGTCGGGTGACCTCAAGTCGCGGGCTCAGCGACTGTTGGCCGAAATCGGCTGAGCGGGGCCACGCGCTCACCACCACCCGGGGCCGCACTGCGGCCCCTTCTCTTTGGATCCAACCCGTGCGGCTTGCCCTCGGCATCAGCTACAACGGCCAGGCCTACGACGGCTGGCAGAGCCAGTTATCGGGGCGGACCGTGCAGGACCAGCTCGAGGCGGCCCTGCAGCGCTTCGCCACCGTGCGCGTCGCCACGGTGTGCGCGGGCCGCACCGATGCCGGCGTCCACGGCCTGGCGCAGGTGGTGCACTGCGACACCGAGGTACGTCGCGAGGAGTTCTCCTGGGTGCGCGGCACCAACACCTTCCTGCCGCCCGACATCGCGGTGCAGTGGGCGCAGCACGTGCCCGACGCTTTCCATGCCCGCAACAGCGCCAGGGCGCGCCGCTATGCCTACGTGCTGCTGGAGTCGCCAGTGCGCCCCAGCGTGGAGGCAGGCCGGGTCGGCTGGGTGTTCCGGCCGCTCGATGGCGAAGCGCTGCGCGCCGGCGCCGCCCACCTGATCGGCACGCACGACTTCACGTCCTTTCGGGCCTCGTCCTGCCAGTCGCCGACGCCGGTCAAGACGCTCACGCGCATCGCGATCTCGCGCCGTGGCCCCTACTGGCGTTTCGAATTCGAAGGCAATGCCTTCCTGCACCACATGATCCGCAACATCATGGGTTGCCTGGTCTACGTGGGCCAGGGCATGCATGGGCCGGACTGGATGCGCGAGGTGCTGCAGGCCAGGAGCCGCGACGCCGCCGCCCCGACCTTCTCGCCCGCTGGCCTGTATTTCCTCGGCCCGGTGTACGAAGACCATTGGGGCTTGCCGAGCCAGGCCGCTGCGTATGATTGGTTGCCATGACGAGCCCCGCCCGGCCGCCCGAAGGGGCTCCCAACCGTAGTGCGAAGCACGGAGCTTGTTCATGATTCCTCTCTTGCAGCCCCGCACCCGCGTCAAGATCTGCGGGCTCACGCGCGAGCAGGACGTCGATGCGGCGGTGGAGGCCGGTGCCGATGCCGTCGGCCTGGTGCTCTATGCGAAGAGCCCGCGCCACGTGAGCGCGCAGCGCGCCGGCGAACTGGCGCGCCGGCTGCCGCCCTTCGTGACGCCGGTGCTGCTGTTCGTCAACGCAGCGGCCGATGAAGTGCGGGCGGCGATCGAGCAGGTGCCCGCCGCCATGCTGCAGTTCCACGGCGACGAATCGCCGCAGCAATGCCGCGATGCCGCCGCCGGCCACCCATGGATGCGCGCCGCCCGCATCCCGCCGGATGCGGCCACCCGCTTCGACTTGCTAGAATTTGCCGCACACTATTCCCAGGCGAACGCCCTGCTGCTCGACGCGCACGTCGAGGGCTACGGCGGCGCCGGCCGGACATTCCCTTGGTCACGCCTGCCAACAAGCGTCAGCTGTCACGCCGTTTTGTCTGGTGGGCTCACACCTGCAAACGTGGGCGACGGCATCGCGCAGGTGCGGCCGCGATTCCGTTCGCTGGCCGTTGATGTGAGTTCCGGCGTCGAGTCCGCCAAGGGCATCAAGGACGCCGTATTGATCCATCAGTTCGTCGCGGCCGTGCGGGCCGCCGACGTGCTTCTTGCAAGGTCCCCGAATGCCCTCCTATCAGCAACCTGACGCCACCGGCCACTTCGGCCGCTATGGCGGCAGCTTCGTCAGCGAGACGCTGACCCACGCGATCGACGAACTGCGCGAGGCCTATGCCCGCTACCAGAACGACCCCGAGTTCCTGCGCGAATTCGAGTACGAGCTGAAGCACTTCGTCGGCCGGCCCTCGCCCATCTACCACGCCGACCGCATGAGCCGCGAACAGGGCGGCGCGCAGATCTACCTCAAGCGCGAAGACCTCAACCACACCGGCGCCCACAAGATCAACAACGTGATCGGCCAGGCGATGCTGGCGCGCCGCATGGGCAAGCCGCGCGTGATCGCGGAAACCGGCGCCGGCCAGCACGGCGTTGCGACCGCAACCATCTGCGCGCGCTACGGCCTGGAGTGCGTGGTCTACATGGGCAGCAACGACGTCGCCCGGCAAAGCCCCAACGTCTATCGCATGAACCTGCTGGGCGCTCGCGTGGTGCCGGTGGAGTCCGGCAGCAAGACGCTGAAGGACGCGCTGAACGAGGCGATGCGCGACTGGGTGACGAACGTCGAGAACACCTTCTACATCATCGGCACGGTGGCGGGCCCGCACCCTTACCCGATGATGGTGCGCGACTTCCAGAGCGTGATCGGCAAGGAGTGCCTGGAGCAGATGCCGGCGCTCTCGGGCAGGCAGCCCGATGTGGTGGTCGCATGCGTCGGCGGCGGCAGCAATGCCATGGGCATCTTCCACCCCTACATCGGCTACGAGAACACGCGCCTGATCGGCGTCGAAGCGGCCGGCGAGGGGCTGGACAGCGGCAAGCACTCGGCTTCGCTGCAGCGCGGCTCGCCCGGCGTGCTGCACGGCAACCGCACGTACATCCTGCAGGATGCCAACGGCCAGATCATCGAGACGCACAGCGTCAGCGCCGGCCTCGACTACCCGGGCGTGGGCCCCGAGCACGCGTGGCTCAAGGACATCGGCCGCGCCGAGTACGTGGGCATCACCGATGCCGAAGCGCTGGAGGCCTTCCACTACCTCTGCCGCACCGAGGGCATCATCCCGGCGCTGGAGTCCAGCCATGCGATCGCGTACGCGATGAAGCTGGCCAGGACGATGAAGCCGCAGCAGAGCATCCTGGTCAACCTCTCCGGGCGCGGCGACAAGGACATCGGCACGGTCGCCGACCTGGCGGGCGTCGAGTTCTACGATCGGCCCTCGATGCGCGGGTTGACTCTGAAGGGAGGGCCCCGGCAATGAGCCGCATCCAGCCCACCTTTGAACGCCTCGCGCAACAAAAGCGCAAGGCCCTCATCCCCTACCTCACCGCCGGCTTCCCCTTCCCCGACATCACGCCCGATTTGATGCATGCCATGGTCGCAGCGGGCAGCGACGTGATCGAGCTCGGCGTGCCCTTCTCCGATCCCATGGCCGACGGCCCGGTGATCCAGAAGGCAGGCGAAAAAGCGCTGGCACATGGCGTCGGCCTGGCCCACGTGCTGCAGATGGTGCACAGCTTCCGCCAGCGGGATGCGAACACGCCGGTCGTGCTGATGGGCTATGCGAATCCGGTGGAACGCTACGAGCTCACCAACGGCAAGGCTTCGTTCGCGCGCGACGCCGCGGCTGCGGGTGTGGACGGCGTGCTGATCGTCGACTATCCGCCGGAGGAGTGCGAGGCCTTTGCCGGGGAACTGAAGGCCAGCGGCCTCGACCTGATCTTCCTGCTCGCCCCCACCAGCACGGACCAGCGCATCCAGCAGGTCGCGCGAGTGGCGAGCGGCTACGTCTACTACGTCTCGCTCAAGGGCGTGACCGGCGCCGGTCACCTGGACACGGCTGCCGTCGAGGAAGCCCTGCCGCGCATCCGCAAGCACGTGAAGATCCCGGTGGGGGTGGGCTTCGGCATCCGCGATGCCGTGACGGCCAAGGCCATCGGCCGGGTCGCCGATGCGGTGGTCATCGGCACCAAGGTCATCCAGACCGTCGAAGACCAGCCGCGGGAACAAGTCGCGGGCGCGCTCTCCGCCTTCCTGCGCGAGATCCGGACCGCGCTAGACTCTTGAGACCCTCTGGAGGAATAACGAATGAGCTGGTTGGAAAAACTGCTGCCCCCGAAGATCCAGCCGACGGATCCCAACGAGCGTCGCAGCGTTCCCGAGGGCCTGTGGATCAAGTGCCCGAGCTGCGAGACGGTGCTGTACAAGAATGACCTGGAGCAGAACCAGAACGTCTGCCCGACCTGCAGCCATCACCATCGCATCGGCGCGCGAGCGCGGCTCAATGCCTTCCTCGACGCCGAGGGCCGCTACGAGATCGGCCAGGAAGTCGTGCCGGTCGATCCGCTGAAATTCCAGGACAGCCGCAAGTACCCGCAGCGCCTGAAGGAGGCGATGGAGAACACCGGCGAGACCGATGCACTGATCGTCATCGGCGGCGCGGTGCACAGCATCAACCTGGTGGCCGCGGCCTTCGAGTTCGATTTCATGGGCGGCTCGATGGGCAGCGTGGTCGGCGAGCGTTTCGTGCGCGGGGTCCAGACCGCGATCGAGCAGAAGGTGCCCTTCCTGTGCTTCACCGCCACGGGCGGTGCGCGCATGCAGGAAGGCCTGCTGTCGCTGATGCAGATGGCCAAGACCAACGCCGCGCTCACGCGCCTGGCGAAGAAGGGCCTGCCCTACATCAGCGTGCTGACCGACCCGACCATGGGCGGCGTCAGCGCGGGCTTCGCCTTCGTGGGCGACGTGGTGATCGCCGAACCCAAGGCGCTGATCGGCTTCGCCGGCCCGCGGGTGATCGAGTCGACGGTCCGCGTGAAGCTGCCCGAGGGCTTCCAGCGCGCCGAGTTCCTGCAGGAAAAAGGCGCCATCGACTTCATCTGCGACCGCCGCGAGCTGCGCAAACGGGTAGCGAGCCTGCTGGCGATGCTGACGCGGCAGGCGGCGGACGCGGTGGAATAAAAACCCAGTATCCGGACGCAGAAGGCGCGGAAGTTACGCAGAAGACGCAGAAAGAGAGAGAACACCTTCAAGGTATTCTTCTGCGCCTTCTGCGAAACTTCTGCGTCTTCTGCGTCCGGTTGTTGGTCGTTGGCTCGTTGGTTGTTTGAATTCGGAATTCAGCGGATCAACGCATCCTGCAGATTCGCCACGATGATCGCCGCCACCTGCAGCAGCACCAGCAGCGCCAGCGGGGACAGGTCGAAGCCGCCTACCAGCGGGATGATCCGGCGGAAGGGCCGCAGCAGCGGGGCTGCCAGGCGGTCGATCACGTCGCCCAATGGCGAATCCGCCTGCACCCACGACAGGATCGCATAGACGATCACCAGGCCGATCGCGCCCGAGATCAGCAGGCGGACCACGCCGAACAGCGCCAGCACCGGTAGCGTCGCCCAGCCGCGCCCGATCATCAGCGCCAGGATCGCGAACTGCGCCAGCTCAATCAGGAAGGTCGCGATCAGGCTCGCGAAATCCCATCGGCGGTAGCCGGGCAGCAGCTTGCGCACCGGCAGCACGATCCAGTTCGTCAGCGCGAAAACGAAGGCGCCGACCGGGTTGCCGAAGGGGATGCGCTGCAGCTGCATGTACAGGCGCAACAGGCATGCGCCGCCCAGCAGGCCCGCGGCGACGTCGAGCAGGAAGGAGAGGATCTGGAGGAACATGGATCAGGTGGAGTCGTGGGATGATAGCGGCAGCCACTGGACTCACCGTGCCCGCCACCCTGACCTTGCAATCCTTGCCGCTGTTTCCGCTGAGCGCGGTGCTGTTTCCCGACGGCTTGCTTTCGTTGCGCATCTTCGAGGTGCGCTACCTCGACATGATTTCCAAGTGCCGCAAGGCCGGCGCCCCCTTCGGCGTGGTTTCGCTCACGCAGGGCAGCGAGGTGCGGCAACCCGGCAGCCAGGAGGCGTTCTCCCAGGTCGGCACGCTGGCGACCATCCATGACTTCGAGGCGCCGCAGCCCGGCCTGATGCTGGTGCGTGCCAGCGGGGTGCAGCGCTTTCGCATCACGGCCAGCGACCAGCTCAAGCACGGCCTGTGGGTCGCCGACGTCGAGCGCCTGCCGCCCGACATGACCGTCGCCATTCCGGATGACCTGCGCGGCACCGCCGAGGCCTTGCAGCGCCTGATCCAGTCGCTGCAGCTCAAGCCCGAGAACCAGGGCCCGATGCCGCTGCTGCCGCCTTGGCGGCTCGACGACTGCGGCTGGGTGGCCAACCGCTGGTGCGAGCTGCTGCCCCTGCCGGTGGCGCTGAAGCAGCGGCTGATGGAACTGGACAACCCGCTGGTGCGGCTCGAGCTGGTGAGCGACGTGCTGGCGCGCACCGGCATCACCACCTGAATCGACAAGGGACGCCGCAGCGTCCCTTGCAACCTCAGCAACGGCGCAGGGCATCAAGCCTTGCCCTTGAGCTCCTTGGTGATCTCCTCGGCGCGCTGCAGGTGCTTGTGCAGCGTGGGCAGTTCCTTCTCGGCAAACGCCTTCACGTCCGGATCCTTGGCGTTCTTGCTGGCCTTCTGGAAGTCCTTGATGTCCTGCTGGTGGTCCTGGAGGCCCTGCTCGTGCATGAAGTTCTTGTCGAAGTCCTTCGCCCGGGCCAGCTGGTCGAGCTTTTTCTGCTCCTTGCCCGGCAGGGTCGACGGTAAGGTCACGCCCTTCTTCTGCGCTAGCGACTTCAGCTCCTCGTTGGCCGCGGCATGGTCGGTGGTGAGCATGCTGCCGAATGACTTGACGTCGGCATTCCGGCCCTTGTCCTGGGCGAGCTTGCCGGCTTGCACTTCCAGCATGCCGCCAGCGGCCGCCTTTTCCATGAAGGCACGATCCTTCTTGTCCAGCGAACCGGGGTCCGCGGCCATCGCAGCGCCGCAGGCGATGAGCAGCAGGGCGGGTAAAACCTTTTTCATGGCGATTTCCTGGCGAGAGTGAGAAGGCTGCCACTATCGGAGACGCCGCCGTTTTGCGGTGTCGGCGCAATCCGCCTCGCCGACCCTCCAGATGTCCTATGAGCCCGGCCCTTGCCACAGCGCGGCAGCTCCACCGCGCGGCGCATATTCCGGTACTTGCGCGCGCAACCACCGGCGCAGCTCGCCCGGCCCCGGGTGCGGGCCCGCCTGCGCGATCCACTGCACCACCGCTGCCACGTCGGGCAACGGTCCTGCCGTCTTGGCGATGCGCAGCTTGCCGTGCGGCGTGGGCTCGGTCGTTTCGTCGTCGGCCAGCAATTCCTCGTACAGCTTCTCGCCGGGTCGCAGGCCGCTGAAGGTGATGGGGATCTCGTCCTCGGTCTTGCCCGAGAGCCGGATCAGCATGCGCGCCAGTTCGACGATCTTCACCGGCTCGCCCATGTCCAGCACGAAGATCTGCCCGGACCGCCCCATCAGCCCGGCCTGCAGCACCAGCTGCGCGGCCTCGGGGATGGTCATGAAGTAGCGCACGATGTCCGGGTGCGTCACCGTCACCGGGCCGCCGCGCTCGATCTGCCGCGTGAACAGCGGCACCACCGAACCGCTCGAGCCCAGCACGTTGCCGAAGCGCACCGACACGAACTGCGTGCCCGGCTCCTGCGCCGCCACGCTCTGCACCACCAGCTCGGCGAGCCGCTTGCTGGCGCCCATCACGTTGGTGGGATTGACCGCCTTGTCGGTGGAGATCATCACGAAGCGCCGCGCGCCGCAGGCCGAGGCGGCGCGGGCCGCATGCAGCGTGCCCAGCACGTTGGTGCGCAGCGCCTCCACCTCGTTGTGCTGCTCCATCAGCGGCACGTGCTTGTACGCCGCCGCGTGGAACACCACCGCCGGCCGGTGCTGGCACAGCACGGCCTGCAGCCGCTCGAACTCGCGCACGTTGGCCGTGTAGTAGACGCCCTCCATCTGCGGATGCGACTGGCGCAGTTCCTGTTCCAGCTGGTAGATGCCGTACTCGGAGCTGTCGATGCACACCAGCCGGCCGACGCCGAAGCGCGCGATCTGGCGGCATAGCTCGGCGCCGATCGAGCCGCCGGCGCCGGTGATGGCCACCACCTGCCCGGAGAACAATCCGGAAAGGCCGTTGACATCGAGGGCCACCGGGTTGCGGCCAAGCAGGTCTTCGAGTTCGATCTTGCGCGGGCCGGTGCTTTCGGATTGCAGCCACTCGTCCTGCCGGGGCAGCGTCAGCAGCGTGAGCTTGGCCGTGGAGGCCCCCAGCAGCGCCTCCCGTCGTTCGGCCGAGCCGGCCGGGCTGGCCACCAGCGCGGCGTTCGCCTGGGCGGACGCGCACACCTGCGCAAGCGCGGCCGTGTGCCCGAGCACCGCGATGTTGTGCAGCGAGCGGCCGACCTCGCTCGCATCCGGCGACACGATGCCGACCGGCTGCCAGCGCGCCGAGCCGCGCAAGGCCCGCAGCGCCTTGTCGGCATCCTGCAGCGATCCCACGATCACGAGGCGCCGGGCATCGCCGTGGCCGGTGCGTCCCTCGATCAGGCTGCGCCAGCCGGCGCGCGCCACGCCCAGGAACACCAGCACCAGCAAGGGCTGCAGCAGCAGCACCGAGCGCGGGAAGGACTCCACGCGCAGCATCAGCACCGCGGCGGCGGTGAACAGCGCGCCGAAGGCGATGCCCACGCCCAGCTCGCGCAGTTCCGCCAGGCCGATGTAGCTCCAGACATGGCGGTACACGCCGGCCCCGGCCAGCGCCACCCCATAGGCGGCCACGGACCAGGCCCAGTGCGTCCGCGCGATCGCCACGAACTCCGACGGAATCTCCAGGTTGAAGCGCAGCCAGAAGGCGATCCACCAGGCGAGGAACACCAGGCAGACGTCGACCAGGACGTGCGGGCGCTGACGGCTGATCAAGGCGATCCCAGCAGGTCCCACGACATCGGCGTGCCTGCGCGCACGGCGCGCGCCACCCGCTTTCCGAGCAGCGTCTGCAGATACTTCGGCGGCAGGCCGAAGCCGGGGCGCACGCTGCGCAGGTTTTCGCGCGTGAGCACGGCGCCGGCCTCCAGGTCAGCGGCGATGTAGAGCGAGCGGCGGAAGGCCAGCGACTTGATCTCCGCCTCGGTCGGACCGTACTGCACGCTGCCGAGGGCGAGCGCGGCGCGCTCCGTCTCCTCGCGCAAGGCGCGAAATTCCTGCGGCTCCATGGAGAAGGCGGAGTCGACCCCACCGTCGGCGCGCCGCAGCGTGAAGTGCTTTTCGATGACCGTCGCCCCGAGCGCAGTGGCCGCCACCGCGACGCCGGTGCCCAGCGTGTGGTCCGACAATCCGACCTCGCAGCCAAACAGCGCGCGCAGGTGCGGGATGGTCGCGATGTTGGTGTTCTGCGGCGTGGCTGGATAGGTGCTGGTGCACTTGAGCAGCACCAGCTCGCGGCAGCCGCCGGCACGCGCGGCGGCAACCGCCTCCTCGATCTCGCCGGCGGTGGCCATGCCGGTGGACATGATCATCGGCTTGCCCGTGCTGGCCACCGTGCGGATCAGGTTCACGTCCACCAGCTCGAAGGACGCGATCTTGTACGCGGGCGTGTCCAGGCTCTCGAGAAACTCCACCGCCGTCGCATCGAAGGGCGTGCTGAAGCAATGCATGCCTTGCCTCATCGCCCGTTCGACGATGGGCCGATGCCAGTCCCAGGGCGTGTGCGCTTCCTGATACAGGTCGTGCAGCCGCCGGCCCGCCCACAGGCTCTTCGGGTCGTCGATCACGAAGCCGGGCATGGCCAGGTCCAGGGTCATCGTGTCGGCGGTGTAGGTCTGCAGCTTCAGCGCGTCGGCGCCACTCGCGGCGGCGGCATCCACGATCGCCAGCGCGCGTTCGAGCGACTGGTTGTGGTTGCCGGACATCTCGGCGATCAGGTAGGGGCGCTGGCCGGCACCGATCGTGCGATCGAGGATCTTCATGGAGCGCCATTCTGCCCGGGCGAGCGGGCCGGCAAGCGACGGGTGAAGGAGAGCGGCCCGCCTTCGTAGCCGGCGCCTTCGAAGAGGCGGCGCGAGGCGGCGTTGTCGGGGAGGACGGAGGCATGCACGGTCAGTGGGCCCTCGTGGCGGGCGGCGAGCGCCTGTTCGGCCGCACGCAAGACGGGTTGGCCGAGGCCCAGGTGATGCAGCGCCGGATCGAGGTAGATGGAGACCTCGTGATTTGTTTCATCGCCGCGTGGATTGCGGGTCAAGCCCGCAATGACATCGTTGCGCTGGTCGAAGCGCACGCAGCCGACCGGTAGCGAACCGATGTGAGCCACGAGCAGCAGCCGCGCGGGATCGGCCAGCACCGATTCCATCCAGCGCAGGTGCGCCGCCAGCGGGATCTGCGAAGGATCGTGCGAAACGCGGCGCACGTCCGGGTGGTTGCGCCAGGCGTGCAGCAGCGGCGCATCGTCCATCGTGGCGCCCCGCACGCTGGCGCTTTGCGCCAGCAGGCACACCGCCACGCGCTGCGCGCCTCGGCCATCCACCAGCGCGGGGCCTGCCTCGGCCAGTTGCCTGCGTCGCTGCGAATCGTGCAATAACGCGAGCAGCACGGCCGGCAGCGACTGTGGATCGCTGGTGGGCGCATCCAGGCGCGCCTGTTCCAGCACGCCCATGCGCTCCAGTGCGGGCACCACGGAGCGCTGGTTGTCCGCGAGCATCACGGCGATCGAGGGCGCGCCGAGGCAGCAGCGCTCCCAGGTCGCGCCGCCGCCGCCGCCGACCTGCAGGTCATGGCGGACCAGGAAGGCGGCGAGATCCGGGGCATCGAGCGTCAGGGTCGTGCGCCGCCGCTGGGCGCAGGCCTGCCGCAGCGCGACGAGATGCGGGTTGCTCGAGGTAGAGACCACTTCCACAGCACCATCGAACCCGGCCTGGGCGCAGGCGGCAAGCACGCGTGCCGACGCGCCGCCCGGATCCGTGCCGCCCATGAAGACGCCGATGCTGCGCACCTGCGGATGGAAGACATAGGAAGCCGCGGTGCGATACGCCGGCGCCAGCAGTGCGTGGCGCGGTCCGGCGAGGATGCGCGTGCCCGTGCCCCGAACGAGCCGGCCCGCGTATTTGCGCGCGTGGTCCTCGGCCCAGTTCTGATCCAGCAGCACCTCGGCGTCGATTGCGCGGTCGGCCAGGTCGTCGATCACGGCGATGCGGCAGCCGAGCGCCGCGCGCATCGCCGCATGCCAACGCGCATCGAACGCGTAGTGGTCGACGCAGACCCACTGCACACCGAGCGGACGCAGCAGCGCCGCAACCTGCGCGGCGTCTTCCTCCTGCGCGATGCGGGCCCAGGCTGCGTGCGGTGGTAAATCGGACGCATCGAGTGGCGCGCTCCCGGGCGCTGCCGGCAACCACAGCACCGGCGTATCGCTGCCCTGGACCACCGCGAGACTCGCAGCATCGAGCGGCCGGCACACCAGCCACACCTCGGCGCCGGCCTCGCGCAGGCCCTGTGCCAGCGCCAGGCAGCGGCGCACGTGCCCCGTGCCGATCTCGGCGGCCGCATCGGCCCGGATCGCCACCCGAATCGGCATGGCGGCCTCAGCGCACCTTGAACAGGGGCACCAGCGGCTCGCAGCGCAGCGACTCGCGCAGCTTGCCCGCATCCAGCGCGTGGCCGATCAAGGGCAACACTTCACGGTACGCCGCCAGCAAGGCGCCGACGTCCTGCTCGCTGTGCGCGTAGCTCATGTTGTGCGTCCCGACGGAGAGGAAGCCGCGCTGGTGCATCTCCTGCATCCACAGCGTCTTGATCTCGAAGGCGCTCGCGCCGCGGGCGTCCTTCATGTTCAGGAAGTTCCAGGCGGGATGGCCGCTGACCGCAAACACGTCGTCCAACCTGGCATCGCGCACGATGGCCGAAAGCCCCTCCATCAACTGCGTGCCGCGCGCCGCCAGCGTCTGCACGACGGGCTCGGTTTGCAGCGTGCGCAGAGTGGCGCGGGCGGCCGCCAGCGACAGCGTCTCGCCGCCGAAGGTGAAGGAGAAGAACACTTCTTCCATCAGCTTCATCACGTCGCGCCGACCTGCCACCGCCGAAACCGGAAAGCCGTTGGCCAGGCCCTTGCCGAAGGTGGCGAGATCAGGCGTCACCCCGAACAGCTGCTGCGCGCCACCATTGGCGAAGCGAAAGCCCGTGATGGTCTCGTCGAACACCAGCAGCGCGCCATGTCGATGCGCCAGTTCCTTCACGCCTTCGAGGTAGCCGGGCGCCGGCTGCGCCACGTTCATGGGCTCCAGGATCACGGCGGCAAAGCCGCGCGGCTGCGATTCCAGCAGCTTGGCCAGCGCCGCAAGATCGTTGTAGGGGAAGGTGTGCGTGAGCTCGCGCGTCGCCTGCGGCACGCCGAGGTTGCGCGCTGTCGCGCCGATGTACCAGTCCTGCCAGCCATGGTAGCCACAGACCGCGACGTGATCGCGGCCGGTGAAGGCACGGGCGACGCGGATCGCGCCGGACGTTGCATCGGAGCCGTTCTTGCCGAAGCGCACGGACTCGGCGCAAGGCACCATGTCGCAGATCATCTCCGCGACTTCGGCTTCGATCGGGTGCGGCAGCGAGAAGATCACGCCGGAGGCGAGCTGCTTTGTCACCTCCGCGTTCACCGCGGCATGGTTGTAGCCGAGCGTGATCGAGCACAGGCTGGAGACGAAGTCGATGTATTCGTTGCCATCGACGTCCCACACGCGCGAGCCCTCGCCGCGCACGATGAAGTACGGCGAGACGCCATGCGGATATTGCGTGCGGCTCTTGCTGAAGGTCTGGCTGCCCAGGGGAATCACGCGCTCGGCGCGTTCCAGGTACTGCTCGGATTTTTCGAAATGCCTCATGGCTGTTCCTCACGGGCGAGGCTGAGCGCCAGGCCCTCGTTGCGCGCGTGGCGGTGCGGATCCGCCAGCGCAGGGTTCGCGCTGAGGGCGCGCAGGATGTCGAACAGGTCGAAGCGGCCGTCCACCGGCAGCAGCGGCAGCAGGGCGCGCACGACCTGCAGGTCGTCGGGATAGTCCACGGTGAGGCGCAGCGCCGAGAAGTCGGCGATCGCCTGCAGGTTGGCGCGCGTGCAGCCGGAAAGCGGATCGCGCAGCCACAAGGTCACGTGCTCGCGTTCCGGGCTGCGTCGCGCGCTGGCGGTCGCCCGGTCCAGCGCGGCGCGCGTGAAGCACTCCACGTCGAGGCCATCGGGGAAGGTCGCGGGATCGGTGTTGCCGGCGTAGTCGACGCCGCGCTCGCGGCGCAGCGCGATCACCGCATCGATCACGTCTGGGTCGATCAGCGGGCAGTCGCCGGTGAGCCGCACGATCTCGTCGGCCTCGAAGTTCTGCGCGGCGCCGGCGAAGCGGGCCAGCACGTCGTCGAGCTCACCGCGCCACACGGGCACGCCGGCTTCTTGCAAGCTCGCGGCCAAAGGATCGTCGCTCGCCTCCGTGCTGGTGACCACGGCCACCAGGTGCGGCAGGCGCGCGCGGCGCACGCGCTCCACCATGTACAGGATGGAGGGCATGCCTCCCAGCGGCTGCAACACCTTGCCGGGGAAGCGGCTGCTGGACATGCGCGCCTGGATCAGGGCGACGGTACGGCTCATGCGCTCACCGCTTTCCAATGGCGGGGATCGATCACCGCAAGGTCGTCGACCGCCAGCTCCGGCGCATGCAGCACGGGCGCATCCTGCCAGGCGCGGGCGATCGCCTCGAACTGCGCCAGCGTCTCGGCGCCGACCACGCAGTGCGTGACAGCGGGCAAACCCTTGGCGATGCCCAGCGCCGCCACGAGCGGTGCCAGTCCACGCTCGCGGCACCACCCATGCCAGCGCCCGAGCGCCGCCGCCGCGGCTGGCAGGCGCCTGGCGCCCTGCTCCAGCGGCATCAGCAACAGGCCCTGCAGGAAGGCCGAGCGCAAATGAATCGCCACGCGCGGCTGCGCCTGTGCGAGCCGCTGGTCGAGTGCGTTGCCGGGCAACTGCGCGAGTTCGATCGGGTAGTGCAGGCGCAGCTTCTCCAGCGTCGCCGGTTCGTAGCACGAGACGCCCAGTGCGCAGTGCGCATCGCGGGCGAAGCGCGCGGCCGCCTCCCACAGCAAAGGGCCATCCGGCGAGAGCAGGTCCTCCGGACGATGGAACATCAGGACGCGCAGCGCGTCACCGAGGCATTCGCGGCTGCGTTGCAATTCCTCTTGCGCCCATTGCGCCAGCGCATCGCCGTGGCGGTCCGCGGGCGCCGGCCGCAGCTTGGTGACGATCTTGAAGGCGTGCCGTCCCATCAGCGAGCGCAGCCTCGCCTCGGCATCGCCGTAGGCCGCGGCGGTATCGAGCCAGCGCACGCCCGCTTCGAACGCGCAGGCGAGGATGGCCGCGGCCTCGCCTGCAGGCACGGCCGCACCGCTGCCGGCGATGCCGTAGGCCATGCCGAATTGCACGGTGCCGAGCGCGAGTTCCATGGCTTCAGCCGGCCAGTGCGCTGCGCAAGCTGTCGACGACGTACTGCTGGTCGTCTTGCGTCAGGCCGGGATGCAGCGGCAACGTGAGCGCGCGTTGGTAATAGCGCTCGGCCAGCGGGAAATCGCCGGCGGAGAAACCGCGCGCGCGGTAGAAGGGTTGCGTGTGGATGGGGATGTAGTGCACGTGCACGCCGATGCCGGCGGCACGCATGCGATCGAAGACCTCTGCCCGGGCAACAGGCGTGCGGGAGCCGTCGATCTCGACGACGTACAGGTGCCACGCCGAGGTGCGCCGCGGCACGCGCGCGGGCAGGATCAGCGGCAGGTCGGCCAGCAGTCGGTCGTAGCGGTCGGCCATCTGCTGGCGGCGCGCCTGCAGCGCGTCGAGCCGCTGCAGCTGCGACAGGCCCAGGGCCGCCTGGATCTCCGTCATCCGGTAGTTGAAGCCAAGCAGTTGCTGCTCGTAGACCCAGCCGCCCTGCTGCGCTCCGGTGAACTGGCCGGCATCGCGCACCATGCCGTGCGAGCGCAGCAGGCGCAGGCGCTCCGCGATCTCGGCGTCGGCCGTCGTCAGCATGCCGCCCTCGCCGGCCGTGATGATCTTGACCGCGTGCAGGCTGAACACCGTGATGTCCGCATGGCGCGAGCCCACCGGCTGCCCCTCATAAGCGGCACCCGTCGCATGCGACGCGTCCTCGACGATGCGAAAGCCGTAGCGGTCGGCCAGCCCGCGCATCTCGCGCAGGTCGCAAGGCAGTCCGGCGAAGTCGACGGGGATCACCACATCGGGAAGCCGTCCGCGCTGCTTCGCCTGCTCCAGCTTCGCAGCGAGCGCGGCGAGGCCCATGTTGCGGGTGGCCGGATCGATGTCGACGAAGTCGATGTCCGCGCCGCAATAAAGCGCGCAATTGGCCGACGCCAGAAAGCTGTTCGGGGAGGTCCACACGAGCGACCCAGGCCCTACGCCAAAGGCCAGGCAGGCCATGTGCAGGCCGGCCGTCGCATTGGCCACTGCAAGCGCATGGGCGGCTCCATGGCGCTGCGCGAACGCGTGCTCGAACTGCGGCGTGACCGGGCCTTGCGTGAGGAAGTCCGACTGCAGCACCGCTGTCACGGCGGCGATGTCCTCGGCCGACACCTCCTGCCGGCTGTACGGGATGAAGCGGCGCTCGCTGCTCACGCGCTCTCCGCCAGTTCCGGCAGGTGCCTCGCGATCAGCGCCCGCAAATCATCGACGCTGAGGAATTCCGGGTTGTCCCCGCTGTTGTACGCGAAGCCCGGCTGCACCCGGTGGCCGCCGCGCCGCTGGCAGTATTCGTCGATCCCGTACTGCTCGTTGACCGGCAGGATCGCGTAGTAGCGGCCCAGGTCCACGGTGTTGTAGCTGTCGCTGGCGGTGATCATCTCCTCGTGGATCTTCTCGCCGGCACGAATGCCCACGATCTCCTGCCGGCAACCGGGCGCGATGGCCTCGGCCACGTCGACGATCCGGTACGACGGGATCTTGGGCACGAGGATCTCGCCGCCCCAGGCGTGCTCGATCGCCCACAGCACCATCTCCACGCCTTCCTGCAGCGAGATGTTGAAGCGGGTCATGCGCGGATCGGTGATCGGCAGCACGCCCTCGGCGCGCTTCTTCAGGAAGAAGGGAATCACCGAGCCGCGGCTGCCCATCACGTTGCCATAGCGCACGACCGAAAAGCGCAGGTCACGGGCGCCACGGATGTTGTTGGCCGCGACGAACAATTTGTCCGAGCACAGCTTGGTGGCGCCATACAGGTTGATCGGTGCGGCCGCCTTGTCGGTGGAGAGGGCGACGACGCGCTGCACCTTCTGGTCGAGGCAGGCCTCCACCAGGTTCTGCGCGCCGATCACGTTGGTCTTGATGCACTCGAAGGGGTTGTATTCCGCGGCGGGCACCTGCTTGAGCGCCGCGGCATGCACGACGACGTCGATGCCTTCCAGGGCACGGCGCAGCCGGTTCTCGTCGCGGATGTCGCCGATGAAATAGCGCAGGCCGGGATAGCGCCGCTCGGGGAACTCCAGGCCCATCTCGTACTGCTTCAGCTCGTCGCGCGAGTACACGACCAGCCGGCGGATGCCCGGGTGATCGCTCAGCACGCGGCGCACGAAGGCCTTGCCGAACGAGCCGGTGCCGCCGGTGATGAGGATGGATTTGTCTTGCAGCATGGAATCGGGAAAAGGGTTCAACGAGGGGGCAGATGCAGCGCCCCGCCAATCACGGCGGCCACGCGGTCGGCCGCATGGCCGTCGCTCGCATAGGCACCGGGCGTGCCGGCGGGTGCTGCGAGCAGGCGATCCAGCAGGGGCGGCAGTTGCGCGAAGCTGTCGCAGCCGGTCGAAACGCCAAGCGCTGCGAGGCTGAACGACTGGCGCACCGAGACCGAGGCCTCCAGCGAGACGACCGGCTTGCCGGCAATGGCGGCCTCCAGGCCGACGGTCGAATTCTGCACCACCACCGCGCGGGCCGCGAGGATGAGCGGGTGGATGGGCTCGGCCAGCGGTTCGCTGAAATGGATGCGCTCGCTGTCGGCCCCGCGCGGGAAGAACTGCCACTCCCCGGGGTGGTAGCGCACGATGAGGGCAAGGTCCGGGCGGGCCGCGACGAAAGCGCGCAGCGTGTCCTCCGCCTGGCGCGCAAAGCGGGAGCGGTCCGTGTCGGTGGCCGAGAAGTTGGGCGGTTCGAACTGGCCGGCCCACAGGATGGGCGAGAGGCCCTGCCAGCCGCGCTCGGCCAGAAAACGCTGCGCCAGCGCCTGGTTCGCCGGCGACTGCAGGCCGTCGAACGCGGGATTGCCGGTGACGACCACGCTGTCCGGCGGAAAGCCGGCCGCGATCACCCGCTCGCGCACGGCAGGCGCGAGCACGCAGGTCCACTGCGGCTGCGGCCGGTGCAGGTAGCCGTCGCCTTCGAGGCCGAACAGGTCGATCATGCCGAGGCTCGGCAGCCCGCGCTCGATCGCCGCTTGCAGCGCCGCCGCTTCGGAACGGGGCGAGTTGGTGGCCACCACCATGGCAGGCTGCAGTTCGTCCAGCACCCGCTGCATGAAGTGCAAGGGATGGAAGCCATGCCGGCCGGCGGCGGCGAAGCGCTGCGCCGCCGCTTGTTCGCCGTACTGCGCAACCAGGTCCAGGTAGTTGAGCCCGAGGTAGGCCAGCGACTCTTCGCGGCTCACGTCCGGACTCGAGTTGTTGCCCAACAGCCGCTCGCCCCAGGCGATGGCCGCAGCGTGGTCGAAGAGGTGCAGGAAGTCCTGGTATCCCAGCGGCTGCTCACCGGCGGCGATCGCTGTCTTGTAGCCGGTGGTCAGGGCCAGCAGTCGACATTCGACGGCGGGCCACTGCGCGCGCAGCGCCCGCATCACCGGCAGCAGCATGGCGACGTGGCCACCGCCATAAGCGACGAACAGAACGCGCGGCTTCATGCGAGCTCCCGGTCCGCCCAGAGCGCAAGCGCCGCCAGCGCCCGCAGCTCGCGCGTGTAATTGGCGCTGCCGTCACGGTGGGCGGCGAGCATGCGCTCGATCTCGGCGGGCTCGAACAGCTCCTGCACCACCCCGCTGCCGCCCAGCAACTGCGCCAGCCAGCCGTGGCTTTCCTTGCGGAACCATTCGCCCACCGGCACCGTGAACATCTGTTTCCTGCGATACGCCAGGTCTTCGCCGATCAAGGGTGCGACGGCACGTTTGTACCAATGCTTCTTGTCGCCCTGTGCCGAGAGCTTGGTGGCGCCGCGCGAGCGGAACGCGAATTCCATCATCCGCCAGTCCAGGAAGGGCGTGCGCGCCTCGATGGACACCGCCATGCCCATGCGGTCGGGCTTGACGAGGTTGTTGCCCGAGAGCAGCAATTGCATGTCGAGATAAAGCGCCTGGTTGACGCGGTCGAAGTGCCCGGCCCCGTCGAACCAGGGCGCAGCCGCGGCCTCGAAGCTGTCGATCTGGCGCAGGCGCGCGGCGATGGCGGGCCGGTAGAGCGCCTGCTTGGCGACGGGCGTGAACAGCGAGATCGCGTCGAAGTAATTGCGCTGGAAGGCGCGCGCGTCCTGCGCCTGCGCCTGCGGCCGGGCGAAGAACTCCGCGTACTTCTCGTAGCCGGCAAACAGCTCGTCGCCGCCGTCGCCGGTCAGCACCACCTTCACGTGCCTGGCCGCCAGTTCGCTCACGCGCAGCGTCGGCATGAAGGAGGCGTCGCCGTGCGGCTGGTCCAGGTGGTACAGCACCTGCGGCCAGCGATCCAGCATGTTCAATTCGGCGATCTCGCTGGTGTGCTCGCAGCCGAAACGCTGCGCGGCCTGCGCGGCGTACGCCGATTCGTCGAAGCGCGGATCGGCAAAGCCGATGCAGAAGGTGCGCACCGGCTCCTTCACGTGCCGCGCCATCAGGGCGACGATCGTGCTGGAGTCGACGCCGCCGGACAGGAAGGCGCCCCAGGGCACGTCCGCCCGCAGGCGGATGCGCGTCGCGTCGTCGAGGATGGCAAGGAACTCCTCGGACCACTCCCCGAAAGAATGATCGCGCTCCTGCTGCGCGGCCAGGTTCCACCAGCGGCCTTGCTGCACGCCCGTGCGCGTGAACTTCATCCAGCAGCCCGGCATCACGTGGCGGATGCCTTGCCAGATGGCCCAGGGCGCGGGGATGTAGTTGAAGCTGAGGTAGTGATGGACCGCTTCCAGGTCCAGGGTCGGGCGTGCCGGCAGCGCCTGCAGGATCGCCTTGATCTCCGAGCCGAACAGCGTGCGTGCACCCTGCTGCGCCACGTAGAGCGGCTTCACGCCGATGCGGTCGCGCACCAGCAGCAACGCGTCCTCGCGGGCGTCGTCGATGGCGATGGCGAACATGCCGTTCAGGCGATGCACGAAGGCCAGCCCTTCGCGCTCGTAGAGGCGCAGCAGGACTTCGGTGTCCGAGTGCGTGTCGAGGCGAACGCCCTGCGCACGCAGTTCCTCCCGCAGCTCCACGTAGTTGAAGATCTCGCCGTTCTGCACGACGGCGATGCGGCCATCGTCGGAAACGAAGGGCTGGTGGCCGCCCGCCAGGTCGATGATGGACAGGCGCCGGTTGCCGACCGCCACGCCACGCTCGGGACTGTGGGCAACGCCCTCGTCGTCCGGGCCACGATGCACCAGGCTGCGCGCCATGGCCGCCAGCGTGTCGCTCGCCAGCGGGCGGCGCTCACGGTCCCAGTAGCCGAAGATGCCGCACATCTAGTTGCTCCCGCTGCCCGTGAGCCGGCGCAAGGTCCAGGCCATGATCTTCAGGTCCAGGCACACGCCGTGCTCGCGCACATAGCGCAAATCGAGCGCGCGCCGCTCGTCCTCGCTGCCCTCGGAGCGCAACACCGCCTGCGCCAGACCGGTGATCCCCGGGCGGATGCTGCAGCGCAGGGCCCACTCGTCGTCGCGATAGAGCGAGCGCTGGGCCGGCACATCGGGACGCGGGCCGACCAGGCTCATGTCGCCGCGCAGCACGTTCAGCAATTGCGGCAGTTCGTCCAGGCTGGTGCGGCGGATGAAGCGGCCCACGCGCGTGACGCGCGGGTCGTCGCGGGTCGTGTAGTACGGGCCGACCGCCGCCGCATTCACCGCCATGCTGCGGAACTTGAACATGCCGAAGGCGTGGCCGCCGCGGCCGATGCGCGCCTGCCGGAAGAACACCGGTCGGCCACTGTCGACGACGATCGCCGCCGCGGTCGCCAGCAACACCGGCGAGAGCAGCAGCAGCGCGAGGCCGGCGAGCACGATGTCCATCACGCGCTTCATCGCCGGGCCGGCAGTCCCGCGGCGATCTCCCGGATGCGTGTCGCAATCCGCTGCGCATCGGCTTCGACCTGCTGCGGGCTGCGGGCTGCCAGTTCGCTTTCTGCTGCACGCAGGCCCGCGACCTCGGCCTCGAAGTGCATCCCCCCCTCGCGGTGAAAGGTGCGCGAAAGAATCACGGCGCGCGAACCGAGTCGCAGGTGCTCCGCCAGCACGTCGCGTCCGGGCAGCAGGCCCTCGTCGATGCGGGCAATGCCGCCGAAGCCGAAGCGCAGGCCCTGCGCGTGCGCGACCCGCGCCACGCGCTCGACGCTGCCGTCGGCCAGTGGCTCGAACATGAAGCGCCGTCCCAGCGAGAGATGCAGGTCGTTGAGTCCGACATAGATCTCCTGCAGGCCCGGCGTGCCGGCCCACGCCTGAACGCAATCGAGCGCGGCGGCCGTCTCCAGCAGCGGCACGATGGGCGCGCGACCGGCCACGATCTCGGTGAAGGCAAGCAGGTCCTGCGGCGTGGCGAACATGGGCAGCATCAAGCTGTCGGCACCTTCGGCCAGCACCGCGTCCACTTCGGCGCGGGTGCCTTCGTGCAGCGGATTCACGCGGACCATCAGAGGCGAGAGCTTCAGCACGGCGCGGATTCGGCCGACGTCGCGCAGCTGGTGGGAGCTGATGAACGTGTTCAGTCCCGCCTGGCGCTCCTGCTTGCCCATGCGCTCCAGGTCGACGAACAGGCGAAAGCCGCCCAGGGCCTCGCAGCGCTGGGCAAACGCCGGATCGTCCGTGATCTGGATCAGCTCGAGCATGCCTGCTCGCATTATCGGCGCAGCGCGCCCCGCAGATCCGCGCTGGCCCACCACGTGATGGCTATGGTCAGTGCCGCCGCCGCGGCGGCAGCCAGCCATTGCAGCGCATGCCGCTCGGGCCGGCCGACCACCAGCAGCCCTGCTTGCAGCAACGACAAGATGCCTCCCGCACTGACCAGGGCGCGCCAGGGCAACCACTGGCGCCAGCCTGGGCCCAGGGCTGCGAGCACGACCACCGCCATGGCCGCCCACAAGCCGTCCAGCCACAGCATCAGGTGAGCGCCGTCGCCAGGATGGGCCAGCAGCAAGACGACCAGCGCGACCGCATAGGCGAGCACGGCAACGCGCATGCGCTCGTGCGCGGCCAACACGGCCAGCGCGATCGTCACCAGCGCCTGCGGCAACAAGCTCCAGCTGCCGAGGCTGCCCCATTGCGCGACGTGCTCGACCGCCCGCGCATCCATGCGCCCCCAGCCGAACAGAAGCTGCGCGATCGCCGGCCCCGCCATCACCAGGCCCGCGACCGCGGCGCAGGCCAGCGTCCAGGCCAGCGCGAAGCCGCGCCGCAGCGGCTGGGCGGCGGCGCGCTCGCCATCGGCGGAACGCAGCGCCTGCACGATCGGGCCCAGCGCCAGCGTGCCCACGAGTTGCACGGCCAGCAGCAGCGGCAGTTCGACCAGCTTCCACGCGTAATTGAAAGTCGCCAGCGCCCCGGCTCCCTGCTGCGAGGCCAGCGAGCGCGCCACGAAAGGCAATGCCAGCGGCAGGCCCGCAGCCGCCGCGGCCCAGCCCCAGACCGGAAAGGCCGGCAGCGCTGTCGAATCAGCCAGCCCCGGTACGCGGCGAAACGGCCGCTGCCGCTGGTACTGCCAGGCCAGGCGCGCCAGCATGGCAAGCAACAAACCGATGCCGACCACCAGCGTGGCCACGGGCGCGGCGAATCCGGCCACGAGCAGCGCCGCGATCAGCACCCCGTTGACCACCAGATTCGACGCATACATGCCGACGAAGTCGCGTTCGTGCTGCAGACGCGTCATGCCCAAGGAAGCGAGCAGCGCCAGCGGCAGCGCCAAGGCGCTCCAGAGCAAGGCACGTCCCGCTTCGGGATGCAAGGCTTGCGGCAGGCCGCCGGCCAGCACCGCGACGGCCGGCCCGTGCAGCAAGGCGAGCAGCGCAGCCAGCGCCAGGCCGAGGCCCAGCAACATGCGCCCCACCCGACGCTGCGTCGCGGCAACTCGGCCCGCGTCCTCGTGTGCCCAGGCGGGCAGCAGCACGTAGGCCAGCGCACCGCTGGCCAGCACGCCGGCCAGCCAGTCCGGCAGCGTGAGCATGAGGATCGCGATATCGCCGCGCCCGGAGGCACCGAAGGCCGCGGCCATGGCCGATTCGCGCAGGAGGCCGGCGACGCGGCTGGCCAGGAGCAAAGCAAGAGACAGGACACCGGCCCGAAGAAACATGGCGGGCATTATCGGGGCCGCATGGAAGAGCGCCGTGCCAAACCTACAATCGAGGGTTTCGCCCTTCTGCAGCGCGCCCGCGCCCGGCCCATGTCCGACCAACAAACCACCCAGCCCATCGACGAGAACCAGCTGATCGCCGAACGCCGCGAAAAGCTCAAGGCCCTGCGCGAGGCCCATCGCAACGGCAAGGGTCCCGCCTTCCCCAACGACTTCAAGCCGCAACAGCACGCCTCGCAGCTGCACGCCACGCACGGCGCCAAGCTGGCGGAGCAACTGGAGGCCGAAGGCGCCACGACCAGCGTGGCCGGCCGCATGATGCTCAAGCGCGTGATGGGCAAGGCCAGCTTCGCGACGCTGCAGGACCAGAGCGGCCGCATCCAGATCTACGTGACGCGCGATGCGGTGGGCGAAGAGGTCTATGCGGAATTCAAGCGCTGGGACCTGGGCGACATCATTGGCGCCGAGGGCCACATGTTCAAGACGCGCACCGGCGAACTGTCGCTGCACGCCACCTCGATCCGCCTGCTGACCAAGAGCCTGCGGCCGATGCCGGACAAGTTCCATGGCGTCGCCGACCAGGAGGTGAAGTACCGCCAGCGCTACGTCGACCTGATGACCGACGAAGACGCACGGCGGCGCTTCGTGGCCCGCAGCAAGGCGCTCTCGGGCATCCGCGACTTCATGGTGGGCCACGGCTTCCTCGAAGTGGAGACGCCCATGCTCCACCCGATCCCCGGCGGCGCCAATGCGAAGCCGTTCGTCACGCACCACAACGCGCTGGACCAGGCGATGTACCTGCGGATCGCACCGGAGCTGTATCTCAAGCGCTTGCTGGTGGGCGGCTTCGAGCGCGTGTTCGAGATCAACCGCAACTTCCGCAACGAAGGGATCTCGGTCCGCCACAACCCAGAGTTCACGATGATGGAGTTCTATGCGGCCTACTGGAACTACCAGGACCTGATGGACTTCACCGAGGCGCTGCTGCGCGATGCGGCGCAGAAGTCGATTGGCACGCTGCAGCTCACGTATGCCGGCAAGGCCGTCGACCTGGCCCAGCCCTTCGAGCGCCTGACCATTCCGGAAGCGATCGTGCGCCACACGGATGCCGGCGACAACGTAGGCAATCGCGACTGGTTGATCCCGCAACTGAAGAAGCTGGGCATGTCCGAGGAGAAGCAGCGCCTGTCCGGCCGCTCGCTCGCCTCGCTGCAGGTGCTGTTCTTCGAGGAGAAGGTGGAGCAGGAGCTGTGGCAGCCCACCTTCATCATGGAGCACCCCACCGAGATCTCGCCGCTGGCGCGCGCCAACGACGAACGCCCGGAAGTGACGGAGCGCTTCGAGCTCTATGTCACCGGCCGCGAGCTGGCCAACGGCTTCTCCGAACTGAACGACGCCGAGGAACAGGCCGCGCGCTTCCAGGCCCAGGTGAGCGCCAAGGACGCCGGTGACGACGAGGCCATGTTCTTCGACCACGACTTCGTCCGGGCGCTCGAATACGGCATGCCGCCCACCGGCGGCTGCGGCATCGGCATCGACCGGCTGATGATGCTGCTGACCGACAGCCCCAGCATCCGCGATGTGATCTTGTTCCCGGCACTGCGGCGCGAGGCCTGAACCTGAGCTTGCGGGCGCAGAAGATGAATCAACCTTGCCAGCACCGTCGGTCATGGCAAAGGTTTTTCAAGCCAGTTTTAAGCCTTTCAGGCCTCCAGCGC
>NZ_JAQGNQ010000119.1 GCF_028291745.1 Ramlibacter sp. | reverse complement strand
CGCGGCCTTTGCCTCCCGCGGCCTTCCGCGACGACGTGCACGTGATCGGCATGCCGCTCACCGAGATCTGCAACGCGGTCTATGCCGATCCGCGCCAGCGCCAGCTGTTCAAGAACATCGTCTACGTCGGCGCGCTCTCGGTGCTGCTGGAAATCGACCCGGCGGAGATCGAGCGCCTGTTCGGCGAGCAGTACAAGGGCAAGGAGAAACTGCTGGCGTCCAACGTGCAGGCGCTGCAGCTCGGGCGCGAATTCGCGCAGGAGAACCTGCAGTGGCCGCTGGGCATCCGCGTGCAGCGCGCCGATGCGGTGGGCAACCGCATCTTCGTGGACGGCAACAGCGCCGCGGCGCTGGGCTGCGTCTACGGCGGCGCCACGGTGGCCGCCTGGTATCCGATCACCCCTTCGTCGTCCGTGGCCGAGGCCTTCCAGCGCTATTGCAGCCGCTTGCGGGTGGACGCGGACACCGGGCAGAACCGCTACGCCATCGTGCAGGCGGAAGACGAGATCGCTTCCATCGGGATGGTGGTGGGCGCGGGCTGGAACGGCGCGCGCGCCTTCACGGCCACCTCGGGCCCGGGAGTTTCGCTGATGACGGAATTCATCGGCCTGGCCTACTTCGCCGAGATCCCGGTGACCATCATCGATGTGCAGCGGGGCGGCCCCTCCACCGGCATGCCCACGCGCACGCAGCAGGCCGACCTGGTGGCCTGCGCGTATGCCTCGCACGGCGACACCAAGCACGTGCTGCTGCTGCCGCAGGACCCGCATGAGTGCTTCGAGCACGCGGCTGCCGCGCTCGACCTGGCCGATCGCCTGCAGACGCCGGTGTTCGTGATGACCGACCTGGACATCGGCATGAACCAGCGCCTCTGCGCGCCTTTCGAATGGCAGGAGGGCGCCGACTACGACCGCGGCAAGGTGATGAGCGCCGCGGAACTGGAAGCCGGCAAGGACTTCGGCCGCTACAAGGACGTCGATGGCGACGGCATTCCGTGGCGCACGCTGCCCGGCACGCATCCCACGCGCGGCGCCTACTTCACGCGCGGCACCACGCGCGACCCGTACGCGCGCTACTCCGAGCGGGGGCCCGACTACGTCTACAACATGGAGCGGCTGCTGCGCAAGATCCGCACGGCCGCCACGCTGGTGCCGCAGCCGGTGCTGCAGCGCGCCGAGGGCGAGGCGCGGCTGGGCGTCATCTACTTCGGCTCCACCAGTCCGGCCATGCAGGAGGCACTGGCGGTGCTGGCGCAAGAGGGCATCGCCATCGACGCGCTGCGGCTGCGCGCCTTCCCCTTCCCGGACAGCGTCGCGCAATTCATCGCGCAGCACGAACGGGTGTTCGTGGTCGAACAGAACCGCGATGCCCAGATGCGCACGCTGCTGGTCAACGAACTCGAAGTGGACCCCGCGCGGCTGGTGAAGGTGCTGCACTACGACGGCACGCCGATTACCGCGCGCTTCATCACCGAAGCCATCACCGCCCACGTGCAGCAAGCAAGGGAGAACGTGGAATGACCTGGATCGCCAAGCCGCCCTTGCACCATCCGACGCTGGAGAAAAACCGCGTCGGCTACACGCGGCGCGACTACGAAGGCAAGATCTCCACGCTGTGCGCCGGCTGCGGCCACGACTCGATATCGGCGGCCATCATCCAGGCCTGCTGGGAACTGGACATCGAGCCGCATCGCGTGGCCAAGCTCTCGGGCATAGGCTGCAGCTCGAAGACGCCCGACTACTTCCTTGGCGCCTCGCATGGTTTCAACACCGTGCACGGGCGCATGCCTTCGGTGCTGACCGGCGCCAACCTGGCCAACCGCGAGCTGCTGTACCTCGGCGTTTCGGGGGACGGCGACTCCGCATCGATCGGGCTCGGTCAGTTCGCGCACGCCATGCGGCGCGGCGTGCGCATGGCCTACATCGTCGAGAACAACGGCGTCTACGGCTTGACCAAGGGCCAGTTCTCGGCCACCGCCGACAGCGGCTCGCGCAGCAAGAAGGGCGCGATCAACAACGACAGCCCGGTCGATCTCGTGGCCATGGCCCTGCAGCTGGGTGCCACCTATGTGGCGCGCGGGTTCTCCGGCAACAAGGAGCAGCTGGTGCCGCTGATCAAGGGCGCCATGACGCATGGCGGCGCCGCCTTCATCGACGTGCTCAGTCCCTGCGTGGCCTTTAACAACCACCCGGGCAGCACCAAGAGCTACGACTACGTGCGCGAGCACAACGAGGCGGTGAGCCGCATCGACTTCATCAGCGAGCGCGAGGAGATCACCGCGCAGGCCGATCCCGGGCAGGCGGTCGACGTGCGCCAGCACGACGGCACGCTGCTGCGCCTGCGCAGCCTGCATGCCGACTACGACGCTACCGACCGCTACGCGGCGCTCGGCTTCATCCAGTCGCACGAGGCGCGCGGGGAGGTGCTGACGGGGCTGCTGTATGTGGACCCGCTGGCCACCGACCTGCACAGCGCATTGAACACGACCGCCCGTCCGCTCAACACGCTGCAGGCGCCCGAACTGTGTCCGGGCACTGGCGTCCTGGCGCGGATCAACGCATCATTGAGATAGTTCACTCGCAAAACCGCTACGCGGTTTTGCGAGTGGCCTGATCAGTGGCGCTGCGCGGAAGGAATCCCCTATGGCCGAACGCACCGTGTTCCAGTCGATCCCCAAGCGGCACGTGCTGAGCCTGGGACCGCAAGCCAACGTGTGGGAGGCCGCGTGCGCGATGACGCGCGCCAACTGCGGCAGCCTGCTGGTGATGGAGCCGCCCGACCGGCTGCTGGGCATCGTCACCGAACGCGACCTGATGACGCGCGTGCTGGCCCGGGCGCTCGACCCGCGGCAGACCCTGCTGGTGCAGATTATGACCGCGCACCCGCAGTGCGTGTCGCCCGAGACCAAGGTGTCGGACGCCGTGCTGATCATGATAGAGCGCGGCTTCCGCCACCTGCCCCTGGTGGGCCCCGACCGCAAGGTGCTCGGCGTGTTCTCGATGCGCGACGCGTTGCCGCGCGAGATCGGCGTTGCGCTCAACGACGCGGAGTTCAAGGAGCAGGTAAATGACGTGCTGGGGTGAGGCGCTTGCGCGAACAGCCTCGGATGTCATCCCGGGCTTGACCCGGGATCCACGACGGCGCCTCGTTGACCGCCGCATGGATTGCGGGTCAAGCCCGCAATGACATCCTGAATCGAATGCGCGTCAAGCCCGCAATGTCATCCAATCCTCAGCGCCTGCCTCACCCCGCCCGCTTCGCCCTTGCCCTGGCCAGCGCCGCCTCGATCACCGCCTTCTTGCGCGTGAGCTCCGCGCCCTGCGCGTCGTGCGTCAGCGCCGGCAGGTCGGCCAGCTTGGTGCGGGCCTTTTCCTCCATGCGCTGCGCGTGCTCCGTGGCTTCGCGCTGCTTGCGCGCCTGGCGCGCCTCGTAGCGCTGCAGCGCCTGCTGCGCCTGCTCCGCGGACCAGGCCTGCCAGCCGGTGCGTTCGCCGCTTGCGTTTTCCAGCGCGATGCAGTCCACCGGGCAGACCGGCACGCACAGCTCGCAGCCGGTGCAATACGGCTCGATCACGGTGTGCATGCGCTTGTTGCCGCCCAGGATGGCGTCGGTCGGACAGGCGTCCAGGCACAGCGTGCAGCCTATGCACCAGGCCTCGTCGATCACGGCCACGGTGCGGGGGCCTTCGATGCCGAGTTCGGGATTCAGCGGCAGCGGCTTGCGGCCGGTCAACTCCGCCAGCCGCACGATGCCTTCGGCGCCACCCGGCGGGCATTGATTGATCCCGGCCTCCCCGGTGACCATCGCCTCGGCATAGCCGGCGCAATCCGGATAGCCGCAGCGGGTGCACTGGGTCTGGGGCAGGGCGGCGTGCAGCAGCGCCGCCTGCGGGCTCACCGGCGGGGCGCGCGCGCCTGGGTGCTCGCCCGCGCCTTCGTGCTGGCCCGCGCCCTGGCCGGCGCCTTGCGCGCGGCAGCCACCGCGGTCTTGCGCGCGGCCGTCTTGCGCGCAGTCCCCAGCGGCTCGTTGAATTTCAGGATGAACTCGCGGACCTGCGGGTACACCAGATCGCGCCAGCGCCGGCCGCTGAAGATGCCGTAGTGCCCGGCCCCCTTCACCTCCAGGTGCTTCTGCCGCTCCTTGGGGACGTTGTGGCACAGGCCGTGGGCCGCCTCGGTCTGGCCGGAGCCGGAGATGTCGTCCAGTTCGCCTTCGATCGTGAAGTGCGCCGTGGTCCGGATGTCCTCCGGCCGCACGCGCTCCAGGGTGCCGTCCGGGGCGCGCACGTCCCAGGTGCCGCGGACCAGCGCGAATTCCTGGAACACCACGCGGATCGTCTCGAGGTAGTAGTCCGCATCCATGTCGAGGACCGCGTTGTACTCGTCGTAGAACTTGCGGTGCGCCTCGGCCGAGGTGTCGTCACCGGCGATCAGGTGCTTGAAGTAGTCGTAGTGGCTGGAGAGATGGCGGTCCGGGTTCATCGCCACGAAGCCCGAGTGCTGCAGGAAGCCCGGGTACACCCGGCGCCCGGCACCGGCGAAATTGGTCGGCACGCGATAGATCACGTTGCTCTCGAACCATTCGAAGCTCTTGTTCATCGCCAGGTTGTTGACGGCGGTGGGCGACTTGCGGGCATCGATCGGCCCGCCCATCATCGTCATCGTCAGCGGCGTGGTCTCGCCGCGCGAAGCCATCAGCGACACCGCGGCCAGCACCGGCACGGTCGGCTGGCAGACGCTGATCACGTGGCAGTTGCCGTACTGGGCCTGCAGGTGGCGGATGAACTCCTGGATGTAGTTGACATAGTCATCCAGGTGGAACGGCCCCTGCTCCAGCGGCACGAGGCGGGCATTGCGCCAGTCGGTGATGTACACCTTGTGGTCGCCCAGCATCGAGCGCACGGTATCGCGCAGCAGGGTGGCGTAGTGGCCCGACAGCGGCGCGACGATCAGCACGGCGGGCTGGCCCTTCAGGCGGCCCAGGGTCTCGGGGTCGTCGGAAAAGCGCTTGAAGCGGCGCAGCTGGCAGAAGGGCTTGTCGATTTCGATGCGTTCCTGGATCGCCACCGGCACGCCATCCACGTCGACCGTGGTGATTCCGAACTCGGGCTTCTCGTAGTCCTTGCCCAGCCGGTACAGCAGGTCGTAGCCGGCGGCCATCCGCTGCACCAGCGGGTTCTGGCTCAAGGGCGAGACCGGGTTGCCATACAGCTTGGACGCCGCCTGCGCGAAGTCGGCAAACGGCTCCATCAGGGAGCGCTGCGCTTCGTAGATCTGGTAGAGCATACGGAATTCCTCTTGTTGCAGTGCAATATACCAGCCGGCCAGCGAGGCTGCATCCGCTCGAGCCACCGATGAGATGAAAACGCGCCCGGTCCCCGACTGCTGCATGCGCGACAGCGCTCGCGGGGCGGGTCTGCGCAGGAGGCCGGTGCGGCTCCGTATCATCGCGCATGGTCCCACCGCAGGGCCAGGAGGTTCAAGTTGGCCCGTGTGCAGTTCGCAGTCAAGCCGCGCCCCCGGCGCGCGCTGCTGCTGGCTGCGTTGCTGGCGCTGGGTGCCAGCTCGGCCTGGTTGACAGTGCGGAGCAACGGTCGCCGCCCGCCGGCCGCAACCCGGGTCGTGCGCATCGGCTACGCGGTCGAGGCGCCTTATGTGTTCCTGGACGCGGAGGGGGCTGTCGTCGGCGAAAGTGCCGCCAGTGCCGGGCTGATCGCGCGGCGGCTGGGCTGGCAGATCGAATGGGTGCAAACCGAGTTCGACCTGCTGATCCCGGACCTGCTGGAGGGCCGCTTCGACCTGATCGATGCCGGCATGTTCGTCACGCCCGAGCGGGCGCGCCAGGTCCGCTTCGCGGTGCCGCGCCTGCGCGTCAGCCCGGCGCTGCTGGTGCGGCGCGGCAATCCGTCCGACCTGCACTCGTGGGAAGGGATGAAGGCGCGGCCGAGCCTGCGGCTGGCAGCCGTCGGCGGGTCCGTCGAGGAAGCGCAGCTGCACGCCCTCGGCTTGTCGCGCGTGCTCAGCGTGCCGGACGCGCGGGCCGGTGCCGCCGCGGTGCTCGCGCAACTCGTCGACGGGATGGCCCTGTCACTGCCGACGGTGCGCCTGCTGGCGGCTCGGCAAGCCGGGCTCGAAGCGGTGGCCGTCGATGATGCCAACGGCGTGTTTTACGTGGCCGCCGCCTTCCGGCCTGACGACGTGGGCCTGCTGCGCGCCTGGAACGGCGGACAGGCTGAGGTGGTCGGCAGCGCGCAGCACCTCGCCGCCATTGCGGCCTATGGCTTCACGCGCGACGACGTGATTGTCCCCGCCTCGGCGGCCCTGGCCCGATGAAGCCGGGCGCGCTGCTCGCATCGCTGGGCCGTTCCGCCGGCGGATGGGTGGCGCTGACCATTTCCGCATCGGTGCTCGTGTGCGCCAGCGTGGTCGCGCTGCAGCTGCAGCAGGACCGGTCCCTGGCCCGCGCCGCGGCCCTCGTCGGCGACCTGCGGCTGGCGCGCATAGATCTCTACCAGGGCGTGATGCATTCGCTGCTGGGCGATCAGCCCGATTCGCCGTGGGAGCCCGAGCGCGGCCAGGTGCTGATCCGCCAGGCGCTGCAGGAATTCCGCAACTCGCTCGCGCACATCCCGGACGGGCCGGCCGCCGACGCGCTGGATCTGAAGCTGCAGCAGTTCGGCCATGCGCTGGAAGCCGTGCACCGCACCGACCCGCGTGCCGAGCTGGATCTGCGCGTCGCGCTCTTTCGCCTGAACAGCGCCGCGCTGCAGGTGGACCAGCAAGCGCGTCGCGACCTCATCGCGCTGCGGCAAGCGCAGAGCAGGGCCTACTCGCTGCTGCTGGCCGTCGCGGCCGTGCTGCTGGGGCTGATCAGTGCGGCGGCGGTGCACCTGCGGCGGCGCGAAGCCGTGGCCGCGAGCGCGCAGCGCGAAAGCGAGCTGCGCTTTTCCGTGCTGTTCGAGCAGAACCCCGAGCCGACGCTGGTGCACACCGAAGACCGAATCGAACTCGCCAACCCGGCGGCGCTGCGTGCCCTGGGCGCAGCCGACGTTGCGGCGCTGCAGTCGGTGCGGCTGCTGGACCTGATCGAAGCCGCGGACCGCGAGCGGGTCGCGCAGCGGATGGCGGAGCAGGCCGAGGGTCCCGCTCCTCCGAGCTACCTGAGCAGCCTGGTCATGCGGCGGCTGGACGGCTCGCAGTTCAGCGTCGAGGCGGCCACGACCTCCTTTCGCCAAGCCGAGGGCGTGCGCATGCTCTCGGTGTTCCGCGACGTCACCGCGCGGCTGGCGGCGGAGCGCGCGCTGGCCGCCAGCGAGCGGCGCCTGCGCGACCTGATCGACCTGGTACCGCACGGCATCTACGCCAAGGATGTCGCCGGACGCTACCTGCTCGTGAACCGCACCGCGGCGCGACGCCAGGGCTGTGCCGACCCGGCGGAGATGCTCGGGCGGCGGGCCGAGGAGTTCCAGCTCCTCCTGCAGGACGCGCAGCTGGAAAGGCAGATCGATCTCGGGGTGCTCGAGGCGCAGCAACGCCACGATGGCCCGGTGGTGGTCCAGCGCTTCGCCGGCACCGCGCCGGCGCTCGCCTTCAACAAGATCCCTTTTCGCTTCGGCGGCCAGGAGGTGGATTCGGTGCTCACGGTGGCCACCGACGTGACCGAGCGCGAGCGGGCGCTGGCCGATGCGCACACGCGCGAACACGAACTGGAGCGGCGCGTGCAACAGCGCACCGCGGATCTCGCGCAGGCCTATGCGGACCTGCAGACCTTCAGCGATGCCGTGTCGCACGACCTGCGCGCGCCGCTGGCGGCCATGGACACTTTCGCCGACACGGTGCTGCGCAAATACGGCGCCGACCTGGCGCCGCAGGGGCGCCACTACCTGGAGCGGGTGCTGGCGGGCGCGGCCAGCATGCGCGACATGATCGATGGCCTGCTGGAGCTGTCCCGGCATGCGCGCGCCCCCGTGCACCGGCGCCCGCTGGACTTCACCCGCATGGCGCGCGAAGCCTTCGAGCTGCAGACGCACGCGCTGGGCGGCCGCAGCGTGGCGTTCGTGGTGGAAGCGGGCCTGCAATGCAGCGGCGACCCGGTGCTGGTGGCCACGCTGCTGCAGAACCTGGTCGGCAACGCGATCAAGTATTCGCGCCACCGCGAGCGGGCCCGCATCGAAGTGGGGGCCCGGCGCGCAGGGGAGGAATTGCAGTTCTACGTGCGCGACAACGGCGCCGGCTTCGATCCCGCCTATGCCGGCCGGCTGTTCAAGCCCTTTTCGCGCCTGCATAGCGCCGACGAGTTCGAGGGCCACGGCATCGGCCTGGCGACGGTCAACCGCATCGTGGCGCGGCATGGCGGCCGCATCTGGGCCGAAGGCGCCGAAGGGCAGGGCGCCACCTTCTGGTTCACGCTTGGGTAGGGCCGAGCAGCCCTAGATCGCCTGAACGATCGAAGGGCCGACGGCGTGCGCTGCCGACGTCGGCTCCAGTCCGAGGATGGATCGGCCGACCGCCTCGGCCACCTCGATGCCGTCCACCCCGGCGGACATGATGCCGCCCGCGTAGCCGGCGCCTTCGCCCGCGGGATAGAGGCCGCGCACGTTGAGGCTCTCGTACTGCCGGTTGCGCGTGATGCGCAGCGGCGAAGAGGTGCGCGTCTCCACCCCCGTGAGCACCGCGTCGCGCATCGCGAAGCCGGCGATCTGCCGGTCGAACGCAGGGATCGCCTGGCGGATGGCATCGAGCACGTAAGGCGGCAGCGCCTCGCGTCCGGGCTGCGCGAAGTCCGTCATGCGAACGCCCGGCTGGTACGAGGGCAGCACGTCGCCCGGTTCGCGGCTGCGCTGCTGCTTGACGAAATCACCCACCAGCTGGCCCGGCGCGAAATACCCGCCTTCACCGAGCTCGTAGGCGCGCGACTCCCAGATGCGCTGGAAGCGCATGCCGTCCAAGGGGTTCACCGCGCCGTGGGCGAGGCCGTCCTGCCGGTAGTCCTGCGGCGAGATGCCGACCACGATTCCGGCATTGGCGTTGCGCTCGTTGCGCGAGTACTGGCTCATGCCGTTGGTGACCACGCGCTCGCGCTCCGAGGTGGCCGCCACCACCGTGCCGCCCGGGCACATGCAGAAGCTGTAGACGCTGCGGCCGTTGCTGGCGTGGTGCACCAGCTTGTAATCGGCCGCGCCGAGGATGGGATTGCCGGCGCTCTTGCCGAAGCGCGCGCGGTCGATCACGCCTTGCGGATGCTCGATGCGAAAGCCCACCGAGAAGGGCTTGGCCTCGAGGTACACGCCGCGCTCGTGCAGCATCGTGAAGGTGTCGCGCGCGCTGTGGCCCAGGGCCAGCACCACGTGGTCGGCACGCAGTTGCTCGCCCGAGGCGAGCGTCAGTCCGCGCAGGCGCAGCGCCTCGCCCTCAGGCTCGAGATGCACGTCCGTCACCTGCTGGCCGAAGCGGATCTCGCCGCCCAGCGCCTCGATCTCGGCGCGCATCTTGATCACCACGCTCACCAGCCGGAAGGTGCCGATGTGCGGCTTGCTGACGAACAGGATCTCCTCGGACGCGCCGGCCTTGACGAACTCCGTCAGCACCTTGCGCGTGAGGTGGCGCGGGTCGCTGATCTGGCTCCACAGCTTGCCGTCACTGAAGGTGCCGGCGCCGCCCTCGCCGAACTGCACGTTGGACTCGGGATCGAGCTCGCTGCGCCGCCACAGGCCCCAGGTGTCCTTGGTGCGCTGGCGCACCTCGCGACCGCGTTCCAGCACGATGGGGCGCAGGCCCATCTGCGCCAGCAGCAAGGCGGCGAAGATCCCGCAGGGCCCGAAGCCCACGACCACCGGCCGCGGCCGCTCGCCCGCGTGGAAGTCCGCGGGCGCGTGGCCGACGAAGCGGTAACGCGTGTCCGGTGCCGGCTTCAGGTGCGGGTCGCCCGGGTGCGCGGCCAGCACCGCCGATTCAGCGCGGACTTCGCAGTCGATCGTGTAGATCAACACGATGGCGCTCTTCTTGCGCGCGTCGTAGGCGCGGCGAAACACGGTGAACGACAGCAGGTCCGGCTCGGCCACGCCGAGCCGCGCCACGATGGCCGGGCGCAAGGCGTCCTGCGCGTGCTCCAGCGGCAGTCGCAGTTCGGTGATTCTCAGCATGGCCGCATCCTGAATGCAAACCGCCGCCCGGAGGCGGCGGATCGCTGCAAGGCGCCAGGAGCCTGGGCGGCCCAGGCTCCCAGGGCTCAGCCGCCCTTGTGCGGACGCTTGCCCGGGTTCTTCTTGCTGCGGGTGTGCGAGCCGCGCTCGAGGCTGATCTTCTGGCCGTGGCCGGTGGTCTGCGTGACGCCCTTGGGGGCGACGGCGCGCGGGGTGGCCTTGCGGTCTGCTTCGGTGACGATCTTGTTGCCCATGGCGGCTCCGTGGAATGCTTGGTTGAAAAGGAAAGAACCCGCGATTATCCCTCACCCGGCGCTTGGCCGGCCGCGAGCCGCTGCAAGGCCCCTCGCGCGGCGGCGCGACCGGTCGCCAGGCAGGCCGTCAGCAGGTAGCCGCCGGTGGGCGCTTCCCAGTCCAGCATCTCGCCGGCACAGAACACGCCGGGCAGGGCGCGCAGCATCGCATTCGGGTCCAGCGCCTCGAAGCGCACGCCGCCGGCGGTGCTGATCGCCTCGTCGATGGGACGCGGGCGCTGCAGGGGAACCGGCAGGGCTTTCAGCGCCAGTGCGAGCTGCGCCGGGTCGGCGAGCTGCTGCGGCTGCAGCAGTTCGTGCAGCAGGGCCATCTTGACGCCCGCAATCCCGAGCCGGCTCTTGAGGTGGGTCGAGAGGCTGCGCGGGCCGCGCGGCCGGCTGGTTTCCGCCAGCACCTGCGCGGGGCTGTGCTGGGGCAGCAGGTCGACCAGGAGGGTCGCCTGTCCCTGGGCATCGATGCGATCGCGCAGCCGGCCGCTGAAGGCATAGACCAGGCTGCCCTCGATCCCGGTGTCGGTCAGGACGAATTCACCGGGCTGCGGGGCTTCGCCATCGTCGATACGCGCGGCCACGGTCTTGAGCGGCTGGCCGGCAAAGCGCTCGCGCAGGTGATCGCTCCAGCCGGTGCGCCCGGGTGCGGTCGGCGCGACGTCGAAGCCGCAGTTCGAGGGGCGCAGAGACGCGATCTCGACGCCGCGCTCCTGCAGCCAAGGCACCCACGCACCGTCGGAACCCAGCCGCGACCAGCTCGCGCCGCCCAGGGCCAGCACGGTGGCGTCGGCTTCGTGCGTGCGCTCGCCCTGCGGCGTGGCAAAGCGCAGGGCGCCTTGCCCGTTCCAGCCGGTGAAGCGATGGCGCGTGTGCACCCGCACGCCGGCAGCGCGCAGGCGATGCAGCCAGGCGCGCAGCAGCGGCGCCGCCTTGAGGTCGCTGGGAAAGACGCGGCCCGAGGTGCCGACGAAAGTCGCAATGCCCAGGCCCTCGGCCCAGGCGCGCACGGCGGGGCCGTCGAACGCGGTGACCGCCTCGCGCAGCGCCGCGCTGCGCTCGCCATAGCGGGCGAGCAGCGCGGGCGTCGCTTCCGAGTGCGTGAGATTCAGGCCGCCGCGGCCCGCGAGCAGGAACTTGCGGCCCACCGAGGGCATGGCATCGAACAGGTCCACCGAGGCGCTGCCTTGCGCGAGCACCTCGGCGGCCATCAGGCCGGCAGGGCCGCCGCCGATGACGGCGACCGTCCTCTTCACCGGCGGGATCCCGGCCTGCGCCGGGATGGCGGCCTCACGCTCGCCGGTCGGCAAGCTCAAGCCACCACTTTGGCAATGCAGCCCGCAACGTAGTCGATGTTCTTGCTGTTGAGGGCGGCGATGCAGATGCGGCCGCTCTCGATGCCGTACACGCCGAACTCGTTGCGCAGGCGCAGCATCTGGTCCCTGGTCAGGCCCGAGTAGCTGAACATGCCGACCTGGTGGGCGATGAAGCCGAAGTCGCGCTGCACGCCGGCGGCCTTGAGCTTCTCCACGATCGCCGTGCGCATCTGCTTGATGCGCACGCGCATGGCAGCCAGTTCCTGCTCCCACAGGGCGCGCAGTTCCGGCGTGTTGAGGATGGTGGCCGCCACCTGGCCCCCGTGGGTGGGCGGGTTGCTGTAGTTCGTGCGGATCACGATCTTCAGCTGCGACAGCACGCGGGTGGCTTCATCCTTGTTCTGGCACAGCACCGACAGGGCGCCCACGCGCTCGCCGTACAGGCTCAGGCTCTTGGAGAACGAGGTGGAGACGAGGAAGTCCTCGCCCGAAGCCAGGAATTTCTGCACGGCCAGGCCGTCTTCGGCGATGCCCTGCGCGAAGCCCTGGTAGGCCATGTCGAGGAAGGCCACGAGCCTGCGTGCCTTGACCGCCGCGACCACCTGGTCCCATTGCGCCGGCGTCATGTCGTAGCCGGTCGGGTTGTGGCAGCAGGCGTGCAGCACGACGATGGTGCCGGCCGCTGCGGCGTTCAGCGCGCCCAGCATGGCCTCGAAGTTGATCCCGCGCTTGTCGGCGTCGTAGTAGGGATAGGTGCCCACTTCGAAGCCGGCGTCGCGGAAGATGCCGCGGTGGTTCTCCCAGCTCGGGTCGCTGATCAGGACGGTGGCCTTGGGGTTCAGCTTGAACAGGAAGTCCGCGCCGATCTTCAGGCCGCCCGTGCCGCCCAGGGCTTGTACCGTGGCCACGCGGCCGCTCTTGACGGGCTCGGCATCGGCCCCAAATACCAGAGCCTTGATCGCGGCGTCATAGGCTGCGATGCCATCGATCGGCAGGTAACCCCGGGCCGCATGGGCGGCCATCATCTTCTCTTCGGCCTTTTGCACGCACTGGAGCAGGGGCAGCTTGCCGTTGTCGTCGTAATACACGCCCACGCCGAGGTTGACCTTCTTCGGGTTGGTGTCGGCGACGAACTGCTCGGTCAAACCCAGGATCGGATCGCGGGGCGCCATTTCAACGGCGTTGAAGAGAGACATGGGGTTCCTTGGATGCGGTGGCAAAGACGCCCGGCCTGTTGTACGCTGGCCGGCTGCCCGCAATTTTAGTGCTAGCACCCACAGATACCCGAATGAGCGCAATACCCCAGGCCGACGAGGCCCAGCAGCAAGAGAAAAAAGGCGAGTTCATCAGCTTCCCGGACTCGCCGTTCGAGCTGTTCATGCCCTATCCGCCGGCCGGCGACCAGCCGCAGGCGATCGAAAAACTGGTCGAAGGCGTGCAGGACGGCGAGGTCTTCCAGACCCTGCTGGGCGTGACCGGCTCCGGCAAGACCTTCACCATGGCCAACGTGATCGCGCGGCTGGGACGCCCCGCGATCGTCTTTGCGCCCAACAAGACGCTGGCGGCGCAGCTGTATTCGGAATTCCGTGAGTTCTTTCCGAACAACGCGGTCGAATACTTCGTCAGCTACTACGACTACTACCAGCCGGAGGCGTACGTCCCGCAGCGCGACCTGTTCATCGAGAAGGACAGCTCGATCAACGAGCACATCGAGCAGATGCGTCTCTCCGCCACCAAGAGCGTGCTGGAGCGGCGCGACACGGTGATCGTGGCGACGGTGAGCGCGATCTACGGCATCGGCGCCCCCGAGGACTACACGCAGATGCGCTTCATCATGCGGGTGGGCGACAAGATCGGCCAGCGCGACGTGATCGGCCAGCTGATCCGCATGCAGTACGACCGCAACGAGCAGGACTTCTCGCGCGGCACGTTCCGGGTGCGCGGCGACACCATCGATATCTTCCCGGCGGAGCACAGCGAGCTGGCGATCCGGATCGAGCTGTTCGACGACGAGATCGAGACGCTGCAGCTGTTCGACCCGCTGACCGGCCGCATTCGCCAGAAGGTGCCGCGCTTCACGGTCTACCCGTCGAGCCACTACGTGACGCCGCGCGAGAAGGTCGTGGGCGCCGTCGAATCGATCAAGCAGGAGCTCAGGGAGCGGCTGGACTTCTTCGTCTCGCAAGGCAAGCTGGTCGAGGCGCAGCGGCTGGAGCAGCGCACGCGCTTCGACCTGGAGATGCTGGCCGAGCTGGGGCACTGCAAGGGCATCGAGAACTACACGCGCCACCTCTCGGGCGCGCCGCCCGGGGCGCCGCCGTCGACGCTGACCGACTACCTGCCCAAGGACTCGCTGATGTTCCTGGACGAGAGCCACCAGATGATCGGGCAGCTCAATGGCATGTATGCCGGCGACCGCGCGCGCAAGGAGACGCTGGTGGCGTACGGCTTCCGGCTGCCGTCGGCCATGGACAACCGGCCGTTGAAGTTCGCGGAGTTCGAGACCCGCATGCGCCAGGTGATCTTCGTGTCGGCGACGCCGGCCGACTACGAGAAGACGCATGCCGGGCAGGTGGTGGAGCAGCTGGTGCGGCCCACTGGCCTGGTCGATCCCGAGGTCGAAGTGCGCCCGGCGACCCACCAGGTGGACGACGTGCTGCAGGAGATCCGCATCCGCGTGGAGAAGAACGAGCGCGTGCTGATCACGACCCTGACCAAGCGCATGGCCGAACAGCTCACCGACTACCTGAGCGACAACGGGGTGAAGGTGCGGTACCTGCACAGCGACATCGACACCGTGGAGCGGGTGGAGATCCTGCGCGACCTGCGGCTGGGCCAGTTCGACGTGCTGGTGGGCATCAACCTGCTGCGCGAGGGCCTGGACATTCCCGAGGTCTCGCTGGTGGCCATCCTCGATGCCGACAAGGAAGGCTTCCTGCGGGCCGAGCGCTCGCTGATCCAGACGATTGGCCGGGCCGCACGCAACCTGAATGGCCGCGCCATTCTCTACGCCGACAAGATGACCGAGTCGATGAAGAAGGCGATCGGCGAGACCGAGCGCCGGCGCGAAAAGCAGGTGGCCCACAACCTGGCCCACGGCATCACGCCGCGCAGCATCAAGAAGCAGATCCGCGACCTGATCGATGGCGTGTACAGCGAGAAGGCGAGCAAGGAGCAGGAGAAGCAGGAACTGCAGCGCGCGATGGTCGAGGACATGTCCGAGAAGGACATCTCGAAGAAGATCAAGCAGATGGAAAAGCAGATGCTGGAACACGCCCGCAACCTGGAGTTCGAAAAGGCGGCGCGCGTGCGCGACCAGCTGGCGCTGCTCAAGGAGCAGGCCTTCGGGGCGACCGGGCACGACAACGTGGTGCCGATCGAGGCGGCCAAGAAGAAGGGCTGAATTTTAAAATCCAGCAACCGGACGCAGAAGCGTCCGGTTGCTGGTCGTTGCCTCCTGCTGCACTGCAGAAAGCCCCGAGTACCCGAGCACCGCGCTGGGTTTTCTGGTATACTTGACGGAAACAGTCAGGAAACCCAAGAGCGAGTTCAAACACACCCGGCGCACAGACCGCCGGGCAGAGGGCCGGCACGCAAGCCGGAGCATGGGTGGAGACGGCCTGGCGTGGCGGGTGCCGCGCGAGGTAAGGCAAGCAAGCCAGCAACAAGGAGCTAGCGATGCGTCTCACGACCAAAGGCCGCTTTGCGGTCACCGCGATGATCGATTTGGCACTGCGCCAGAACAATGGTCCCGTCACCCTGGCGGCGATCAGCCAGCGCCAGCAGATCTCGCTGTCCTATCTCGAGCAGCTGTTCGGCAAACTGCGCCGGCACGAACTCGTCGAATCCACCCGCGGTCCGGGCGGCGGCTACACGCTGGGCCGCAAGGCGACCGAGATCACCGTGGCCGACATCATCGTCTCGGTGGACGAGCCGATCGATGCCACCCAGTGCGGCGGCAAGGAAAACTGCCAGGGCGACGGCGGCCGCTGCATGACGCACGAGCTGTGGTCCGCGCTCAACCAGCGCATGGTGGAGTTCCTGGACTCGGTCACGCTGCAAAAGCTGGTGGACGACCAGCTCGCCAAGGGCATGCAGATCGAGGACAAGCCCACGCCCAAGCGCGCGATCTCCAGCGCGCCGGTGGTCAAGCCGATCCGCGTGAACGCGCCGAACTCGGTGTTCGCGCTCGGCAACAGTTTTGCGAAGCAATAAAACGACAGAGAAGAGTACGGCAACCATGGACCTGACCCCCCATTTCCCGATCTACATGGACTACGGCGCGACCACGCCGGTCGACCCGCGCGTGGTCGACGCCATGATCCCCTGGTTGCGCGAGCACTTCGGCAACCCGGCTTCGCGCAGCCACGCGTGGGGTTGGGAGGCCGAGGAAGCGGTCGAGAAGGCGCGCCAGCAGGTCGCCAACCTGATCGGGGCCGACCCGCGCGAGATCGTCTGGACCTCCGGCGCCACCGAGTCCGACAACCTCGCGATCAAGGGCGCCGCGCAGTTCTACAAGACCCGCGGCAAGCACCTGATCACGGTCAAGACCGAGCACAAGGCGGTGCTCGACCCCATGCGCGAGCTCGAGCGCCAGGGCTTCGAGGTGACCTACCTCGACGTGCAGGAAGACGGCATGCTGGACCTGGAGAAGTTCAAGGCGGCGATCCGCCCGGACACGATCCTGGCTTCGGTCATGTTCGTCAACAACGAAGTCGGCGTGATCCAGGACATGGCGGCGCTGGGCGCCATCTGCCGCGAGAAGGGCGTGATCTTCCACGTCGACGCCGCCCAGGCCACCGGCAAGGTCGAGATCGACGTCAAGAAGCTGCCCATCGACCTGATGTCGCTGGCTTCGCACAAGACCTACGGCCCCAAGGGCATCGGCGCGCTGTACGTGCGCCGCAAGCCGCGCGTGCGCCTGGAAGCGCAGATGCACGGCGGCGGCCATGAGCGCGGCATGCGCTCGGGCACACTGCCCACCCACCAGATCGTCGGCATGGGCGAGGCCTTCCGCATCGCCCGCGAGGAGATGGCCAAGGACAACGAGCATGCGCGCAAGCTGCACAGGCGCCTGCTCGAGGGCCTGCAGGAGATCGAGCAGGTCTTCATCAACGGCAACCTGGAGCACCGGGTGCCGCAGAACCTGAACATCAGCTTCAACTTCGTCGAAGGCGAATCGCTGATCATGGGCATCAAGGGCCTGGCGGTGTCGTCGGGCTCGGCCTGCACCTCGGCCTCCCTGGAGCCGAGCTACGTTTTACGCGCCCTTGGTCGCAGCGACGAACTGGCTCACAGCAGCCTGCGCATGACCATCGGCCGCTTCACCACCGAAGAGGAAATCGACTACGCCATCGCCACCATCCGGCAGAACGTCGCCAAGCTGCGCGACCTGAGCCCGCTGTGGGAGATGTACCAGGACGGGATCGACATCAGCTCGATCCAGTGGACCGCTCACTGACAGACATACAAGAGGTACCTGAAATGGCCTATTCCGAAAAAGTCGTTGATCACTATGAAAACCCGCGCAACGTCGGCTCCTTCGACAAGGGCGATGAAAGCGTCGGCACCGGCATGGTCGGCGCACCGGCTTGCGGCGACGTGATGAAGCTGCAGATCAAGGTCAACCCGTCGACGGGCGTCATCGAGGACGCGCGCTTCAAGACTTACGGCTGCGGTTCTGCGATCGCATCCAGCTCGCTTGTCACCGAGTGGGTCAAGGGCAAGACGCTCGACCAGGCGGCCGCGCTGAAGAACAGCCAGATCGCCGAGGAGCTGGCGCTGCCGCCGGTGAAGATCCACTGCTCGATCCTGGCCGAAGATGCGATCAAGGCAGCCGTGGACGACTACAAGAAGAAGCACGCGCACTGAGCCGGCCCGCAATGGCAATCTCCCTGACAGAAGCAGCTGCGCGACACGTCACCCGCTATCTCGGCAAACGCGGCAAGGGCGTAGGCGTCCGGCTGGGCGTGAAGACCACCGGCTGCTCCGGCCTGGCCTACAAGCTCGAGTACGTGGACGAAGTGGCGGCCGAGGACATCGTGTTCGAAGACCACGGCGTCAAGGTGCTGATCGACCCCAAGAGCCTGGCGTACATCGACGGCACGCAGCTGGATTTCGTACGCGAAGGCCTGAACGAGGGCTTCAAGTTCAACAACCCGAACGAGCGGGACCGCTGCGGTTGCGGCGAGAGCTTCCGGGTCTGACACCGCGCCGCCTCCGGAAAACCGCCTGCTCCCGTCGATGGCGGTTTTTTTACGCAAGCCATGAAGCTCAACCTCCAATCCAGCGACTTCGAATTGTTCGGCCTGCCCGAGCAATTCCACCAGAGCGGCGCGGCCCTCGACGAGCGCTGGAAAGAGCTGCAGCGCGAAGTGCATCCCGACAAGTTCGCCGCGCAGGGCACGTCGGCCCAGCGCATCGCGATGCAATGGTCCGTCCGCGTCAACGAGGCGTACAAGCGTCTGCGCGATCCGCTGCAGCGCGCCGCGTATCTTTGCGAGCGACGAGGCGCCCCGATCAACGCGGAGACCAACACGGCGATGCCCGCGGAGTTCCTGGCCGGGCAGATGGCGTGGCGCGAAGCGCTGGACGACGCCTGCTCGGAAGAGGATCTCGACCGCGTCGCAACAGAGCTGGCGCGCGCCCGCTCCGAGACGCTCGAGCAGATTGGTGCGCTGCTGGACACCACCGGCGATCCACCGGCCGCGGCTCAGCAGGTGAGGGCGCTGATGTTCATCGAGCGCTTTGCCCATGACGTCGAAACGCGCGTCGAGCAGCTCGGACAATAGGTCCATGGAAAGTATCGGCTGACATGGCATTGCTTCAGATCTCGGAACCCGGGCAGTCACCCGATCCACACCAGCGCCGGATCGCCGTCGGCATCGACCTGGGCACCACGCACTCGCTGGTGGCGTCGGTGCGCAACGGCATCGCCGAATGCCTGCCGGATGCGCAGGGCCGCGCCATCCTGCCGTCGATCGTGCGCTACCTCGAGAACAATGGCCGCCAGATCGGCTACGAGGCACAGGCGGCGCAGGCGCAGGATCCGCGCAACACCATCGCGTCGGTGAAGCGCTTCATGGGGCGGGGACTGGCCGACATCGGCGGCCGCGAGAAGATGCCCTATCAGTTTGCCGAACCTGCGGCCGGCGAATCCGGGGCATCCGGCATGGTCACACTCGTCACGCGCGCCGGCGAGAAGTCGCCTGTCGAAATCAGCGCCGACATCCTCGCCACCCTGCGTTACCGGGCGGAGGACACGTTCAACGACGATCTGTACGGCGCCGTGATCACGGTGCCGGCGTATTTCGACGAGGCCCAGCGGCAGGCGACCAAGGACGCGGCGCAGCTCGCCGGAATCAACGTGCTGCGACTGATCAACGAGCCGACCGCCGCCGCGATTGCCTACGGCCTGGACAACGCCAGCGAGGGTATTTACGCGGTGTACGACCTCGGCGGCGGCACCTTCGACATTTCGATCCTGCGCTTGACGCGCGGCGTGTTCGAGGTGCTGGCCACCGGTGGCGATTCGGCGCTCGGTGGCGATGACTACGACCGCGCACTCGCTGCCTGGATGCTCGAACGCGCGGGCCTCGCCGCCGACTTGCCGCAGGACAAGGCGGCGATCAAGATGGCCGCCCGGGCAGCCAAGGAAGCGCTGTCCACGGCGGATCAGACGCGCGTCACTCTCAAGCTCGAGGGAGGGGAGGCCGCCCTCACGGTGGAGCGAAGCGGCTTCGAGGCGTTGACCGCGGAGCTGACGGCACGGACCATGGTCGCCGTTCGCAAGGCCATGCGCGACGCGAAGTTGTCGAAGGACGACGTCCAGGGCGTCGTGATGGTGGGCGGTTCCACCCGCATGCCGCAGGTCCAGCGCGCTGTCGCGGCGTTCTTCGGCCGCGAACCCCTGAACAACCTGAACCCCGACGAGGTGGTGGCGCTCGGCGCCGCGATCCAGGCCAACCAGCTGGCGGGCAACGACCCCGGCGGTGACCTGCTGCTGCTCGACGTGATCCCGCTGTCGCTCGGCATCGAGACCATGGGCGGCCTGGTCGAGCGCATCGTGCCGCGCAACGAGACGATTCCGACGGCCAAGGCGCAGGACTTCACCACCTACAAGGACGGCCAGACGGCGCTTGCGCTGCACGTGGTGCAGGGTGAGCGCGACCTGGTGAAGGATTGCCGCAGCCTGGCTCGCTTCGAGCTGCGCGGTATTCCGCCGATGGCAGCCGGCGCGGCACGCATCCGGGTGACGTTTACCGTCGACGCCGACGGATTGCTGAGCGTCAGCGCGAGGGAGCAGGGCAGCGGAGTCGAAGCGCATATCGACGTCAAGCCTTCCTACGGCCTGTCGGACGACCAGATCGCGCGGATGCTGCGGGAGAGTTTTTCGACCGCCGAGCCGGACATGAAAGCCAGGGCGCTGGCCGAGGCGCGCGTCGATGCGGACAGGATGCTGATCGCGACGCGCAGCGCACTCGACGCCGACGGCGGCCTGCTCGCCGCCGACGAGCGCGTGGCCATCGAAGCGCTCATGGACAAGCTGGCCACGGTCGCGGCGGGCAGCGAGGATGCGGCTGCCATCGAAGCCGCGACCAAGGCATTGGCCCAGGGCACCGAGGCGTTCGCAGCCGACCGCATGAACCACAGCATCCAGCAGGCGCTCGCCGGCCGGAACGTGGAAACCCTCTAGAGCAACGACCACATGCCGATCATCCGCATCCTGCCGCACCCCGAGTACTGCCCGGCCGGGGCCGAAATCAAGGCCCCCACCGGCACGTCGATCTGCGAGGCGCTGCTGGAGAACGACATCAACATCGAGCACGCCTGCGACATGAGCTGCGCCTGCACGACCTGCCACGTGGTGGTGCGCGAGGGCTTCTCGTCGCTCAACGAGATGGACGAGAACGAAGAAGACCTGCTGGACCGCGCCTGGGGCCTGGAGCCGAACTCGCGCCTGTCATGCCAGGCGATCCTGGCGCAGCAGGACGTGGTGGTCGAGATCCCGAAGTACTCGATCAACCACGCCAAGGAAAATCACTGACGGCAGCCGGCTGCGTCAGGAGATCGAGTAGCCGCCGTCGACAGGGATCGCCGTTCCGGTGACGAAGTCCGAGCCACTGCTCGCCAGGAACACCGCAATCCCGGCGAGATCCGCGGGCACGCCCCAGCGCGCAGCCGGCGTGCGGGCCAACACCCGCTCGTGCAGCCCGGGCACCTGCTCCCGCGCCTTGCGTGTGAGGTCGGTGTCGATCCAGCCCGGAAGCACCGCGTTCACCTGGATGTTGTCTGCGGCCCACGCGGTTGCGAGCGACCGGGTCAACTGCACCACGCCCCCTTTGCTGGCGCCGTACGCGGATGCGTAGGGCGCGCCGAAGATCGACAGCATCGAGCCGATGTTGATCATCTTGCCGCCGCCTGCCTCGCGCATCGCCGCGTGCGCCGCCCGCGAGCAGAGGAACGCACTGGTCAGGTTCGTGTCAATCACCGTCTGCCATTCGGCCAGGCTCAAAGCCTGCGGCTGGCGACGGATGCTGGTGCCGGCATTGTTCACGAGGATGTGCACCGAGCCGTGCCGTTGCAGGACGGTGCCGAACAGGCGCTGCACCGCGATCTCGTCGGTCACGTCCGCTTCGAGCGCTTCCGCGCGCAGACCCTCGGCGACCAGCGCCTGCACGGCAGCTGCGGATTTGGCCGCATTGCGCCCGACGATCACCACTTTCGCGCCGGCGCACGCCATTCCCGAGGCCATCGCCAGCCCTATGCCGCCGTTGCCGCCGGTGACGACGGCGACCTTGCCAGTGAGATCAAACATGTCGGGCCTTTGTGACGCAAGGGCTCAAGCATAATGCCGGCCATGCGACAGATCGTACTCGACACCGAAACCACCGGGCTGTCCGCTGAAGGCGGCGACCGCATCATCGAAATCGGCTGCGTCGAACTGGTCGGACGCAAGCTGACCGGCAACAACCGCCACTTCTACCTGAATCCCGAGCGCGAGAGCCATGAGGACGCGCTCAAGGTGCACGGCATCAGCAACGACTTCCTGCGTGACAAGCCGAAATTCGCCGCCGTCGCCGAGGAGCTGATGGAGTACCTGCGCGGCGCGGAAGTCATCATCCACAACGCCGCTTTCGACGTCGCCTTCCTAAACAAGGAACTGGAGATGGTCGGGCGCGAATCCTTCAAGAGCGTCGCGGCGCGGGTGACCGACACGCTGGTGATGGCCAAGGAAATGTATCCGGGCAAACGCAACAGCCTGGACGCGCTGTGCGACCGGCTGGGCGTCGACAATTCGAGCCGCACGCTGCACGGCGCGTTGCTCGACGCCGAGTTGCTTGCCGATGTGTACATCAACCTGACCCGCGGGCAGGACGCGCTGCTGATCGACGTCGGCGCGCACGACCACATCAGCGGCATCACCACCCGCGTCGACCTGAGGCAATTCACGCTGCCGGTGCTGCTGGCCAGCGAACAGGAAAACGCCGCGCACGAGGATGTGTTGAAGCAGCTTGACAAGGCCAGCGGCGGGCGCACGCTCTGGAGGCTCGCGCAGCCTGTGGCATAATCGTAGGCTGTCCTGCACGCAGGAAACATTGGGTGATTAGCTCAGCGGTAGAGCACTGCCTTCACACGGCAGGGGTCGCAGGTTCAAACCCTGCATCACCCACCAATGAAATCAACGACTTACGGCGCTTATGGCGCCGTTTTCATTGGCAAGTATGAAAAATGTGTGAAAACCGTCTTCAGCAGTCTC
>NZ_JAQGNQ010000108.1 GCF_028291745.1 Ramlibacter sp. | reverse complement strand
CCGGAATGTATCGCGGCCAGCGCCGTTTGTTCAGGCCGGCAAGGGCACCGTGAGCGGATCGTACGAATACAGCCAGCCGGCGCGGCTCTTCGTCAGGTCCTTCTGCAGGAAGGCGGCGCGCATCTCGGCTTCGTCTTCGATGCGGTACAGGCCGCGGCTCTCGGTGCCCGCCCGCTTGATCACGCCGGCCCAGCGGACGCTCTCGGCCTGCGCGGTCGCAGCAGCTTCAGCGTTCCAGCGCGCCACCGGCCAGCCAGCGCGCCCCGCGGGCATAGAGCGCCTCGACCTGGGGGCCCTTCAACATGGGCATGTCCATCTTCACCTGGTAGCCGATGCCGGTCTGGATGTAGGCGAGATGGCGGTAGCCCTCGGGCATCCGGGCCAGGCGATCGGCATCCAGCGCCAGGCGCGCGGAGGGATCGACCGGATCGATGCGGTCCTTTTCGTAAATGGGCTGGCGGTGCAGCAGCTTCCACTCGCCCGCCACCTTGACCAGGAAGTCGTAGAAGCGGCCGGTGCATACCACGTCGCACAGCACGCCTTCGACCGGACCGCGCTGGGAGATGGTCATCTTGGTCTGCGCGATGGCGCGGTCGCCGGCGAGATCGATCGCGGAGCCCCCCAGGAAGTGCAGGATGCTCACGCCCTTGGCCCAGCCCTCCTGCGTCACGCGGATGAACTCGGTGAAGGAGCCCTGGAACCACGTGGCCATCATCACGCCGTCGGGGTGCCAGACGGTGGCAAAACGCTCCCAGTCGCCGGCGTCGCGCCAGACGGCCCAACGCTCCACCAGTTGCCGGATCTTCAATTCCTCGACGAAGGGGTCGTTCACTTTGCTCTCCTTGAATGTCATGGGCAATCAGCACTTCGGTTTCGAGGACGGCGAGGCGGTCGACAGCGTCCTTGCGCGTCACCGCATCATGCCGGCCGCACGCCTTCGTAGGCCTCTTGCAGCAGTTGCCGGATGGCGTCGCGTTGGGCGGAACCGAAGGGCCGCGGGTTCCAGTAGGGATTGCCCACCGCAATCTCCGCGGCGCGATCCAGGTCCTCGCGCTTCATGCCGATGTCCTGCAACGCCACTGGCGCGCCGTTGTCACGGGCCAGGTCGAACAGGCCGGCCGCCGCACTGGTGCCGGCAGCGAGGCCGAGCGCGCGCCGGATCCGGGCCATCGCCTGCGGTGCCGCTTCGGCGTTGAATGCAATCGCGTGCGGCAGCACCACGGTGTGGACTTCCGCATGCGGAAGGTTGAAGCTGCCACCGAGCGTGTGGCACAGCTTGTGGTGCAGGGCCATGCCGACGTTGCCCAGGACGCAGCCGCACAACCAGGCTCCGTAGAGCGCTTCGCCACGCGCTTCGATGTTGGTGCTGCGCTGCCGGATCGCGGGCAGTGCCTGCGCCAGGGCGCGAATGCCCTCTTCCGCCATCAGGTCCATCACCGGGTTGCTGTCCTGCGCGTACAGGCCTTCGGCGGCGTGCGCGATGGCATTCATCCCGCTGGTCACGCTCATGGCCACCGGCAGGCTCAGGGTGAGCTCGGGGTCGTAGATCACCGTGCGGGGAAGCACCCGCGGATCCTTGCCGGTCTTCTTCAGCGCTCCCTCGGTGATGCCGTAGATGGGGGTCATCTCGCTGCCGGCATAGGTGGTGGGAATCGCGAGGATAGCCAGGCCGGAGTCCAGCGCGATCGCCTTGCCCAGGCCCGTGGTGGATCCGCCGCCGATGGCGACGGCGCAGTCCGCGCCCAATCGCCTGGCCGTGTCGCGCGCCTCCTGGACCACCTCGATGCGCACGTGCATCACGGCGCGCGGAAAGATCCCTGCCGCGCGCGCGCCCAGGCGATCCGCGACCATCTGCGCCTGCGCCGCCTGCTCGGGCGTGGACAGCACGAGGGCACGCCGGGCGCCCAGCAGGTCGATCTCCCGCTCGAGGTGGCGCAGCGATCCGGCGCCGAACACGACCCGCGAGGGCTGGCCGTTGTAGATGAAGTCCTGCAGGCTCATGTCCTTACCCTCTGGCATCCGCTCGCAGGGCGCGGTCGGCCCTCGTCGCGGCAGCGGGACGATGGTAGGGGAATTTGCCGCGCGCTCGCCGCGCCGGGGCGCAACTCACTTTTCCGCACGGCGGAAAACTTCAGGGGCCGGGCTGCCAGGCGGGCAGCGGCGCAAGCTGCTTGCAATAGAGCCGGGTCGCGGCGTACGTGCCATCGGGCATCAGCGCGTAATTGGGGATCACGCCACAGGCCTGCCAGCCGCCGCGCTCGTACAGGCGTTCGGCATCGGGATTGGCGGTGTCCAGCACCAGCAGGGCTTTGCCCGCGCGCAGCGCTTGCGACTCGGCAGCGCGCAGCAAGGCAGCGCCCAGGCCCTGGCCGCGCGCGCGCCTGCGCACCAGCATCTTGGCGAGGTCGCCGCGATGCGGCTGGTTCTCGGGCTGGTCCAGCAGGATCTGCACGGTGCCGGCGTAGCCCTGCGCGTCGTGCGCGACGATGACGATGCGCTCTCCGCGCTCCAGGCTCGCCGCGGCCGACGACCAGAAGGCGCGTGCCCGCTCCCGCGTGATCGGCAGCATGAAGCTGACCGAAGCGCCGCCTTCGACGCAATCCACCAGAATGTCCGCGAGTTCCTCGACGTCGTGCGGCGTCAGGCGCGCAAGCACACGGATCTCACTGCTGCCCATGTCACCTCCTTCTCAGGTTCCGGCGCGGCGTCGCAGGGTCACGGGACCTCACGCCCGCTGCAAGGATGTCGTTCCGTTCCGTCGGCCAGGCGTTCATGCTCGTCGCACCGAGGCATCAGACCAGCGTGACGTTGGTCTTGAAGGGCCGCATCACGAAGCTGGTGCGGCAGTCCTGCACGCTCGGGTGCTTCAGCAGCGTGTTCATCACGAAGTGGGTGTAGTGGTCCATGTCGGCCACCAGCACCTTGAGCAGCAGGTCCGTGTCGCCGGTGAGGGAGACGCACTCGACCACTTCGGGCCAGGTCACCACCGCGGCGGAAAAGAGGTCGAGCGGGTCGCGCTTGTCGCCGCCGCTTTGCTTGGCCATGCGCACGTTGATGTAGGCGGTGAGCCCCAGGCCGACGCGGCGCGCGCGCACCAGCGCCACGTAACCGGCGATCACGCCCGCGTCTTCCAGGCGCTTGACTCGCCGCAGCGCCGCCGAGGCCGACAGGCCCACCTTGCCGCCCAGTTCCTCATAGGAGAGGCGGCCGTTCTCGCGCAGCGCGGCGAGGATGCGCTGATCCATGCCGTCGAGTCGGATCGGGTCATCCATCGGCAGATTCTTGCATGATTCCTGCGCGCACTCCCGCATCCAAGCCGCAAATCGCAAGATCCCTGCGGCCCACCGGGCCTACAGTCAGGCAACACCCCCTGCTGCGAAGAAAGCGAGAGAGCGACATGGCCGACCTGTTCGACAACCCCATGGGCCTGTGCGGATTCGAGTTCGTCGAATTCGCTTCGCCCATCCCCGATGTGCTGGAGCCGATGTTCGAGAAGATGGGCTTCACGCTGGTCGCGAAGCACAAGTCCAAGGACGTGCTGCTCTATCGGCAGGGCGACATCAACTTCATCGTCAACCGCGAGCCCCGGAGCCTGGCCGGCTACTTCGCCGCGGAGCACGGACCCTCCGCCTGCGCGCTGGCCTTTCGCGTGCGCGACTCGCACCGGGCCTACGAGCGCGCGCTCGAACTCGGCGCCCAGCCGATCGAGATCCCCACCGGCCCGATGGAGCTGCGCCTGCCCGCGATCAAGGGCATCGGTGGCGCGCCGCTGTACCTGATCGACCGCTTCGAGGACGGCAAGTCGATCTACGACATCGACTTCGAGTGGCTGCCCGGCGTGGACCGCCATCCCAAGGGGGTCGGCCTGACGGTGATCGATCACCTCACGCACAACGTCTATCGCGGCCGCATGGCGCACTGGGCGGCGTTCTACGAGCGGCTGTTCAACTTCCGCGAAATCCGCTACTTCGACATCAAGGGCGAGTACACCGGCCTCACGTCGAAGGCGATGAGCGCGCCCGACGGCATGATCCGCATCCCGCTGAACGAGGAGTCGGGCAAGACCTCGGGCCAGATCGAGGAGTTCCTGATGCAGTTCAGCGGCGAGGGCATCCAGCACGTCGCCCTGCTCACGGACAACCTGGTGGCGACCGTCGACCAGTTGCAGATGGCCGGCGTGCCGCTGATGACGGCGCCCAACGACATCTACTACGAGATGCTGGCAGAGCGGCTGCCCGGTCACGGCCAGCCCGTGGGCGAACTGCAGGCGCGCGGCATCCTGCTCGATGGCGATACCGCGGGCGGCCAGCCGCGATTGCTGCTGCAGATCTTCAGCGAGACCCTGCTCGGGCCCGTGTTCTTCGAATTCATCCAGCGCGCCGGCGACGAAGGCTTCGGCAACGGCAACTTCAAGGCGCTGTTCGAATCGCTGGAACGCGACCAGATCCGCCGCGGCGTGCTGAAGGTGGAACCGCAGGCGGCGTGAGGGCTGCGTCGGGGCAGCCCGGTGGAGTGCGCGTTGCGCATTCCACCCTACCCATGCCGGCTGCGTCGTAGGGTGGAATGCGCGGAGCGCACTCCACGCTGAGGCCGCGATCCCGTAAGCTGCAGCCTGCCATGCCCGATCCCCACCTGCAGCGGCTTGCCGCCCTCGACAGCAACACCATCTCGGACGCCCTGGACTTCCTGGGCCTGGCCGGCGCTACCTTCGGGCTGCGCCCGCTGTGGAACTGCCCGAAGATCGTCGGCCGCGCCAGCACCGTGCAGCTCGGTCCCAGGACGCAAACGCAGCCGACGCTGCACCTGATTTCGCCGGCGATCGCTGCGGTCACATCAAACGACCGCGTGCTCGTGATCGCGGGCGGCCCGGAAGGCATCTCCTGCTGGGGCGACATCCTGGCGAACGCCGCCGCCGCCAGGCGCATCCGCGGCACGATCATCGACGGCTGCAGCCGCGACATCGAGGGCAGCGAGGCGATCGGCTATCCGGTGTACGGCAAGGGCATCACGATGATCAGCGCGCGCAACCGCATCGTGCAGACAGCCTCCGGCGAGCCGGTGCGCATGGCTGGCGTGACGGTCAGCCAAGACGACTACGTGATCGCCGACCGCTGCGGCACGGTCTTCGTGCCGCAGGCGCGCATCGAGGAAGTGCTGGACCTGGCCGAGCGCATCGCGCGCCGGCAGGACGGCATGGTGGCCGCCGTGCGCGCGGGGCGGTCGGTGGCGGACGTGATGCATGACAAGGAGTTCGAGGCGATCACCACGGCGCCGCCCAAGGAAGGGTGACGCCGGCAGGAGCGCGGCTGGGCGCTACCGTGCCGACGGCACGAGGGCGGCCACGGCCTGGGCGAAAAGGTCCGTGCTGCCGAAGCCTCCGGCCTTGGTGACCACACCCAGAGCCCCGGATGCGCCCCGGATCCGGCCATGCACGACGCCGGGGTACAGGTTGCCGATCACTTCGACTCCGTCCACCTGCAGGCGCGAGAGGACGGCACGGGCCGTGTCGCCCCCGGTCAGGAACAGTGCCGTCGACCTGCCTGGCTGCGAGGACAACAGGTCCGCGGTGGCATGGGCGAGCTGCTGCGAGACCCGGCGCGGATCGAGCGTCGGCACAGCGCCCAGGCCTTCGACGTGCAGGAGAACTATGCGCGCGCCGCGGCCGCCCTGCGCGATCCTGCGCAACTCGCCGTTCGACGTGAGCGCCAGCGCCTCGACATCGCCCTGCGAGAGCAGCGCGCCAACTTGTGCGGCACTCCGCGCGTTGTACGAACCCACGACGAAGACGAGCCGCTCGTAAGTAGGGTGCACAGGCCTGGTGAACGCCGCTGGCATGCACGCAACCAGCGCCGATGCGAGTCCCGACGATCCCACCAGCAGCACCTTGCCCGAGGCGGGGAGGCACCGTGCGGCGATGCTTGCGAGCTCCTGCCCGGTTTGCGCATCGGCAACCAGCACGCAGGGCTCGTCACCCGGTACCTCGCCGCCGCGCAGCGGGCGCACGGAGAGGGTCGGCAAGCCTTGTCGCAGCGTCTCGATCAGCGACGGGCCTGCCGCCCCTGCTCCGTTCACGAACAAGCGACCATCGCGCAGAACGCGTCCTTGCGCAGGCGCGGAGGGCGCGACGACAGCGCAACTGCGGCCACTCGCCTGCAAGGCCGCGGCGATCTCCGCAGCGACGTTGCCGCGCAAGGTGGAATCGATTTTCTTGAAGGGCAGGCGGTCGGCGGCGAGTTGCGCCATGGCGGCGTGCACGGTGCGCGCCGCGACCTCGGCGCAGAGGTCGCGCGAGTGCGTGTCGATGGCGAGTACCGCGGGGTGCTCGCCGACGTCAGCGAGCCCCGGTGTCGAGAGCAACACGCGGCTTGCCAGGCCGCCGTCCGCGAACGGCGCCGCCGAATCCATTGCGCCGGTCAGGTCGTCGGCGACGATCCCGACGCGGATCACGGCGCGGCCGGTGCCCGCTCGGCGGCGCCAACCAGCCGGGCGGCATAGTCGATGGCCGACAACATGTTCACGTGCTTGGCCTTGCCGGTCCAGGCCACGTCGAACGCGGTGCCGTGGTCGACGGACGTCCGCAGGATCGGCAGGCCAAGCGTCACGTTGACCGTCTCGTCGAAGGCAATCAGCTTGGTGGGAATGTGCCCCTGGTCGTGATATTGCGCGATCACCAGGTCGAATTCGCCCTGCAGAGCCCGGTAGAACACGCTGTCGCCCGGGACCGGGCCGGCGATGTCCATCCCCTCGCGGCGCGCCGCCTCGATCGCGGGAATGATCTGCTCGATCTCCTCGCGCCCGAAGAGCCCGCCTTCGCCACTGTGCGGATTCAGTCCGGCCACGGCGATCCGCGGGTTCACCACGCCGAGGCGGCGCAGATGCGCATGGCCCTGGCGGATGGTGGCGAGCACGCGCTCGGTGCTGGCGCGTTGCGCTACCCCGGTCAGCGAGACGTGCGTGGACACGTGCAGCGTGGACAGCTTCGGCGAGGCCAGCAGCATGAAGGACGATTTCGCGCCCGTCAGGTGCGCCAGCAGTTCCGTGTGGCCGTCGTACTTGTAGCCGGCCTGGTGCAGTGCCGCCTTGTTGATCGGCGCGGTGACCATCACGCCGATCCGCTTTTGCAGTGCGGCCTGCACCGCCGCGGCGATGCAGGCATAGGCGCAGGCGCCCCCGGCCGCCGTGATGATGCCGTCCTGGGGCGCACCGACGCCGGCGGGGACCGGCACGTGCTGGATGCGAACCTCGCGCGCCGCCAGCCCTGCCGCCGATTCGCGTTCAACCCACTGCAGCTCGCTGCCCACCAGCAGGTTGGCGCGTTGCAGCAACTCGCGGTTGCCGAAGACGACGATGGAGTGCCGCGTCTGCTGCGGCAGGTCGGCCAGGGCCTTGCAGATGATCTCCGGGCCGACGCCGGAGGGGTCGCCCATGGTGATTCCGATGCTTTCCATGCTCATTCGCCTATTGGGCCGTGATCTTCGCGGCCGTGGCCACCTTAGACCACTTCGCGGTTTCCGACCGGATGTAGGTCGCGAAGTGAGCGGCATCACGCGGATCGGGAACGGTACCGAGCGCCGCGAGCCTGTCCCGCACGTCGGGTGTCTGCACGATGTGCGTCAACTCCGCGCTCAGGCGATCGACGATGTCCTTGGGAGTGTTCGCCGGCGCCAGGATACCGACCCACACGCTGACTTCGAAGTCCGGCAGTCCGCCCGACTCGGCGACCGTGGGCACGCCCGGCATCAGCGGGGTGCGCGTGGCGCTGGAGACCGCGATCGCGCGCAGCTTCCCCGCCTTGATGTTCGGCAGCGCCACCGGCAGCGTGGGGAACATCATCGGCACCTGGCCCGCGATCACGTCGGTGATGCCGAGACTGTCTCCCTTGTACGGCACGTGCACGAGGTCGACGTTCGCCAGCACCTTCAGCAGTTCCACCGTGAGATGGTTGGAGGTGCCGTTGCCGGCCGACGCATAGCTGATCTGCCCGGGCTTCTCCTTGGCCAGCGCAATCAGGTCCTTGACCGAGTTCACCGGGAACTTCGGATTGACCACCAGCACGTTGGGCGCCGCCGCCAGCAGGGCCACCGGGCTGAAGTCCTTCACCGGGTCGTAGGGAAGGTTCTTGTACTGACTCGGCGCCATCGAGAGATTGCTCACCGAACCGAGCAGCAGCGTGTAGCCGTCCGGCTTGGCCTTCGCTACGAGGTCCGCGCCTATGGTGCCACCGGCGCCGGCGCGGTTGTCGATCACCACCGGTTGCCCCAGGGCCTCCCCGAGCTTCTGGCCGACCACGCGGGCAACGATGTCGTTGATGCCGCCCGGGGGGAAGCCGACGATGAGCCGGATCGGTCTGGCGGGATAGTTTTGCGCGATGGCCGGCGCCGCGGCGAGGGCGGCGAGGCCCAGGGCTCCTGCACCCAGCAGCCTGGACAGCTTGATCATGCGATGTCTCCGTTTTCTTCTTTTGCGATGCCTGGCGAGCGAACCTGCCTCAGGCGGGCAGCGCGTGCTTTTCGATGTTGGAATGCGGCGCACCGGCCGGCAGGCGCACGGGAACGCCCTGCTCCTCCAGCATCACCTGCACCTTGGCGACGGGCGGGTTCCTCCAATCGGCCTGCGGGTCCTGCGCCATCACGGCAGCAAACACGCCCGCAGCCTGGCCCGCGACACCCGTGGGCGCCATGTTGCGCTGGAACTTGTCGACATCGTGGGTGAAGGACGCACAGCGGCCGGTGACGACCAGGTTCGAGATCTCCCTGGGCAACATGCAGGACAGCGGGAACTCATAGCGCATCAGCTTGAGCGACAGCTCGCGCGCCCACTTGTCGTCCTTCGAACCTTCGTGGCCGAAGTCGGGTCCGTGCAGTTCGGCGGTGCCGTAGTCCACGGAGGTCATCACGCCCACCGCGTCGTCGAAGCGCTTGCCGTCGCGGATGTCCTGGTACGTGAGCGTGTAGCGCCCTTCGATGCGGCGCGTTTCGCGCACCCCGAGGTAGGCGGAGCTGTCGACGAGGAAGCTGTTCTCGAAGCCGGGGAGCAGCTCGCGACAGGTGCGCATCACCTGGCGCAACTGGTCGCGGCCTTCCATCTCGGCGCGGCTGATGTCCGCGCCGTTGGTGCCGTCGATGTTGTACACGCGCGTGCTGTTGCAGATCAGGACGGCACGATCGGTGAGTTCCGGCGGGTTGACGCCGCTGAAGCGCAGGTAGTTCACGGGCGCCGCCCGTTCCAGCAAGCCCAGCTTCTTGGCCTGCTCGACGATCGAGAAGAAGCCGTCGATGCGAACGATGCCACCCGCCAAGTCGACGACGCGGCGGCCATCGTCCTGGGAGAAGTCGTCCGGATGGGTGTCGATGTACTGCTTGAAGCGCCGCAGGTCGACGTTGCCGATGCGGCCCATCACGGTGACGGGACGCATGGCGCCATCGCGCTCGCGGCCCTTGGTGAAGGCGGCGCCGGCGCGGGCCGCGACGTCGCCGTCGCCCGTGGCATCGATGACCGTGTTGGCCAGCACCGCCTGCCGGCCCGACTTGTTCTCGATGATGACGCCGATGATGCGGTCATCCACCACGATCGGCTCGGACACCCATGTGTAGAGGAGCACCTGCGCACCCGATTCACGCAGAACGTCCATCGCGGTCCACTTGTAGGCCTCGATGTCCCAAGGCACCACGTCGCCCAGCCCCGCGCCCTGCTCGTGCGCGAGCCGCGTGAAGAACTCGCGCGGGAAGCCGACCAGTTCGCTGGCCGGAATCACCAGCAGGCCCATGGCGGATCCGGTGGCCGTGCCGCCCAGGAAGCCTGCCCGCTCCAGCAGCAGCGTGCGCGCGCCGCTGCGTGCCGCGGCAACCGCCGCGGCGATGCCGGCGACACCGCCGCCACAGACAAGCACGTCGACGCGGTCGGCGATGGGAACTTCCTGGTTCGGCAGGGTGACGCTGGTGGAGGAGATCTGGATCATTCTGGGGGTCCGGGTTGGAGGAAGCAGGCGGCCTCAAGAGCCGCTGCGGGTGAGCGGAAAGCGGGCGCGATAGGCCTCGACATAGGCCTTCTTGGCGACCTGGATGTGGTCGCGGCAAAGGGTCACCAGCGCCTTGCGGTCGGCGTCGCGCAGCGCCTGGATGATGGCCCAGTGGTCACGGCCCGCGGCTTGTACTTCGCCGGTGTGCGTGATGGAGAGCGATCGCACCGCGTGCGCTTTCCGGCCGAACAGGGCGATGTGCTCCACGAGATGGCGGTTGCCGCACTCGGAGAAGAGCGTGTCGTGAAAGACGATGTTGATCCGGAACAGCGATCGCAGGTCGCGGCGAGCTGCCGCGGCGTCATGTCGCTGCTGGATCCGCGTGAGCTGCGCGAGGAACTCTTCCCGGGCCGGCAGCGGCATCCAGCGGGCTGCGGCGGTCTCGAGCAGTTCCCGCATGGCGTAGATCTGTTCCACGTCGTCGGGTGTGAGGTCCTTCACCGTGACGCTTCGGCCAGGCAGCCGCTCGGCAAGGCCGATGCGCTCGAGCTCGGCCAGCGCCTGCCGCACGACGTGGCGCTTGGCGGCAAAGCGTTCCATCAGGTCGTTCTCGACCAGTCGCTCGCGGGGGTGCACGCGGCCGAAGAGGATGTCCTCCTCGAGGCCGTCCACGATCTGCGCTGCCGAGAGTTCAGCCTCGGCACTGCCCGGGCTCTCGACCACGTGGCTCTCGGTTT
>NZ_JAQGNQ010000046.1 GCF_028291745.1 Ramlibacter sp. | reverse complement strand
ACCTGGGAGAAGGCGAATCCCGCGGACTTCCAGATCATGTCGATCGCGGTCACCTCGGATGCGATGCCGCTGCACGAGCTGGACTTCTACGCCGACACCTACATCGCGCAGCAACTTTCGCGCATTCCGGGGGTCGGGCTGATCGACCTGCATGGCGAGCAAAAGCCCGCGATCCGGGTCCAGCTGGATGTGAACAAGCTCAATGCCCTGGGACTGAGCCTGGAGCAGGTGCGGGCGGCGCTCGGCGTGGTATCGGTGAACGCGCCCAAGGGCACCCTCGACGGACCCGAACGATCGGTGACGCTGGACGCATCCGATCAGCTGGTACGGGCCTCCGAATACGACGACGCCGTGCTCGCCTGGCGCAACGGCAGCGCCATCCATGTGCGCGACGTCGGCCGCGCGGTGGCCGGCCCGCAGGACGTGAACCAGGCCGCCTGGATCGGCGAGCACCGCGCCATCATCGTCGACATCCACAAGCAGCCCGGGCACAACGTGGTGCAGACGGTGGACGCCGTGCGACGGGCCTTGCCGGACCTGGAACGTGCCCTGCCGGGATCGGTGCGGGTGGAAGTGGTCAACGACCGCACCCAGACGATCCGGGCCAGCATCTTCGACGTGCAGCGCACGCTGCTGTTCACGGTGGCGCTCGTCGTGCTGGTGGTGTTCGTCTTCCTGCACGGCTTCTGGTCGACGCTGATCCCGGTGCTTTCCATCCCGCTGTCGATCGCCGGCACGCTGGCGGTGCTGGCGGCCCTGGGCTACTCGATCGACAACCTGTCCCTCATGAGCGTGACGATCGCGGTCGGATTCGTCGTGGACGACGCGATCGTGGTGATCGAGAACATCATCCGGCACGTCGAGATGGGCAAGCCGCCGCTGCAGGCGGCGCTCACCGGCGCCGGCGAGGTCGCCTTCACCGTGGTCTCCATGACCGTCTCGCTGATCGCGGCACTGATCCCCCTGGTGTTCATGGGCGGCGTGGTGGGCCGCCTGTTCCGTGAGTTCTCGGTCACCCTGTGCATCGCCTTGCTGGTGTCCGCCGTGGTGTCGCTGTCGATCACGCCCATGCTGTGCCGGCTCTTCCTGGGCCTGGAGCTGGGCCGCCGCCCGACCCGCCTGACCGCGGCGCTGGAGTCCGGCTACGCCCGCTTCGCGGCTGCCTACGGGCGCGGCCTGGACCGCGTCCTGCGGCACCCGGCGCTGACGCTGGGTGTGACCTTGTGCGTTCTGGTCGTGACCGCCGCCCTCTATGTCCTGATCCCCAAGGGCTTCTTCCCGGAGCAGGACACCGGGCAGATCCTGGCCAGCACGCAAGCGCGGACCGATATCTCGTCGCCAGCCATGGCACGGCTGCAGTTGCAAGTCGTGCGCAAGGTGGTGGCCGACCCCGATGTGGCCAACGTCTACAGCTGGATCAATCCCTCGCCCCTGAACGAGGGCCGGCTGGTCGTCAACCTCAAGCCCTTCTCGGAACGCAGCAGCTCCGCCACGGCGATCATGGGCCGCCTGCGGCGCTCGGTGGCAGACCTGCCGGACATCGAGACGCACCTGCGCACCCGGCAGGAGCTGCAGATCGGCGGGCGCAGCAGCGCCACGCAGTTCCAGTACACGCTGGAAGACACGAACCTGGCGGAACTCACCGCGTGGGTGCCGCGGCTGGTCGACGTGCTCAAGCAGTTGCCGCAGCTGAGCGACGTCACCACCGATCTCGAAGCCGGGGTCCAGCACGCCACGCTGGTCGTCGACCGGGAGAATGCCGCCGCTTTCGGCATCACGCCGCAGGTTCTGGATGACACTTTGTACGACGCTTTCGGCCAGCGCATCGTCGGCACGATCTTCACCCAGAGCGACCAGTACCGGGTCGTGATGGAAGTGCTGCCGGACCAGAAGACCGACCGCGCCGCGCTCGCGCAAGTGCGCGTGCCCTCGGCCAGTGGCGCGCTGGTGCCACTGAGCTCCTTCACCCGGCTGGAGAACAGCTGGGCCCCGATCCAGGTCAATCACCAGGGGCAGTTCCCGGCGGCCACGCTGTCGTTCAACCTCGCCCCCGGGGTGGCGCTGGGCGATGCGGTCGCCGCCGTCCAGAAGGCCTTGCAAGGCGCTGAATTGCCGCAGACGCTGCATGGCGGCTTCGAGGGCAATGCCAAGGCCTTCCAGGCCTCCAGCGGCAGCGAGCCCTGGCTGGTGGCCGCTGCCATCGCCGCGGTCTACATCGTGCTGGGCGTGCTGTACGAGAGCTTCGCGCATCCGGTGACGATCCTCAGCACGCTGCCCTCCGCGGGCCTGGGCGCCCTGTTGGCCCTGATCCTGGCGAAGCAGGACCTGAGCGTCATTTCGCTGATCGGCGTGATCCTGCTGATCGGCATCGTCAAGAAGAACGGGATCATGATGGTCGATGTCGCCCAGGAATTGCGACAGCGCGAGGGTGTCACGGCCCGGGAGGCGATCAGGCAGGCCTGCCTGCTGCGCTTTCGGCCGATCATGATGACCACCGGCGCGGCCCTGCTGGGCGCCCTGCCCCTGGCCCTGAGCAGCGGCGCGGGCTCCGAGCTGCGTTCGCCCGTTGGCATAGCGCTGGTCGGCGGGCTGCTGCTGTCCCAGGTGCTGACGCTGTTCACCACGCCGGTGGTCTACCTGTACGTGGAGCGCATCGCACGCGCCGGACTGTCCCGAGCGCAGCGCGCGCTGTCGCGGCCGCCAGCTTGAACTTGCCTGCCGCGGCGATCGCTAGTTGGCGTCGCCCGCCGCCGGCGCAGTCGCCGTGGGCAGTCCCACGGATGCCACGCCTCGGCCACCGGTGAATTCCTCGTAGGTCCAGCTTCCGTTCTCCTGCACCACGCCACCCGGAACCGGCGGCTCCTTCTGCGCCGTGCCCTTCAGCGCGGTACGCATGAAGTCGATCCAGATCGGCACGCTGACGCTGGCGCCGGTCTCCCGCTCGCCCAGCGACTTGGGCGTGTCGTAGCCGACCCAGACGGTCGCCACCAGATCGGGCTGGAAGCCGTTGAACCAGCTGTCGACCGAATCGTTGGTGGTGCCCGTCTTGCCATAGAGGTCGGGACGCTGCAGCTCCTTTTGCACGCGCGCTGCCGTGCCTTCGCGCGCGACCTCCTGCAGCAGGGTGTCCATCACGAAGGCATTGCGCGGGGAGATGGCGCGCCGCGACTCGTCGAGCGGCGCTGCGGGGCTGGCCACCAGGTCCTTGCCGCGCGCGTCGGTGATGCGCGTCACCAGCCGCGGATCGACACGGTAGCCGCCGTTGGCGAACACGGCGTAGCCGGCGGCCATCTGCATCGGCGTCACCGAGCCGGCACCCAGTGCCAGCGTCGGATACGGCGGATGCTTGTCCTTGTCGAAGCCGAACCGGGTGATCCAGTCGCGGGCCTTCTCGATGCCGACCGCTTCGAGGATGCGCACGGCCACCGCATTGTTCGAGGTGGCCAGCCCTGTATGCACGGCGATGGAGCCTTCGGCGCTGCCATGGCTGTGGGGTTGCCAAGCCTGGCCGCCATTGTCGGGAGGGTCGGTAGCGAGCGGGCCGTCGTTGACGACGGTCGCGCCCGAGATGCCTTGCTCCAGCGCCGCGGAATAGATGAAGGGCTTGAAACCGGAGCCGGGCTGCCGCCACGCCTGCGTCGCATGGTTGAACTTGTTCTGGTCGAAGTCGAAGCCGCCGACCATCGCGCGGATCGAACCGTCGTGCGGATCGAGCGCGACGAGGGCGCCCTCCACCTCGGGCAGCTGCGTGAGCGCCCACGTGTTCTTCGGCGTCTTCAGGACGCGGACGATCGCGCCGCGGCGGACCATCCTCCTGGCGGTCGCCTTGTCCGAGAGGCCGGAGCGCGCCGCGTCGAGGCCGTCGCGGGTGATCTCGATGCGTTCGCCGTTGCCGCGGACCGCGGTGACCTTGCGCGGGCTGGCGGCCAGCACCACGGCGGCCAGCACGTCGCCGTTGTCGGGATGTTGCGAGAGGGCGTCGTCGATCGCGTCGTCCAGCGAGCCTGCGTCGGCCGGCAGGTCCACGAAGTCCTCGGGCCCACGCCAGGAGGTGCGCTGCTCGTACTGCATGATGCCCTTGCGCAGGGCACGGTACGCGGCCTCCTGGTCGGCGGCGTTGATCGTCGTGTGGACGTCGATGCCGCGGGTGTAGGTCTGGTCGCCGTATTGCGCGTACACCAGCTGCCGCACCATCTCGGCGACGTACGCCGCGTGGACCTGGTCATCGTGACCGCTGCGCACGTGCAGCGGCTGCCGGCGGGCCGCTTCGGCCTGGTCCTGGGTGATGAAGCCGGCGTTCTCCATGCGCCCGATGATGTACATCTGCCGCGTGCGCGCGCGGGTCGGGTTGACGACCGGGTTGTACGCCGAAGGTGCCTTGGGCAGCCCGGCGAGCATCGCCGCCTCGGCGACCGTGATGTCCTTCAGCGGTTTGCCGAAGTAGGTCTCGCAGGCTGCCGCGAAGCCGTAGGCGCGGTTGCCCAGGTAGATCTGGTTCATGTAGATCTCGAGGATCTGGTCCTTCGTCAGCCGCTGTTCCAGCTTGTACGTGAGCAGCACCTCGTAGAGCTTGCGGGTGAAGGTCTTCTCGGACGAGAGATAGACGTTGCGCGCCACCTGCATCGTGATCGTGGACGCGCCCTGGCTCCTGGCGTGGGCCAGGTTCGCGAGCGAGGCGCGCAGCATGCCCTGGTAATCGACGCCGCCGTGCTGGTAAAAGCGCGCGTCCTCGATGGACAGCACGGCGTTCTTCATCACCGCCGGGATCTCGTGGATCGGCGTCATCGTGCGTCGCTCCTCGCCGAACTCGCCGAGCAGCGTGCCGTCGCTCGCGAGCACGCGCAGCGGCAGCTTGGGGTGGTAGTCGGCCAGCGACGCGACATCGGGCAGCTCGGGATAGACCATCACCGCGCTGACGCCGATCACGAGGGCCGCCGAGACGGCCAGGCCGGCCACGACGCCGATGGGCCAAAGCCACCAGCGGCGCGCCGTCGAATGCCGCGGCGGCTGCGCAGCGGCAGGAGGTTTCGGGGAAGACTTGGGCAATGAAGGACTCGGAAAGCGCGCCGGCCAGGGGGCAGGCGCGAGAGGGGCGCTGGACAGGCGATGCCGGCAATCGGCTTCGCCAGTGCGTTGCCTCTGCAGGCTATGCGATGGGGATGCCGGAAATGGCAGAACCTGGCAGCAGGATCACTTCTTCGGAGCCATGATGCCCATCATCAGTTCCGTGTTGAGCTTGGCGATCTGCTGCATCAGCGCCCACTGGCTGGCCATGAGCTGGGCGAACTGCGGGTTCGTGGGGCTGGCCTGCCCCGACATCGCGACCTGGGCGGTCGACTGCGCGATCTTCTGTTGTTCTTCCAGGATCTGTTTGATGGCGGCGTTGTATTCATCCAGCGTCATGAAGGGCTCCTTGGCGGGCGGTCCGCCACGGCATCTTAGGCCGCCGGCTGCGCTCGACGCGTTTCGAAAAGAATCGGCACGGTGAGAGCGGGCTCTCCCGGTCCGGCCGGGCGCGTCCGCAGCGATCGCGCGCGCTGGCTAGCGGCGCCGGCGCATGACTACCGTTGTCACCCAAGCCCGCGGCCTGTAGTCCAACGGTAATCCTGGCCGTTCACATTTCGCCATGGCAGAACCCCGGACCCTGACCACTGCCGCCGGAATCCCTGTGACGGTCCGGGGCGAGCATTCGAGAGGAGTTGAAGCCATGGACCACCACCCCGTTGCCGGCGTTTTCGCTTTCGAAGGCTACATGGAGCGCACGCTGGAGTACATGCCGCTGTCCGTGCGCATGAAGCTGGACCTGTGCGAGATCCAGCTGTCGCTGGCCCAATGGTGCGGCCTGCCGCTCCCCGTTCGCCAGATCCTCCTCGACACCGACTGCGCAGTGCCGAATGCACTCTTGCGCATCCGCCTGTACCTGGAATTCATGCTCGACGTGCTTCGGCTCGGCCCGCCGCTTTCCGTGCAGTGCGATCCGCGCACCTGGTCCGCGCGCAGGCGGGTCCCCCTGGCGCTGAGGACGGCGATCAAGCGCCTCGGCTTGCCGCGGCTCGCCCAGGACGCCTGGTCAGCGCTGGACGACGTGCAGCGCTTTGCCCTGCTCAACCTCTCGCACCAGGGGAGCACCCACAGGCTGCGCGCCGCCCTGGCGGACTTCGGGCTGGACCCCTTCGGCCCCCGCCAGGGTTCATACCGGGAATCCGCCGGTGCCGTCCACTAGCGGCGGATCCGGAGCACGTCATCCCACCCGCTGTCCGCCTCCCCTTCGCCGTGATGGCTTCATGGAGTCTGCAATGAAAGCACTGTTCCGACCGCTGCGTTCCCTCGCCTGGCTTGCCTGCCTCCTTGCGCTGTTCGCAAGCCTCGCCGGCACAGCACGCGCCGGCGATCTCACGCAAGCGGTGCTCCTGGTCGCCTCCCGCAACAAGGCGAACTCGATCTACGAGCAGGCGGTCGTCCTCGCCGCCCCGCTGCCCGACGGAAAAGGCCACGTGGGCATCATCCTCAACCGGCCCACGGGCGTGAAACTGGAAAACCTGTTCCCCGGCCAAGCGGCCACGCGCAACGTGGCGGACCAGGTGTACCTGGGCGGCCCGGTGAAATCGGATTCAGTGATCGCCGTGACGCAACGGCCTCCCCACGACAGCAACTACGTCGCGCTGATGCCCGGGCTGGTGGCGGTACTGGACGGCGTTTCCGTCGACGACATCATCGAGAACACGCCGAACGAGGCCCGGTACTTCCTTGGCTTCACAGTGTGGGACGACGGCGAGCTCGACAGCCAGATCCGCGACGGCGACTGGATCGTGCGCCCGGCCGACGCGCGGCACGTGCTGCCGGCCAACCCCATCGACCTGTGGCTGGAGCTGAGCGGCGACTTCGTCTAGCCTCGCGCGGCGACACGTGTACTGGCATCGGGCTGGGAGGAAACAGGCCAGGTTCCATCCGTCATGCGCGCACGCGGGTCCACAACGATGCCGACACGCAGGCGTCGTACCGTGGCTGCATGCGCGCTCCCATCGACCAGCATCCTCGCGACGCGGCGGCCCCGCGCAGTTGGCGCGCCATGGCGCTGCTGGAGGTCGGCAAGGGGTGCACGGTCCTCGCCGCGCTCCTCCTCGTCGCGGTCGGCGGCTGGCAATGGCCGCTGCAGGCCCTGCGCAGCCACCACTTCGTCGTGGACTGGTCGCGCTCGTCGCAGGACCTGCTGCTGGCGGTGGCGGGCGGCTATGCCGCCCTGCGCTTCATCGAGGCGGCCGGGCTCTGGCAGGGGCGCCCCTGGGCGCGCTGGACCAGCCTCACGAGTTACTTCGCCTACATCCCGCTGGAGCTGTGGCAGCTCGCCCACGGCGGGAGCCACTGGCTGATCGGCGTGCTGGTGATGAGCGTGGGCGTGGCCACCGCCCTCGCCATCCAGCCCTTGCCTCAGCGCGCGGAGCGCAAACTGCGCAAATCCCGCGGCATGGGCAGCGGCTAGCAGATCAATGCCCGGTGGTATCCCCCTGCCTGCTGGCCTCGAACAGGAACCAGGAGCGCCGCTCGGTCTCGTCGATCCATCCCTCTATGAGGCTGGCGGTGGCGATGTCGCGATGCTCCTCGCAAAGCTCGTGCGCCTGGCGCAGGCGTGCCGCGAAATCCTTGTTGTCGTCCTGCAATTCGGCCAGCATGTCCAGCGGCTGGACAAATTCTGCGTCGTTGTCCAGCACCCGCTGGGCACGCGCGATGTGGCCAATGGATCGCAAGGTGGAGCCGCCAAGTTTTCGCACGCGCTCGGCGATGGGATCGGTCATCGCGAACAGCTGATCCGCCTGTTCGTCCAGCAGCAGGTGGTAGTCGCGGAAATGCGGACCGCTCATGTGCCAGTGGAAGTTCTTCGTTTTCAGGTAAAGCGCGAAAGTGTCCGCCAGGACCGCATTCATGGCGGCGCTGATGTCGCGGGTGGCTTCGTGCTTCAAGTCAGTGGGCGTCAGGAGCGGCGCCCTCTGGTGTTGCTTCGCGACAGCCGAGTTCTCGATGCCCTTCTCGTCCATGGCAGGGCCCTTTCCTTGCACCGGGTTGGTCCCGCTGATCGTACGCCCGCAACGGTCCGGCCGCGCTCGGCTTTTCTGCCCCCAAGAGACGAACGGCACAGCCCTTCTGCACCGCCGCGGCTCAGTTGCGCTGCATGTCCCCGTCAATTGGAAAGATCTGGCCCGAGATCGACTTCGCCGCATCCGATGCACACTTCGCACCTGGCATCTTGCGGAGGACAACCATGAACATCGCATTGATCGGCGTCACTGGGCGGGTGGGTTCCCGCGTGCTCGCCGAATTGCTGGCGCGCGGCCATTCGGTCACCGGGATTGCCCGATCGGCGGCCGGGGTCGAGCCCCGTGCCTCGCTGGTGGTCAAGGTGGCCGACGCGAACGATCGAGCGCAACTCGCGCCACTGCTGGCCGGACACGACGCTGCGATCAGCGCCACGCGCTTCATTTCGACCGATGCGAAGGCGCTTGTCGCGGCGCTGCAGGAGGCACGCGTTCCACGGCTGCTGGTGGTAGGCGGCGCTGGCAGCCTCGAGGTCGCACCCGGACAGGCGCTCCTGGACAGCCCGGGGTTTCCGGAGGCATACAGGGCAGAGTCCGCTGCCGGGCGCGCCTTTCTCGAGTTCCTGCGCACGCAGACCGCACTGGACTGGACTTTCCTCTCGCCCTCGGCGGAATTCGCTCCGGGTGAGCGAACCGGCAAGTTCCGGCTCGGTGGCGACCGTCTTCTTGCCGACGTGCACGGCAAGAGCTGGATCTCGATGGAAGATTTCGCGATCGCCCTCGTCGATGAACTCGAGCGGCCGGCGCATTCGCGCCAGCGCTTCACGGTCGGCTACTGAATGCCGCCGCGCACCTGAAAGTGATCTCCGCTCAGGTGCTCTCGCGCAGCAGCCACATCCCGGTCGTCCCTTCCCGCTGCAACTGCTCCACCAGTCCGAGCTCCCAGGCCAGGTAGTCGCGGAAGCCCGCGTCGCGGTCGGTCACATCCTTGCGGTGGTAGGGACTGAACCAGTGGTCGTCCTCGCCGGTGAGCACGCCGTCGGCGCCGCCGCCGGTGGGCAGGCCCGCTGCCAACCAGGCCTGGGTGCCGCCGACGAGGCTGCGCACGTCGCGTCCGGAACGCTGCGCCAGCGCCGCGGCCACGCTGCGCGCCAGCACGCCGTCAGGCGAGGTGAGGACGACGGCGTGCCCGGGCGGCAAGTCCTCGATCAAGTCCACCAGCCGGTCCGGAACGGCAAAGCGCGCGCCGGTCACGTGCAGCTTCTCGTAGGCTGCGCGCCGGTCCACGTCGAACAGGGTCGCCTGGCCCGCGCGAACCAGCGACCAGGCCTGCTGCGGCCACAGCTGCGGCGCCGGCGCGTGCAGCGACAGCAGCCGCTGCGGCTCCGGTCCGGTCGCGAGTTCCGCGTGCGCGCGCGGCGTGTGCACGTACACCTCGTGCGCTCCGAGCTGGGCCAGCCAGGCCGCGGTCGTGAGGGCGCGCACCCCGTCCCAGTCGGCGAGCACGATGCGCGCGCGGCGGGTCGCCGCGTATTCGTCGCTCGCCTGCACCAGCTGGCCGCCTGGCGCCCAGCGCCATCCCGGCAGGTGGCCCGCCTCGTACTCCTGGCGCGTGCGCACGTCGAAGCGATAAAGCGTGTGCTGGTTCTCCTGCTCCTGCAGCAGCGCGAGCTCCGTGAGATCGATGCGCCGGACCCCGGCGCGTTCGGCCACGGCCGCCGCCCGCTCGCGTGCCTGCGCCAGCGTCGCCGGCGTCGGCTCGGGCAGCGAGGTGTCACCCCCCTGCGCGAGCTGGCGGCCGGCCAGCAACCAGGCCATGGTGCCGTCCTTGAGCGACACGACAGGATTGGGGATGCCCGCGTCGATCAGCGTCTGCGCACCGACGATGCTGCGCGTGCGTCCCGCGCAATTGACCACCACGAGGGTGTCCGGGTCGGGCGCCAACTCCTGGATGCGGTAGACCAGCTCCGCGCCCGGCAGGCTGTGCGCGAACGGCAGGCTGAACTCGCGGAACTCCTCCGGCGTGCGGCTGTCCACGACCACCAGCTTGTCGCCGCGCGCGACCCGCCGGTGCAGGTCGTCGGCGTCGATCCACGGCGTGTGCTTCTCGTGCTCGATCAACTCGCCGAAGGCCTTGCTCGGGACGTTGGTGCCGCTGAACACCTCATAGCCCGCCTGCGCCCAGCCCTCCGTGCCGCCGGCCAGTACCGACACGTTGCGCCACCCGAGCCGCACCAGCTTGGCAGCCGCGTCGTGAGCGATCGTCTCGTCGCCGTCCGCCAACACCACGCGCGTATCGCGCCGCGGCACGAGCTTGGCGATCAGCAGCTCCAGCCGCCACAGCGGGGCGGAAGCGGCGAACAGCAGGTGGCCCCGGGCGAACACGCCGGTCTCCCGCACGTCGAGCAGCGCGATCTCCGCGCCGTCGTGCAGCGCCGCCTTCAATGCCGCGGGTGAAACCAGCGCATGGCGGATCCGTGCCGGCGCGGGGAAGGGGCGGAAGCCGCCGCCGCTGCGGTCGTCGAACACCACCCGCTCCTCGAGCCGGTCCAGCGCGAGCCCGTAGAAATGCAGGTGCAGCGACGGCGTGTCGCCGCGCGCCTCGATGGTGTGCACGTCCCGCGGGCCGATGGTGACCGAGTTGCCCGCCACCACGTCCACGGTGCGCAGTTCGTGCAGGCGCTCGCGCCCTGGTTCGTCGGTCGCCTCTCGGCGGTAGAAGACGTTGCGCTCGACGCCGCGCACACCCGCGATCACCGCCCAGGTGGTGTGGTCGTGCGGCCGCTGCGAAGCCCCGGGCCGGTTCGCGGCGACATAGAGCGCGTTGCGGCCCACTGCGTCTTCGGCCAGGCGGTACACGGGGATGTCCACCGCATGCGGAAAGTGTTCGGCGGGAAACAGGTGCTGCTGCCCAGCCAGCTTCTCCAGCGCCGCGGCGACCTGCCCGAGTTGCGCTGGCGTCGCGTGGTGCGCGCCCGGCGCGATGGGCCGCACGGACTGGAGGAAGGAGGCCACGGCGACGGCTCGCTGGCTGGCGACATCGGGCTGCAAGGAGGAGGACGAGGTGCTCATCGCTCCACCTTAGGACGCGCCCGGTACCGGCGCAAGAAACGCTTTCCTCTATCGATATGCGCTCGCCGCGCGAGCCGCGAAACGGCTATCCATATCCGCTTTTCTTCGTTCGCGGTCCCGCCCGCGCTGTCTAGATTCGCAGGCTTTCGCTTTCCGGTGTTCGAACCATCCATGCACAAGCGCGCCTTCCTCAAGCACTCCGCCGCCGCCCTGGCGACCGGCCTCGCCCCGCTCCCCTTGCTCGCGTCGGCCAGCAGCCGCCCGGCGGCGTCTGATTTTCCCAGCCGACCTGTCCACATCGTCGTCCCGGTCGCCGCCGGCGGCAGCGCCGACAAGCTCACGCGCATCCTCGCCGAACGGCTGACCGCGCTGTGGGGCCAGACCGTGCTCGTGGAGAACGTGGCCGGCGCGAGCGGCACGATCGGCGCCGCGCGCGTCGCCAGGGCGCTGCCCGACGGCTATACGCTGCTGCAGGGCGGCGAGGGCGTCACGCTCAACGCGATCCTGTTTCCCGGCCTGCCCTATCGCACCGACGAGGCCTTCGCGCCGCTGATCAAGGCTGTGGTCAATCCGCAGATCCTGGTGGTCAACCCGAAGACCGGCATCCAGTCGCTGGCCGAGTACCTGCAGCGCGCCCGCAGTAAGCCGCTCTCCATCTCGCTGGCGCTGCCGGGCAACGGTGGCATCGCCCACGTGGCCCACGAGCTGCTCGCACAGCAGACCGGTGCGCGCGTCAACTACATCCCCTACCCGGGCGGCGGGCCGGCCACCATCGACGTGCTGGCAGGCCACGTGGACGCGACGCTGATCACCCTGGCCGCCGTGACCGACCACGTGCGTGCCGGCAAGCTGCGCGCGCTGGCCGTCACCACGCCCTATCGCTCCGCCGCCCTGCCCGAGGTGCCGACCATGGCGGAGTCCGGGGTGCCGGGCTTCTCCGTCGAGAGCTGGCAAGGCTACTTCGCGCCCGCCCGGACACCAGCGCCGGTGCTGGCGAAGATCCACCGCGACCTGGAAACGGTACTGCGCGAGCCCGAGGTGCGGGCGCAGCTGGCCGACATGGGCTTCAAGGTCGCGGGCGGCAGCAGCGCCGAACTGGCGGCCAGCCTGCGGGTGGAGCGCGAGCGCTATCAGCGGGTGATCGACACCGCCCGCATCTCGCTCAAGTGAAGGCGGCGCCCCGATGACCGAGTCTGTTCTGAACGCCCCTGTCGGTCCCGTGGCGGCCGACGGCATCGACGCCGCCACGCTGTTGCGGTGCTTGCGCGATGGCCTGGAGATCGCACTGGTGGACGTGCGCGAGCACGGGCAATACGGCGAGGGCCATCCCTTTCTCGCCGTCTCCGCCCCCTACAGCCGGTTGGAAATCGACGTGCCGCTGCTGGTGCCGCGGCGCGCCACGCGCGTGGTCCTGTTCGACGACGGCGATGGCGTGGCAGCACGCGCGGCGCGGCGCCTGCGCGATGCCGGCTATACGCAGGTGCAAGTGCTGCAAGGCGGCGCCCGGGCCTGGGCCGCCGCCGGACGCACGCTGTTCCAGGGTCAGAACCTGCCTTCCAAGACCTTCGGCGAGTGCGTGGAGCATGCCTTCACGGTGCCGCAGCTGAGCGCGCAGCAGCTGCATGCACGCCTTGCCTCGGGGGAACCGCTGGTGCTGCTCGATGGCCGCACACTGCAGGAACACCGTCGCATGACCATCCCCGGCGCGATCCCCGTGCCCAACGGCGAGCTCGCGCTGCGCTGGCGCAGCGTCGTGCCGGACGAGCACACACCGGTGGTGGTGCACTGCGCCGGTCGCACGCGCAGCATCGTCGGCGCCCAGATCCTGCGCGACCTCGGCCTGCCCAATCCGGTGTATGCACTGGAGAACGGGACGCAAGGCTGGGCACTCGCGGGACTGGAGCTCGAGAAGGGCAGCGCGCGCGGGCTGCCAGCGGCGCCTCGCAGCCACGCACAGGCCAGCGTCCGCAAGCGCGCACAGTCCTTTGCGCAGCGTGCCGGCGTGCCGCAGTTGGCCGCGCGCGAGGCGCAAGCCTGGCTGGACGACGCCGAGCGCACGACCCATGTCTTCGATGTGCGCACCGCCGCCGAATTCGCGACCGGCTCGCTGCCCGGCGCGCGGCACGTGCCCGGAGGGCAACTGCTGCAGACCACCGACCAGCACGTCGGCGTGCGCCATGCGCGCGTCTTGCTGCTGGACGACGACGGCATCCGCGCGCCGGTGATCGCGGCCTGGCTGCTCCGCCTCGGCATCGATGCAGCGGTCGTGGAGGGCGGCATCGCCGCACCGCTGCGGGTCCCGGTGGCAGCGGCCACGCTGCCACCCGCCCTCCCGGAACAGGACGCGGGCGCTCTGCTGGCCCTGCGGCAGGATGGCTCGTCGCTGCCGCTGCTGATCGACCTGCGCCCTTCGGCCGACTACCGGCAGGGCCACGCCGCGGGCGCGCGCTGGTCGATCCGGCCGCGCATCCTCGCGACCGTTGCGCACGCAAGCAACCCGCTCATCGTGCTGCTGGCCGAAGACGAGGCAGTCGCGCGCCTGGCGGCCCCAGACCTGCGCCAAGCAGGGCACGCCCGCATCGCGTGGCTGCGTGCCGCCACGCTGGCGGACGCCGGCTGGCCACAGGAAGCCACGCCGCACTCTCCGGCCGACGCGGACCGCATCGACTACCTGTTCTTCGTGCACGACCGCCACGACGGCAACCTCGATGCCGCGCGCCGCTACCTGCAGTGGGAGACCGGGCTGGTGGCGCAATGCGCGACCGACGAACTCGCCACCTTCCGCCTGCCCGCGCAAGCGCGGCGCGCCGCATAACCAAGCTCGCTTTTGTTCGTTGTGGCCGCGCCGCGTGCACAGCACCATGGGGGCCTGACCTTTCGGAATCTTCATGAACGCTGCCAGCCACCATCCTTCTCCCTTGCGCCTGTTCCATACCGCCCTGCTCGCCGCACTGTGCGCGAGCGCCGGCATGGCGCATGCCGACGCCACCCTCGACAAGATCCGCCAGCAGCACAAGGTCGCCATCGGCGTAGTCGTGGGAGGCGGACCGTTCGGCTCCATCGATCCCGCCACGCAGCAGCTGGTGGGCTGGAACCCGGAGCTGGCCCGCGACCTGGCCAGGCGCCTCGGCGCCGAGGTCGAACTGGTGCCGGTGCAGCCCTCCAACCGGGTGCAATTCCTGCAGTCCGGCAAGGTGGACCTGCTGATCGCCTCGATGGAATACAACACCGACCGCGGCGAGATCCTGGGCCATGCGCCCACGCCCTTCTACCGCGTGGGCGGCACGGCCGCCGTGCTCAAGACCAGCGGCATCACCAAGTGGGAAGACCTGCGCGGCAAGGTGGTCTGCGCCTCGCAGGGCAGCAGCTTCACCAAGCCGCTGCAGGAGCAATACGGTGCGCAAGTGCGGGGCTTCAAGACCTCGGCCGAATCGCTGCTGGCGCTGCGTGGCGGCGCCTGCGTGGCCGCGGTGCACGACACCACGTTGATCCATCCGCTGCTGCGGAACAACGCCGCGGAATGGGGTGGCTACCACGCACCCATCGCCGGCGAGATCCTGCCTGCGCCATCGGTGGTGTGGACGCGCAAGGGCGAAGCCGACACCATCGCGGCCGTCGACCGCGTCGTGCAGGACTGGCACCGCACGGGGTGGCTGATCGCCACCGAGAAGCGCCTGGGCATCACGCCGCCGCAAGCGCTGCTGCCGCAGCTGCAGGCACGCTTTCGCAGCAACGCGTCGTGAGGAGAGCGAACATGCGAGCCCTCACCCGGACCGTTTCCATCATCGCGCTGGCGGCCGCCAGCGCCGCCCATGCCGACGCGACGCTGGACAAGGTGCGCCAGCGCGGCATCCTCGCCGTCGGCATCGACGGCCCCAGCCCGCCCTTCGGCGCGCTGGACCAGGCCAGCGGCAAGACCGTGGGCTACCAGACCGAGCTGGCGGCCGACCTCGCGCGCCGCCTCGGCGTGCAGCTGGAGACCGTCCCGGTCACCGCCTCCACCCGCGTGCAGTTCCTGCAGGCCGGCAAGGTGGACCTGCTGCTGGCGAACATCCAGTGGACGCAGGAGCGCAGCGAGATCCTGGGCTTCGCGCCCACGCCGTACGACCTGGTGGGCGGGGCGGCCGTCGTCGCCAAGGCGAGCGGCATCCGCCGCTGGGAGGACCTGCGCGGCAAGGTGGCCTGCGTCTCGCAGGGCAGCAACTTCGCCCGGCCGCTGGCGCAGCAGTACGGCGCCATCGTCAAGGGCTTCAAAGGCATCCCGGAATCGCTGCTGGCGCTGAAGGGCGGCAGCTGCGCCGCGTCCGTGCACGTGCAGCCGGCGCTGCACTACACCCTGCACGGCCCCTCCGCCGCCGAGTGGAAGGACTACACGCTGGCCAGCGAGGAGCAGCTGATCCCCTCACCCACCGTCGCGTGGGTTCGCCGCGGCGAGGCCGACACGCAGGCCTTCGTCGATCGCGCGATCCAGGACTGGCACCGCTCGGGCTTCCTGCTGGCCGCCGCGCGCCGCAACGGCGTGCCCGATGCCTGGATCGCCACGCGCAACCAGCGCGCGCAGCAAGGCCGCTTCGACCGCGCGCCGTTCGACTTCGCCGTCTACACGCAGGCGAAGCCATGAGCCGCGCCCCCATCACCACCGCGCTTGGCCTCTCCACGCGCGTGCGCAGCGTGAGCCTGTCAGCGAATGCGGCCGCGGGCCAGCGCGCCGCGGCGCTGGCGGCGCAGGGCCGCGACATCATCGCCCTCAACGCCGGCGAGCCCGAGTTCGACACGCCGGAACCCATCAAGCAGGCCGCCATCGCCGCCCTGCGGCGCGGCGAGACCAAGTACACCGCCACGGCCGGCACGGCCACCCTGCGCCGCGCCATCGCGGCCAAGTACGCGCGCGAAAACGGGCTCGCCTTCGCGCCGGCGGAGATCCTGGCGTCCAACGGCGGCAAGCAGGTGATCTTCTCCGCCTTCGCCGCCACGCTGGACCCCGGCGACGAGGTGATCCTGCCGGCGCCCTACTGGCCGTCCTTTCCGGACATCGTGCGGGTCAACGGCGGCCATCCCGCCATCGTCCGTTGCGACGAGCGCAGCGGCTTCAAGCTGACCGCCTCGGCCCTGCAGGCGGCGATCACGCCGCGCACGCGCTGGCTGGTGCTCAACACGCCCTCCAACCCGACGGGCGCCGTGTACACGGAAGGCGAGCTGCGCGGGCTCGCCGAGGTGCTGCGGGCGCACCCGCAGGTGGCCGTGCTGCTGGACGAGCTCTACGAGCACATCTGGTTCACGCCGCAGGCGCCGGTGCACTGGCTGCACGTCGCGCCCGACCTGCGCGAGCGCACCCTGCTGGTGAACGGCGCTTCCAAGACCTATGCCATGACCGGCTGGCGCATCGGCTGGGGCGCCGGCCCCAAGGCGCTGGTGGATGCGATGACGGTGATCCAGTCGCAGGTGTCCTCGGCCCCCAACGCCATCGCCCAGGCGGCGGTGACCGCGGCGCTGGACGACCCCGACCAGTCCTTCGTGGCGCAGGCCCGCGCGGCGTATGCGAGGCGCGCGGACTTCGTCGTGCGCGGCATCAACGCCATCGACGGCTTGTCGGTGCTGCCGCTCGCGGGCTCCTTCTTCGCCTACGTGCACTGCGGCGCGCTGCTGGGACGCGAGCGGCCGGACGGGCGAACCATCGCCTCGGACGACGACCTCGTCGACTGGCTGCTGGAGGCGGGCGTGGCGGTGGTGGCCGGCGCCGGCTTCGGGCTCTCACCCTATTTCCGCCTGTCCACGGCCGCCGGCGACGCTGCGCTGGCCGAGGCCTTGCGCCGCATCGCGGCGGCGGTGGCCGCCTTGCAGGCACCGGCCAGCGCCAAATCCGCGCTGGCGGCGGGCGCATGAACGAGTGGCTGCCGGCAGGGGTGGAAGCGCTGCGCCATGTCGGCCTCAACTACGGTTTCGTGCTGCATGCCTCCGAACGCGATGCCTTCGTACGCGGCCTCGGTGTGACGCTGGAACTGTGCCTGGCCACCGTCCCCTGCAGCCTGGCGGCGGGCGTGGCGCTCGCGGCGCTTCTCACCTCGGGGCGGGCGTGGCTGGCGGGGCCGGCACGCGCCTTCGTGGAGCTGACGCGCAACACGCCGACGCTGGTGCAGCTGTATTGCGCCTTCCTGGTGCTGAACATGCTGGTCACGCAGCAGTTCCAGCTGCATGGCGCCACCAATCCGCTCACGCCATTCCTGTGGGTGGTGATCGTGGTCTCGCTGCACAAGGGCGTGTTCCACGCCGAGGCCCTGCGGGCCGGCATCGAAGCCGTCCCGCGCACGACGCTCGAGGCGGCGCGGTCACTCGGCTTCTCGCGGCGCCAGTTGCTGGCGCGGGTGGAGCTGCCGCTCGCGCTGCGTTTCGCCCTGCCCTCGCTGGTGAACAACCTGGTGGACCTGGTGAAGATGACCGCGGTCGCTTCGGCCATCGCGGTGGGCGACGTCACCTACGAGTCCATCATGATCTGGACCCAGCGCGACAACGTGCTGGAACTGCTGCTGCTGATCCTGTTGTGGTTCGGCCTGCTCACCTGGCTGGTGAGTGTCGCGGGCCGCAGGCTGGAAGCGCATTGGAGGATGCCCGGTTATGGCCAGTGACGTCGCCCTGAGCTCTTCGGCGTCCGGCCGACCCGCGGGCACGCTGCTGCACCGGCTCTCGCCGTGGCAGGCACTTGCACTCGCCGCGGCGGCCGTCGTCGCCTTCTGGGTCGCCACGGGCACCACGCCTGCGGCCTTCGTGTACCTGTGGACCTGGTCGCCGGAACTCGCGCGCGGCATGGCAGCCAACATCGGCATCAGCCTGCTGGCGATGGCGCTCGGCACCGTGGCGGGCCTGGTGCTCGGCGCGCTGTCGCTGTCACCGGCCGCCGCGGTGCGCGCCGTAGTCAGGTCGTCCGTGCAGGTGTTCCGCAATGCGCCCGTGCTGGTGCTGATCTACTTCACCACCTACGTCTTCCCGTTCGAGATCCGCGTCGCCGGAACGGCCCTGCCCTTTCCCGACTGGCTCAAGGTGGTGCTGGGACTGGCGCTGCCGGCCAGCGCGCAGGTGGCGGAGATCTTCCGTGGCGCCATCCAGTCCATCCCCAGCGCGCAATGGGAGGCCGCGCAGTCGCTGGCCTTCACGCGGGCGCAGATCTTCCGGCTGATCGTGCTGCCGCAGTGCCTGCGCCGCATGCTGCCGCCCTGGATGAACCTCTACGCGAGCATCACCATGAGCACCTCGCTGGCCTCGCTGGTCGGCACGCACGACGTGGTGGATGCGGCCCAGGTCGCCAGTAACACGGTGGCGCGCACCGACTTCACCATCCTCGTCTACGGCGCTCTGCTGGCCGTGTTCTTCGCCTACTGCTATCCCATCGCCCGCGCCACCCGCGCGCTGGAACGCCGCCATGAACGCCACTGAAGCCTTCCTGAAATCCGTGCCGCGTACCGCGGCCGAACCGCCGCTGGTGCAGGTGCGCGACCTGCACCTCGCCTTCGGTGCCACCGAGGTGCTGCGCGGCATCGACCTGCAGGTGCACCGCGGCCGCGCGGTCAGCATCATCGGCCCTTCGGGCTCCGGCAAGTCCAGCCTGCTGCGCTGCCTCACGGGGCTGGTACGCCCGCAGCGTGGCGAGGTGCAGGTGGCCGGCACCGACGTCATGACGCTGAAGACCGAACCCGAGTTCATCGCGTTGCGCAAGCGCGTGGGCTTCGTGTTCCAGCAGTACAACCTGTTCCCGCACCTGACCGTCCTGGAGAACCTGACGATTGCGCCGGTGCGCGTGGCCGGCCGCCCCCGCGCCGAGAGCGAGGCGCTGGCGCGCGAACTGCTCGCCAAAGTCAAGCTCTCGCACAAGGCCGACGCCTGGCCCGGCGAACTCTCCGGCGGGCAGCAGCAGCGCGTGGCGATCGCCCGAGCCCTGGCCCTGCGGCCCGAGCTGATCCTCTTCGACGAGGTCACCTCCGCGCTCGACCCGGAGACCGTCGGCGAGGTGCTCACGGTGATCCGCGAGCTGGTGCGCGAAGGCATGACCTGCGTGCTGGTGACGCACGAGATGCGCTTCGCCCAGGAGGTCAGTGACCACGTGTACTTCACCGAGGCGGGCCGCGTGGTCGAACACGGGCCGCCGGCGCAGCTGTTCGGCGACCCGCGGCACGAACGCACGCGCAGCTTCCTGCAACGCACGCTCGGCGGGGGCCGATCCGCCCTCGCCGCCTGATCCCCTTCCACAGGAAAAAACCATGAGCCACGACACTCTTGCCCAGGACCGCCGCGCCGCGGTCTCCGCCGCTCTCGCGCGCATCCGCCCGCTGGCCGCCGGTACGCCCGACCGCGCCGCGCTGGCGCGCATCGCGGACGAATTGACCACACTGGCCGGGCGCAGCGAACTGTTCCCGCGCAGCGACTTCCCGCCGCCCGATGCGAGCGACGGCGTGGGCGCCTCCACGCGCTACCGGCTCAATCCGCAGGAAGGCGATGCCGGCCTGGCCCTTTACCTGAACTCCATCAACCCCGGCAAGAGCACGCTGCCGCACAACCACGATACGTGGGCGGTGATCGTGGCGATCGAGGGCCAGGAGGAGAACCGCGTCTACCGCCGCACGGACGACGGCAGCCGCCCCGACCACGCGCAGCTTGAAGTCGAGCGCGAGGTGACGGTGCAGCCCGGCACGCCGATCGCCTTCCTGCCCGACGACCTGCACAGCATCCACGTCATCGGCACGCAGCCCACGCTGCACTTCCACCTCTACGGCCGCCCGCTGGAGACGCTCTCGCGCCGCATCGGCGTGGACCTCGCCACCGGCAAGGTGCTGAACTACAACGCGACCCAGATGACGCCCAGCAAGGAAGCGGCATGAACCCCGACCGGCCGCCCCAAATGGATCTTGCCGCAGTCCGTAGCACGGAGGTTTCCCAGTGACCGGCGCATCGACTCGCCTGCTGCACGCGGGCGCCCCGCCGCTGCGGGCCGGCAGCGGCCCCGTCAACGTGCCCGTGGTGCGGACCAGTACCGTGCGCTTCGAGAGCGTGGCCGCGCTGGAGGACCACCACCACCGCCGCGCCGACGGCGAGCGCATCGCCAGCTACGGCCGCCACGGCCTGGACACGCACAGGGCGCTGGAAGATGCGGTGACGCAACTGGAAGGCGGCCACCGCGCCTTCCTCGCCCCCTCCGGCCTGTCGGCGATCACGCTGGTGCTGCTGGGACTGCTCTCGCAGGGCGAGCACGCGCTGGTCGCCGACGGCGTGTACGCGCCGGTTCGCCGGGTGGAACAGACGCTGCTCAAGCGCCTGGGCATCACCCTGGAATTCTTCTCGCCGGCGCGCGCTGATCTCGCCGCGCGCATCCGGCCCAACACGCGCCTGGTTTACCTGGAGTCGCCCAGCTCGCTGTTGTTCGAGGTGCTGGACCTGCCGGCGCTGGCCGCGGTGGCGCGCGCCCACGGCGTGCCGGTGGCGACCGACAACACCTGGAGCGGCGGCTGGTTCCACCAGCCCCTGAAGCTGGGCGCCAACATATCGATCCAGGCCGCCACCAAGTACATCGCCGGCCACTCCGACGTGATGCAGGGCATCGTGGTGGTGGACAGCCCCGCGCTGGCGCGCCGCATCGCCTCCGCCCACGAGGCGCTGGGCCTGACGGTGGGCGCCGACGACGCCTATCTCGCCCTGCGCGGCCTGCGCACGTTGCCCGTGCGGCTCACGCAGCACCAGCGCCATGCATTGCAGGTCGCGCAATGGCTGCAGGCCCATCCCGCCGTGGAGCGCGTGTTCTACCCGGCGCTGCCCGACGATCCCGGCCACGCCCTGTGGAAGCGCGACTTCACCGGCGCCAGCGGCCTGGTGTCCTTTGCCTTCCGCGATGCCGATGCCACCCGGGCACGGCGCTTCGTCGACACGCTCCAGCACTTCGCGATCGGCGCCTCCTGGGGCGGCTACGAGAGCCTGGCCCACCTTGCGGCGCCGGAGCGACTGCGCGAGCACGGTTGCTGGCAGGGCAGTCAGCCGGTCGTGCGGCTGCACGTGGGACTGGAAGACCCCGGCGACCTCATCGCCGATCTGGGGCAGGCTTTCGCGCACAGTGAGGAGGCCCACACCCTGGTGGCCGCCGCATGAACCGGCCGCTCGCCCGCCGACCCGGACGCCTGCGCCGGACCTTTGCGGGCGGCACTGCGGCAGGAGGCGTCGGTGGCGCGGCAGCGGCTGCAGAGGCAAGGGCGTGAGCTCATGCCCATATGCACAGGACCAGAGGTTCGTTGGGCCGGAGCTGATCGCGCACCAGAATCCGCCCCACTGAAGGACACCTGCAGCCATGAATTTCCAGCAACTGCGCTCCGTGCGCGAAACCGTGCGGCGCAATTTCAATCTCACCGAGGTTGCCAACACGCTTTACACCTCGCAGCCGGGAGTGAGCCGGCAGATCCGCGAACTGGAGGAGGAACTCGGCGTGGAGATCTTCGCCCGGGCCGGCAAGCGCCTCACCGGCCTGACGCCGCCGGGGCAGGCGCTGCTGCCCATCGTCGACCGCCTGCTGCTGGAGGCAGAGAACCTGCGCCGGGCGGGGCAGGACTTCAGCGCGAGCGACAACGGCGGCCTGCGCATCGCCGCCACCCATTCGCAGGCCCGGTACGCCCTGCCGCCAGCGGTGCGCGACTTTCGCGCGGTCTTCCCGCGGGTGACGCTGCACATGCACCAAGGCACGCCGGGGCAGGTGGCCGAGATGCTGCTGCGCGGGGAGGCCGACATCGGCGTCGCCACCGAGGCCCTGGCGGACTACGACGGGCTGGTGACCTTGCCCGGGTATCGCTGGACGCACAGCATCGTGGTGCCGCCGGGGCATCCCCTGCTCGCCGCGCAACCGGTAGGCCTCGCCGCGCTGGCCGCGTATCCCATCATCACCTACGTGCAGGGCTACACCGGGCGGGCGCACATCGATGCCGCGTTCGCGGGCGCGGGTCTTGCGCCCGAGATCGTGCTTACGGCGATGGACGCCGACGTGATCAAGACGTACGTGGAACTGGGCATGGGCGTGGGCATCGTCGCGTCGATCGCGGTCGACAGCGAACGCGACCGGCACCTGCAGGTCATCGACGCGCGCCACCTGTTCGAGGTGAACCTCACGCGCGTCGCGCTGCGGCGGGGGGCGTGGCTGCGTGGCTACGCCTTGCGCTTCATCGAGACCTTCGTGCCTACGTTGACGGCAGAAGTCGTCGAGCAAGCCTTGCGGTCTTCAGCCGCTTCGACCGAGTAGCCGGTGAACTGGCCTGTGCGTCTTCAGAAGGAATTCACGTTGCGGCCACGTTCGACCGGAGTCGACCAGGAAGCCGCCAGCTATCCCCACCAGCTATAGACTGCTCCCGCACGAGGGCGCGCCCGAGTCATCGACGATCCGCTGATGCAAAAGATACGGCACCTGGACAAGTTGATCGACGAGCTCGCAAAGGGAAAGAAGATGGAAAGCATCCTCCGGAAGTAGCGCCAGTAGGGTAAGGGGCTGCTCCTGGCCGGTGGCGCCGACGAACGCGGAAAGGACAGAGACTATCGAGACGATACCCTGCCGCGGGAACGCGCGAGTTCGAGTCCGACCTCCCGTAGCAGCGCTGGTATGAGCGGCTGCGACGTTCGCGCCACCCTCAGGCGCAAGCGCCCGTGTGCGCGGTCACGACGGCTGTGCGGCCGGTGCCGGTCACGGTCACCCGGCGCTCCTGGTTCCCGGGCTGCGGACTGAAGCGGCACAAAGTCATCGTCAGCTGGTTGACCCCCACTCCACTAGCTGGAAACACCAGGCTGTAGCTGCCGGTATCGGTGGTGAAGTGATAGTCGCTCGCCAGCGCTGGCCGCCTTTGCAGCACAAGGTTGGACGTTCCGCTCGCCGCACACATGTTCGCATTCGAGGTGGAGGCCGGACACATCACGATCCAGCCCTGTGCCCATGTCGCGCTGCTCGCACAGGTAGCGCCGTCGGTGGAGGCGCAAACCGTCACCTGGGCGTTGCGCTTGATGGCCTCGCTACGTGCGAATTGCGCGGTTCCGATGAACTCATTGGTGTACGACGCAAGCCGGTTCGTCAGCATCGCGGACCCGAAGGATGGCACTGCCAGGCTCAGGAGCAACGCGAGCAGCGCTACGCACACCAGCAGCTCGATCAGAGTGAAGCCCGCGCATGAGCGCTGGCGCAAGCTGCGCATCACTTCTTCTCCAGGTACCAGAAAAGCCGGTTCTTGGCGCGCGCGATGCTGGCCACCTGGCTGGCTTTACGGCCTTCCAGAGGCGAGACGGCGGAGCACCCGACGCAGAATGGCACCGCCTTGCCATCGATGATCACCGTGCCGGCGACGGGTGAAGGCGGCAGGCCGTCACCCGAGATCTCGGCGAAGCGGGTGTCGCTCACCGGGTCTGCGTTCTTGTAGCTGACGTTGTAGACCAGGCTCTTGCCCAGGTTGTTGCTGCAGGTGTTCGCGCTCACAGCCGGCTGGTGCGTGCTGAAGGTCGTGATGCCAAACTGCGTGATCGCGGATGTCACCACCTGCTCGGTCGGCGCGAGTGCCAGTTCCCAACCTTTCTTGGTGCCGATGGAAGCGTTCGAAGGCGTGCTGCCCGTGATCTGCTGGAGCGAGCTCAGGCACAGGAAGTTGTTGCCGCTGCCGCACTGGTCCTTCAGCCAGCCGCTGTTCCCCGGCTGGTCCTGCAGCATGAAGAAGTAGTTGTTGACGCCGTTGGAGGCGCCATATTGGACCGTTGGTTTTTCGCGGTCGCCAGAACCGATCAGCAGGTCGAACGTGGTGCCATCGGTGCTAACCACGCTGGGCTGGAACATGAACTTGCGGTTGGCGGTGCAAGGCGCCAGCGTGTCGCATCCAAGCTTCGCGACCGGCGTCATGGTCCAGGCACCGACGCTGCTTGCCGTGAAGTCCAGGCGGTACACGACGCCACCCAGGTCGGCGATGTATCCGTATTTCGCCATGCCATCGGGAGCCACCACCGTGGCTTCGGCAATGACGCCACGCGGGACGCCGCCGGTGTACGGGGCCGCCGTCGGGAACTGCGTCACGATGTGGCCATCCGTTGCGTCGATCACATACACGCGACTGCCCTTGGGGCTTCCCGTGCAGCTGTTGTTGGCGCCTCCGGAGCCCGTGTCGGTGTCCTCGCAGCTGTCATAGCCCCCACCCGTCAGCAGCAGCGGAGTGGCCCCGGAGTTGTAGCCCGCCGCGAACATCACCTTGGGCGCACCCCAGGTCTGGCCGATGCCGCTGTAATCGGTGCTGCTGCCACTGGTGCCGCAATCCGTGCTGGTGAGGTCGGCGCTGGAGCAGCCCTTTTTCCACAGGAACGCGGGAGCGCCGGGCGTGGTGACATCGAAGGCGTAGATCGCCCGGCCGCCGCGTCGCATGACGGCATAGAGATAGGTCTTGGCCGCGCCGTTCAACGTGCCCTTGAACGCCACGACGGGGCCGTCCACTCCGTAGGGCTTCGGCAGCGCCGAGGTGGCGCTGGTGCCCCGGAAGTACACCGGCGTGGTGTCGTCGTAGATGCGCTTGATCGACCCGTAGAACTCGGGCGGCATGAAAGACCAGAGCTCAGCGCCCGCCGCATAGCTGGTGCCGGCGGACGTGAAGGAAGTGGCCTGGTTGCCGTTGACGGCATGCAGCAGGCCGTCGTTCGCGCCGTAATACACCACCACCTGCGGCGCAGCGTCCGTGCCGTAGTTGACCGCGACCGGCCGCGAGTGCATCACGTCCCCGTGCACCGACGGGCGCATGACACTCGTCCCCTTGAGCAACTCGTTCTGGGTGTTCAGGCCACGAGACCAGTCCACCAGCGTAGCCGCGTCGCTGCTCGCCAGGCCGGGACCGAAAAGCGCAGCAGCCGGGGCGCTGCTCGAACTGTAGTTGCTCCAGCTCGTGCACGTCGCCAGCGTGCTGCCGCAAGTCTTGACGACGCGCGCTGCGGGTGCCTGCTGGCGGAGCGTGAACGCCTGGGCGCCCTTTTCCACGATGTTGCCATCCGGGTAATCCGAGGACGCCGAAGTGGGGACAGTGAGGCAGCCGCCGCTGGGGGCGCTCCCCCAGTACTGCTGGTTCGTCGTCGTCGCAGGAGTCCAGTAGCTGCGTGCGCAGGACGTGACAAAGCCTGTGTTGCTGTTGATCGCGGCTTGAGCGTCGGCGTCCTGGGTCTGCAGGGCGCCGCTGCTGTCGTAACCGAGCTGATATTGCTTGAGGTTGCCGTACCACCGCGGCAGGAACTGCGCGTCGGGGCGGAACATGCCCACGAAGATCTGGTTCAGGTACGAGCCCTGCGTGTTCACGCTCACCGGCAGCGAAACCGATGCGAACACGCTGTTGACGGAGATGATGTTGCCGACTGCAGCCTGGAACGCCTTCACGAGGCTGGTGTAGTCGCTGGTCGCGTAGAAGTCCCCGCCGCCCAGCTGTGCGAGCCGCTGCAGCCAGGCGGAGTAGCTGGGCAGACACGACGATCCGAGCAATCCGATGCTCGTGGTCTTGATGCCAGTCATTGCAAACATGTACAGGGACCAGTTCAGGCCCCAGGAGCCCTGCGTCTCCGCATCTCCCGGGAAGGTGTAGCTCGAACTGCTGCCCGAGGTGCAGACGATCTGGCTGGAGCCCAGCCCGTACTTGGCGCTGACCGTATCGTTGTACGAACTCAGTTGCTGCGCCGTCGGCTGCGGGTTCGCGTACTTCCCGCTCGCGCTGTTGGAGCCGCTGACCAGGTACTGCTTGGGCCCCTTGGCATTGGTCTGGTCGGAGGGACTGGTGTTGTTGCGGAAGGCGTCACCGATGTAGATGACGTAGTTCTTGCCGCAGCCGACGGAGGGCGCCGTATAGGCATTGCCGGAGATGCCGGTGGCCCCTTTGTAGAAAGCCCAGGCCTCCTGCATGATCGCGCCGCTGGCGAGTCCGTTGACCTTGATGTTGTAGTTGCTGTTGCCGCTGCGCTGCCAGCTGCGGATCCAGTTCAGGAGGTTGGCTTTGACCGCGGGGGTAAAGCCAACCATGTTCACCACGGCGCATCCGCCGAGGCCGCTGCTTGGACAGGCGGAGAACGTGTTGTTCGTGGGGTCGTAGCGGTTCAGCCCCGTGGCGTTGAACATCATGAAGCCGATGTCGAAAGTCGCCGTGTTGTTGGCCGGCAGGCTGCTGAGTGCCGAATACAGCGCGCATTGCTCCACGCCGCCTGCAGTGCCGCTCAGCGCAGTCGGACTGGTGCCGGTGCCGTCAACCGCTACGGTGCCGTTCGCGTCGATGCTGCACGCCTGCGAAGCCGAGGCGTCGAAGCTTGCGGCGTTGTCGAACACCACGAGGATGTTCGCCGCGGCCACGGAGTTGGGCGAGGCGAACAGGTCGGTGTCCTCTGCCAGCGCCGGGCGCTGGAGCAGCGCCGACGCGAGCAGGATCGGCAGGAACTTCAGGAGTCGATGAAGGGCCATGATTCTTTTTCTGGAGGGCTAGGACGCGAACAACGAGAGCCCGCAGGGCACCACGTACGTCTGGTAATCGGATTCCTGCATCGGCAGGCGTACGCCGTGGTGGATGACCACGGACGCGCCGGTAGCCACGTCGGCCACGGTGGCGGTGAGCTCCCAGTCGACGATGTAGGTACCGGCGCTGGTGCCGCCACTGCCGGTCTCGTAGCCGCTGGGAGCGTCCTGCGAAACGCGTGCAACGCGCAGCGGGCACTGAGGGATGGCAACGGTGACCGAGTAGTCCGGCGTACCGTCCTTGTTGATGTCCACGCTCGAGCTCACCGTGGTGTTCAGGGCAGTGAGGAAGGAGCCGCTGACCACCTGCTCCAGGGACCGGTTGGCCGCGGCGATGGCCTCTTGCCGGAACTGCAGGTTCGTCACCGAACGCACGTCGGACGTACTGAGCACGTAGGCGCTGACCACGACCACTGAAATGATCATCAGCATGATCAGGGCAACTATCATCACCGCGCCGCGCTGCAGCCGTTGTGGGGAAACGGACTTCATGGCGGGGGCACCTCGCGGCGCATCGAGACGTTGTTCAGCCGGATAGCGTCGGTGTAGACGTGACGCTTGAAATGGTCGTTGAAGGGGGCGACAGTGCTGCCTGCCAGGCTGTAGGTCTTGGCATCCACGTAGCCGGGCGTGGGGCTGCCCGCTCGCGCGAGAATGCCGACCGTGACCGCCACTGTGTTGGCCAGATTGAACGGTCCCTGCGCGGGATCGCTGCACGGGGCGGCGGCGTCTGCGCAAGTCAGGTAGGTATCGGCGTTGCCGTCGCCACGGTTGGTCGGCGTGTAGCGGTCGCTCGTGCTGGACCACCCCACATCCCGCTGGAACGAAGCCGTGTTCAGCGCCGTGCCAGTGCCGCCCGCGGTGGCGGGCTTGCTCACGTTGTCGACTGCCAGCTGAAGCCGCAGGGCTTGCACACCGTCCACCAGCGTCTCGGTCTGCTGATGGCCGAGGCTGCCGCCGGCAAGCTGGAAGCGCGTGCGCACCAGTGTGGGAACCGAGTCGCCGGGCGTGATGAAGTAGTTGCGCACCCAGTAGATCGTCGAGGTGAACCGGTACAGGGGTGCCGCGGCGGTGCAGGTCGCGTCCTTGAGGGCCAAATCCGCCGCCGTGGCGCTCAGGATCCAGGTCGCCGCGTCATTGGGGCAGCGCGAGAGCTGGAAGAACATGTTCCCCGCCGTGTTCAGGCACTCGGGATCGCCGGCGCTGGCGCTGGCCACGCACGGGGCCGCATGGCGCACCACCAGGACATCGCTGTTCGGTTGTGCCACCGCGGGCGTGATGATTCCGGAACATACGGGCGAGTCCCCGGTCGCGGAGACTTCGTACACCTGCAGCGGGATCCCGATCAGCCCCGCCTTGTAGTCAGTGTTCCACGTCGAGACGGCAGCGCACGGATCGGGCAGCGCGGTGGGAAATGCGACGGTGGTCGCACTGTTTGCCGTCCCGGCGTCGCCGGCGATGCTCAGGTCGTCGAAGGTTGGCACATACCCGCCCCAGAAGCCGGCATGGCCGAGGTCGGCCGCAACAAGCTGTTGCGCCATTCGCCCGTTCTCGATGACGGAGTTGGTTCGCGCAAGTTCAGCCTGGTTGCGGTTCACGTTGATCAAGAGCGTGAGCAACGCGAGCACGATCAGCAGGGACAGCGTCACCGCGACCATGAGCTCGACCAAGGTGAAGCCGCGCTGGGGGTGAAGGCGGCGGCTTGGTTGGGCGCGTCTCTCGCTCATGTGAGCGTCGCGATTCGCACCACCGTCGTCGCGGTGCGGCGGCACAGGTCGTGGGCGCAGGTGCTTCCGTTGTCGTACTGATTCGCGCCGCAGGTGAGGGACGCCGGGGGAGCCGCGATTGGCGTGAACCCCTGCCAGACCACTGTGACGAGATAGTCGCCGTCGGATGAAAGCTGGACGCAGCCGCGGGCGCCGATCATGACGCCCTGCCGCATGGTGGCGCCGCCGACGACGGTCGTTTCGCCGGCGCCCTGCAGCTCGGTGCACCAGTCCGCCAGGTCACGTTGCGCGCGCGACGTTCCGCTCAAGCTCGTGCAGTCCGCCCCCGAGCCCAGAGCCGAACTGGCGCCGCTCACGTAGGCAGCCGCGTTTGCGCGATTGGTGGCGATGCGAGTCGCCATCTCATTGAGCAGCATCAAGGCCTGGCTGCGCTGGTAGGCTTCCATCTCGGAGATCTGCATTCGCACGTGCAGACCGGCCATGCCCAGCAGTCCGAACGCAATGATCACCAGGGTGATCAGCACCTCGACCAGGGTTGCACCACGGACACTGCGGCGGACAGGTGCGCGCACTACCATTTGTCCGCCGGGGTCTTGGTGCCGTCGCTGGCTATGGTGAGCGGGCCATCGCTCGCCTGCCCCGCGTATGGCGTGAACGTGACGGTAAATGCAGGCGGCGAGCTGACGACTGCAATCTCGTAGGTGTAGCGGGCGCTGACGTCGGCCGGCAAGGCGTAGCCGCTCGCCTCCAGGTCCGGCTTGGCCGCGTAGCTGCGGTTGGCCAGGAGAAACTGCTGCTCCCGGTTGGCGATGTCCATCATCTGCGCCTTCGCTGATGCGCGCGCCGATGTCCGGATGTGCGACAGGTAAGACGGGTACGCCACCGCCGCAAGAGTGGCGACGATCGCGCATGCGACCATCAATTCAATGAGCGTGAAGCCACGGTTCCTGGGGCGCATCCGAGTTGTTGTTTGTTTTTGTGGAAGTGCGCGAGCGTATGTGGCCAAGTAGCAGATTTCGCCCTCGCCCGGACCTTCGGTCGAAGAACCGTGACAAGTGGTACTTGACTAGGCGCGTGCACTTAATACCGATACGTAGAACCTCTTAACCCGGAAGGCTCAAGGAGCTGCCGGGAGAGGCGTTTAGCGTCTCTGTCGCGCGCAAGTGCCTTCACTGGCAGTGCTGGCAGCCTCCGTACCGATGCACGTGGAACGGTTCCGCGGCCAGGCCGGGGCAGAAGCTGCCTACCACCGGCTCGAGTCGCGCATACAGCTCGCGGTTGCCGTGGTTGAGGCGCTCGAGGCGCTCGACTGCGGCTTGCGCCTCACGCGCGAGCCGATCGAGATCCACGTACAGCAGCTTGCGGTCCTGCACCACCATCCGGCCACCGACCATCACCGAGTGCACCGCGCCGCCGTCCTCGACGTGCACCAGCGAGTTCGTGATGTTGTTCAAGGGGATCAGGTTGATGTGACGGGTTTCGAGGAACACCACATCGGCCTTGTACCCGGGCGCGATGCGCCCCAGGCCGTCGCGGAAGCCCAGTGCCTGGGCGCTGCCGACCGTGGCCGCGTGCAGCACTTCGTCGGTGGTAATCCAGTTCTGCCAGTCCGGGCCCTGCACCTTGGACACCATGGAGGCGAGGCGCATCGCCTCGTACATGTTCTGGTTGTCGGAGCAGTTCGAGCCGTCCGTGCCGATGCCGACATTGACGCCGCATTCCAGCATGCGGCGCATGCGCGCCAGGCCGCTGCCCAGGCGCATGTTGCTGCCCGGGTTGTGGGCGACCGAGGCGCCCTTGTCGCCCAGCCGCCGCATGTCGTCGTCGTCCAGCCAGACGCCGTGCGCCACGGTGAAGTCGGGTCCGATCAGGCCCAGCTTGTCCAGGTGGGCCACGAGCGTCGTGCCGTACTTGCGCATGCCTGCGATCGCCTGGACCTTGGACTCGGACACGTGCGAGTGCAGCGCCAGCCCGTGCTCGCGCGCGAGGTCGCGGCAGCCGGTCATGAACGCGTCGGTACAGTGGTGCGGAATGGTCGGCGCGATCGCCAGCCGCACCTGGTCACGATCGCACTGCCAGCCGCGCACCGCGTCGCGCATCGCCTGCAGGGTCACGTCGCCCGGGGCCATCCGCATGCGCCCCACCTCGTGCTGCAATGCCGGCGGCAGCGCCTCCATCAGTCCGGGGATCGCCTCGAAGAAGCTCAGGTCGGCCACCATCGGCGCCAGCACCGCGCGCATGCCCGCCTGCGTGTAGGCTTCGGCGGCCGCCTGCAGGCCGTCCACCGTGGGACAGGGAAACTCGAAGGTCAGGTCGTAGCACGCGGTGCAGCCTTTCAGCAGCATTTCGGCGGCGCCGATCAACGTCGTGAGGCGCTTGTCGTCCGCGCTGCGATTGCCGCTGATCCACGGTCCGGCGGTGAGCAGCAGTTCCAGCGTCCAGCGATCGCCCATGCCGCGCGCCAGGTTGCCGTGGCCGTGCGTGTGGGCGTTGACCAGGCCGGGATGCAGCAGCATCCCAGCGGCCTCGATGACGTGCGCGCCGGCGGGCACGGTCATGCCCGGAGCGCCGATTTCGTGGATGGTGTCGCCCTTGAGCAGGAGGTCGGCGGCGCGCGGCCGCGGCTGCTTCGGCTCCACCAGGCGGCCGCCGCGGATGACGGACCATTCGGGCGCAGTGTTCGATTTCGGCATGGTTTTGCGACTCAGTGAACTTCGCGCGCGACACCTGCCGCGCTCCAGGGAAACAGCCATCGCTCCAGCACCACGATGGCCTGGAACAGCACGATGCCCATCAAGGACAGCAGGATCACCGCGCCGAAGGCGAGCGGCACCTTGAAGAAGGCGGTGGAGGTGACGATCAGGTAGCCCAGGCCCTGGTCGGCGTTGACGAATTCGGCGACCACGGCGCCGACCACGCACAGCGTGATCGCCACCTTGAAGCCGCTGAAGATGAAGGGCACCGCGTAGGGCAAGCGGATGCGCAGCAGTTCCTGCCGCCAGTTCGCCTTGCAGGCCCGCCCCAGCTCCAGCAGTTCGGCCGGCACCGCCAGCAGGCCGGTGGAGATCGAGATCACCAGCGGGAAGAAGGCGACCAGGAAGGTGACGACCAGTCGCGGCCACTCGTTGGCGCCGAGCATCACCACCAGCAGCGGCGCCAGGGCCACCTTGGGCACCGATTGCGTCAGCACCAGCAGCGGGTAGATCGCATCGCCGATCGTGCGCGAGGAGCTGATCGCCAGCGCCACCGGCAGGCTGAGCGCCACCGAGAGGAGAAATCCCAGCAGCACGGTGCGCAGCGTCGCCAGGCCGTGGCCGGCCAGGTTGCCGGCGACCTTCCAGCATTCGACGGCGATGCTGCTCGGGGCCGGCAGCAGGAACTCGCGGATCCCGAGCGCGCGCACGAGCACCTCCCATGCGATCAGCAGCAGCAGGATCGCACCAGCCGGCACCGCCACTTCACGCGCCAGCGCCGCCGGACGCCGTTTCGCTTCAGCCATGAATGGACTCTCCCTTGCGGCGCAGGATCTGCGCGCGGATGCGCTCCGAGGCCGCGGTGAAGGCCGGCAGCCCGGTCATCGCAAAGGCGCGCGGCCGCGGCAGGTCGATGTCGATCACGTCGGCAATGCGCCCGGGCCGCGAGGACATGACGACCACCCGGTCGGCCAGCAGCACCGCCTCCGAAATCGAGTGGGTGACGAACACCACGGTCTTGGGGCGCACCGCCCAGATGCGCAGCAGCTCCAGGGTCATCTCCTCGCGCGTGAGCGCGTCGAGGGCGCCGAACGGTTCGTCCATGAGCAGCAGGTCCGGGTCATTCAGCAGCGCGCGGCAGATGGCCACCCGCTGCTGCATGCCCCCGGAGAGTTCGCGCGGCGAACGCTTCTCGAAACCCTGCAGCCCCGCCACGTTCAGCAGCTCGTGGGCCGCGGCTTCGATCTCCGGGGTGACCGCCTTGCCGGCGACCCGCAGCGGGAAGAACACGTTCTCCAGCACGTTGGCCCACGGCAGCAGGGTCGCCGCCTGGAACACGATCCCCGTGCGCTCGCGGGGCTCCTTCAGCAGTTGACCGCCGACCGTGACCTGGCCCGCGCTCGGCTTGATCAGGCCGGCGACGATGCGCAGGAGCGTCGACTTGCCGCAGCCCGAGGGCCCCACCAGCGCGACGAACTCGTTGGCCCTAATGTCGAGGGAGACCGAGTCCAGCGCGATCATCCGCTCGCCGTCGGAGGAGTCGAAGTGGCGCGACACGTGGTCCACGCGCACCGTGGCGCCGGCCGTGCTCATTTGGCCGGCAGGAAGCGGGTGTCGACGGCCTGGGCCGGGTCCCACTTCGGGTCGAGGTCCTGCGAGGCGGCGACCGCCGCCCAGGTTGCCTTCAGCCGCTCCGGCGTCACCTGGCCGAAGCCGCTCTTGCGCTGGTCGTCGTTGAAGACGAATTCGAGCGTGGCCTTCAGGCTGTTGAGGCAGTCGTCGAGGTCCACCTCCGGCACCTTCTGGACGTGCAGCTTGCACGCTTCCACCTGGTTGTCGCGCGCCCATTCGAACGACCTCCGGGCGGCGCGCAGGAACTTCTTCACCGTCTCGGGTCGCTGCTGCAGCGTCTGGTCGGACGCGATGAGGGACGCCGCGTAGATGGCGAAGCCACTCTGCACGAAGGGCAGCACGACGATCTCCTCGCCGGCCTTCTGCGCCGCCTTGTTCTGGTAGTAGCGGTGCATCGAATAGAACGGTGCGGCATCGATGTTCTTCGCGAACAGCTGCGGGCCCAGGGCCCCGCCGTCCATGTTCACCCAGGTGACCTTGGCGGCGTTGGTGCCGGTGCGGGCGGCGACCTGCGGGAAGTACACCTGGTGGCTGTTCCCCGGCGTGGTGCCCACGCGCTTGCCTTCCAGCTGCTTGAAGCTGGTGATGCCGGAGCTCTTGAGCACGAACATGGAGTGCGGAGAGTAGGTGTAGACCGCCGCGATGGTCTTCACCGGCAGCTTGGCGCGCGCACGCGCGGTGAGCACCGCGCCGATGTCGGAGACGCCGAAGTCCGCCGCGCCCGCGGCCACCTTGGCCGCGGTGTCGCCGCTGCCGTAGCCCCGGGTGATGGTGATGTCCAGTCCTTCCTGGGCCCAGATGCCCTTGACCCAGGCGCCGTAGTAGGCGGCGTGCTCGCCCGACGCGACCCAGTCGGTCTGGAAGCGAATTTTCTCCTGCGCGCTCGCGCCGAAGCACAGCAGCAGAGTGGTCGCCAATGCGAGGGACTTCTTCATGGGGACTCCTGAGGGGATGCGATCGCCGGATGATGGTGCGCGGGCACGGGCTTGTCGCATGCCGATTTGTGCGGCGGCCTTAACGAGGCGTTAAGGGCGGCGCAGCCGCCACGGCCATTTCGAACCGGCCGGCGACAGCGCGTCGATATCGATCTTCACGGCCACGCCTTCACAGCAGCTTGCCGGGGTTCATGATCAGGTTCGGGTCCAGGGCCCGCTTGATCGCCAGCATCAGGTCCATCTCCACCGGCGACTTGTAGCGACGCAGCTCGTCGCGCCGCAACTGGCCCACGCCGTGTTCGGCGCTGATGCTGCCCTCGTAGTGCGCCACCAGGTCGTGCACCACGCGGTTCAGCCGCAGCGTGTTCTCCTTGACGGCCGTCGGCGCCAGGCCCGCCGGCAGCAAGACGTTGTAGTGCAGGTTGCCGTCGCCGACGTGGCCGAAGTTGATCACCTGCGCGGCCACGCCGGCCGCGGCGGTCGCGGCGTGCACCGCGCTATCGGCCTGCCGCACGAACGCCGGCAACGCGGAGATCGGCAGCGCGATGTCGTGCTTGACCACGGGGCCGGCGCGCACCTGTGCCTGGGAGATACCTTCGCGCAGCTTCCAGAAAGAGGCCGCGTGGGCCTGACTGGCGGCGACCACCGCGCCCTCCCCGACCAGGCCGTCTTCCGTGGCCTGCACCAGCGCGTCCTCGAGCATCTGCTGCAGGCCCTGCGACTCGGTGTCCGCGAATTCGATCAGTGCGTGGAAGGCGCTGGCGCCTGCCACCGGCGCACGCGTGTCGGCCACATGCGCGAGCACCAGGGCGAGCGCCGCGGCCGACATCATCTCGAAGGCGACCAGGCGCTCGCCGCAGCGCGCGCGCAGGCCGGCAAGCAGGTTCACCAGGGCCCCGAGATCGTTCGCGCCGACCCAGGCGGTCGCGCGCGCCGTCGGCCGGGCGAACAGCTTGAGCACCGCGCCGGTGATGATGCCCAGCGTGCCTTCGGAGCCGACGAACAGGCCGCGCAGGTCGTAGCCGGTGTTGTCCTTGCGCAGGCCGCGCAGGCCGTTCCAGATGCGGCCGTCCGGCAGCACCACCTCCAGGCCCAGCACCAGGTCGCGCATGTTCCCGTAGCGCAGCACCCCGATGCCGCCGGCGTTGGTGGCCAGGTTGCCGCCCACGGTGCAACTGCCCTCGGCGCCGAGGCTCAGGGGAAAGAAGCGGCCGGCCTCGCGGGCGGCTTGCTGCGCGTGCGCCAGGACGACCCCGGCATCGACCGTCAGCGTGTTGTTCACGGAGTCGACGGCGCGGATGCGGTTCATGCGCGTGGTCGCGACGATCACCTGCGCGCCGCTGCCATCGGGCGTGGCGCCGCCGCTCATGCCGGTGTTGCCGCCCTGCGTGACGATCGGCGTGTGCTCGGCGCGGCAGACGCGCACCACGGCCGCGGTTTCGGCGGTATTGGCAGGCCGCACCACCACCGGCACCTGGCCCTGCCACTTTCCCAGCCAGTCACGCGTGTAGGCGGCCTGGGCCTGCGGCTGCGTGACCAGGCCCGCAGGGCCGACGACTGCGCGCAGCTGCTCGATCAGCCGCGGGTTGGCGGACTCAGTCATGCCGCGCTCCATGCCAGTCCAGCCGCACCCGGCCGATGGCCATGGCGACGGCCGCCTGGCTCGGTTCGACCACCGGGAGCGCCAGTGCGTCCTGCAGCGCGTCGCGGTAGGCGGCCATGCCCGCGCAGCCCATCACGATCACGTCCGCGCCCTTCTCGTCGCGCAGGCGCCGCCCGGTGGCGATCATGCGCGCCAGGGTGGCTTCGCGGTCGCCGAGTTCCGTCACGCCCAGGCCGATCGCCAGCTCGCCGGCGAACCGGTCCAGCAGCCCCATCGCCCCGTAACTGCGCAGGTGGCGCGGAATCGAGCCGTCCAGGATCGCGATCACGCCGAAACGCTGCCCCAGCGTCAGCGCGGTGAGCAGCCCGCACTCGCTGATGCCCAGCACCGGCGTGCCGGGCAGCGCCTCGCGCACCGCGTGCAGGCCCGGGTCGCTGAAGCACGCGATCACCACGGCCGCCGGACGGTGCAGCGAGCGCGCAAGCTGCACGAGCGGCAGGGTGACGGATTCGACGTCGTATTGGGTCTGGATGCCGGGCGGCCCGGACTCCAGCGTCAGGCACTCGATGTCCGGGCCGTCCGCACTGCGCAGCGGCGCCATGGCTGCGGCAATGCCCGCGGTGACCGCGCGCGTGCTGTTCGGGTTGATCACGTAGATGGAGCGCGTCATGGCGTTGGACTCTATGCGCGAACCGGCGGCATGCTCCTTGCTCATTCGTTCGCAGCCCTTAACTTCTTGTTAAGCGGTGCAGCCCTGCAAGGAGAACGCATGACATTGAACCTGCGCCAGATCGAGATCTTCCGGGCCGTGATGACCACCGGCTCCATCAGTGGCGCCTCGCAATTGCTGTTCGTCTCGCAGCCTGCCGTCAGCCGGCTGCTGTCGCACACCGAGCAACGGGTGGGCTTTTCCCTGTTCGAGCGCATCAAGGGGCGGCTGTACGCCACGCCGGAAGCGAAGAAGCTGTTCCACGAGGTGGAGTCGGTCTACAACGCGGTGCAGCGGGTCAACGACCTCGCCAACGACCTCGCGAAGAACCGCTCCGGGATCCTCAACGTGGTGTCGAGTCCCAGCGTGGGCCAGATGCTGATCCCCGAGACGCTGGCCCTGTTCAAGAAGCGGCACCCGGACGTGAAGCTCACCTTCCAGTGCCTCAATTACTCGCACCTGAAGGAGCGCCTGCTGCACCGCCAGGCCGACCTGGGCATCATCATCCTGCCGATGGAGCATCCCAACCTGGAGATGACGCCCCTGTGCCGCAACCGGCTGGTGTGCATCCTGCCGTACAACCACGAGCTGGCGCGCCGCGCCACGCTCACGCTGGCCGACCTGCGGCCCTACCCGCTGATCTCGTACGAAAAAGGTACGCCCCTGGGCGGCATGGTGGCGCGCATGTACCAGGAAGCAGGCGAGCCCTTGTCGGCCGCGATGGAGGTGGGCTCGCCGCAGAACGCCTGCCCGCTGGTGCAGTTGGGCGCCGGCGTGGCGCTCGTCGACGAGTTCTCCGTGCGCAGCTGGTCCGGCAGCAGCCACATCGTGGTGCGTCCGATCGCCCATGCACCGATCCTGCAGGCCAGCCTGGTGCATATGCGCTTCGAGCCGATGTCGCAACTCACGCAGGCCTTCGTGGCGCAACTGACCGAGCTGGTGCAGCAGCAGGGGTTCGGCATGGCGGCCAACGAGGAGCCGACAGCGCTGGCTCTGGCCGCGTGAGTGCCGGCACCGCCCGCGCCGCTCGGCGACCTTAACCGCAGGTTATACGCGCCGCACAAATCGGCAGGCGACAGCGGCAGCGGGGTTCACAACAATGAGGCTATGCATACGCCAACCGATCCGCGTGCCGTGGCCCTGGACGCCAGCGGCGTCTACACCATCTGCCCCACACCCTTCGCGGCCGACGGCGCGCTCGACCTCGCCAGCATCGCGCCGCTGGTGGACTTCCAGGTGGCCGCCGGCGTGGCGGGCCTGGCGGTGCTGGGGTTTCTCGGCGAAGCGCACAAGCTCTCCAACGCGGAACGCCGCGATGTGGTCGCGGCCTTCGTGAAAGCGGCGGCCGGCCGCGTGCCGGTATGGGTCGGCGTGCGGGCGCTGGGCATCGCCGGCAGCATCGAGCAGGCGCGCGAGGCGGCGGACGTCGGTGCGGCCGCGGTGTTTGCCGCGCCGCTGGACAACGCGTCGGACGCGGTGCAGTTCGACTACTACCAGGCACTCGCCGCGGCGCTGCCCATCCCGGTGGTGATCCACGACTTCCCCGCCTCCTTCGGCACCGAGATTTCCCCCGACGTGGTCGCGCGCCTGGGGCGCGAGGGCGGCGTCCACCTGATCAAGATGGAAGAGCCGCCGGTAGGCCCCAAGATCACGCGCATCCGCGAACTGGCCGGCGCCAGCATGCGCATCTTCGGCGGGCTGGGCGGCATGTACTTCCTGGAGGAACTGCAGCGCGGCGCCGTCGGCACCATGACGGGCTTCGCCTTCCCCGAGATCCTGGTGAAGATCTACCGGCAGCACGCGGCCGGCGACCACGCGGGCGCCGCGGCCACCTTCGACCGCTATTGCCCCCTGATCCGCTACGAGTTCCAGCCCAAGCTGGGACTCGCGCTGCGCAAGTACGTGTACCAGCGCCGCGGCCTGATCACCAGCGACGCCATCCGCGCACCCGGCATGCGCATGGATGCGGTCACGGCGCGCGAACTGGAAGCGGTGGTGGAACGCGTGGGCCTGTCGATCACCGCGAACGCGCCGCTGGCGATCCGCTGATGGACCTGGGCATCGCCGGACGCAGCGCCCTGGTGTGCGCATCGAGCAAGGGCCTCGGGCGCGCCTGCGCCGAGTCGCTCGCGCGCGAGGGCGCCGCCGTCACCATGGTGGCGCGCGGCCGCGAGGTGCTGGAGGACGCGGCCGAGGCGATCCGGCGCGCCACGGCGGCGCGCGTCACCACCGTCGTGGCCGACATCACCACGGCGGCGGGGCGGGCGACCGTGCTCGAAGCGTGTGGCGCGCCCGACATCCTGGTGACCAACGCCGGCGGGCCGAAGCCGGGCGACTTCCGCGAGTGGGAGCGCGAGGACTGGATCGCCGCGCTCGACGCCAACATGCTGGCGCCGATCGCGCTGATGAAGGCCACCATCGACGCGATGATCGCGCGCCGCTTCGGGCGCATCGTGAACATCACCTCGGCGGCGGTGAAGGCGCCGATCGACATCCTCGGACTCTCCAACGGCGCCCGGTCCGGCCTCACCGGCTTCGTCGCGGGACTCGCGCGCGGGGTGGTGGCGCACAACGTCACCATCAACAACCTGCTGCCCGGTCCCTTCGAGACCGACCGCTTGCGGGACACCGCCCGCCAGTGGTCGCGCCAGACCGGCAAGAGCGAGGACACCGTGCTGGCCGAACGACGCGCGGCCAATCCGGCGGGCCGCTTCGGCACGCCCGCCGAATTCGGCGATGCCTGCGTGTATCTGTGCAGCGCGCAGGCCGGCTTCATCACCGGCCAGAACCTGCTGCTTGACGGCGGCAACTACCCGGGCACCTTCTGATGAGCTCCGACGCTTCCTTCGACATCACCGTGCGCGGCGGCCGCATCGCCACCGACCGCGAGATCCGGCATGCCGACATCGGCATCCGCGATGGCGTGATCGCCGCCATCGAGGAGCACCTGCCGCCCGGCCGCGAGGACATCGCCGCGGCCGGCCGCTGGGTGCTGCCCGGCGGCATCGACAGCCACGTGCACATCGAGCAACTCTCCGGCATGGGGAAGATGAGCGCGGACGACTTCCATTCCGGCACGGTGTCCGCCGCGTTCGGCGGCACCACGACGATCATCCCGTTCGCGGCCCAGCACCGCGGCAAGCGCATCCCCGAGGTGCTGGCCGATTACGCGCAGCGCGCCCGCGAGAAAGCGGTGATCGACTACGGCTTCCATCTGATCCTGGCCGACCCCGACGAGGAGGCGCTCTCGCAGCACCTGCCGCAGGCGATCCGCGAAGGCATCACGTCGTTCAAGGTCTACATGACCTACGACGCGCTGAAGCTGGACGACCACCAGCTGCTGGACGTGCTGGCGCTGGCCGGCCGCGAGGGCGCGCTGGTGATGGTCCATGCCGAGAACCACGACATGATCCGCTGGATTGCGCAGCGCCTGCTCGATCGCGGCCACAAGGCACCGAAGTTCCACGCGGTGGCGCACGACACGCTGGCCGAGACCGAGGCGAGCCATCGCGCGATCGCGCTGGCGCGCCTGATCGACGTGCCGGTCCTGCTGGTGCACGTGGCTGGTGCCGAGACCGTGCAACTGGTGCGCTCCGCGCAAAAGCTGGGCGGCAAGGTGTACGCCGAAAGTTGCCCGCAGTACCTGTTCCTGACCGCCGACGACATCGACGCGCCCGGCATGGAAGGCGCCAAGTTCTGCTGCAGCCCGCCGCCGCGCGATGCGCGTTCGCAGCAGGCCGTGTGGGACGGCCTGAAGGACGGCACGCTGGGCCTCTATTCCTCCGACCACGCGCCCTACCGCTTCGACGAAAGCGGCAAGCTGCCGCGCGGCGAAGCGACCACCTTCAAGGAGATGGCCAACGGCGTGCCGGGCATCGAGCTGCGCATGCCGCTGCTGTTCTCCGAAGGCGTGATGCAGGGCCGCATCACCATCAACGAGTTCGTGGCGCTCACCGCCACCAACCACGCCCGCATGTACGGCCTGGCCCACTGCAAGGGCAACCTGGCGGTGGGGCTGGACGCCGACCTCGCGCTGTGGAATCCCGAGCGCGAAGTCACCGTCGGCACCGCCATGCTGCATGACAACGTGGGCTACACGCCGTACGAAGGCAAGCGCCTGCGCGGATGGCCCGAGCTCGTGATGAGCCGCGGCCGCGTGGTGGTGAAGGACAACCTGCTGCAGGTGGCGCGCGGCTCCGGCCGCTACGTCGCACGCCGCAGCCCGCAAGCCACCCTCCCGGCAGCGGGCACGGCACCTGCTTCCCGCCTGCCCGCGCTGCTGGGGCTCCGAGGCAAGGCCTGGCCGACGCTCTGATCCCTGCCCGCCCCCAATGATCCGAACCACAGGAATTCCCATGACCTTCCGCCTCGCCCTCGTCGCCGTGGCCGCCTTCTCTGGCGCTGCCGCTTTCGCGCAAGCCGGCGCGCCGCTGCGCACCGGCGTCGACGCCACCTTCGCCCCGCATGCCATGACCAGGCTCGATGGCGGTTTGCAGGGCTTCAACATCGACCTGGGCGAGGAGCTCGCGCGCCGGCTGGGCCGCAAGATCACGATCGAAGGCACCGAGTTCTCCGGCCTCGTGCCGGGGCTCAATGCGAAGAAGTACGACTTCGTGCTGGCACCGGTCACCGCCACGCCCGAGCGGGCCAAGGCCATGCTGTTCACCGAGGGCTATCTCGACACCGACTACACCTTCGTGATCCGCAAGGGCGCTCCCGTCATCAGGACGCTGGAAGACCTCAAGGGCAAGACGGTTGCCGTCAACAAGGGCTCGGCCTATGAGAGCTGGGCGCGCGACAACGCCCCGAAGTACGGCTTCAAGTACGACGTCTACGGCAACAATGCCGACGCGGTGCAGGCGGTGCAGTCCGGCCGGGCCGACGCCAACCTGGCCGGCACGACGGCGGCGGCCTGGGCGTCCAGGCAGAACCCGGCGGTGCAGACCACCTATACCGTGAAGACCGGCCTGGTTTGGGCGCTGGCCTTCCGGCTGGATGACAAGGCCGGCCGCGACGCCGCGGGCACGGCGCTCAAGTGCATGAAGATGGACGGCACGATCGGCCGCATCGCGCAGAAGTGGTTCGGCTTCGTGCCCGCCGCCGATGCCACCGCGATGAAGCCGGCCATCGGCCAGGGCATCGAGGGCCTGGCCGGCTACGACCCGACGCCGGTCAAGCCGGCCTGCGGCAAGACCTGAGGAGCCGCCGCTGCACGCCGCCATGATCCCCGCTCCCATCCTCGAGATCGTCGGCCTGCACAAGGCCTACAAGGACAACCTCGTGCTGCGCGGGATCGACCTGCGCGTGCGGCCGGGGCAGCTGGTCTGCGTGATCGGCCCGTCCGGCTCCGGCAAGAGCACGATGCTGCGCTGCTGCAACCGGCTGGAGGACGCGAGCGCCGGGCAGGTGGTGGTGGACGGGATCGACATCATGCATGCGCGCGTCAACCTCAACGAGGTGCGCCAGCGCATCGGCATGGTGTTCCAGCAGTTCAACCTGTACCCGCACCTGAGCGCCCTCGGCAACGTGAGCCTGGCCTTGCGCAGAGTGCAGGGCCACGGGCGCGCGGAGGCCGAAGCGCAGGCGCGGTTCGCCTTGCAGCGGGTGGGGCTGGCGGAGAAGGCGGACAGCTTCCCGGGCCAGCTCTCGGGCGGGCAGCAGCAGCGCGTGGGCATCGCGCGCGCGATCGCCCTGCAGCCCAAGGTACTGCTGTTCGACGAGCCCACCAGCGCCCTCGACCCGGAACTGGTGGGCAGCGTGCTGCAGGTGATGCGCGACCTGCGCGCCGCCGGCATGACCATGCTGGTCGTGACCCACGAGATGGGCTTTGCCCGGGCCGCCTCGGACCACGTGGTCTTCATGGACGGCGGCGTGATCGTCGAGGAAGGCCCGCCGGAGCAGATCTTCGGCGCGCCCCGGCAAGAGCGCACGCGGGCCTTCGTCTCGCGTTACGCGGAGAGGGCGTGAGCATGGAGGGCACGCCGGCCGGACTCGGCCAGTTCGTCTTCACTTTTTTGAACGCGCGCATCGCCGCGCAGTACGCGGGCGACATCGCGCGCGGGATGGGCGTCACTGCGCTCCTGAGCGTGGCCGTCGTGCTGGCCGGGGTGGCGCTCGGCCTGCTGCTCGCCGTGGGCCGCTCGCTGCGCTGGGCTCCGCTCGCCTGGTGCGTGGTGGGCTACGCCGACATCCTGCGCGCGCTGCCGCCGCTGGTGATCATCATCGTCCTGTTCTTCGGCTTCCCGTTCCTGGACCTGCCGATGTCGGCGTTCACCGCCACCTGGCTGACGCTGACGCTGGTGCTGGGTGCCTATGCCGAGGAGAGTATCTGGGCTGGCATGGTCGCCCTGCCCGCCGGCCAGGTGGAGGCGGCGCGTTCCACCGGCCTGAGCTGGTGGCAGACCACCCGCCACGTGATCCTGCCGCAGGCCCTGCGGCTGGCGGTACCGCCGCTCACCAACCGCGTCATCTCGGTGACCAAGAACACGGCGCTGGGCTCGGTGGTGGCCCTGAGCGAGATCCTCAACGTCGCGCAATCGGCGAGCAGCAACGCGGGCAACCCGACGCCGCTGGTGCTGGGCGCCGCGGCCTATCTCCTGATCTTCCTGCCCGTGGTGCTGTTCGCGCGCTGGCTGGAAACCCGCTGGCGCTGGAAGCGCTGAAGCCGCCATGGACGCCCTGCTGCAAAACTTCTTCCAGTTCGAGATCTACCGCGAGGTCTTCCCGTTCCTGCTGCGCGGACTGTGGACCACCATCTGGCTGTCGCTGCTGGTGATCCCGATCGGGGTCGTGTCCGGCCTGGCGCTGGCGCTGGTGGCCACGCAGACGCGCCACCGCTGGCTGCGCTGGACGATTACCGCCTACGTCGACGGCTTCCGGGCCTTCCCGCCGCTGGTGCTGCTGATCCTGATCTACTTCGGCACGCCCTTCCTGGGTGTGGACCTGCCGAAGCTGGCCGCCGTGGCGATCGGCTTCATGCTGAACAACTCGGCGTACTTCTCCGAGGTGTTCCGCGCCGGCATCGAAAGCGTGCCGGCCGGCCAGATGGAAGCGGCCCGCTCCACCGGCCTGACGCGGCTGCAGGCGCTGCGGCACGTGATCGTGCCGCAGGCCGCGCGCAACGTGCTGCCGGACCTGGTCGGCAACGGCATCGAGGTGGTCAAGCTCACGACCATCGCCAGCGTCGTCGCGTTGCCGGAACTGCTGCGGGTGGCCCGCGACGCGCAGGCGCTGGTGTACAACCCGTCGCCCATCGTGCTGGCCGCCCTGATGTACCTGGCCCTGCTGTGGCCGATGGTGCGCTGGCTCGCCCGGCTGGAGCACCAGGCGCGCGCGGTGCATTGAATGCCGCGTCCCCGCGCAGGCGGGGACGCAGTCTCGAAAGCGCTTACTGATACTCGGGCAGCGGATCGCCCGGGCCCACGCGATCGACGATCAGCTGATAGTGCTCCGGCCGGCGGTGGCGCGCGAAGTCGAAGACGTTCTTGCGGAACGCGGCGCCCAGGTCCAGGTCGGCATTCACGCAGATGACCTCGTCGTCCTCGGTGCTGGCCTGGGCCGCGATCTCGCCGGTGGGGGCGACGATCACGGAGCCGCCGATCATGTGGAAGCCATCCTCGCGGCCGCACTTGGCGGCGGCGGCGGCCCACACGCAGTTCTGGTAGGCGCTCGCCTGCATCGTGATCAGGTGGTGGTGCATGCGCAGGTGCACCGGCTCGTCCCAGTGGATGTTCTGCGACGGCGTGTTGTAGCCCAGGACCACGACCTCCGCGCTCTGGAGCGACATCACGCGCCAGGTCTCCGGCCACCGCCGGTCGTTGCACAGCGCCATGCCGATGCGCGCGCCCATCGCGTTCCACACGCCCCACGGCTTGTTGCCCACGTCGAAGAACTTCTTCTCCAGGTGCTGGAACGGCGCGTCCTTCTTGTGGTCGCTGTGGCCCGGCAGGTGCACCTTGCGGTAGCGGCCGACGATATTCGCGTTCTGGTCGACCAGGATCGCGGTGTTGTAGGGGCGGCCCTCGGGCGTGAGTTCGGCGAAACCCAGGTAGAAGCCGATGCCCAGTTTCTTCGCCTCGTCGAACAGCGGCTGGACCTGCGCATTCGGCATGGTCTTCTCGAAGAAGCGTTCCTGCGCCTCCGTCTCCGTCATCCAGTAGCGCGGGAAGAAGGTGGTGAGCGCCAGTTCCGGAAACACCACCAGGCGCGCACCGCGCCCCTTCGCCTCGCGCATCATTGCCAGCAGGCGCGCGACCACGGCGCCGCGGCTGTCCGACAGGTGCACCGGGCCCATCTGCGCCACGGCCAGGCCCAACTTGTTGCTGCTCATATTGCTCTCGGGTTGATGACGGCACCATGATGCCGCCCGCCGGCCAGGCACCCGCTCGCGCGCACGCGCGGCGCAGGCGGGCCGCCGCGCCCCGCCAAGGGCCGCCAGCCCGCGCGGGGACTGGCTTTGCGCCCCTTGGTCAGCGCCGGGGTGGATAGCACCAGGTTATGCCCCGCCGCCTAAATTTGATGGCCGGCGCCGGTGCGCAAGGCGTTCCCCACCGCGGTGAGGAAGCGTTTGGCCAGCACCGGCAGCGGCTCCAGCCGCGAGGACACTGCCCAGATCCCCGCGGAAGCGGCGGGCTCCAGCGGCCGCAAGACCATGCCCGGCGCCAGGGCCAAAGGCACGCTCCATCGCACCACCAGGGCCGCACCCAGGCCCTGCTGCGCGAAGGCGCAGGCCGTCGCCGGGGAATGCACCTCGATCGCAGCGGATGCAGCCGCCGGCGCGCCCATCCACGCGACCAGCGTGCGCCCGAGCGGGGTGAGTGGCGGGTAGCCGATCCAGGGCGTGCCCTGCAGGGCCTCGGGCCGCAGCACCGGCTCGCGCGCCAGCGGATGGCTGGCCGGCAGCAGGCACACCAGCGCATCGCGCCCCAGTTCCACCGCCTTCAGGTTGGCGTGGTCCGGCGCCTCCATCGCCAGGCCGACGTCGGCGTCGCCCGTGAGGAAGCGCGCGGTGAGCTCGTCGTAGGTCACGTTGCGGCAGGACACCTGCGCCCCGGGGTTGCGCTGCAGGAGACCTTGCAGGGCCATCGGCACCAGCCGCTCGCCGTAGCTGGCGCTGGCGACGATGCGCAGGCTGCCGGCGCCGCTGCGCGCCAGGTTGCCCGCCAGGTCGTTCACCCGTTCCACCCCCCGGTACAGCCCCTCGACTTCCGTGAACAGCTTGCGCGCCTCCGGGGTCGGCAACAGGCGGGTGCTCTGGCGGTCGAACAGCTTGAAGCCGAGGCGGTCCTCGGTGAGCGCGAGCATGCGGCTGATGGCCGGCTGCGACACATGGAGCATGCGGCCCGCCCCACTGACCGAGCCGGCCAGCATGATCGCGCGGAACACCTCGATCTGCCGCAGGTTCAGGCCGCGCCGGGGCTCCGTGCCGCCCTGCGCCTGGTCGCCGAGCCAGTCATCTTGCAAGTGAAACCGTCCTTCCGGCCATGACGCCTGCTTGTTGCCTGCGCTCGTCAATGTATGCGGGACTTGCGCCGCGCATCGCCATTCTCGAATTCATCACAGCCCGGGGCTCGCAGCGCCACCGATGCGCTGCGTGATCCGTGCAGCCGATTGCCGCAGCTCCTTGATGAATCTCGGCTTCATCCGCTGTTCGGGAAGCGACAAGGTGAGAGCGCCCACCAGCTCGCTGGCGGCATTCCACACCGGCGCCGAGATCCCCATGAGCCCCGGCACCCGGTCGCCTGCGACGACGAGGTAACCGTCCTTTCGCGCTTGCTCATAGAGGCGGCCGCGCGCGCCGCTGAATGCGAGCAGCAGACGCCCGCCCGCACCCCGGTCCAGGGGCAGCATGTCGCCGGCCCGGACATGATCCCGCAGCAGCTGCGGAGAATCGACACGGAACAGGCACATCCGCAGTTCCCCCTGCCGCACGTGGAACGCCGCGCTTTCCTGCGTGCGCTGGACCAGCTCCCGCATTTCGGGCATGACCACCGCTTCCAGGGAGAACGATTCGGCATAGAGGGATGCGAGGCGCGCCACCTCGGGGCCGAGCATCCATTGGCCATCGGCAGTGCGCCGAACCAGCCCGCCGTGCTCCAGCGACGCCAGCAGCCGCAGCACGGTGCTCTTGTAGAGCCTGGTCCGCTCCGACAGGGCGGTCATCGACAAGGCCTTGTCACCGGCGCGAAAGGCGGCGAGCAGGCTGATCGCGCGGTCGACGGCCGCCGCACCACCCGGCGCTGCGTGTTCGTCCGCCACGGAAGCGTGGGCCGGTTTCCTGGGCATGGATCTCCCCTCCGTGGCTGAGATTGACGGACCGTCGCGGCCTGACTATCATGGCTGTACTACAGACTCGTGTTCTATACTACGGACCAACCGGATTCTTGTCAACGCCCGGCAGACCGCGGGCTGGCCAACGAGTCCGGCCCGCTGCTCCAGGGCAGCCCCCGAACGAGACCCCAGCCCCGACGCCCGTCGCTTCCTCCTCCCATGCACCGAGACACCGTCGCACTCGAGCACCATTCCGGCTGGCTGCAGATCACCATCACCCGCGAGGAAAAGCGCAACGCGCTCGACCGCCACACGCGCATGCTGCTGTGCGTTGCGCTCCAGGCAGCGCGCGGCACGGCACGCGCGATCGTGCTCACGGGCAGCGGCGCCAGCTTCTGCGCGGGGCTGGACCTGAAGGAGCGCGCGGCCGAGATCGCCGCCGGCTGCAGCGACACCGCGGGCGAGGAGGCGATCGCCCTGAACATGGCGCTGCGCGAGCATCCGGCGGTGCTGATCGCCGCGGTCAACGGTTTGGCTCTCGGCGGCGGCGTGACGCTGGTGAACTCGTGCGACCTGGCGCTCGCCTCGACGCAGGCCTCGTTCGCCTGCCCCGAAATTCGCTCCGGCAGTTACGCCAGCATGGCCGGGCCGACCAGCCAACTGCTGCTGACACGCAAGCGGGCAGCCTGGCTGCTGCTGGCCGATGAACGCATCGATGCCGCCACCGCCGAGCGCTGGGGCCTCGTCAACGAAGTGATCGCGCCGGCCGAACTGCTGCCGCGAGCGCACGCCCTCGCGGAGCGTATCGCCAGCTACGACTCTGGCGCCATCGCCGAAACCAAGCGCGCCCTGAACCACCTGCCCGCCAGCTCCGCGCCCGCGCAGTGGCGGGCGGCCATGGACTACGGGCAGACCGTCGGCGCTGCCATCCGCGCGCACGCCCGCAGCGAGTGAGCGGCGCCGGCTCCAGCCACCCCTCTACAAGAACCAGGAGACTTCCCATGCCTTACCGCTTTCCCTTCTCGCCTGTGCGCCGCCTGTTGCTGTGCGCCGCTGCCCTGCTCTGCGCCGGTGTCGCCTGCGCCCAGGGTGGCTATCCGTCCCAGCCGATCAAGCTGATCGTGCCCTTCCCGCCGGCCGGCGGCACCGACGTGGTGAGCCGGCTGATGGCCGATGCGGTGACGCAGGCCACGCACTGGAACATCGTGATCGACAACCGGCCCGGCGCCGGCGGCAACATCGGCATCGACGCGGTCGCCAAGGCGCGCCCGGACGGCCTCACGATCGGCATGGCCCAGACCTCCAACCTGGCGATCAATCCCGCGCTGTACCGCAAGATGCCCTTCGACGCGCTGAAGGACTTCGCGCCCGTGATGCTGGTCGGCTCGCAGCCGGTGGTGCTGGTGGTCCGCGCCGATTCGCCGATCCACACCCTGGCCGACCTGAAGGCGCGCGCCAAGGCGCGGCCGCTGAACATGGCCTCCGCCGGCAACGGCACGGTCAGCCATCTCGCCGGCGCCATGTTCGCGCACGAGGCGGGCGTGGAACTCACCCACGTCGCCTACAAGGGGGCGGGCCCTGCCATCACCGACCTGCTCGCCGGCCAGACCGACCTGTACTTCGGCACGCCGCCCAGCGTGCTGCCGATGATCAAGGCCGGCAAGCTGCGCGCGGTCGCCGTCACCTCGGCGCAGCGCATGCCCCTGTTGCCGGCCGTGCCGACGGTGGCCGAGTCCGGCTACCCCGGCTACGTCGCCGAGGACTGGAAGGCGCTGGTCGCACCGGCCGGCACGCCGGCCGACGTGGTGCAGACCCTCAACAAGGCTTTCAATGCGGCACTGGCCCGCCCGGCCACCCTCGCCCGGCTGCGCGAGGAAGGCACCACGCCGCGCGGCGGCACGCCGGCGGAACTGGCCGACCTGATGAACAGCGAGCACCAGCGCTGGGGCGCCGCCGTGAAGGCCTCCGGCGCCACGGTGGAGTGACCCTTCATGGCAAGTAAGCCCGCAGCGCCTCCCGTTCTCCCTTTCCCGCATCACCGAGAGATCTCCATGCACCCCAACCGCACCCGTCGCGCGCTCGCATTCGCACCGGCCGCCCTGCTGCTGCCCACCCTGGCCCAGGCGCAGATGAACGAACGACCGATCACCATCATCGTGCCGTTCTCGCCCGGTGGCAGCACCGACCTGGTGTCGCGCGTGATCGCCCAGTTCGCCGCGCCCATCGTCGGCGCCCCCATGATCGTCGACAACCGCACCGGCGGCGGCGGCGTGGTGGGCTGGGGCACGGTGGCCCGCGCCGCACCGGATGGCAGGACGCTCTGCACCATCGAGTTGTCCTATGCGATCGCAGCGGGCCTGATCCCGAACCTGCCGTTCGATCCGCACCAGGCTTTCACCCAGATCACCACCGCGGTCAAGGTCCCGCACGTGCTGGTGGTGAACCCGGGCGTGCCCGCGAAGACGATGCAAGAGTTCATCGCACTGGCCAAGGCCCGTCCGGGCAAGCTCAATTACGGTTCCGGCGGCAACGGCACCAACACGCATCTGGCCGGCGAACTGTTCAAGAGCCTGACCGGAACCTCGATCGTGCACATCCCGTACAAGGGCGCGGGTGCCGTGCTGGCCGACCTCATGAGCGGCCAGGTGCAGGCCTTGATCACCTCGGTGCCCACCGCCCTGCCGTACATCAGGAGCGGCAAGCTGCGTGCGCTGATGGTCACCGGGGCGCAACGCAACGCCGCCCTGCCCGACGTGCCCTCGGCCGCGGAGTCCGGCCTGCCGAAGATGGACATGGACTTCTGGATCGGCTTCGGTGCGCCGGCCGGAACGCCGCAAGCCGTGGTCGACAATCTGCACGACGGCATCGTCAAGTCGCTGGCGCTGCCGGATGCGAAGAAGAAAATCGACGAGATGGGCCTGACCGTCGTGGCCAGCACGCCGGCGCAAGCCACGGCGCTGGTGAACCGGGAGATCAAGCGCTGGACGGCGGTGATCAAGCAGGCGGGCATCAAGCCGGACTGAGCACCACATGACCACCCGCCCTCTGCACGGCATTCGCGTGCTCGATCTCACCAACGTGCTCGCCGGACCGTTCGCCTGCCACCAGCTCGCCCACATGGGAGCCGACGTCATCAAGGTGGAGAACCGGCAGGGCGGCGACCTGGCGCGCCAGCTGGGCGCCGATGCGGACCTGAACCGCCGCTTCATGGGCGTCTCCTTCCTGGCGCAGAACCCCGGCAAGCGCTCCATCACGATCGACTTCAAGCACCCGCAGGGCAAGGCGGTGTTCCGCAAGCTCGTGGCCACCGCCGACGTAGTGGTGGAGAACTTCCGTCCCGGCGTGATGCAACGCCTCGGCCTGGGCTACGAAGACCTGCTCAAGGAGCAGCCGCGGCTGATCTACTGCGCGATCTCCGGCTTCGGCCAGGACGGCCCGCTGCGCGACCTGCCCGCGTACGACCAGATCATCCAGGGCATGTCGGGGATCATGAGCATCACCGGCGCACCCGAGACCGCGCCCTACCGCGTGGGCTATCCCGTCGCCGACACCATCGGCGGCATGACGGCGGCCTTCGCGGTCGCCGCCGCGCTGGCGGACCGGGAGCGCGCGGGCGGCAGCTTCATCGACGTGTCGATGCTGGAAGCGGCCATGGCGACCATGGGCTGGGCGGTGTCCAACCACCTGATCGCCGGGCGCGAACCGCGGCCCATGGGCAACGAGAACGTCACTGCCAGCCCCTCGGGCACCTTCCGCACGGGCGATGGGCTGATCAACATCGCTGCCAACAAGCAGGAGCAGTTCGAGGCCGTCTGCCGCGTCATCGGCCGGCCCGCGCTGGCCACCGACCCGCGCTTTGCCGACCGCCAGGGCCGGCTGCAGCACCGGGTCGAGTTGAAAGCTGCACTGGAAGAAGCGCTGGCCGCGCGCAACACCGAAGAATGGTGGACGCTGCTCAATCAGGCCGGCGTGCCGGCCGGTCCCGTCTACACCGTGCCCCAGGCGCTGGAGCATCCGCAGATCGCGCAGCGCGGCATGGTCGGCCACTTTGCCGACGTGCCCGGCGTGGGCCGCGACATCCGGGTGCTGCGCACCGGCTTCAAGCTCGATGGCCAGGCACCCACCGTCGACGCGCCGCCGCCCACGCTGGGCCAGCACACCCGCGACATCCTCTCGGACCTGGGCTACGGCCCCGACGAGATCGCCCAACTGCAATCGGAGCAAGCCGTATGACCACGGACAAGTCCGCCGCCCAGATCGCCAGCGAAGACTGGTGGCGCACCGACATCATCGACATGCAGCCCGGCGTGATCCGCTACCGCGGCTACGCCATCCAGGACCTGATCGCGGGCGGAATCGGGCTGGCGCAGATGATCTGGCTGATGACGCGCGGCGAGTTGCCCACGCCGGCCCAGGGGCGGCTGCTGGACGCGGTGCTGATGTCCGCGGTGGACCACGGCCCGCAGGCGCCCAGCATCGCGATCGCGCGCATCGCCGCGACCTGCGGCGTGGGCCTGAACAACGCGATGGGCAGCGCGGTCAACGTGCTGGGCGACGTGCACGGCGGCGCGGGCGAGCAGGCGATGGAGTTGTACCTGGACATCGCAGCGCGCATCGACGCCGGCGCCGCGGCGCAGGACGCCACCGGCGCGGCGCTCGACGCGTTCGTGGCGGAGCACGGCAAGTTCATTTCCGGCTTCGGCCACCGCTTCCATCCGGTCGACCCGCGCACCGCGCCGCTGCTGGCGCTGGTCGACGCGGCGGCGGCACGCGGCGATGTCGCGGGCCGGTTCGCCGGCATCGCCCGCACCGTGGAGGACGTGCTCGCCGCGCGCAAGGGCGGTCGCCGCATCCCGATGAACATCGACGGCGCCACGGCGGTGGTCTATGCGGAGCTGGGCTTCGCACCGGCCCTGGCGCGCGGCTTGTTCTGCCTGTCACGCTCGGTGGGCATCCTGGCGCACGCCTGGGAGCAGACGCAGCAAGGCGGGCGCAACAAGGGGCCGATCCCGCGCAGCTTCATTCCCACCTACAGCGGCCACGCCCCGCGCCCGGTATCACCGCAGGAGTAGACGCGCATGTGGAACGTCAACTTCACGGCGCCGCAGATCGTCGAGGCCCGCGTGCTCACGCGCATGCCGGACGCACTGCGCCTGCCGCGGCGCAGCGACTGGGCCGACGCCAACAAGCCGGGCCAGGTGGTCGACTGCTTCCTGGAAGGACCGAGCTTCGACCGCGCCGGCAACCTGTACCTCACGGACATCCCGCACGGGCGCGTCTTCCAGGTCACTCCGCAAGGCGAGTGGCAGCTGGTGGCCGAGACCGGCGGCTGGCCCAACGGGATTGCGATCCACCGTGACGGCAGCCTCTGGGTGGCCGACTACCGCCGCGGCCTGCTGCGCGTCGATGCCGCCAGCGGTGCCGTGGAGACCGTGCTCGGACACCGCAACTCGGAAAGCTTCAAGGGTCTGAACGACCTGAGCTTTGACGCTCAGGGCAACCTGTACTTCACCGACCAGGGCCAGACCGGCCTGCACGATCCGAGCGGTCGCGTGTACCGGCTGCGGACCGATGGCCGGCTCGACCTGTTGCTTTCCAACGTACCGAGCCCGAACGGCATCGCGCTGGACGCGCACCAGCGCTTCCTGTTCGTGGCCGCCACGCGCGCCAATGCCGTGTGGCGCATGCCGCTGCTGCCGGACGGCTCGGTGTCGAAAGCGGGCGCCTTCCAGACCTTCTTCGGCACCAGCGGACCGGACGGGCTGGCGCTGGATGCGAACGACAGCCTCGTGGTCGCCCACGCCAGCCTGGGTGGTGCCTTCGTGCTGGACGCGCGGGGCTGGACCACGCATTTCGTGCGCAGTCCCGCCGGCGGCACCGTCACCAATGCCGCCTTCCGTCCCGGCAGCCGCACGCTGGTGCTGACCGAGTCGGCCAGTGGCACGGTGCTGCAGGCCGAACTGCCGGCGCCCGGTGCGGCGCTGTACTCGCACACCTGAGAGACCCCATGACAGAGACGACGCAGACGAGTCCCGCCATCGCCCCGGCCTTCGAGGAACTGATGATCATCCGCGGCCAGGGTGCCGCCCCTGCCGGCGAAGCGGCCGTGCAGGGCCGCGATCCGTTCCATCCCACGCCCTTGCGCGTCGGCGACACAACGGCCGCGGTGCTGGCTGCCGTGGGCGTCGCGGCCAACGACGTGTGGCAGCAGCGCGCCGGAAAGCGCCAGCAGGTCCGCGTGAGCCAGCGCCATGCCGCCGCCACGGTGCGTACGGTGGACTACACCCGCGCCCGCAACGCAGCGGGTGCGTACGAACACGTTCAGATCCCGCAGGCCATGGCCCACATGCTGACCGTGACGCAGCCCTGGCCCACACGCGACGGCCGCTGGTTCCTGCCGCACCTGAACCTGCCGCACCTTTCGCAGCGGGTGCTCGATGTCCTGAAGTGCGACAGCACGCCCGAAGCGGTGCGCGCCGCCGTCGCCAGCCGCGATGCGGACGCCCTGGAAGAAGCCATCGCCGCCGCGCGCGCCTGCGGCGGCACCATCCGGAGCGCCGAGGAGTGGCTGGCGCACCCCCAAGGCCGCTACCTCGCCGGCCGCCCCGTGGTGGAAGTCGATCGCGTCGGCACCGCGCCTGCGCCCGCCTGGCTGCCCTTGCCCGCCGCGGGCGCCCGCCCGCTGTCCGGCGTGCGCGTGCTGGACCTGACCCGTATCCTCGCCGGCCCGGTGGGCGGACGCACGTTGGCCGAACTCGGCGCGGACGTGCTCATGGTCACCTCCGACCATCTGCCGCAAACGCCCGAGCACGTGCGCGATACCAGCCATGGCAAGCGCAGCTGCTTCCTGGACCTGCGCCGCCCGGCCGACGCCGAGCGCCTGCGAGCGCTGGTGGCCGAGGCCGACGTGCTGGTCAACGGCTACCGGCCGGGGCGGATCGCCTCCCTGGGCTTCGACGAGAACACGCTCTGGCGCCTCAACCCCGGCCTGGTGCAGGTGCAGGTGAGTTGCTACGGATCGGGCGGACCCTGGGCCGACCGCGCGGGCTGGGAACAGGTTGCGCAGGCCGTGAGCGGCGTCTGCGACACGCAAGGCAGGCTCACCGGGGCCGGCCAGCCCAAGCTGGTCTTCGCGCCGGTGTGCGACTACACCACGGGCTACCTCACAGCCTATGGCGCCCTGCTGGCACTCGGCCGGCGCGGGCGCGAAGGCGGCGGCTGGCGCGTGCACACGGCGCTGTGCGGCGCAGCGATGCTCGTGCAGCGGCAGGGGCTGGTCGAGGGCTTCGCCGAAGCGACCGGCAAGCTCACGGAACAGGAGCTGGCGCCGCTGCTGGTGCAGGAGTCGGGCAGCTACGGCGAACTGCGGACGCTCGGACCGGCACTGCAACTGTCCGAGACGCCGCCGCACTGGGACAAGCCGACCCCGCGCCTCGGCGGCGACCGGCCGGAATGGCTGCCGCGCTGAGCGCCTCCCACACTCCCCGCCATGCTGATCCTCCTGGCGGTCTTCAGGTGCCGAACGTCTCCCGCGTCCGCTTTCGCGTGCGCTCGACCTCCGCGCGCAGCAACTGCTCGAACTTGGCCGCGGCGGGAGAAGCGGTACGGTCAGCGCGCCGGCAGATGCCGATGCGCCGCAGCGGCACGGGGCGTTGCAGCCGCTTCCAGGCGAGTCCGGCAAGGTTCACCTCGCCGATGACCATGGCCGGCAGAAACGTCACTCCGAAGCCCGCGCGCACCATGCTCAAGGCGGTGAACATGTTGGCCACTTCGTAATCCGGCTCACGGACGATCCGGTTCGCCGCCAGCGCCGCGGTGATCTGGTCGCGCGTGGCGGAGTCCCGCACCAGCATCACCAGCGGGGCATCCTGCAGTGCGGACCAGCGCAGGACCGGCTCGTCCGGGTTGGCGCGCGTCCGCTGCATCACGGCGACGAGCTCGTCATCGAACAAGTGATCGAACTGCAGCTCCGTGGCCGAGTGGCTGTAGGCACACACAGCGAAGTCGACGTCTCCTTGCGCTACCCGTTCCAGGAGAGGCCCGTTGTAGTCCTCCCGCATGCTCACTTTCACGCCAGGGAAGCTCTTGCGCAACTCGCCGAGCGCCCGGGTCACCACGCTGATGGCGAGGGAAGCCAGCGTGCCGACCCGGATGTGACCGTGCTCGAGGCGGGCCATGGCCCGCGCGTCCTCGCAGGCCTCATCGATTTGCAGCACGCCGCGTTTCATCTTGGCATGCAGCAGTACGCCGGCTTCGGTAAGGGCAACGCGGCGGGTGGTGCGGTCGAACAGCCGAACGCCCAGCGCGGCCTCCAGCTCCCGCACCAGCTGAGAAAAGGCCGACTGGGTGATGTGCATCGCTTCGGCGGCACGACTGAACGACAGCAGCTCGCCCGCCAGCAGGAAGCCCTCGATCTGGCGCAGTGTCACGATGTTTTTCATGAGGCCATTGTGTCGCAGCACTACTGAATCGACCGGAATAAATGGATTGTTCTTATCGTTGCCGGGTGCTTGAATGGCGGCCTGCCAGCTGGATTGCGGGCAAAGAAGACCAGGAGACAAGATGAAGCACCTTCGCGAAGCGATCCTTTTTGCCGCTGCGCTTTTCGCAGGCGCCGCGCAGGCCGGCTACCCTGAAAAGCCCATCCGCATCATCGTGCCGTATCCGCCGGGGGGCACGACCGACCTGATGACGCGCCTGGTGGGACAGAAGCTGTCCGAAAGCCTCAAGCAACCGGTTGTCGTGGACAACCGGGGCGGCGGCGCGGCGATGATCGGCAGTGAGCTGGCGGCCAAGAGCGCGCCCGACGGATACACCCTGCTGTCCACCGGCGCCGGCCCGCACGTGATCAATGTGAGCCTGTTTCCCAAGATCCCCTATGACCCGGTGCGCGACTTCGCACCGGTGACGCTCATGTCGATCAATCCGCTGCTGATGGTCGTTCCGGCGTCGGCACCGTTCCAGACCGCACAGGAATTCATCGCCTGGGCGCGCGAACACAAGGACAAGGCCAACTACTGCTCCATCGGACTGGGCTCGCCCTCGCATCTCGCTGCGGAGCTGTTCAAGGGCATGGCCGGCGTGCAGATGACGCACATCCCCTATGCGGGCAGTGGTCCGGCGCTGACCGCCACCATCGGCGGGGTCTGCTCGGTCTTGTTCGACAGCGTCCTGTCCGCCGGGCCGTACGTCAAGGCCGGCAAGCTCAGGGCGCTGGCCACCGGCAACCGGCAGCGGCTGGCGAGCTGGCCCCAGGTCCCCACACTGGCGGAAAGCGGCTTGCCCGGGTTCGAAGCCTTCACCTGGGGCGCCCTGCTGGCCCCGGCGGGGACGCCGCCGGAGATCGTCGCTCGCCTGCAGGCCGAGATGGCCAAGGTCATGGCCATGCCCGACGTACGCCAGAAGATCGAAGACATGGGTGCCTTGCCCGGGGGCGGCACGTCCGCCGACCTGGACACCTTCACGCGGTCCGAGATCCGGAAGTGGGCGAAGGTGATCAAGGACGGCAACATCAAGCCGGAATGACGTCGGCGAAAGACTACTGACACTCGGAGCTCACATGCAACTCACCTTCAAGCCACTTCACCCCTCCTTCGTTGCCGAAGCAAGCGAGGTCGACTTGCGACATGCGGACAGTGAGACCCTGGAGCAAGTCCGCCGGGGCATGGACCAGTACGGGGTGCTCGTGTTCCGCAAGCAGCCGTTCACGGACGACCAGCAGCTCGAATTTGCCACGCAGTTTGATGGCACGCTCCATGCGAAGACGTCCTCCTCGGTCCTGGAAAAGAACCGCTTCGGCAACGAGGCACTCTCGGACGTCTCGAACGTGGGGCGCGACGGCCAGTTGCTGCCGCCCAATGACCGCCGCCGCATGAGCGCCCTGGCCAACCGGCTATGGCACACGGATGCGTCGTTCGTCGATCCGGCGGGAAGGTACTCCATGCTGTCGGCGCGCGTGGTGCCCGAGGTGCACGCCGACACCCAGTTCGCTGACATGCGCGGTGCCTACGACGCGCTCGACGCGCAGACGAAGACCTTGATCGAGGACCTGCGCGTTCACCACTCGATCGCCTATTCGCGCGAGGTGCTCGGGTTCGAGTTCGCGCCGGGCGAGAAGGAGCAGCTCAAGGGCGCGGTGCACCCGCTGGTCCGCCGCATCCCTGGCGTACTCCGCCGCTCCCTGTACCTGGCCTCGCACGCGCAGGAGATCGTGGGCTGGCCGGTGCCGGAAGGTCGCCTGCTGCTGCGCGACCTGACCGAGCACGCGACCCAAGCGCGCTTCGTCTACAGCCACCCCTGGCTGGTCGGCGACTTCGTCATCTGGGACAACCGGACGACCATGCACCGCGCGACGTACTTCGACGACAAGAAACACCGCCGGGAGCTGCGGCGCACCACCACGCTGGACGTGGCGCGCACGACCGCAACCGCCTAGCAGGCTGTTGAATTCGGGCTGGGTGGCGACACCTGCCGCGCCCATCCCGCATGGGTCGCACCCGTCGTCCGTGGGCCGCATCCGTCGCGGCGCACTGTGCGGCAAGCCTCGCGGGGCGCAGAATGGACGGACTGACCCGTCCAGGAGCCTTCGATGCTCGGCAACCTCCGGCTTGGGCTCCCACCCGGGGATGTCCGCGCCTATGCGGTCCGCGTGCTGCGGGCGCTCGACGCCCGCCGCATCGCCGCAGCCGCGGTGACGACGGTGCTCCTGTCGCTGGGCATCCTGGTCAGCCCGACCCTCGTCGACTTCTTCTCCCCGGCTGAAATCGCCGTGGCCTGGCTGGAACACCTGGCCGAGCTGTCGGTGTTGGCGGCCGGCCTGCTGCTGGTCTACACCTTCCTCGACGAGGCGCTGCCGTCCTCGCTGCCGATGCGGCTGGCCCTCGTGTGCACGGTGCTGTTTGTGGCCGCCCTTGCCTTCGCGTTGCTGCTCTTCGCCTATTACGCGCACGGCTTCGCCTACCTGCCGTCGCCCCTGCGGCTGCTGTCGGAAGCCTTGCACTGGGGCCTGCCGGCGATCTTCCTGGCGGCCATCGGCGACGTTCACCAGCGCTCGCTGCGCGCCGAATCGGCGGCTCACGCGGCGGACCTCGCCCGCGTGCAACAGGTCCAGGGTGAAGCGGAGCAGCAGTTGGCGCTGCTGCAGGCGCAGATCGAGCCGCACTTCCTGTTCAACATGCTGGCCAACGTCCGACGCCTGTATCGCACCCGCCCGCAAGCGGGCGCCGAGGCCATCGAGAGCCTGATGCGCTACCTGCGCACGGCCATGCCGCAGGTGCGCAATGCCAGCGGCACCCTGGCCGACGAAATCGAGCTGGTGCGCGCCTACCTCGAGCTGTATCGCATCCGGATGGGCTCGCGCCTCGGCTACCGGATCGATGTCGATCCAGCGCTGGACGCCCTCGCGTTTCCGCCGATGCTGGCGATGACGCTGGTCGAGAACGCGATCCGCCATGGGCTCGAGCCGGCGGGAGGTGGCCAGGTGCTGGTGCGCGCCCGCCGCAACCGCGACTCGCTCGAGGTCGAGGTCACCGACGACGGGCTCGGCTTCGGGGGCGCGGCCAGCAGCGGCACGGGGGTCGGGCTGGCCAACGTCCGAAGGCAACTGGCCGCCCGCTATGCCGGCCAGGGCAGCCTCGCCCTGGACTCGGTCGATCCGCACGGTGCCCGCGCACGCATCACCATCCCGCTCGTTGCTGCTGCCGTCTCCCGACTCGCCGCGGGACAGCCGCAGTCCGCCTGAAGGACGAAACGCCATGCACACCGCTGCGCTCCAGGCCTTCCGCGCGCTGTGGCAGGCCGACGCCGCAGCGGGCGTGGCAAAGTGGCTGCCAACGCATCCCGGCGCGGTCGCCATGGCAGGACTGCTGGCGTTCGCCGGGCCCTTGAAGTTCTTCGCCGGCTACCTGGGCGTGCTGCAGCAGCGCGCGCCGGCGGAGCTGGTGCAAGTGAGCGCGTGGTGGCTGCTGTATGGCCTCGTGCTGTGGGTCTGCCTGCTGGTGGCCGGCCATGTGGGCAGCCACCTGGCGGAGGGCACCGGTCGCGTCGGCCGCGCAGTGCTCTGGCTCACGCTGGCGTGCGCCTGCGCGGCGGCGCCCAACGTGGTGACCGCCGGGCGCGCCCGGATCCTCGTCGAACAGGGCTTCGTGCTGGGGCTGCTACCGATGCAGTTGTACGGATTCGCGTTGTCGTTGACGATGGCAGCGCTGTACTTCGCCCACCTGGGCCGCAGCCGCCAGCACGAGTCCGCTGCGGCGCGGCTCGCGGCGGCCCAGGCGGGGCAGCGGGAGGCGCGGCGCCGCATCGTGCAGCTGGATCTGCAGGCCGTGCAGGCGCGCATCGATCCCGTGCTGCTGTTCGGCATGCTCGATGCGGTGCGGCACGCGTACGCGACCGATCCCCCGCGGGCCGAACGCCTGCTCGACGAGCTGATCGCGTTCCTGCGCGCCAGCCTGCCGGCCCTGCGCCCCGGCGGGTCCAGCGTGCCGCGCGAGGCGGAGCTCGCGCGGGCCTATGCCCAGCTGCTCTCGCTGGCGCATGCAGCCGGTTGGCACATGACGCTCGACATTTGCGACGCCGCGATGCATGCACGGTTCCCGCCCGGTGCGCTGCTGCCGCTGGTGGATGACGCGCTGCGTTCGCGTGGCGGCGACTGCACGCTGCAGGCGCGTTGCGCCGACGGTCGCTGCCGGGTGGTCCTCGGACTGCCCGCGCGACCGTCCACTGCGGCAGTGGCACGCGTGCACGCCTTGCTGCGCCGGCTCGATGGACCCGCCGCCGGCCTGTCGGTCGAGACGAACGGGACCGGCGCCATCGTCACGCTGTGGGTGCCCCATGCCAGCGCGTGAGCGCGATCCGGGGACTCCGACAGCGGTGCTGGCCGAGGACGAGCCGCTGCTGGCGGACGAATTGGCCGACCTGCTGCACACGCTGTGGCCGCAACTGCACATCGTTGCGCGCGTCACCGACGGCGTGGCTGCGCTGCACGCGATCGAGGAGCACGCGCCCGACCTGGTGTTCCTGGACATCCGGATGCCGCTGCTCTCGGGCCTGGAGGTGGCGCGCCGCGTCGGCGCCGGCTGCCACATCGTGTTCATCACCTCGTACGACACGCACGCGCTGGAGGCGTTCGAGGCCGGGGCCATCGACTACGTGCTGAAGCCGCCAACGGCAGGCCGGCTGCTCACGACCCTGCAACGCGTGAAGGACCGGCTGCAGCAGCCCGCGGCCGACCTGCGCGACGCCCTCAGCCGGATCCCCCCGCCGACACCATCGCCGCGGCCGCACCTGCAATGGATCAACGCCTCACGCGGCGCCGCGGTGCGCCTGATCACCGTGGAGGAGATCCTGTATTTCAAGTCGGACCAGAAATTCACCCTGGTGGTGACGGCCGACTCGGAATCCCTGATCCGCAAGACCATCCGCGAACTGCATGAAGAACTCGACCCGTTGATGTTCTGGCTGGTCCACCGCTCCACCATCGTGAACCTGCACGCGATCGACAGCGTGCTGCGCGACGACCGGGGCAACCTGAGCCTGCGGCTGAAGAACCGGCCCGAAGCGCTTCCGGTCAGCGAAGCGCACACGCATCTGTTCCGGCAGATGTGATCGTCACCACCCGCACAGGAGGCCTCCCATGGACACCACAGACGGCAACGACATTCACGGCTTGAGCAGGCGCCAGGCCGTCGCCCTGCTCTCGGCATTCGGCGTCGGCAGCGAGGCCCTGGCGCAGGACGCGGTCAGCGCCGATCCACGCTCGTTCCGCGTGCTCGTCGACAACGCGCAAGTGCGAGTCCTGGAGTACAAGAGCCGGCCGGGGCTCGGTGTGTGCGGGCAAGGGATGCACTACCACCCCGCCCACGTCACCGTGTCGCTGACCGGCGCCAAGTTGAAGCACACCGAGAACGGCAAGGTGGACCTGGTCGACCTGCCGCCGGGAACCGTGTTCTACGGCGCGGCGCAGACGCATGCGGCGGAAGTGATCGGCGGCTCGGGCACCCGCAGCTACATCATCGAGCTCAAGGGCAAGGACTGGAAACCGAGCACCGGTTAAGCCGTGGTGTCCTTCAGGCGGCGGATTCATCGCCGATGCGGCGCGCCCAGCCATCGATTCGGCGCATGCGTCGCCGCCGCCTGCGCATTCTTCCGGGTGCTGCCTAAAGTGAGGCTGTCCACCCTGGAGGAAATGCCATGACCGCTGTTCGCAACCCCGTGTCCCTGTCCGTCCTCGCATGCGCTGCGTGGCTGGTGTGCGGACCCCCGGCCCATGCCGATGTCGTCACCGACTGGAACGAGACGGCCGTCACTGCCGTCTACGCCGCCGGGCTCAGCCCGGACCTGCAGAGCCGCGCCATGGCCATCATGCATATCGCCATCTTCGAGGCGCTCAACTCCATCGCGCCTCGCTACGCGCCGTACCGCGCCAAGCTGCCGGCGCAGCCCGGCGCCTTGCCCGATGCGGCGGCAGCTGCAGCTGGCCATGACGTGCTGGTCAAGTTGTTCCCGGCACAGGCGAAGGATTTCGATGCCGCCCTGCAGGCAGCGCTGGCCAGGGTGCCCGAGGGCGCCGGCAAGGCCAGTGGCGTGCGCCTGGGCGAGCAAGCCGCGGCCGCCATCCTGGCGGAGCGCGAGCAGGACGGCGCGACGGCGCCCATCACCTACCGGCCGTACACCACGCCCGGCAAGTACGTCCCGACGGTGTTCCCGGCGTCCTCGACCTGGAATGCGGTCAAGCCGTTCTGCCTGAAGAGCGGCGACCTGTTTCGCCCACCGGCGCCCTACGCGCTCACCAGCGCCCAGTGGGCCGCCGACTACAACGAGGTCAAGCGCATGGGCGCGAAGACCGGCTCGGCACGGACACCGGAGCAGACCGAGATCGCGCAGTTCTGGCAACTCATCGGTGCCGCGACGTACAACCCCGTGACGCGCCACGCCGCCAAGGCGAAGAACCTGGACCTGCTCGATACCGCGCGCCTGTTCGCGCTTTCGTCCATCGCGACGGCCGACACGGCGATCGTCATCTTCGATGCCAAGTACGCCCACAACTTCTGGCGCCCGGTCACCGCCATCCGCAATGGCGACATTGACGGCAACGATGCGACGACGCTCGATGCGAACTGGGAGCCGATGATCACGACGCCGATGCACCCGGAGTACCCCTGCGCGCACTGCACGTTCCAGGGCGCGGCGGCGGGCGTGCTGCAAGAGATGTATGGCGACACGCTGCCGCGTTTCACGCTAACCAGCACTGCGGCGCCTGGTGTCATCCGCTCGTACGAGCGGCTGTCCGACTATGTCGACGAAGTGATCAATGCCCGCATCTACGAGGGCGTGCACTACCGGACCTCCGGCCTGGTCGGCGCCGCACTGGGCCGCCGGGTGGCGCAGGAGGTGGTGAAGCACGAACTGCAGCCGTTGCAGTGACCGGGCGCGAGCTGGCGCAAGCGGCGCAGGCAGCGGTGAGGCTTGCCTGCAAATCGGCTCGATGCAAGCTGGTGACCCAGGCAGCAGCGGCCATTGGTAATGAAGCAGCGTCAAGAGGGCCAGACGTGTCACTCTCAGCAGATGCACTCCTTCGGCTAGCGATCGGTCGGGGCGGAAGAGCGCAGGGCGGCCTCCAGCAAAGGCACGACGTCCACGGCGCGCTCGACACGGATGACGTTTTTCATGAGTACGGTCTTGTCGATCGTGCCGCGCGCATGCATATCGTCGAGGAAGTCATCGAAGCGCCGCCAGTGGAAATAGGCGTTTCCCACCAGGTAAATCGGAACGCCGCGCAGCTGTTGGCTCTTGATTGTCTCGAGGATCTGAAAAATCTCCCAGCCGGTGCCGCTCCCACCTGGAGCGATCACCATCGCGGCGGAGTGTCGGAACATCTCACTCTCGCGCACCGCGACGCTGGAAAATACCAAGCCGTCGGTGACGATCTGATCTGTGTCCCGGTATCGGTGGAACGCGTTCGCGGGGTTGCCTTGGAAGTAGTAAGTTGTGAAGCCGATGCTAGGCCCGCCCGCGGCGGCCGCTCCACGGCTGCCCGCCTCCATCAGACCTGGTCCAGCGCCCGTCATGATCGGAAATCTGCTCTTTTTTCTGGTCCACTCCGATGCAAACGCCATCACGTCCGCGTAGACCAGGTTGTTGGCCAAGTTGACCTCCGGAGTCCCCTTCGTATTGTTTTCCACAATCGTCGAACTGCCGAAAATCGTAACGAAGCCGGCGGGGTAGCGGCTGCTGCGGAATTGCTCTGAGCAGTAATAGTCGCGGTAGAAGTCCTGGGCCGCGATTCGGTTCTCTGGCCCGAGGAACGGCCCTGTATAGAAGGCGTTCGAGGCCGCACTGGAGCAAGCTGGCGTTTGCGGGCGAGCATCGAGGCTCGTGCCCCACAAAAGAAGGCACGCGAGAATTCGCACGAAAGTGACCGACATCTGGTTCCTCACTGTGTGGATGCGAACGGTCGCGCACATCACTGCCGCCAACCCGGGCACTTCCCGTTCGCTTGACGATAGCCGGAACCGCCGCGGGAGCCGCACCCGCCTGTGCGCCCGAATCCCAATGACCGTGTTCGCCCAGCTGGGCAGGTCTTCGATTTCGGCCTGCTGGACGTGCCATCAGCGCGAAGTTGCGACACCTTCCACCAGGGCCGCGTATTGCAGCACCCGCGCATCCTCATAGCGTGGTGCGGCGACCTGCAGTCCCACCGGCAGACCGCGCACCTCGCCGGCGGGAACCGAGCAGGCCGGCACACCGCAATAGTTGAACAGCGGCGTGAAAGCCGCGTGGCCGCGAGGTCCGGCGGCCCGGCCGCCGATCACCGGCGGCCCGAGTTGCTGCAGCGGCCAGGCCGTGACGGGCGCGCTCGGACACAACAGGAGGTCATGCTCCTCGAAGAAGCGCGCCAGCGACGCGGCGATGCGCTCGCGCAGCCGCAGCACGCGGGCGATCACCTCCGGGCCGCAGGCTGCGCCGGCTTCGATCTGCAGCACCAGGTCGGGGTCGAAGCGCTCGCGCGCGTCGCGCAGCCGGTGGCCATAGAGCGCGTGCAGGCCGGCCTGCTGCAGTGCGAGCAAGGGGTACTCGCGCACCTCCGCCGGCCAGCTCGGATCGGCATCGACGATCCGCCAGCCCGCCGAGCGCAAGGCGTCGACCCGAAGTTGCAGGGCCTGCAGCACGTCGTCGTCGATCGCGAAATCGCAGCCCAGCCGCGGGCTCCACGCAACGCGCAGCTCGCGCGGCGGGTCCGTCGCCAGCGCATCCGAGGCCTGCAGCCCCACCAGCACCGGCACGCCGGCGGGATCGCCTGCGTCGTACGCCAGCAGCTGGTCGTAGAGCCAGGCGGCATCGCCCACGTTGCGCGCCAGCAGCCCGATCACGGACAGGCCGTAGTTCGGCTCCGCGAAGCCCCAGGGGTGCGGGATCAGGCCGGCGCTCGGCTTCAATCCGACCAGCCCGCAATGCGCCGCCGGCCGCCGCGTGGAGCCGCCGGCGTCGGTGCCCAGCGCCAGCAGGCCCAGGCCCGCAGCGAGCGCCGCGGCCGCGCCGCCGGAGGACCCACCCGGCGTCAGCGCTGGATCCAGCGGATGGCGGGTCGCGCCGTACACCCGGTTGACGCTCACGCCCTTGCAGGCGAACTCGGAACAGTTGGTGATGCCCAGCATCACGGCGCCGCGCTCGCGCAGCCGGGCCACTGCCCACGCGTCGCGCGGAGCGACGAAATCCTCGAACAGCAGCGAGCCCTGGGTGATGCGGCGGCCTGCCACCCACAGGTTGTCCTTCACCGTGAAGGGCACGCCGGCCAGCGGCAGTTGCTCGCCGTTCGCCAGCCTCTGGTCAACTGCGGCCGCTTCCGCCAGCACCAGCGCCGGATCGAACTGCACGATCGCGTTCAGGTCAGGATTGAGACGCTGCACGCGCTCGATGAAGAAGCGGGCGACGTCGGCCGCGCGCAGGCTGCCCGCACCGACACGCGCGGCCAGCGCGCGCGCTGTCATCAGATGCAGCGCGTCACTCATGGCGAGCGTCCGAACAGGGCGGCGAGCGCCGGCGACACCCCTTGCACGTCGCGCCCGCCGGTGGCCGCCAGGCTGCCGCTGCGCGCCTTGGGCAGCCGCAGCCGCACCCTCGCCTCGGCCAGCGCCACCGCGCAGGCGACCCCATCGAGCAGCGGCACGCCGATCTGCGCCTGCAGCACGCCGGCCATGGAAGCCATGGCGGCGCCGGCCAGCAGCACGGCTTCGGCGCCGTCGCGCGTGACCAGCCGCTGGGCGCCAGCGAGCACCGCGGCCTGCACCGCCTGCGGCGCCTCGAAGGTCTGCTGCGGCGTGACCTCCAGCGCCTCGATGCCGGCGAGTCGACCGGTGAGGCCGTGGCTCTCCACCAGCTCGCGGTACAAGGGCCCCATGCGCTGGCCGTAGGTCAGCACGCCGATGCGGGTGGCGAGCGTGGCGCCCACCAGCAGGCCGGCTTCGGTCATGCCCACGATCGGCACGTCCAGCAGCTCGCGGCAGGCCCACAGGGCGGTGTCCAGCGAAACCCCAAGCACCACGGCATCGCAGCCGGCCGCGTGCTGCGCGACCAGTTCCAGCACGCCGTGCTGCGCCAGCGCGTTCTCGCCGCGTGAGCCGATCACCAGCGGCCCGAAACTGCCCGTGACCGCCAGCAGCTCGGTGCCCGGCGAGGCGCTGCTGCGCGCCGCCGCGAGCACCGCGTCGGTCACCGCTTGCGTGCGGTTGGGGTTGACCAGCAACAGCTTCATTGCGCGCCTTCCGGGGGCACGTGGGCCAGCCAGTGGCGGGCGATCTGCTCGCGCGTGGCGCACCAGATACCGGCACGCCCGCGGATGTGGGCCAGCAGCCGTTCCAGTCCGGCGATGCGCCCCGGCCGGCCGATGATGCGGGTGTGCAGCCCGATCGACAGCATGCGCGGCGCAGTGTGCGATTCGCGCAGCAGCGCCTCGAAGGCGTCGATCGCATAGCCGGCGAAATCGTCGGCCCGGGCAAAGGCGAAGCTGTCGAAGAAGCGCATGTCGTTGGTGTCGAAGGCGTAGGGCAGCACCAGGTGCGGCCGGCCGGCGACCGGCACGTAGTAGGGCAGGTCGTCGTTGTAGGCATCGCTGTCGTACAAGAAGCCGCCCTGCTCCACCAGCAGGCGCCGGGTGTTCACCGAAGCGGAGGACTTGGTGTGCCAGCCTACCGGCGGCCGGCCCCATAGTTGCCTGATCGTTGCGACGCAGCGGGCGATGCGCGCGCGCTCCTCGGCTTCGGGCAGGCCGGCGTGCGACTCCCAGCGCCAGCCGTGGCAGCAGATCTCGAAACCATTGGCCGTGGCGTCACGGGCGATCCAGGGCGTCGTCTCCAGCGCCCGGCCGCAGGCGTTGAGCGTCAGCGGCACCCCTGCTTCCAGCAGCGCCCGCGTGATGCGCCAGTAGCCCACCCGCGCGCCGTATTCGAAGTGGCTTTCCATGCACAGGTCGGGCGCGCCCAGCACCTCGTGGTTCACCTCGTGGCGGCCTTCGTTGCGCTCGTCGCCGGCGCTGAGACTGAGCTCGGCGCCCTCTTCCACGTTCAGCACGAAGGACACCGCCAGTCCGGCGCCGCCGGGCCAGCGCAGCGCCGGATAACGCCAGCCGTAGCCGTGGAAATCGCGGGCGCCGCTCATGCCGGCATCCGCGCGGCGAAGGTATCCGGCGGGATGGGCAGTGCCAGCGAGCGGCGGTAGATGCCCTCGACGGCGGCCAGCACCGGGGCCACCGAAGCCTCCGCCTGCGCATAGCGCCCGGACAGTTCGCGGAAGTCCGCTTCGATCTCGGCCAGGATCGCGGCCTCGTCGATGCGCAGCAGCCGCCCGCCCTCGATGACAATCTCGCCGGCCACCATGGAGAAGTCCAGGCCGGCGCCGCGTTCGGCGTACACCAGCTGGCGCACCGGGTCGTTCATCGGCGTGAACGTGACCGTGTCGGTGCGATACGCCACCAGGTCCGCGAGCGCGCCCACTCGCAGCGAACCCAGCGCATCGCCGAAGCCGAGCGCCCGCCCGCCGGCCAGGGTGCCGGCCTGCAGCGCCTCGCGCGCCGACAGCCAGCGCTGCGGCACGTCGCCGCGCAACTTGGACAGCGCCGCCGCGCTCCCCAGGACGTTCAGCATGTTGACGGTCACGGTGGAACAGGAGCCGTCCGAACCCAGGCTGACGTTGACCCCGGCCTCCAGCAGCTCGCGCACCGGCTGCACGCCGGAGCCGAGCAGCAGGTTGCTCCACGGGTTGTGCTGCGCGGTGGCGCCAGTGCGCGCCAGCGCCTCGATCTCCCGCGGGTTCAGCCAGACCGCGTGAATGAGGCTGGTCGCCGGCTTCAGGAAGCCGATGCGGTCCAGGTATTCAACGATGGGGGAGCCGTAGAACTGCTGCCCCGTGACGACCTGCAGCCGGGTCTCCTGCACGTGCGTGATGACCGGCAGCGCGAGATCGTCGGCCAGCGCCCGCACCTGCTGCAGGAAGGGCTCGGTGCAACGCTGCGGCGCCGAGGCCGAGACCAGCACCCCGACCCGGTTTTGCTGCGGATGGCGCTCGCGCGCCAGGTCGCGCACCAGCGCCAGGCAGTCCTGCGGTGCCGGCCGCGCGGCAGAACGCAGTTCGGCCGCCAGCTCCGGCGGGAAGTGCTCGGCGACGAAGGGGAAGTTGTCGACGATGGGCTTGTCCATCATGGCGAAGCCCAGCAGCGCGCGGATGCCGGCGTCGTCGTAGGCGGCCAGCACTGCCTTGATGTTCTCGCGCTGGATCGCCGCACCGAGCGCCATGTCGTCGACCAGCGTGGTGCAGCCGGTGCGCAGCGACTCGATGGCGCCGATCATCGTGCGCAGGTACACCTGTCGCGGGGTCAGAGCCACCGGGATCCGCGTGCGCACCAGGTGCATCCAGAGTTCCAGCGGCAGGTTCTCGGTGCGGCCACGCTGGAAGTGCTCGTGCGAATGCTGGTGGCCGTTGACCAGACCCGGCACCAGCAGGCGGCGCGCGAGGTCGACCACGCACTCCGCATCGCCCAGCGAGCCGGCCGGCGCGATGGCCGCGATGCGATCGCCCTCGATCAGCACGTCCAGCGGCTGGGCGTCGTAATCCAGCGCATCGCCGACCAGTGCGGTGGCATTGCGCAACAGGGTGCGTTTCTTGCTCAATTCGGTTTCCTTTGAATGAACGGAGAGCGCGTGCCATGAACCCGCAGCACGACGAAGACCTGCACTGGATGGACCTGGCCCTGCAGGCGGCACGCGAGGCGCATGCCCGCGGCGACTGGCCGACCGGCGCGGTGCTGGTGCGCGAGGGCCGGCTGCTGGCCAGCGGCCAGAACCGGCAATGCAGCCAGGGCGATGTCACCTCCCATGCCGAGACCGACGTGCTGCGCGCTGCTTTCGCGCAGCACGGGCCGCACGCGGCACAGGGGGCGACGCTCTATTGCACGATGGAGCCCTGTCCCATGTGCGCGGGCGCGCTGAAGCTGGCCGGTGTAGCCACGCTGGTGCTGGCGCTGCGCCATGCGCGCCTGCGCCGCACCGACCTGGGCCGCTACTCGATCGAGGCCTTCTGCGGCATGACCGGGTTCGCGCTGGAACTGCGCGAAGGCGTGCGCGAGGAGGAGTACCTGGCGCTGCGCCTGCGCTGGGGCGGCGACCGCGTCGCGCCCGCCTGAACCGGGAACGAAGCGGCGCATCAACGGAAGTGCCGCGAAACGCCTGCCACGCGCTCCATCACCACCATCAGCACCAGGGTGGCGGCGATCAGCACACCGGAGACGGCGGCGGCGCGCACATCGAGATTGGATTCAATGATGTGCCACATCCGGATCGGCAGCACCTGGCTGCGCGCGTCCGACAGGAAGAGCGAGACGGCGACGTTGTCGAAGGAGTTCATGAAGCCGATGAAGGCCCCCGCCGCGATGCCGCGGGACACCAGCGGCAGGGTGACCGTGCGGAAGGCGTACACCGGCGAGGCGCCGAGGGCGCTGGCGCTCTCGAGCAGGCTGGCGTCCATCTGCACCAGGCTCGCCGCCGTGGTGCGCAGCACGTAGGGGGTGACCAGCGTGACGTGCCCGAGCACCAGGGTCCAGAACGAGAGCGCGGTGCCGGCCAGGTTGAACAGCATCAGCAGCGACAGGCCGATGGCGAGCGTCGGCAGCATCAGCGGCGACAGGAACACGGCCTCCACAGCGCGGGCCCAGGGCTCAGGGCGCCGGGCCAGCGCCAGTGCCGCCGCCACGCCCATCACCACGGAGGCGCTGGTGGCGATCGCGGCCAGCTTCAGCGACAGCAGCAGCGCGTCGACCAGCTCCGGCGACTCGGTCCACAAGGCCTGGTACCAGCGCGTGGAGTAGCCCGGTGGCGGGAACTTGAGCGAGTAGCCGCTGGTGAGCGAGGTGACCAGCACCACGACCGTCGGTGCCAGCAGCAGCAGGGCCGCGACCAATCCCAGCAGGCCGAACACGGCGCGGAAGGACGCGTGCTCCAGGCCTGCGGCGAACGCGTGCCTGGCGCGCGGCGCCGCCGCGGGCGCGGCGGGCAGCAAACCCGGGGACACAGCTTGATCAGGCATGGACGAACCCCTTGCTCCTGCGCCCGAGCGCGTTGACCGCCATCACCACCGCCAGCACGCACCCAAGCAGGAGCATCGCGACCGCCGCGGCGAAGGGATAGTTGTTGGCTTCGATCGCCTGCTGGTACATGTAGAAGGGCATGTACATGTGCTGGCCGCCACCGACCAGCGTCTGGGTGACGAAGGCGCTGACGCTGGAGGCGAACACCAGCACGCAGCCGGTGAGCAGGCCCGGCATGGACAGGGGCACCGTGATCTGCCAGAAGGTGCGCCAGTGCCCCGCGCCAAGCGCCAGCGAAGCCGGACGCAGATTGGGATCGATGTTCATCAGGGCGGTGACCAGCGGCAGCACCATCAGCGGCAGCTCGATCTGGGCCAGCGCCACGGCCACGGCGCCGTGCGTGTACAGCAGCTTGAGCGGCTCGGCGATCACGCCCAGATCCAGCAGCGCGCTGTTGACGATGCCCTGCCGTCCCAGGATCACGACCCAGGCGAAGGTACGCACCACCGAGCTGGTGAGCAGGGGCAGGATGATCAGCAGCAGCAGCGGTCCCTGCCAGCGACGCGGCGCCTGCGTGTAGAGCCAGGCGAGCGGGAAGCCGATCACCGCGCTGAGCGCCACCACCTGCAGGCCCAGGCCGAGGGTGGCGCCCAGCACGCCGAGGTTGAAGCGGTCGCCCAGGAACTTCGCGTACTGGGCGAAGCCGGCCTGCGCCAGCGTGCCGTCAACATGCAGGCTGACGTAGGCCAGCAGCACCAGTGGCGCAATGACGAACACCGCGAAGAACAGCGCGAGCGGCAAGGCCAGCGACAACGAGGACCCGGCGGGCGGCGAGCGGAAGGAGCGGGGCATGGTGGCCCTCAGGCGGTGAACACACCGGCCGGCGAGCCGGCGCGCAGGCTCAGGCCGACCCGGTCGCCGGCGGCAAAGCGGGGGTGCTCGGAGGTGCGCGGCTGCGTCACCTTGACGGTGCGGCCGCCCGGCAGCGTCAGCTCGTACACCAGCGATGGCCCCAGCGGCAGCACCATGTCGATGGTGGCCGGCACGGCCTGCGGCGAAAGCGGCGCGATGGCCAGGTGCTCGGGCCGCGCGGCCACCAGCACGCTGCCGGCACGCGAGCAGGGCCAGGCCTGCCGCAGTTGCAGCACCCCACCGCCCTGGCAGGCTACCGCGAAGCCCGCGGGCTCGCCGCCGGAGAGCCGCCCGGGCAGCAGGTTGGCGGTGCCGATGAAGCTGGCCACGAACAGGCTCGCCGGCCGGTCGTAGATGGCCTCGGGCGTGTCGAACTGCTCCACCTGGCCGGCGCGCATCACGGCGATGCGGTCGGCCATCGACATGGCTTCGTCCTGGTCGTGCGTGACCAGGATGGTGGTGATGCCCAGTTCGCGCTGGATGCGCTTGATCTCGATCTGCATGTCCAGCCGCAGGTTCTTGTCCAGGGCGGCGAACGGCTCGTCCAGCAGCAACACGCGCGGCCGCACGGCCAGCGTGCGCGCCAGTGCCACCCGCTGCTGCTGCCCGCCGGACAGCTCGCGCGGATAGCGTCCTGCGAACGCGGCCATGTGGACCATCTCCAGCATCTCGCGCGCCGTGGCCCGCGCGACGGCGGCCGCCTCGCCGCGGGCCCGCAGGCCGTAGGCGACGTTGTCCTGCACCGTCATGTGCGGGAACAGCGCGTAGTTCTGGAACACGATGCCGGCGCCGCGTTGATTGGTTGCGAGCGCATCGACCGGCTCGCCGCCGATGCAGACGCTGCCGCTGGTCTGCGGCACCAGGCCGGCAACGATGCGCAGCAGCGTGGTCTTGCCGCAGCCGCTGGGACCGAGCAGGGCCACCAGCTCGCCGGCCGCGATCGCGAGCGATACCGATTCGACGGCAGTGGCCGCGCCATAGCGGTGATGGATCTGGTCGAGGCGGACGTCGACCCCGGCGCTGCGGACGTGGGCTTGCATGCGCACGGCGGACTCAAGATCCGTGCCACGCGAGCGGCCATCCTGGACCCAATGCGCGCACGCATTGGCCACAATCCCGCCGCCGAATGTGCACAAGACGGTGCGCATCAACCCAAGTTGGAGCGAGAAGCGCACCCGCGTAGGGAGCATTGCCGCGAAAGCGGCGCCTTGTGCGTGGCACGGAGATTGCGCCCGGCAGGACCGCCTGGTGTTCAGGCGTGCTCCCCACGAAAGGATCTCCATGACCTCGTTCCTGTCCCGCCGGGCGCTGCTGCAAGGCGCCGCCGCGCTGGGCGCAACCCAGCTGGCAACGCAGTCCGGCCTGGCCTTCGCGCAGTCGAAGTCGATCTCCGCGACCACCTATCCCGGCGCCTGGGAATCGGCTCACCGCAGCATCCTGCTGCCATCGTTCGCCAAGGCGACCGGCGCCACCACCAACCTCGTGCCCTCGCTGGCAGTGGACACGGTGTCCAAGATCGTGGCGGCCAAGGCCAACCCGCCCTACGACGTGATCATCCTGGACGAGGGTCCCTACCTCGCCGCCCTTTCGCAGGACATCTTCGCGCCGATCCCGGTCGCGAAGATGCCGTACCTGAAGGACGTTCCGGCCAAGCTGGTGGACCCGCGCGGCCTCGGTGTGTTCGTCTCCGGCCAGATCATCGGCATCGCCTACAACACCGAGAAGATCAAGACCCCGCCGAAGTCCTGGAACGACCTGCTCAAGCCCGAATACAAGGGCCGCGTCGGCCTCTCCGGGATGGGATCCACGCTGATGTCCGCCTGGATGGCGGAGATCGCGCGCCTGAACGGCGGCAGCGAGGAGAACATGGAACCGGCCTTCCAGTTCATGAAGAAGCTGCTGCCCAATGTCAGCGCGGTCGCCAGCAGCCCCGGCGCGCTGGCCACGCTGTTCCAGCAGGGCCAGATCGACATCTCCGTGCACTACAACAACAACGTCGGCGACCTCCAGAGCAAGGGCGTGCCGGTGGCGCTGGCGCGGCCCGACAGCGGCTGGATCTACATCCGCAGCGTGATGCACATCGTGAAGAACGGCAAGAACCCCGACCTGGCCGCGGCCTACATCAACGCCGCCCTCAGCCCGGAAGTGCAGACACGCATGGCCGACGAACCCTATCTGCTGGCGCCGGTCAGCTCCAAGGCCACGTTCAGCAAGGGGCTGCAGGCGTATGCGCGCAACACCGCGGACCTGGAGGCCATGAACGGCGTCGACTGGGCCAAGCTCAATCCGCGGCGGGCCGAGTACATCGACCGCTTCAACCGCGAAATCCGCGTCTGAGGCAAGCACCGATGAAACGCGTGCTGCTGGGGATGCTGACCCCCTCCTCCAATACGGCGCTGGAACCGCTGACCTCGGCGATGGTGGCGCAGTTGCCGGGGGTCTCGGCCCACTTCGCGCGTTTCCGGGTGACCGAGATCTCGCTCGAAGCGCAGGCCCTCGGCCAGTTCGACGAGCGGACTATCCTGGAAGCCGCCCGCCTGCTGGCCGACGCGCGGGTCGACGTGATCGCCTGGAACGGCACCTCCTCGGGCTGGCTCGGCTTCGATGCCGACCGCGCCCTGTGCGAGCGCATCACGGCGGAGACCGGCGTGCCGGCCTGCACCTCGGTGCTGGCCTTCAACGAGCTGATGGAGCGCACCGGACGGCGCCGCTTCGGCCTGGTGACGCCTTACCTGCAGGACGTGCAGCAGCGCATCATTGCGAACTACGCGCGCCACGACTTCGAGTGCGTCGCCGAACGGCACCTGGGTGAGCGCGTGAACTTCGCGTTCTCCGAATTCGAGCCGGCCACCATCGAGGCGATGGTGCGCGAGGTGGCGCAAGCCGCGCCGCAGTGCATCACCACCTTCTGCACCAACCTGCGCGCCGCCCAGCTGGTGCCGGCGCTCGAAGCCGAACTGGGGATCCCGATCTACGACACGGTAAGCACCGCGGTCTGGAAGGCGCTGCAGGTCTGCGGCGTCGACACCCGCGCCCTGCAAGGCTGGGGCCGCATCTTCACCGAGTCGGCCTGAGGCCGGCTGCGAACCCCGGAAGCTTTCATGAACCTGCCGCCTGCCCGGCGGGCCCTGCGGCCTGCCCTGAACACCGTCTCCAAGCCGTCCGAGATCTCCCGGCCCTCCGACATCTACGAGCGGATCTACGAAGCGGTGGTGGAGCACCGGCTCATGCCCGGCACCAAGCTGTCGGAAGAACGCGTGGCCGCGCTCTTTTCGGTGAGCCGCACCCAGGTGCGCGGCGTGCTGCAGCGGCTTGCCGTGGAGCAGCTGGTGACGCTGATCCCGAACCGTGGGGCGTTCGTCACCACGCCCACCGTGGAGGAAGCGCAGGACGTGCTCGATGCCCGGCGCACGCTGGAGCCGGCCATCGTCGTGCGGCTGATCGACCGCATCGCCGACGGCAAGGCGCCGGGGGCAATCAAGCAGCTGCGTGCACTGGTCAAGCGCGAACAGCAGGCACACGCGCAAGGCGACCGGCGCGCCTCGGTGCGGCTGTCCGGCGAGTTCCACGTGCAGCTCGCCCAGCTCTCGGGCAGCAGCATCATGACCCGCGTGATGCGCGAGCTCACGCCGCTCACCTGCCTGGCGATCCTGGCCTTCGAGGCACCGACCGTCGCGGCCTGTCCGGACGACGAGCATGCCCGCCTGGTCGATGCGATCGAGGCCGGCCAGAAGAAGACCGCCGTGGCCTTGATGACCGAGCACCTGCATCACATCGAGCGTTCGCTCAACCTGCTGCAGCGCGAAGAGGTGGAGATCGACCTCGCCGACGCGCTGCTGGGATAGACACGATGAGCGCAGACACCCTGCACCGCTTCGACCTCCTGCTGCTGGATGCGATCGCGCTGACGGCCGACCCCGCCCGGCCCGAGATCCGCGACTGCGCGATCGGGATCCGCGGCGGCCGCATCGCCTGGATCGACCGCGCGCCGCCCGCGCGCTACGAAGCGCAGCGCACGCTGCGGCTGCCGGGGCACTTCATCCTGCCGGGCTTCGTCAACGTCCACACCCACAGCATCCTGACCATGGTGCGCGGCGTGGCCGCCGACCTGGGCTTCGCCCCTTCGTATACGCCGGGCATCCCGAAGGGAACGGCGGTCAACCCCGAGCAGGCGCGCGCACTGGCGCGGCTGGGAGCACTGGAAGCACTGCTGTTCGGATCGACCCTGGTCGGCGACAACTTCGTCCACGCCGACATCGCGACCGAGGCGATGGTCGAACTGGGCCTGCGGCTGGCCCCCAGTTGGCGCATCCACGACGTCGACTTCGCCCGCGTGGCGCAGGGCGACTGGCACCACGACCCGGCGATCGGCCGCCGCACGCTGGATGCCGCGCTCACGCTGCAGGCGCGCTGGGCCGGGCACGCGCGCGTGCATCCCAACCTCGCGGCGCACGCGGTCGACACCTGCTCCAACGGCTTCCTGCAGGAAGTGGCCGCGGCGTCACGGGCTCATGGTCTGCGCGTGAGCACGCATCTCGGACAGAGCCAGGTGGAGGTGCAGCGCGTGCGCGCGCGCACCGGCCGCAGTTCCACCGAGGTGCTGGACGACACCGGCCTGCTGAACGAGCGGCTTCTGGGCGGCCACTGCATCTACCTCGATGAAGCCGATGCCGCGCGCATGGCCCGGGCCGGCGCGCACGCGGTGCACATCCCGAAGTGCAATGCCACCTCCGGCCGGCTGGCGCCCACGCCGATGCTCAAGCGCGCCGGCGTCAACATCGCGCTGGCCACCGACACGCAGCACGGCGACATGATCGAGCTGATGCGCTGGGCGCTCATGACGGCCCGCGTGCAGGAAGGCGGCGTCAACGCCGGCTGGCAACCGGCCGACGTTTTCCACATGGCCACCATGGGCGGTGCGCGCGCGCTCGGCCTCGATCACGAAATCGGCAGCCTGCAGGCCGGCAAGGCGGCTGACCTCGTGGTGGTCGACGCCAACCGGCCGCACCTGCGCCCGCACGTGAACCCGCTGGGGAACCTGGTGCATACCGGGCAAGGCCGCGACGTGCGCATGGTGCTCGTCGAAGGCGAGGTGCTGGTGGAGGACGGGCTGCCCACCCGCGTCGACATGCAAGCCGTGTGCGCCGAGGCGGAGACCGCCGCGCGCGCACTGTGGGGCGCGGAGGGCCGCCGCTACTGGGAGTGAATGCACGGCGCACGCCACTGGGGCGGACGGCACCAATGCGGCACTGCCGCCGTGCAATCCAGGAGTGCTTTGTATCCAATCCAGCGCGCGAAGCGGATACAAGACAGGCACGGGGCTTGCACTCGAAGGGTCAGGGCCACGACGGCCCGCCCCTTTCGACCTTCAAGGACCCCATGCTCAAACTCATCGCGAAAATCGTTTTCGCCGCGGCGGCCCTGCTGCCGCTGGCCGGCCAGGCCGACGAAGCGCCGGCCATCAAGCTCGGCTACGCCAAGTGCGCCCACTGCACACCGCTGGCGCTGACGCCGCAGAACGCCACCGGCGTGAAGCTGGAGGCCATCGGCTTCAACACCGGCAACGACGTGCTGACCGCACTGCTGTCCAAGAGCATCGACGTCGCCCAGGTCACCTACCTGCACTACGCCACCGCCCTCGACAAGGGCTTCGACGTGGTCGCCATTTCCGGCCAGATCAATGGCGGCTCGCAGATCCTCGTGGGCAACGACCTGCCGCTGGCGGCCAACGACTGGGCCGGCCTGAAGAAGCTGATCGCCTCGTACAAGGCGCAGGGCAAGCCGTTCCGGGTGGCGGCGTCGCGCGGCAACGCGCAGGACATCCACATGCGCGGCGCCTTCGCCAGGCAGGGCATCGACATCAACAAGGACGTGCAGTTCATCAACATCCCGAACCCGTCGGACCACGTGCAGGCGCTGCGCCGCGGCGAGGTGGAATTGATCTGCTCGGTGGACCCCTTCGCCACCCAGATCCGCGAACTGAAGGCCGCCAAGTTCTTCGCCTTCCCCTACGACCAGGCCGCGGGCAAGCTGACCAACCTGATCGTGACGCGCTCGGACGTGATCGCCGCCAAGCCCAAGGCCGTGGAGGAGACCGTGCGCTCCATCGTCAAGGTCAATGAGCTCATGGCCAGCAACAAGGAGCTGTTCATCGAGACCATCCAGAAGGTCACCGGACTGGACAAGGCGATCGCGACCGGCGCCGTCGCCAACCTGTACCCGGACTACGCCATGCACCGCGCTTCCGCCGTGGCCATCGCCAGCATGATGCACGACCTGAAGTACATCAACACGGACGTCACGGCGGCCGTGGAGAAGAACATGGACTACCGCTTTCTCGAGGCCGTGACGGGCAAGCCGAAGTCGGCGCTCGGCTACTGAGCGAAGACGGATTCCCGATGCGGTTCCCATCCATCCTGGTCCACCTCTATCGACGCCTCGAACGGAGCATCGTGCCGGTGGCGCTGTTGATCGGGTGGGAGATCTTCTCCCGCTCGGGCATCCTCCCGCCGGCCCTGCTGCCCGCGCCTTCGCAGGTGCTGCGGGCCTGGGCCGACTGGGTGGTCGGCACCGACGGCAACACCCAGACCTATTCCGCGCACTGGCTCTACGACACGGCCGCAAGCGCGGGCCGCGTGTTCGCGGGCTTCGGGCTGGCGACCTTCTTCGGCGTGACGCTCGGCATGGCCATCGGCTGGTCGCGCACCATCGAAAAGCTGATCGAGCCGGTGCTGCAGGTGCTGCGCCCGGTGCCGCCGGTGTCGTGGATTCCGCTGGCCATCATCTGGTTCGGCATCGCCAACAAGCCGGCGATCTTCCTGGTGTTCCTCGGCTCCTTCTTCCCGGTGCTCCTGAGCACCATCCATGGCGTGAAGACCTGCGACCGCAACCTGCTGCGTGCCGGCGCGATGACCGGCGGCACGCCGCACAAGCTGCTGCGCCACATCGTTTTTCCGGCGGCCCTGCCCAGCATCTTCTCCGGGCTGCGCATCGCGATCGGCTCGGCCTGGATGCTCACCGTCACCGCCGAAATGGTGGCGGTCAAGAGCGGCGTCGGCTACGTGCTGTGGGACTCCTACTACTTCCTGCGCTACGACATCGTGATCGCGGCCATGGCCAGCATCGGCCTGCTCGGTTTCCTGAGCGACTTCGCGATCAAGCGCGTCGCCGCCCGCGTGCTGCGCTGGCAGCACGGCTCGACGCTGCAGGCAAGGGAGGCCTGAGATGACCCTCATCACCATCGACCGCGTCTCCCGCCTGTTCGACGACCCGAAGCGCGGCACCGCCGTGAAAGCGCTCGACGAGGTCAGCCTGCAGGTGCGGCGCAACGAGTTCCTCTGCCTGCTCGGGCCCAGCGGCTGCGGCAAGTCCACCCTGCTGAACATGATCGCCGGCTTCGACCAGCCCTCCAGCGGCACCGTCACCGTCGGCGGCCAGAGGATCACGGCGCCCGGCTCCGACCGCGGCGTGGTGTTCCAGCAGCCGACGCTGATGCCCTGGCTGACCGTGTGGGAGAACGTGGCCTTCCACCTGACGATGCGCGGCGCCGGCAAGGCCCAACGGCGCGAGCAGGCGCAGCGCTTCATCGAGCTGGTCGGCCTGCGCGGCTTCGAGAATCACTTCCCGAGCGAGCTGTCCGGCGGCATGAACCAGCGGGTGGGCATCGCCCGCGCGCTGCTGATGAATCCGGAGGTGATCCTGATGGACGAACCCTTCGGCGCGCTCGACGAACAGACCCGCATGGACATGCACACGGAGCTGGTGCGCATCTGGCGCGAGAGCCAGGCCACGATCGTCTTCGTCACGCATGCCATCGACGAGTCGCTGGCGCTCGGCACGCACATCGCGGTCATGTCGGCGCGCCCGGGCCGCATCCGCGAGCTGATCCCGGTCGACCTGGAGCGCCCGCGCGATCCGACCAGCCCGCGCTTCAACGACTACAAGCGCCACATCCTGTCGCTGCTGCGGCCCGAGCCGCTGGCGCGCCCGGAGCCCGGGGAGCGGTCCGAGCGCGTGCTGAAAGTCGCCTAGGACGCAAGGATGCCGACCTTCATCACCGGCGCGAGCGGCTTCGTCGGCCTGGCGCTGACCGAACACCTGCTGGCCCGCGGCCAGCACGTCGTGGGCTATGACCTGCAGCCGCCCGCCGCCGCTGCCCTGAAGGCCTTCGCCGCGCTGCCCGGGCGATTCGACGCCGAGACCGGCGACGTGCTCGATGCCGCCGCGCTGCGGCAGGCGATGCGTTGCCATGCGCCGGACCGCCTGGTCACGCTGGCCGCGATCACCGCCGATGCCGGCCGCGAGCGCGCCGCGCCCCAGGCGATCTTCGACGTGAACGTGGGCGGCGTGCTGGCGGCGCTGTCGGCCGCCGCGGAGTGCGGCGTGCAGCGGGTGCTGCATGCCAGCTCCGGCTCGGCCTACGGTGCCAGCGGCGCCGGCAGCGCGCCCTTGTGCGAGGACAGCACGCCGCTGCGCCCGGAAGGGCTCTACGGCATCTCCAAGCAGGCCGCGGAAGCGGCAGCCCGGCGCTTTGCCGACATCGCGGGCCTCGATCTGGTGGTGGGCCGGCTCGGCACCTGCTTCGGCCCGTGGGAGGCCGACACCGGCGTGCGCGACACGCCCAGCGCGCCGCTGCAGGTGCTGCGGCTGGCGCGCGCGGGACATGCCGCCGTGCTGCCCCGCGCCGGGCTGCGCGACTGGCTCTACGTGCGCGACGCCGCCGCTGGCCTGGCCGCCCTGCTGGACGCGCCGCACCGATCGCACGCCACCTACAACATCGCCACCGGCTTCCGCTGGACCCTCGCCCAGTGGTGCGAGCAGCTGGCCGCGCGCCGCCCAGGCTTTCGCTGGCAGCTCGCGAACGCCGACGCCGGCGAGCCCGCCAACGTGGACTACTACGCACCCTACGACCGCGCGCCCATGGACTGCACCCGGCTGCGACAGGACACGGCCTTCGTGCCGCGCTATGACCTGGCGGCCGCCGCCAACGATTTCGAGGAGTGGCTGCACCATGCCTGAACCCACGGCTGCCCTGCCCGAGCCGAGCGCCCGCCGCCTCGTCGGCAAGGTGTGCATCGTCACCGGCGCCGCTTCCGGCATCGGCCGCGCCACGGCGCGCCTGCTGGCCGCGCATGGCGCTCACGTGGTGGTGGCCGACGTGACCACCGAGGTCGTCGAGGGCGGGCGTCCGACCGCGGAGCTGATCGCGGCGGAGGGCCGCAGCGCCATCTTCCAGCGCACCGACGTGTCCGATACGGCGCAGGTCGAGGCCTTGATGGACCAGGCCGTCACGCGCTTCGGGCGCATCGACGTGCTGGTGAACAACGCCTGCGTGCGCCACGCGCGGCCCCTGCTGGAGATGGAAGAGGCCGACTGGCAGCGGGTGCTGGACGTCAATCTCACCGGCGTGTTCCGCTGCTGCCGCGCCGCCGTGCGCCACATGGTGCGGCAGGCGCCCGTCGACGAAGCGCGCGGGCGCATCGTCAACCTGTCTTCCCAGCACGGCATGATCGCCGCGCCCGAGGACCTGGCCTACGGCACCAGCAAGGCGGCCATCGCTTATCTCACCCGGCAGATCGCCGTGGATTACGCACCGCAGCAGATCGTCTGCAACGCGGTCGCCCCCGGAAAGATCCAGACCGGCGCCGGCGGCCGCGCGCTCGACCCCGCAGTGATGGAGCGCGCCGTGCGCCGCACGCCCTGGCCGCGCCTGGGCCGGCCGCAGGACGTGGCTAACGCCATCCTCTTTCTCGCCAGCAGCGAAGCCAGCTTCGTCACCGGCGCCCAACTGATGGTCGACGGCGGCTGGACGGCCGCCTGAAGACCGGACCCACGAACGAGACTCCATGCCTGAATTCGACCTGGTCGTGCGCAACGCGCAGGCCACGACCGCCAGCGACAGCTTCCTGTGCGACATCGCCGTGCGCGGCGGCCGCATCGTGCAGCTCGGACTCGACCTTGCGCCCGGCGCGCGCGAGATCGACGCCGCCGGCCGCGCCGTGACGCCGGGAGGCGTCGATGCCCACTGCCACCTGGACCAGCCCATGGAAGGGCCGGCCCGCATGGCCGACGACTTCGCCACCGGCACCCGCTCGGCCGCCTGTGGTGGCACCACCACCGTCATCCCGTTCGCCGCCCAGATGAAGGGCCAGTCATTGCGCGCCGCGGTGGAGGACTACCACCGGCGCGCCGAGGGCAAGGCGCACGTCGACTACGCCTTCCACCTGATCGTGAGCGACCCCACGCCCAAGGTGCTGAAGGAGGAACTGCCGGCGCTGATCCGCGAGGGCTACACGTCCTTCAAGATCTACATGACCTACGACGACCTGAAGCTCGATGACGGGCAGATCCTCGACGTGCTGGACGTCGCCCGCGAACACGGCGCCATGGCCATGGTCCACGCCGAGAATGCCGACTGCATCGAGTGGCTGACCAAGCGGCTGGAAGCGTCCGGCCGCACGGCGCCGCGCTACCACGCGCACGCCCGGCCGATGCTGGTGGAGCGCGAGGCGACCCACCGGGCGATCGCACTGTCGCAACTGGTCGATGTGCCCATCCTCGTGGTGCACGTCTCGGGCAAGGAGGCGGTGGAACAGATCCGCTGGGCCCGCGGGCTGGGCCTGAAGGTGTTCGCCGAGACCTGCCCGCAGTACCTGTTCCTCACCGCCGAAGACCTGGGGACAGACGACAGCTATGGCGGAGCCCGCTGCGTGTGCAGCCCGCCGCCGCGCGATCGCGCCAACCAGGAAGTGATCTGGGACGGCCTGGCCGACGGCCTGTTCACCGTGTTCTCGTCCGACCACGCGCCCTTCAACTTCGACGACCCCGCCGGCAAGAAGCCGGGCGGCGAGGAAGTGCCGTTCCAGCACATCCCCAACGGCATCCCCGGGCTGGAAACGCGCATGGCGCTGCTCTGGTCGGAAGGCGTGCTGGCCGGCCGCATCACGCCGCAGAAGTTCGTCGAGCTCACCGCCACCAATCCGGCCAAGGCCTACGGCCTGCATCCGCGCAAGGGCACCATCGCGGTCGGGGCCGACGCCGACCTGGTGATCTGGGACGAGCGCGAGACGGTGATCCGCAACGCCATGCTGCACCACGCGGTCGACTACACGCCGTACGAAGGCATGCGCCTGGCGGCCTGGCCCGGCATGACGCTGGCCCGCGGCGAGGTCGTGTGGGACGGCAGCCGCTTCAGCGGCAAGGCCGGGGCCGGCCGCTTCCTGCCCTGCGGCGCGCCCTCGCTGCTGCCGAAGAAGCGGGGCTGAGTCCATGCGCCTGCTGGTCATCAACCCCAGCATCTCCGACAGCGTCACGGCGCTGATCGAAGCCGAGGCGCCTCAAGTCCTCGCGCCCAGCGCGCAAGGTGATCGGAGGTATCTCGGTGGGGATGCATGCGGCGTACTGTGCGGCGGCCGGACGGCGCCGTATCGAACGGAAACGACAGGCTGACGTCGAGCGCTCTCGCTATGCTCGCGTTATGTCCCCAGTGCCCTTCACTGCAGCCGACTGCCCGGATCCGACGGCACGCCCGGCACGCGCATCGCATGGCGCAAACGGCAGCGGCGCGCGGCTTCACGTGGCCTCCCCCCAGAGCATGTTCGAAGGCTTCGCTGCGTGCCTCGCAGACTTCGGGGCGCACGAGCGGGCGCAGCTGTTCGTGGAGAATGCGCGACGGATCTATCGGATCGGGCTATAGCAGGAGAGAACGATGAGCGGACAAACAAGCCTCTTCGCCCGCGGCGTGGCGCTGGCCGGCGAAGCGGCCTTGGTGTGGCGGCGCTGGACGCAGGGGCCCATGCCGCCGCCGGCGGTGGGCGGCGCTCCACGGATCCCGCCGGGGCGCGCGCAAGGCGCCGTGCCGACCCTGAAGATGCCGACCGCACGCGGCTGGGCCTCGGGGCAAACGCCGGTCGCGGCGCCGGGGCTGGCGGTGAACGCGTTCGCGGCGGGACTGAAGCATCCGCGCTGGATCCATGTGCTGCCCAATGGCGACGTCACCGTGGCGGAGGCGCTCTTCTCGCCCGGTCCTCCCAGGACCGTGTTCGACCGCGCGAGGTTCGAAACCATGAGGCGGGCCGCCGCCATCGGCGCGAGCCCGAACCGGATCACGCTGCTGCGGGACGCGGATGGCGACGGGGTCGCGGAGACCCGCGACACGCTGCTGGAAGGCCTGAGCCAGCCGTTCGGCATGGCGCTGGTCGACGGAACGTTCTACGTCGGCAACACCGACGGCGTGGTCGCGTTTCCGTACACCACCGGCACGACACGGATCGAAGCAGCTGGGCGCCCGCTCGCGAGCTTCAAGCCCGGCGGGCACTGGACGCGCAGCCTGCTGGCCAGTGGCGACGGGCGGCGCCTGTATGTCGGCGTGGGATCGCTCACCAACATCGGCGAGCTCGGCTTCGACGTCGAGGAAGGGCGCGCCTGCATCGTCGAACTGGACCTGGCGAGCGGCCGCTCCCGCATCTTTGCCGCCGGCCTGCGCAACCCGGTGGGCCTGGCCTGGCAACCGGAGACCGGCGAGCTGTGGACCGTGGTGAATGAGCGCGACGGCCTGGGCGACGAAACGCCTCCCGACTACCTGACCTCCGTGCGCGAAGGCGGCTTCTACGGCTGGCCGTATTGCTACTGGGGCCGCATGGTGGACGAACGCGTGCAGCCGCAGGACGTGGGGCGGGTGGCGGAGGCGATCACGCCGGACTATGCGCTCGGAGGGCATACCGCCTCGCTCGGCCTGTGCTGGATGCCGCGCGGCACGCTGCCCGGCTTCGACGAGGACGGGATGGTCATCGGCCAGCACGGCTCCTGGAACCGCAGCATGCTGAGTGGCTACCGAGTGGTGTTCGTGCCGTTCGCGAACGGCCGTCCGACCGGGCAAGCTCCACGCGATGTCCTGACGGGCTTCCTGGCCCCGGACGAAACCCAATCGTACGGGCGGCCCGTGGGTGTGGTGATCGGGCCGGACCGGAAATCGCTGTTGGTCGCAGACGACGTGGGCGACGTCATCTGGCGAGTCGGTCCGCGCAGCCGATCCTGATAACGCAGCCGACGCCTCGCGAACCCTCTGCCGCGAAACGGATCGAACCTGCATGTTCGAACGTCTCAAGACTTTTCTCGACGAGCTCAACCTGGCTGACAGCTCCGAGCACCCCGCCGGCGCGCCCTCGCTGCGTCTGGCCGCTGCAGTGCTGCTCGTTGAGGTCATGCGCGCGACGCAAGGGATCTCCGTCGACGAGCGTGGGGCCGCGGCCCCGTTCCTGGCCGAACGCTTCAAGCTGGGCGATGGCGAGATCGCGGCGCTGCTGCAGCAAGCCGAGCGCGAATCGACTGCGGCCTGGGACTATTTTCATTTCACGAATCCGCTGGACGAGGCGCTGTCGCAGCCCTCGAAGATCGCGCTCATCGAGGCGATGTGGCAGGTGGCCTATGCCGACCGGCATGCCGATCCGCGGGAGAACACGGTGATCAGCAAGGTGGCGGACCTGCTGCATGTGCCGCATGGCGACTACATCGCCGCCAAGATGCGCGCGAAGCCGCGCGACTGACGCGGCCCGGCCCCCGCGCCGCAGCAGGAACATCCGCCGCAGATCCATCCCACGCAGGAGCATCCTCTCCAGGAGCATCCAGAGCAAGTGAAGGCGCCGCAAAGCGCGACTGAGCCGCGCGGCCACGTTCGCGTCGCGTGCTGCTTGCTGCTGCTCTTCGGCAGTGGCCTCTGACACAATCGGCGCATGCAACACGTGCGATTCGGCCGCACCGGCCTGAAGGTGTCCCGCCTGTGCCTCGGCACCATGACGTTCGGCCTGCAGTGCGACGAGGAAAGCTCGCGCTCGATCATGGATCGGGCGTTCGAAGCAGGCATCGACTTCTTCGACACCGCCGATGTCTATCCCCTCGGCGGCGGCGTGGAACTCGCCGGCCGCACCGAGGAAATCATCGGCCGCTGGCTGCAAGGGCGGCGCCACAGCCTGGTGATCGCCACCAAGGCCGCGGGGCGTGTCGGCAGCCGGGCGTGGGACGAAGGCAACTCGCGCAAGCACCTGCTCGATGCGATCGACGCATCGCTCAAGCGACTGGGCACTGACTACGTCGACCTCTACCAGTTGCATTTCGACGATGCGAATACGCCCCTGGACGAATCGCTGGAGGCCCTGGACGCGATCGTGCGTTCGGGGCGCGCGCGCTACGTCGGCGTGTCGAACTTCGTGGCCTGGCGGCTGGCCAGGATGCTCGGGCGCGCGGACTTGCTGCGCTTGGCGAGGCCGGTGTCGGTGCAGCCGCGGTACAGCCTGCTGTTCCGCCAGTTCGAGCGCGACCTGTTCCCGCTGGCGCAGGAGGAAGGCCTGGCCGTGATCCCCTACAACCCGCTGGCGGGGGGCATGCTGACCGGGAAATACCAGGTGGGTATGCAGCCGCAGGAGGGCACGCGCTTCACGCTGGGCAAGGCGGCGCACACCTACCAGGATCGCTACTGGCACGAGCGCGAACTGGCCCTCTCCGCCAGCTTCGCGGACCTCGTCCGGGAGCACGGCGCCGTGCCGGCGCAGGCGGCCATCGCATGGGTGCTGGCCAATCCCGCGGTCACCAGCGTCATCATCGGTGCGAGCAAGGCCGCGCAACTCGCCGACAGCGTGGCAGCCGTCGACCTGGCGTTGGCGCCGGATCTCGCCTCGCGCCTCGGCGAGATGACGCGCGAATTCCGCTACGGCGATGCGGTACGCTGAGGCAGGGAGGCCACCGGCCATGTCCATCACGCTCTATCACCACCCGTTCTCGCGCGCCGCCACCCTGGTCTGGAGGCTGCTTGCGGCCAGGAGCGGACGATCGTCCCGCTCCGGACCGGACTTCTCACCGAAACACTGCTGGAGAATTTCGCGCATGTCCGAGCGCTGATCTCGAGCGGCATCCTGGCTGCCCATCTTCGGATCTTCCTACAGGCAGTCGACCGGAACGCTGGCTTTCGCGCGCGTTCGGTCTCCTAAGCTGGGGCACTCAACAACCCGAACCAGGAGCTCTCGATGAAGATGCTGCTTTCTCTCGCCTTGCTCGCGGTCTCCGCCCTGTGCAGCGCCTGTTCCTCGTACGGCGCGACGGAGATGGGTGCGGGCCCGGCAGTCGGCACGGTCTGCGCCGACGGAACGGCGCTGCCCCCGAACAGCCGCTGTGCATTGCACGGCGGTCCGAGCCAGTAAGCGGCCGTTCGACGAGCGAGGTCCTGCCGCACCGCTGCTCGGATCGATCGCTGCGCCGCGGGAGTCGACCCGGTCGCCGGGCGGCGCGACAGTCGGCTGCACCTTGAGACGTCGCGCGCGCGTCGCTGCGCGCACGCTTCCAAAGCCGCAGGAAGGGCGCGCGCATTCCCGGCACACGCGTCGATGCCGTCGTGGCCGATGCGATGCACAGCGATGCGATTTACCGTCGCACTGTTCGGTGGGGTCGCGACCGCTTCCGGCCTGAAACCGGCTTGGGACGGTCAGGGTGCACCGGACGTGACCACGAGACGTGCGCTCACGTGTGGAGGCATCCATCCCAGGACTGACAGCGATTCGTCAATCGATCACCACCCGCGGAAAGTAGTACGACACAACCCAGTTGGGCACATCGACGATGGAGCTGATGCGAAGGTCGGCGCAGACGCTGCATAGCATGTACGCGTCGACGGGCTCGTAGCCGTACCGCTGGCTGAGCAGCTCAACCATCTCGGACACGGCCACCCGGGCGCCCTGCATCAGGTCCGGGCCGATGCCAGTCGTCACCTCGTAGCCCCTGCGGTCGAAGTGGTTCGTCACCGGACCGGGCACCACGTACCGGGGCATGCGCAGCCGCGCGCCCTTCACCAGATCGAACTTCAGGACGACGTCGATCGGGCTTTCGATCGCGGTGCCGCAGACCTCGCCGTCGCCTTGTGCCGCATGCGTGTCGCCGACCGAGAACAGCGCGCCCTGCACCTCGATCGGCAAGTACAGCTCGGTGCCCTCGGCGATGTCGCGTGCATCCATGTTGCCGCCCACGTTGCGGGGCGGGATGATGCTGTGCAGCCCGGGAGCGGCGGGCGCGACGCCGATCGTGCCGGTGAACGGCCGCAGCGGCACGCAGCCGCCGGGCCCGTACATCGCCGGCGCGAGGCCAGGATCGTAGTTCCAGTGGTGCAGGCGGGCATTCGGGAACTGGTCGGTCAGCAGCCCGAAACCGGGGATGTTGCCGGTCCAGCCCCAGCCCGAAGGCCGAAGCGACAGCACGGTCACCTTCAGCGCATCGCCCGGCTCGGCGCCTTCGATGTAGACGGGGCCGGTGACCGGGTTGACGCGCGCGAGGTCGAGCCGCTCGAGATCCGCCGCGGTCGACTCGCGCGTCAGCTGCCCGGATGACGCATCGACCGTCTGGAACTCGATGGTCTCGCCCGGCGCGATATGCAGGCAGGGCGTGAATGCGTTGTCCCAGCCGTGATGGGTGTGGTTCTTGTGGATCGTGTGGTCGGCCAGTGCATGCATGGCTAGCTCCTTCACACGGCGGTGGTGAGCGCGCCATCGATCACCAGGTTGGCGCCGGAGATGCGGCTCGCGGCCGGGCTGGCGATGAACACGACGCCGTTGGCCACCTCCTGCGCGGTGCCGAACCTGTGCGTCGGGTTGACCGCGAGCGTCGACGCGTACAGGTCGGGCATGTTCTTCTCGATGTTCTGCCAGATGCCGCCTTCGAAGTACGTGTTGCCAGGCGACACGCAGTTGACGCGGATGCCCTGGCCGACGAGCTTGCGGCTCAGGCCCTTGGCGTAGTGGATCAGCGCCGCCTTGGTGGCGCCATACGAGCCCGCGGCGAAGTCGACCTCGAAACCCGAGACGCTGGAGATGAGCACGATAGCTCCGCTGTCCGACTTCTCGAGGAAAGGCACCGCGGCGGCGACTGCATGGACCGCATGCATCATGTCGGTGGTGAACGACTTCGCCCAGGTGTCGGGCGAGTCGCCGACGGCCAGGGCGCTGACGTTGCACACCAGCACGTCGATGCCGCCCAGCGCCTCGGCACTGGCGGTGATCCAGCTGTTCAAGAGGTTGGCGTCAGTGACGTCGACCGCGCGACCGAACGCCGGCACACCCTTCTTCTTCAGCGCGGCCACCGCGACCTCGATGTCGCCATGGTTGCGCGCGCAGATCGACACGCCGGCACCTTCATCGGCAAAGGTATCGGCGATGGCTCGACCGATGCCCTTGGTGCCGCCGGTGACGAGTGCCCGCTTGCCTTTGAGTCCGAGGTCCATGGCGTGTCTCCTTGCTCATTGCCCATCTCCCGCGCTGTCCCGGTGTTCCGCCTGCGCGGCTTCCCACATCAGCTCGGGTGGTACGACGGCGCGAGCCCGTAGACCGGCGTCGGCAAGCCCTCGTAGCGCGCCTTCAACTGCAGCGAAAGGAACTGCGAGTAGTGACGGGACTGGTGCAGGTTGCCGCCGTGGAACCACAGATCGGGCTGCTGCGTCGGCTTCCACATGTTGCGCAGCTCACCCTCCCACGGGCCCGGATCCTTGGCCGTCCCTGAGCCGAGCCCCCAGCACTTGCCGACCTTGTCGGCCGTTTCCTGGTCGACGATCTGCGCCACCCAGCCGTTCATCGAGGCATATCCGGTCGCGTAGACGATCACGTCGGCCGGCAACTCGGTGCCATCGTCCAGGGTGATCGAATGCGCGTTGATGCGCTCCACCTTGACGCCGCTCTTGAGCTTGACGCTGCCGTTGGCGACCAGCTCCGACGCCCCCACGTCGATGTAGTAGCCGGAGCCGCGGCGCAGGTATTTCATGAACAGGCCGGAGCCGTCCTCGCCGAAATCAAGCATGAATCCAGCCTTCTCCAATCGGTCGTAGAAGTCCGCGTCGCGCCTTTTCGCCTCCTCGTACACCGGGACCTGCAAGGCCGGCATGATCTTGTAAGGCACCGACGCGAAGATCAGGTCGGCCTTGTGGTGATCGATCCCATTGGCCACCGCCTGCTCGCTGTACAGGCCGCCGAGGGCCAGCTCCATCAACGTGGCGCTCTTCATGACGTGCGTGGACGAGCGCTGCACCATGGTCACGTCGACACCGTGCTCCCACAAGGCGGCGCAGATGTCGTGCGCCGAGTTGTTCGAGCCGATCACGACCACCTTCTTGCCGGCGCAGCCTTCGGGGCCCGGGTGCTGGCTGGAATGGTGCTGCTCGCCAAGGAAGCTCTCGGCGCCCGCGAATTTCGGCAGGTTCGCCACCGCCGACATGCCGGTCGCGAACACCAGCTGCTTCGGCCGCAGGGTCACGGGCACACCGTCGCGCTCGACTTCGACGACCCACTCGCCGGCCGCCTCGTCGTACCTCGCCTTGTTGCAGGTGGTGGAGCCCCAGTAATTCAGCTCCATGACGCGGGTATACATCTCGAGCCAGTCGCCGATCTTGTCCTTCGGGCTGAACACCGGCCAGTGGTCCGGGAAGGGGAGGTACGGCAGGTGGTCGTACCAGACCGGATCGTGCAGGCACAGGCTCTTGTAGCGATTGCGCCAGCTGTCGCCCGGCCGGGCATTCTTCTCGACGATGATCGCCGGCACACCGAGGCGACGCAGCCTCGCCCCGAGCGCAATGCCGCCCTGGCCGCCCCCGACGATCAGGACGTAAGGTTGCTTCGTGAACCCGAGCTCGGCCGCCTCCTGCGCGCGCAGCTCCGCCCAGCTCTTGCGGCCTGGCTGCCCGCCGTGCTCGACGCCTCGCTCTCGCGCGGCGCCGCGCGGTTCCTCGAAACCCTTCAACTCGACCATGGTCGTGAGCAGCGTCCAGCAGCGATCGCCTTTCAGCCGCAGCAGGCCCTTGCCGCGCGCCACGGCGGTCTCGAAGGTGAACCACGCTTCGGTCACGCCGCCGGCCTCGCTCGCCTCCCCTTCGACGCGCCAGTGCCATGGCCGGGTCGCAGCAAGGGTCGCCTCGAGCATGCCACGCACGGCTTCGCGACCCTCGGCGGTCTTGATGTTCCAGGTGAAGGACACGAGGTCGCGCCAGTAGCAGTCTTCCTCGAACAGGGCGGCAGCGGCGGTGGCGTCGCCGCGGGCGAGTGCCTCGCCAAAGGTGTCCAGCCATGATTGGGCTTGCGTCGTGGGAGTCGTCATCGCGAGGTCTCCTTATCGGCTTGCACATCCAGGGCGTTGGGTGCGGCGGGGCTTGGTTGCGCCGCAAGTATGCTGCTGCCCTGCAGCCACCGGCGGAAACCACGTCGTCGACGTGTCTTAACGTGCAGGCCTGCACTGGTCGGCACCTGCAGGGCCTGCATGGAACGCCTTGGCAGCTTCCGCTTGTTTCGTACCGGCGGCGGTGGATGCGGCGACGACCACTTCCTGCGGCACTTCGGCGGGGAACGGTGGCCGACTGCAAGTCGGAGCATCGGAGGCTAACGACGCCGACGCTCCAACCGCGCGCAATCCACCGGGGCGAAGCACAATGCGTCCATGACTCACCGCATCCAGTGCACCTGCGGCCAAGTCCGTGGCGAGATCGTGCAGCCGCGGCGCGCCATGCGCGCTGTTTGCTATTGCCGCGACTGTCAGACGTATGCGCACCTGCTGCGGCGTGCCGACCAGGTGCTCGATGCCGCCGGCGGCACGGACGTGATCGCCACTCCCGCGAGCAACCTTGCGATTACCGCCGGACGCGAGCACCTCGCCTGCGTCTCGCTGTCGCCCCGCGGGCTGCTACGCTGGTACGCTGCCTGCTGCGACACGCCGGTGGCCAACACGCCACGCGACTGGAAGCTGCCTTATGTCGGTTTGGTGCACACCTGCCTGCGCCAGCCCGATCCGCTGGAGCGGTCGTTTCCGCAGGTCGAGATTCGCATTTACACGAAGAGCGCGCACGGAGCGGTACCGGCGGACACGGCGCTTCCCGGCAAGCTGCACTTCCTGCGCATGGTCATGCGCCTGACCGGGATGCGCCTGACCGGCGCGTACAAGTCGACGCCCCTGTTCTCCGCGAGCGGCGAGCCGGTCGCGGCACCCCGCGTGGCAGGAACCGAAGAAATCGAAGCCGCGCGGCGCGCGGCGACTGCCTGATCATCCCCAGTGTGCGATTGCGTCAGTGGGACTTCTCAGGTGGCCTCGGCGCGGATCGACTGATCGCTGCCTTCGTAGCGCAAGTCGACGAGTCGGGTAGCGGATGGACCGATCGGCGCGAGTCGCCCCAGGTGAAGGTCAGTGGACGGATCGCGCGGCGGTTTCGATGACGCCTGCAACGATGCGCGGCTGCGAGATGAGCACGGCGTGGCTCGCATTGACGAAGGTCACTTTCGAGCCAGCACGCTGTGCCATCCACTTCGCACGCTCGATGTCCAATGCGCGGTCCTGCGTGCCGATCACGGCGTAACTGGGTTTGTCGTGCCAGGCGGCGGCCGGCATCTTCACCCTGAAGGCCGCGGCCGCCACCGGCATCTGTGCGTGCGCCATGAAGTCGGCCTGCGCCTTGGGCAGGTCGGCCGCGACGTCTTGCGCAAAATGGGCAGGGTGGAGGAAGACGAAGCCGTCGTTGCTCGCGGTCAGGTGCTTGCCTGCGGCCGGCTTGGGCGGGGCGACCTCCCCGGCGGTCTCGCCAACGTCGGGCTGCAGCCCGGCCACATAGACCAGCGCCTTCACCTTCGGGTCGGTGCCCGCCACCGTGATGACCGCGCCGCCATAGCTATGACCCACGAGCACGACCGGGCCTTCCTGCTGGTCGATCACGCGCTTCGTCGCGGCCACGTCGTCGCTGAAGCCTGTGAGCGGCTGCTGCACCACGCTCACGCGGAAGCCGCGCCGGGTGAGCACGTCGTACACGCCGCGCCAGCTCGATCCGTCAATCAGAACGCCGTGCACAAGGACGATGCTGACCGGCCGCGCAGGCGGCGCCGATGGCACCGCCGCGGGGCTCACCGCGACCAGCAGTGCGACCCCTGCTGCGAACAACCTGCGGGCGATGTTCATTGCTTGTTCCGGTACGGCTCTTCGAGGGCGATCGTGCCCGTCTCCAGCAGCGACTTCAGGTTCGACAGGATCTTCGGCCAGCCGCCCGACACGGCTTCGACCAGCTTCGATCCTTCGCGCTCGACGCTGTGCGTGATCGTGAGCCTCACTGCCTGTCCGGCGGGCACCAGCTCGATCCTGCACAGCGACGCGCCTTCGGCCTTGAGTTCAGGGCGCATCTGGTGTTCCCAGCGGATCACCAGGCCCCGCGGCGGATCCGCTTCGACGATCTCACCGGCGTCCCACACTTCGCCGCGATCGTTCACCAGCTTCCAAGGGGATCCGGTGGTGAAGTCGCTTTCGCAATGCATGCCGAACCAGTACTGCTTCATGAACTCCGCGTCTTCGGTCAGCGCGGACCAGAGCCGCTCGGCTGTCGTGCGGATGTATGTCACATAGACGAAGGTCGACCTAATCATTGCTTTTCTCCAGTTTGCGTTTCAGGTGGGCGAGCGCCTTCAGGCGCGGTTTCTCGAACTTGGCAATCCAGCGCTCGTAGACGTCCTGCAGGGGCACCGGGTTGAAGAAGTGCAGCTTTTCCCGGCCGCTGCGGACGGTTGCGACGAGGTTCGCCGCCTCCAGCACATCGAGGTGTTGCCTCACGCCTTGCCGGGTCATGTTCAGGTGCTCGCACAGCTGGCCGAGCGTCTGGCCGTCGTGCGCATGCAGCTGGTCCAGCAACTTGCGGCGGCTGGGGTCGGCCAATGCCTTGAACAGCAGGTCGTCGTCGGGGGAGTGCTTCGCCATCCGGGTCGTAATATGCAAGTCGTGACTTGCCTGACTATAGGCAAGTAAAAGCTTGCCTGTCAAGCGCGCCCAGTTTTCCTGCAAGCTGACCGAGCTCAGCGGCTTCTGCGCGGGGATCCGGTGATCCGCGCCCGAGTGGACATCGGGTGTCATCGGCAGCGACCGGCGGGGACGCTTGAAATCGCGCCGCGCAAGCTCATCTACCGGCCATAGGTACTTGGGGGTGTCGTGTTCGCCAGCAACCTGTCTTCGTTCGCGTCATCCGTCCTGCGCGGAGCCGGTCAGCGCGCTCGCAGCTGGCTGCCCCTTGCTTCCCCGGAGACGGAGTTCCCCGAACAATGGCGGGCCTGGTTGCACGAGCACGTCCCGCTGTGCACCGTGCTGCCGGAGGTGCTGCGCCACTCCCATGAAGATCTGGTCCTGAAATTTCTCGCCTGCAAGCCATTCATCGGCTGCGCCGGCCTGGAAGTGACCGAGCACATGCGGGTCGTCATCGCCGGCCATGCAGGCCTGCTCGTTCTTGCGCGAGGAATGAGCGCCTATGCGCAGCTTCGCGAAATCCTCGTGTACCCGGGCGAGTTTGTCGCCCGCCGGGCGCAAGTGGGCACCGACGGTGTGGTCCATCAACATGCACATGTCCTGCGTGGCGAATCGTCTTCGCTCGGCCAGGTCGTACTGTCCTGGGCCGACGTGCTTGCACCCGCCGGCCCGGGGCATAACCTCGTCGTTCATGAATTCGCCCATCAGCTGGACCAAGCCAAGGGAGGGGCCAACGGCGCACCGTTCACCTTCGCCAGTCCATCGCAGCGCCAGCGATGGGCGGCCGTCATGAGCCACGAGTTCGAACAGCACCAACGCAACACGGCGCTCGGGGAACAGACGCTCCTGTCGCACTATGGCGCGACCAGCCCCGCGGAATTCTTCGCCGTGTGCTCCGAGGTGTTCTTCGAGCTGCCGCAGGCGATGAGATACGTGCATCCTGCGCTGTACACCGAATTGAGTCGGTACTACCGACTGGACCCGGCCAACTGGCACGGAGCTCTCGGAGAGCGGCGATAAGCATTCCGAGCGCACGCCGGGTTGCAGACGGCGCAGAGCCGCGGTGACCTGGGCCTGGATGTCAGCCCTCCCCCTGCCCGCGCATCTCCCGTTGAAGCGGGACTGGGTCCAAGGTCTCGTTCATCGATCGTTCAGGCATGGCGCGCTATCTTGAACGCACATCAACCAGAGAGCCCTCATGCCGCGCATCACCCTGTCCAGTTTCGCCCTCGTTCTCGGACTGCTGTTCCTCATGCCGGCCGCCTGGGCGGGGGTGGATCGCGATCAGGCGGTCTCGCTTGCTCAGCGCGTGGCTTCTGGCCGCGTGCTCGCGGTGGAGCGCGGGCTGCACGTGGACAACACTGTGGTTTGGCGCGTCACGGTTCTCACGGCGCAGGGCGAGATCCGCAAGATCGTCATCGACGCAGACACCGGGCGCACCCGTTAGAAGGCAGATCACGGTACGGACCGGCCGGCCGCTCCCTACCGAACTGCCGGCAAGGTCCGCATGGCCACCGATGGCCGTGATCAGGCCAGCGCCTGGCTGAATGTCGCCAGCAGGCGCGCCCAGGCGCGTTCCGATTGGGCGGCATCGTAGACCTGGGTGTCGGGCGGGCACCAGCCATGGGCGGCCGGGTACACCTGCACCTCGGCCGGCAGCTTTGCGGCGGCGAGCGCATCGCGCAGCGCGACCTTGGCCTGGGGGTCTTTCGCGTCGTCGTTTTCGGCCACGGCAACCAGGTAACGCGCCTTCGTCTGGGCCACCAGGCGATGGGGGCTGTCGGGTGCGGCGGTCACCATGGCGGCGCCGTGGAAGCTTCCGACGGCGCCCACACGGTCGGGCGCCACGGCCGCCGTGCGCACCGCGATCGGTCCTCCCATGCAATAGCCGGTGGTACCCAGCTTGCGCGCCTTGTTCACTTCGGGCTGGGCGTCGAGCCAGGCCACGAAGGATTTGCCGTCCCTCAGGTGCATGGTCGGCGTCAGCGCCTGCATCAGCGGCATCACTTCGGCGATGGGCGTCTTGCCGCCCTGCGGCGCGGTAGGCGCCTTCATCTGCCGGTAGAAGGGGTTCACCACCAGCACGCTGTAGCCCGATTCGGCCAACCGCCGCCCCATCTGCCTGAAGGCGGGGCGAAGACCGAACACGTCGGGCCACACCAGAACACCGGGCGCCGGGCCGGAGCTGGGAGCGACAAAGTACGCGTCGCAATTGCCATCCGGCGTGGTGATGGTCACTTCGCGTTCAGCCACGGTCACGGCATTGGCCACGCTGGGCAGCGTGGTCAGCAGGCCGGCGGATGCGGCCCATGCTGCGAAATCACGGCGGGTGTACTTCTTGAGTTCTTCCTGGTCGTTCACATCGCACATGGTTGGTTCACCTCATCGAGTTCAGGTTGCACATCGCCTCCTTCCACGGGCAGGGTGGCATGGAAGCAGGGCTTCTCGGACGCCAGGGAATGTCTGCATCGGGCGAACGAGAAGGCCGGATCGTACGTCTCCCAGCGGCCGGAAGCGCGCGCCACAGGCAATCACCAAGTCGATGTGTCGCTGCCCGGATCATCCCCGGGGACACGAGAGCTCCTCGGAAGATCCTGGCGTACGTCGCTTCCGGCCAAGAGCGGCGGTGACCGAACGGCGTTCGAATTCGGTGGGCAACGACCAGCCCTGCTCTCGATCTTCACCGTCGCTTTGCATGCAGCGGTCTTCCTGCGTGCCAATTGTCGCGTTGAGTACGGAAGGATGTACGAGGAGATTTCCATGGCGGAGTCCTTCAGCCCGTTCAGGCTTTGTTTCCGCTCGCTGTTCGAGCCTGGTCGCGGCTATGCATTTCCCTGCGACTGCAACGGCCTCGTCGTTTTGGACGACCTGAGCGAAAGAGCCCGCAACAACTACTTCTACGCCCGCGCCATGGTCGGGCGCGAGCTGACCGTACCGGCGATCGAGCCCGACGCCTGAAGTCCCTTGTTGCGGGAAGAGCAGAGCGCACGCTGCCGTTCCGGGAAAACACGCCCAGTCGCCGGCCATGCCGCGTTGCCGCCTAGGTACGCACCTCGTCCCTGAGCATTCTCTGGCAGCCAGCGAGGATGTGCTGCTCTGCCTCGCGCACAGCATCCGGCTTGCTGCCGGCTGCGATGGCCTCGTAGATGCGGCGGTGTTCACTTTGCGACTTGCGCATGTTGCCGGGGTTGTCGAAGTTCTGGCGGCGAAAGAGATGCAGTTCCTTGACGAAGTCAGAGTACACGCGAGCCGCCCTCCGGCTGCCGCAAAGAGTCACCACTGCAGCGTGGAATTCCAGGTTCAAGCGGTAATACCGATCGCCGTCGCCCGCCTCCGCCGCGGCACCCATCTTCTCGATCAAGGATTTCAGATGTTCGACGTCCCTGGACGATCGCTGTTCGGCCGCCGTGCCGGCGATGAACCCGAACACGACGGCTCTGAGCTCTGAAATCTCGACCATCTCCCCGACCGTCAGCTCGCGCACATACACCCCGCGATTGAGCACGGGGGTCACGAGTCCGAAGCCAGTGAGGATACGGATGGCCTCTCGCACCGGCCCGCGGCTGACACCCATTCTGGCCGCGAGGGCGACCTCATTCAGCCGCTCCCCGGGCTTGACCTCGCCGGAATAGATCATTTCCTTGACCTTCTCGGCAACCTGCAACGGCAGGCTCTGGTCGGGCCGGCTTGCTTGCTCATCGCCCGCCTTGCGCTCCCGCGCTGAACGGACTTCGGAACCTGTGGAAATGCTCATACCTTTGCTCGCGAGTGATCGAGGCACCGACGCCTCAAAGTGAGTACACTCAGTGATGAAGTGGATGCACTTAGGCAAGTTCTGTGATCAATCATACCCCTAGCGACTCGAGCCTCGGCGGGCCTGTGTCTTCGTCAAAGGCCAAGAAGCCAAGGATTGCCGTCATCGGAGCAGGCGGGACCATCAGCACGCGCAGCACACTGGGTTCGCTCGACCTGGTGAACTACATGGCGTTTGGCTCGACCCTGAATGTCGAAGACGTGATTGACGCCGTGCCCGAGGCGAAGCAGTACGCGGACATTCACCCCGTTCGGTTCAGTGCCGCTTCTTCGACCTCCGTGAGCTATGCGGATTGGCGCGCTATCGTGCAGCTTGTCGGCAGCTTCGAGCAGAACCACGGGGAGGTCGATGGCTTCGTGATCCTCCACGGAACCGGAACGCTGGAAGAAACAGCCTATTTCCTGCATCTTTGCCTCAAGACCGAAAAGCCCGTTGTGCTCACCGGATCGCAGCGGCCCCTGGGTGCCATTTCGTCCGATGCCCCCCTGAATCTGCTGAATGCGATCCGCGTCGCCGGCAGCACTGCTGCAAGAGGCATGGGCGTCCTCGTGTGCCTCAACGACGAAATCCACGCAGCGCGCGACGTCACCAAGGGGGCGACCTCACGCCTGCACGCGTTCCGCACTCCGGACTTCGGCATTCTCGGCGAGGTCAATGGGGATGGCGTGAACTTCTACCGACGGCCCACCAGGAGGAGCTACCCCGACACGGAGTTCGACGTCGAACGCTTGCCGCTGTTGCCGCGGGTCGACATCGCCTACTCCTATGCCGGCGAGGACGGGGAAGTTGTGCGGGCTCTGGCTGCAGCTGGTGCGAAGGGCATCGTGGTGGCCGGATTCCCTGGAGGCCGCTTGTCCCCTGCGCAAAAGGCTGCGTGCATTCAAGCCCTGAAGGACGGGATCGCGATCGTCGTTTCAACCCGTGCGGGGTCCGGTCGCGCGCATGTCGCCCAGGACTTGAAGAGCTGCGGCATTGTCGGTGCCGACAACCTCACTTGCCAGAAGGCCCGGATTCTTCTGACGCTCGCTCTTTCCCACGGGAAGCCCGACCTCGAACGAATCTTCAGCCTCTACTGACCCAAGGGCAGACGTGGTTTCCCCGCCCCTGAACAAACCACCAGCGGCAGCGCGATGAAGCATGCACCTTTTGTGGAGAAACGAAATGACGTTCGCCAGAACTGACGATGGCGTTGATCTGTACTACGAGGTCACCGGCACCGGCACTCCCATCATTTTCATTCACGAATTCGCGGCAACTTGCCAAAGTTGGGAGGCCCAGGTCCGGCATTTCAGCCGGTGGTACTCGTGCATCACCTTCAACGCCCGCGGCTACCCTCCTTCGCAAGTTCCGACTGACACGGCCAGCTACTCGCAGCAGCGCGCGGTGCACGATGCGATCGCCGTGCTCGATCACGCAGGCGTAGCCCGCGCACACATCGTCGGACTCTCCATGGGAGGCTTTGCCGCCTTGCACCTGGGCCTCGATCATCCGCAGCGCGCCCGCTCGCTGTGCGTGGCCGGCGCCGGCTACGGTGCGGAGCCGGAGAAGCAGGAAGTCTTCCAGCGCGAAACAAGAAACACTGCGGCGCTGCTGCTCGAGCAGGGCATCGAGGCGTTCGCGATGAAGTATTCGAGAGGGCCGACGCGGTTGTCGTTCGAGCGGAACGATCCTCGGGGGTATGCAGAGTTCCAGAAGACGCTGGCAATGCAATCGGCATTGGGGCTGGCAAACACCCAGCTCGGGGTGCAACTTCACAGGCCCTCGTTGTACTCACTGAGGGACAAGATGAGAAATCTCAAGCTGCCAACGCTCATTGTCAACGGCGATGAGGACACGCCCTGCCTGGGGCCAGCACTCATGATGAAGGCGACGATCCCCTCGGCAGTGATGAGCGTGATTCCGAACTGCGGGCATACGCTCAACTCGGAGGTCCCCGACGAGTTCAACCGGATCCTGGGCGCATTCATGGCTCAGGCCGACAGTGGACGTTGGCCGCTACGTTCCTACGCGCTGGCCACCGACAAGGCGACAGGAATGGCCTCGTAACCGACCGCAGGCGCACATGGCGCCGGACATCGCTGCATCGCAGCCGATCGGCCTGCAGCGAAGCCCGGCCTGTGAACCCCGTCAACAACACAACCCCACGAATCAGGCCCTCGGCCTGCGCATCATGAAATTGACACTGGCAGAAAATTTTCGGGCCGTCTTCTATGCTCCCCTTTACGCATTAAAGGCCCTGAACCTGGCGGCCCGCGAGGGCGTGGACATCGAATGGCTCGCGCCCGGCGCGCCGGGCGGCGCCATCGATGACGTCAAACGCGGGACGATCGACCTGACCTGGGGCGGCCCCATGCGCGTCATGAAAGACCACGACAGCACGCCGGCGGACGGCGCCTCTCTGGTGTGCTTCGGCGCGGTCGTCGCGCGCGACCCGTTCTACCTGGTCGGCAAGCCCGAGCCGGCCAGCTTTGAGCTGAGCGCGCTGGCCCGCCTGCGCCTGGGCGTGGTGTCCGAAGCGCCGACGCCTTGGCTGTGTCTGCAGGCCGACCTGCAGGACGCCGGGACCGACCCCGCGGCCATGATCGCCGCGAACCGCGTCACGACGGGCCTGACCATGCAGGAGCAACTGCAGGCGCTCAGGGATGGCGAGCTCGATGTCGGCCAGTTCTTCGAGCCGTATGTCAGCCAGGCGCTGGCCGAAGGAGCCGGCCGGCTGCTGTACGCCGCCTGCGAGCGCGGACCGACGATCTACACCACCTTCATCTGCTCGCGCGACGGACTCGCGCGCCACCGCGACGCCTTTGCCGGCCTGACGCGCGCCCTGCAGTCGGCGCAGGACTGGATGGCCGCGAACGAACCCGTCGAACTTGCCCGCATCGCCGCGCCGTTTTTCCCGGACGTTCCTGCTGCGCTTCTTCGCGCGTCGATAGAACGCTATTACCGCGACCAAGTCTGGGCGTCCCATCCCGACATTTCCAAGGCCGGTTTCGACCGCCTCTCGCACAGCCTGCACGCCGGGGGATTCACTGCATCTCGGATAGCTTATGCGCCCTGCGTGCATAGCTTTGGCGAGACCGGATCCGTTTAAGCGCCGCTCGTCCCGATCAACGCACTTTCAAACTTTCAGTTCACTCGTCTCACCCTGTTGGAGAATTTCATGACGGCGATTCATCGTTTGGCGCAGTCCTTGCGCTTCTTCCACCAGCGCCTGCGCGCCATGCCGTGGGCCGCGGCCCTGCTGCTCGCGGCAGTTGCTGGCAGCCAGAGCGTACTTGCCGCCGGCGAGTACCCGATCCGGCCGATCCAGATGATCATTCCGTTTCCCGCCGGCGGCCCGGCCGATACCGTAGGCCGGCTCTACGCACAGCGCCTGTCCCTGCTCCTGGGACAGCCCGTCGTCACGGAAAACCGGGACGGTGCCGCAGGCATCATCGGCACGCAGGCTGTCGCCCGCGCTCGCCCCGATGGCTACACCATCTTGTTCGGCACCACCAGCACCATGGCGGTGAATCAACTCATCATGAAGAACCTGCCGTATGACTTCGGCAGGGATTTTTCGGTGATCGGCCTGATCGCCAGGGCACCGCACGTCCTGGCCGTGCGCAACGGCCTGCCGGTCAAGACAGTGGCCGAACTGATCGCGCTGGCCAAGAAAAATCCCGGCAAACTCACCTATGCGTCGGCCGGCGCGGGAAGCATCGTCCAGATGGGCGGCGAACTCTTCAAATACGGAAGCGGCACCGACATCATGCACGTGCCCTACAAAGGCGGCGGCCCGGCCACCCTGGCCGTGCTCACCGGTGAAGTCGACATGACGGTCAACGACCTCACCACGCTCCAAGGCAATATTGCGTCCGGCAAGCTGCGGGTGCTGGCCGTGGCCAACGACACCCGCCTGAAGGTCCTGCCCGACACACCGACGTTTGCCGAACTGGGCCTGCCCAAGATCGTTTCCAGCACCTGGTGGGGCATTGCGGTGTCGAGCAAGACGCCGGCCGACATCCGAGCCAAGCTCCGGGCCGCGAACAGCAAGATCGTCGCCGATCCGGAATACGTCAACCGCCTGGCCGCCATGGCCGTCGAGCCGCTGGTCCTGACGCCGGAGCAAGGCGCGACCTTCATCGCCAGCGAAGTGCAGAAGTGGAAGAAGGTCACGACCGCTGCCAACATCCATCTCGATTGATCCGACAACACCGATGACTTGAACAGGCCCGCACCTGATGAAGGGCGCAACATGGCAGTACTGATTACAGGCGGAGCGGGTTTTGTCGGCCTGAACGTGGCGGAGCAATTGCTCAAGCGCGGCGATGACGTGGTGCTCTTCGGACCGGCGCCACCGCCCGCCGCCGCTCTCGCGGCGCTGCAACGGGAGCCGGGGCGCCTGCTGCTTGCGGCGGGAGACGTCAGCCAGGCGTCGGACCTGGACGCCGCGCTGGGCGCGCACACGATCGACCGCGTGATTCACGGCGCGGCCGTCACCGCCGACCTGGCGCGTGAAAAACGCGCCGCGCGCGATATCTTCACCGTCAATCTGCTGGGCACCGTCGAAGTGCTGGAAGCCGCCCTGCGCCATCAGGTGCGCCGCGTCGTGCAACTGGGCACGGGCTCGATCTTTGGCGCCGCCGGAAAGTCCGGCGACATGCTCGACGAACAGACCAGCGTCGTCCTGCCTGAATCGCTCTACGGCATCAGCAAATTTGCCGCCGAACGCACGGGACTGCGCTACCGGCAGACGCGCGCACTCAACCTGACCGTTGTGCGCTTGGGCACGGTGTTCGGACGATGGGAGTACGAAACCGGTGTACGCGATAGCTTGAGCATGGCCCTGCAACTGCTGCGCGCCGCAGAAAACGGCGCTGAAGTCGTCATTCACACCGAGACGGCCGACGACTGGGTTTACTCGGTCGACGTGGCACTCGGGCTGATCGCCCTGCTGGACCTGCCCGAAACACCCGAACCGGTCTATCACCTGTCCGCGGGCATGCGCTGGTCGGTGGAAGGCTGGTGCCGCCGCCTGCAGGAACGCTTTCCGCGTTTCAACTACCGCCTGACCGATCGGCTGGAAGAATGCACATTGGGACGCACCAAGGCCGCCATGCGCTCTCCCATGAGCATCGCACGTATCCGCCGCGATGGCGGGTACGAACCCGCCTACCTGCTGGATCGCGCGTTCGACGACTACCTGGCCTGGCGCAACACCAACCGGGAATTCGGGCTGAACAGCCCGGCCGGGTTACAGGCGTCCGGGTCAGCCCCGCGTCCGATATCCTGAGGCGTCTGTTCCCATGCCAAGCCTCCTTCACAGCCCTGCCGTCGACCGCAACAAGGAGCCTATCCTTGCGCAGCTCAGATCCCTCCTGGGCGAGCGCGGCACGACCCTGGAGATCGCGTCGGGCACGGGTCAGCACACCGTCTGGTTCGCCGCGGCCCTGCCACGGTGGACATGGCAGCCGACCGAGTTCGATCCGGAAATGCTGCCCGTGATCGCCGAGAGGATTGCGCAATCGGGAGTGAGCAACGCACTACCCCCACTGAGACTCGACGTGACGGAGTCCCGCTGGCCGTTTGCGAGGAAGTACGACGCCATGTTCTGCGCCAACATGCTGCACATCGCGCCCTGGGGCGCATGCGCGGGCCTCATGGCTGGAGCGGCGCGCCACCTCGCGCCCGGGGGCATGCTGGTCACGTACGGCCCCTACTTCGAAAACGACGTGCCGACGGCGCCCAGCAATCTCGCGTTCGACGAAAGTTTGCGGGCACGTGATCTCTCCTGGGGGATCCGTCAGCTCGATGACGTCGTCGCCGAGGCTGGCCGCAATGGGCTCGCGTTAGGGAAAGTCTGAACAAGTCCACCGATCATGCCGCGGCGCGTTGATTGACGCAAAGGAGCCTGCGCGATGAGCCAGATCAGTTTCTCCGACGCGGAGTACGCCGGCAAGCGGAAGAAGACGCGG
>NZ_JAQGNQ010000008.1 GCF_028291745.1 Ramlibacter sp. | reverse complement strand
CTGGGTTCGAACCTCAGCTGATGGCAGCCGCCGCGCGGGTCGACCGGCAGGCTGAAGACGCCGCTGCCGCCGCGCACGTCCGGACGCGGTCGGTCCGTGCAGGCGGGGCAGGTCGGTATGTGATCATGGGCAGACGCGGGCCGGAAACCTCTTCGCACGCGGCCACCGGAGCCCGGGCCGCGCCGCCAGCTGCGGAAGTCGGCCTGCAGGCACAGTTTAGCCGCTCGCCGGCGGACGCTCACAGCGCCCGCCGGTCCACCACCCGCTTCGCCTTCCCCATGCTGCGTTCGATGCCGCCCGCGGGCCGCAGTTCGATGCGCGCCGAGGTGCCGATGAAGGACTTGATGTGCTGTGCCAGGCCCTGCGCCGCCGACTGCGCGTCGCCGTCGTCATGCGCGCGCCCGGCGGCCACCTCGACCGCCACGGTCAGGCAATCGAGCGGCCCCTCGCGCGTGAGGATGCATTGGTAATGCGGCGCCAGCGCGGGCTGGCGCAGGATCAGTTCCTCGATCTGCGTGGGGAAGACATTCACCCCGCGCACGATCATCATGTCGTCGCTGCGGCCGGTGATCTTCTCCATGCGGCGCATGGTGCGGGCGCTGCCGGGCAGCAGGCGCGTGAGGTCGCGCGTGCGGTAGCGCACGATCGGCAGCGCCTCCTTGGTGAGGCTGGTGAACACCAGCTCGCCCAGTTCTCCCTCCGCCAGCGGCCGGCCCGTCTCCGGCTCGACGATCTCGGGATAGAAGTGATCTTCCCAGATCGTCGGGCCATCCTTGGTCTCGATGCACTCGTTGGCGACACCCGGGCCCATCACTTCCGACAGGCCGTAGATGTCGACGGCGTCGAGCCCGAGGCGCTGCTCGATCGTGGCGCGCATGTCATTCGTCCACGGCTCGGCGCCGAAGATGCCCAGGCGCAGGCTGCACGCGCGCGGATCCAGCCCTTGCCGCTCCATCTCGTCGGCGATGGCCAGCATGTAGCTGGGGGTCACCATGATGATGTCGGGACGGAAGTCCGCGATCAACTGCACCTGCCGCTCGGTCTGGCCGCCGCCGAAGGGCACGACCGTCAGGCCCAGCTTCTCCGCGCCGTAATGCGCGCCCAGCCCGCCGGTGAACAGGCCGTAGCCATAGCTCACGTGCACCATGTCGCCCGGCCGCGCGCCGGCGGCGCGGATGCTGCGCGCCATCACGCTGGCCCACGTAGCGATGTCGCCTTGCGTGTACGCCACCACCGTGGGCTTGCCGGTGGTGCCGCTGGAGGCATGGATGCGCACGCAACGATCGCGCGGCACCGCCAGCATGCCGAAGGGATAGGCGTCGCGCAGGTCGCTCTTGCCCGTGAACGGAAAGCGCTGCAGGTCGGCCAGGCTGCGGCAATGGTCGGGATGCACGCCGGCCTCGTCGAACTTGCGCCGATACACCGGCGAGTTGGCATACGCGTGCTGCAGCGTCGCCTTCAGGCGCTTCAATTGCAGGGCGCGCAGTTCGTCGACACTCGCCTTCTCGATAGTCTCCAGGGCAAACGCGCTCACTGGACTACCCTCCGCACTACGCGCTGCGGGACTATTCGCCTTGGGGCGGCCCGGCGGCTCATGCCTGCTCCGGCGGGATCACGTGGCCCTGGATGCTGGCGCTCTTGCCGCGGAACATCGCGACGACTTCGCCCCGCTGGTTGCTGACCTTCATGTCGTAGATGCCGTGGCGCCCCTGCAGCATCTGTTCCACGCCTTCGCAGGTGAGCACGTCGTCGAGATGCGCTGGCTTGAGGAACTCGATGCTGCAGCCGGCGGCCACCGTCACCTTGTTGCGGCTGTTGCAGGCAAACGCGAAGGTGGAATCGGCCAGCGTGAAGATCAGCCCGCCATGGCAGATCTGGTGGCCGTTGAGCAGGGGCGCGCGCACCCGCATGCGCATCACGGCGCGGCCCGGCTCGCACGCGAGCAGCTCCATCTGCATGAAGTCCTTGCTGGCGGCGTCGACCGCGAACATCGCCTCGCCGACCTGGGTGGCCAGCGCCGCGGGAGAGAGTGCCTGTGTCATTCGCCCGTGAACTGCGCGGGACGCTTCTCGCGGAACGCCATCACGCCTTCGATGTAGTCGTGGGTCTTGCCAAGCGCCGACTGCGTATCGCGCTCGAGATCGAGCTGCGCATCGAGTTCGTTGGAGGCGGCCGCGCGCAGCAGCTTGCGCGTCTGCACCAGGGCGGCGGTGGGCAGGGTGGCCAGGCGCTCGGCCAGTTGCAGCGCGGCGGCGACGCAATCCTGGCCTTCGGGCGCGACGTCCCAGATCATTCCCCACTCCTTGGCGTCCTGCGCACTCACCTTGTCGCCCAGCATGGCACAGCCCATGGCACGCGCGAGGCCCAGCTTCTTCACCAGAAACCAGGAGCCGCCGGCATCCGGGATCAGGCCGATGCGGCTGAACGCCTGCACGAAAGTCGCATTCGCCGCTGCCACCGCCAGGTCGCAGGCCATCGCGAAGGAGGCGCCGGCGCCGGCGGCCACGCCATTGACGGCGGCGACCGTCGGCACGCGCAGTTCCATCAGCTTGCGCACGCTGGGGTTGAAGGCCTGCTCGATCACCGGGCCGGGATCGGCGCGCCGCACGAGATCCGGACCGGGTGCGAAATCGAACTCCGAAAGATCGGCTCCGGCGCAGAAGCCGCGGCCCGCGCCGGTGAGGACGGCCGCGCGCACGGACTGGTCGTCGGTGATGCGATCGAGCACGGCCCAGAGCTCGCGGTGCATCTGGCGGGTGAAGCTGTTGAGGGACTGGGGCCGGTTCAGCGTGACCAGCGCGACGGCCCCGCGCACTTCGCACAGGACGTTGGCTTCGCTCATGGGATCTCCTTGCGCTGGCAATCTAGCATCGGCTGCGCGGCGGCCTGAAGGATGGTTTCCCTTGGTTATAGTTGGCGCAACGAGGAGACCACGATGGCCCATGAACTGATCGAGGTGCGCACCGAGGCGGGCAAGGTGGGCGTGGTGACGCTCAACCGCCCCAAGCAGCTCAATGCGCTGAACAACCAGCTGATGGACGAGCTCGGCGCTGCGCTGAAGGCCTTCGATGCCGACGACGCGATCGGCTGCATGATCATCACCGGCAGCGAGAAGGCGTTTGCTGCCGGCGCCGATATCGGCGCGATGGCCAGCTACACCTTCGCCGACGTCTACAAGGGCGACTACATCACGCGCAACTGGGAGACGATCCGGGCGATCCGCAAGCCGGTGATCGCGGCGGTCAGCGGCTTCGCGCTCGGCGGCGGCTGCGAGCTGGCGATGATGTGCGACTTCATCATCGCCGCCGACAACGCGCGCTTCGGCCAGCCCGAGATCAAGCTCGGCATCATCCCCGGCGCCGGCGGCACGCAGCGCCTGCCGCGCGCTGTCGGCAAGGCCAAGGCCATGGACATGGCACTGACCGGACGCATGATGGACGTGCACGAAGCCGAACGCGCCGGGCTGGTCAGCCGCGTCGTGCCCTACGAGAAGCTGATGGAGGAATGCCTGGGCGCCGCGCTGTCGATCTGCGACTATTCGCAGCTGGCCGTGCTGGCGGCCAAGGAATCGGTCAACCGCGCCTTCGAAAGCGGCCTGGCCGACGGCGTGATGTTCGAGCGCCGCCTGTTCCATGCGCTGTTCGCGACCGAGGACCAGAAGGAAGGCATGGACGCCTTCGTGAACAAGCGCAAGGCGCAGTTCAGGAACGTCTGAGTTCGCACCTGCTGCCGCTGCTCTGACGCGCGCAGCGCGCCACCGGAGTTCGCGCTGCCGAGAGGCAGGGCGTTTTGTCTATAATCCGGTTTCGTTGGCGCTTTAGCTCAGCCGGTTAGAGCGACGGAATCATAATCCGCAGGTCCGGGGTTCGAATCCCTGAAGCGCCACCAGATCCCCGAGAGGGTCAGCAGCTGCAAGCCGCTGACCCTCTTTCTCATTGCAGCGGTCACGGCAGCGTCGGCACGATCTCCCTCATGGTCCGCCGCGTGTTGGTGAAATGCGGCCGCACCCGCGAACTCCAGGCGCTGTTACGCACCGCCAGCCAAGGCGGTGGGCACGAGCCGGATTGTGGCCACGCGAGCGCGGCGCGGCTCCCACCGAAACGGGGACGGTTTTGCCGGCCGGGCGGCCATCGCTGCCGCTTGACCCTTCTCTGCGCACGGCCCCACGGGGTGGCGAGCGCGCACCGGCGATTGGGAACATAATAGCCCTTCACGTCCGGGGCAACCTGCCTGGCGTGCGTGCGGTGATCGGTCAGTTTCGCCTTTTCGAATGAATCCCATGAGTTTGTGATTGCATCCGGGCTCCATCGCTTTTCTCTTTTTCTTGGAGTTCCAGTGAGCAACAAACTTTATGTGGGCAACCTGCCCTATTCGTACAGCGACAGCGACATGCAGCAGGCCTTCGAAGCCTTCGGCACGGTCAGCAGCGCCAAGGTGATCATGGAGAGCGACAGCGGTCGTTCCAAGGGCTTCGGCTTCGTCGAAATGGCTTCTCCCGCCGAGGCGCAGGCCGCCATCGACGGAATGAACGGCCAGGACATCGGCGGTCGCAACATGATCGTCAACGAAGCGCGCCCCGTGCAGCCGCGCACCGGCAACGGTACGGGCGCTCGCCGTTATTGAGCCCCGCACCTGCCGCACCGCGCCCGGCCGCGGCAGGGCCGCTCCCGTATCGACTATGGGCCATGCGCCCGAAAGGACCTCATGGCCAAGGAAGAACTGATTGAAATGCGCGGTCGCGTCGAGGAAATCCTCCCCGACTCCCGTTGCCGCGTGGTGCTGAGCAACGGCCACGAACTGGTGGCCTACACCGGCGGCAAGATGCGCAAGCACCGCATCCGCATCATCGCCGGCGACGACGTGACGCTCGAACTGTCGCCCTACGACCTGACCAAGGGCCGCATCATGTTCCGGCACCTGCCCGAGCGTCGCGGCCCGGTGGGCCAAGGCCGACCGCCCGTGCGCCGCTGAATCGACAGCAGCAGTCAAGAAGCCCCGGCAACGGGGCTTTTTCTTTGGCAGGCCAGCCTCTCGCGGCAAGCGCGCTTTCACTTGCGCGCGGCACTCCCCCCGCCCGGCGCCATGCACGTGGCTTTGGCGAGCTGGGCGATCATCGTTCCAGGGACGATGTGTTCCTTGTGCCGCTCGCGCGCGCCGCCCAGCACCTTGCCCCGGCCCTGCGGCTGGGAGTAGTACATGGTGCGCAGGTAGCGGTAGGTGTCGGCCTCGCAGTCGATCTCGATCAGCGCCTTGCCCGAGCGCACGCCGCTGGCCTGCGGCTCCTTGTAGTCGAACATGCGCCACACGCGCCGATGGGCGCCCTCGACATGGATCGAATCCGGGTCGAGGTAGTAGGAGGTCGATTCGCTCTCGCCCACCGCGACCCACGCGCCCACCGGCGCTGCCGACCAGAGCGCGGCGGCGAGTACCCACGTCCCCGCGCGCCTCATGAAGCGTCGCGCCGGCTCGGCGGCGGCGCTACCGGCAGGTCGAACTCGATGTCGGCCAGGAAGGGGCCGAGTTCGCCCAGGTCGATGTCCGGTGCCGCGGCAGCGCGCGTGGCAGGGGCAGCCGCCGAAAGCGGCGTGAGAAAGGTGTCCGGGAAGCGCTCGCCGCCCAGGTACGGCTCGGCAACGCGGGCCGCTTCGCGTTCGGCCGCGAGCACCTCGCTGGCAATGCGATGGAGCAGCAGCAGCTCGCGCGAGGCTTCGAGGTCGAAGGCGATCGATCCGGGCCTGGGCTCCTCGAACAGCGACTCTTCGATCACCTTCAGGACGCGCCGCGAAGGCCACGATGCGGTGATGCGCGCGAGCGCGACGGCATGGGCTTCGAGCCCGCCGGAATACGGCGTCGCCGCATCGAACGCCGGCAGCGGCGCGGCAAAGAGCTTCTGGAAGGCGATGCGCAAGCGCTCGTAGTCGTCGCGCCGGGCAAGCCGGCGGCACAGGTCCAGCAGGTCGAGCCAGACGAAGGGGCGGTTGCCCGTGTGTTCGTGCAACTGCGACTCCAGCAGGTGCACTGCCTTGTCCGGCTGGTCGACGGCGAGGAAGAAGTCGGCGCGCTCCTGCAGCGCCAGCAGTTCGTCGGCCGTCGGCACGCGGCTGTGATCGGCCGAGAGGAAGTCGGGCAGCTCGATGAAGGCATCCGATCCCGGTTCGGTGACACCGCTGCCCGCCGGCGCTGGCCTCGGCGAGGGTGCGGCCGGCGCCACGGCGGCAGCACCCACCGCCGCACCCGCTGCCGCGGCGAGCGCGGGACCGGCGGCGGCCGAGCGTCTGGCGGCAGCTGCGAGTGCATCGCCGTGCTCCTCTTCCCACCACGCCCGGCGCATCGCCGATTCTCGCGACCGCAGCCACAGCAGGTACGCGAAGCCAGCCCCGAGCAGCAGCACCATGGCGATCATCAGGTTCAGGATCAGGTCGCGTTCGCCGCTCACCTTTTCCAGCCGCTGCGTGGTCGCGCGGCTTTCGGCGCCGTAGCGCTGCACGAGATCGCGCATGGCCCGCAGTTCCGAAGCCACGGCGCGCGCGGACTGCGCCTGCGCCGCCTGCTGCTCCGGTGTCGAGTTGAGCGCCTGGAACACATCGCGCGGATTGGGGCTCGCCGTGCCGGCGCTGCCCGGGCCCGCGGACGGCACGCTGAGGGCATTGCTCAAGCGCAGGACCGGCGCTTCGTCGATCTCGACGTCGATCGGCTCCAGCTTCAGTCGTGGGCGGCCGCCAGTCGCGTCGGTGGTCTTCGTCGTCGGGGGCGCCGTGGCGGCCGCTACACCGCCGGCGCCCTTGCGCGTCGGCGCACGCGCACTGGCCGCGCGAGGCCGGCGCGGGGGCACGGACGCAGCAGCAGGCGAAGGCTCGCTGCGCGCGGCGGATGCCGGCGTCGCGGAACCCAGCATGGGCGAGGTGGCCAGCGCCAGCGGCGCCAGGGCGACCGGCAGCTCGGGCGCCAGGGCGGCCTCGGCCTGCGCCTCACGCGCCTCGTTGGGCGGCTCGGCCAGCATCACGTACTGGCGCGCCAGCTGCTCGCTGCAGCCGAGGGCGACCTGCACGGTGACCATCGGCTCCTGCACCGGCAGCGCGGACGTCAGTCGCAGCAGGCCGGTGCTCTCGCCGGTGCGGTCGATGCGCCAGGTGAGCGGGCCGCCGGGCGACTCTCCCTGCAGGAATTCGGCGCGCACGCAGGGAACGCTCTCCCCGCGCTCCCAGCGCACGGGGATGGCCAGCTCCAGCGGCCGGCCGATCAGGGGCGTGCCGCGCGGACTGCCGGCCGAGAGCGCCCAGGCATCCAGCGCGCACGCCAGCAGGACGAGCGCAACCGCCGCGGAGCGGGTGCCGCGTCTGCCCTGTCGCCGATCCTGCTGGTTCCAGTGCCTCAAGATGCCCGCGTCCATCGTTGTGACGGGCACGAGGGCCCGGCAGCACATTCTGTTGCAAGCGCCCGGGGCCGGCAACCGGCCGCACCCGGGCACAACAGGCGCATCGCGACGATATCAAGGATTGCGCGCGTCTGGCAGAATTGCGCGGTCGACGCCCTCCCTTCGATTGACACCCCAGGCACTGTCTCGCACAGTGCCTTTGTCTTTTCACAGCCTCTGGATCCACACCATGAACCGCTGGTCACGCCTCCTGCTTGCCGGGATGGCCTTCATTGCCACCGCCGCCCTCGCCCAGTCTTTCGTGCGCGACGCTCCCAAGGACGTCAAGCCCGCCGTCATCGCCGTCAGCGCCACCCCGCCGATCATCACCGTCAACGGCCAGGGCGACCGCCTCTCGCCCGGCGCGCGCATACGCGACCGCAACAACATGCTGGTGCTCTCGGGCGCGCTCGCGGGCAAGACGCTCTACACCGTGTACCGGCGCGACGCCGCCGGACTGGTGCACGAAGTCTGGCTGCTCAGTCTCGACGAATACACCAAGGTGGGCGGCACCGACCTGGCCGGCGACCCGAAAGGCTACCTGCGTTTCGCGCAACTGCTCGACCTGATCTGGGGCACCCGCGCCGCGGTGCTGGCCAAGTGAGCGCCGCGGTGAAAAAGGTCTATATCAAGACCTTCGGCTGCCAGATGAACGAGTACGACTCGGCCAAGATGGCGGACGTGATGAACGCGGCGCAGGGCTACGAGCCCACGCAGGACCCGGAGCAGGCCGACCTGATCCTGTTCAACACCTGCTCGGTGCGCGAGAAGGCCCAGGAGAAGGTGTTCTCCGACCTCGGGCGCGTGAAGCACCTGAAGCAAAAGGGCGTGCTGATCGGCGTGGGCGGCTGCGTGGCCAGCCAGGAAGGCGCCGCCATCATCGAACGCGCGCCCTATGTCGACGTGGTGTTCGGGCCGCAGACGCTGCACCGGCTGCCGGAGTTGCTGGCGCAACGCGAGCGCCAGCAGCGGCCGCAAGTGGACATCAGCTTCCCGGAGATCGAGAAGTTCGACCACCTGCCCCCCGCGCGCGTCGAGGGTGCGTCGGCTTTCGTCTCCATCATGGAAGGCTGCTCCAAGTACTGCAGCTATTGCGTCGTGCCGTACACGCGCGGCGAAGAAGTGTCGCGGCCCTTCGACGACGTGCTGACGGAGATCGCCGGTCTGGCCGACCAGGGCGTCAAGGAAGTGACGCTGCTCGGGCAGAACGTCAATGCCTATCGCGGCCCCATGGGCGGGACCAGCGAGATCGCCGACTTCGCGCTGCTGATCGAGTACGTGGCGGAGATTCCCGGCATCGCCCGCATCCGCTACACGACCAGCCACCCGAACGAATTCACCCAGCGCCTGATCGACGTCTATGCCAAGGTGCCGCAGCTCGTGAGCCACCTGCACCTGCCGGTGCAGCATGGCAGCGACCGCATCCTGATGGCGATGAAGCGCAACTACACGGCGATGGAGTACAAGAGCACGATCCGCAAGCTGCGGGCGGTGCGCCCCGCGCTCTCGCTGTCAACGGACTTCATCGTCGGCTTCCCCGGCGAGACCGATGACGACTTCGCGCGGATGATGAAGCTGGTGGACGACGTCGGCTTCGATGCCAGCTTCTCCTTCATCTTCAGCCCGCGTCCCGGCACGCCCGCGGCCGCGCTGCACGACGAGACGCCTCACGCGGTGAAGCTCAAGCGCCTGCAACACCTGCAGGCGGTGCTGGAGGAAAACGTGCGCCGCATCAGCGCCAGCCGCCTGGGCACGGTGCAGCGCATCCTGGTGGAAGGTCCTTCGCGCAAGGACCCGAACGAGCTGATGGGGCGCACGGAGTGCAACCGCATCGTCAACTTCGCCGGACCGCAGCGGCTCGTGGGCCAGATGACCGACGTGACGATCACGCAGGCCCTGCCGCACTCGCTGCGGGCGGAGGTGGTGACGTCCGTCTGAAGCGGCCAACCGGACGCAGAAAACGCAGAAGTGACGCAGAAGCCGCAGAAGAAAACCTTGCAAGTTTTCGTGGTCTCTTTTGCGTCTTCTGCGCAACTTCTGCGCCTTCTGCGTCCGGTTGCCCGTATTACTCGATGCGCGCCCCCGACGCCTTCACCAGCACGCCGGCCGTGTCGTAGTCCGCGCGCAGCAGTTTCTCGAAATCGGCCGCCGACATCGTCCCGGGTTCCACACCCAGGCGTGTCAGGCGCTCCTGCACCACGGGGTCCTGCAGCACCTTGTTGATCGCGGCGTGCAGGCGCTCGACTTCGGCCTTCGGCATGGTCGACGGCGCCAGCAGGCCGAACCACGAATCGAACTTGTAGCCGGGCACGCCGGCCTCGGCGACCGTGGGCAGGTCGGGCAGGAACTTCGAGCGCTGCGCGCCGGTGTACGCCAGCAGCTTGATGCGCGCGTCCTGCCGGAACCCCGTGATGCCGATGACCGCCGGGACCGCCCCCTGCACGCGGCCGGCCAGCACCTCGTTGACGGCGTCGCCCGTGGATTTCATGGGCACGTGCTGCATCTCCGCACCGGCCTTGGCGAGGAAGTAGGCCATGCCCAGGTGGCTCGCGCTGCCGTTGCCGGCCGACGCGTAATTCATCTGGCCGGGCTTGCTCTTGAGGAGCTTCACGTAGTCGGCCAGCGTGTTCACGCCCAGGTTGCCGGGCGCCGCGATCACGTAGCCGGAGTTGCCGATGTACGAGACGGCGGTGAAGTCCTTGATCGGATCGTAGGCCAGCTTGCTATAGAGATGGCCGGCCAGGTTGTGGCTCGCCGCGGCCAGCACCAGCGTGTTGTTGTCGGTGGCCTTGGCCACGGCGGCCGTGCCGACGGTGCCGCCCGCGCCCGGCCGGTTCTCGACGATCACCGAGGTGCCCAGCGCCTGGGCCAGTTCGTTGCTGAAGGTGCGCGCCACCGTGTCCTGCACCGCGCCGGGGCCGAAGGGCACCACGATGCGGAAGACCTTCTGCGCGAAGGCGGGGGAAGCCGCGGCGGCGGCAAGGAGCAGCGCGACGGCGGCGCTGCGGAGAGGGCGAGACTGCATGGACATTCCTCGGATCAGGGTTGGGCCAGCCACTTCTGCGCGAGCCGCACGAAGTAGCTGGCGCCGATGGGGATGATCTCGTCGTTGAAGTCGAACGAGGTGTTGTGGATGATGCAAGGGCCGGGCCCGTGTTCGGGCAGGCGGTGACCGCCGTCGCCGTTGCCGATGAAGGCGTAGCAGCCCGGTTTCACCCGCAGCATGTGCGCGAAGTCTTCCGCCGCCATCACCGCCGGATAGTGGTCGTCGACCTGCTGCTCGCCCACGATCTCGCGCATCACGCTGGCGGCGAAGCGCGCCTCGCGCTCGTGGTTCACCACCGGCGGCGAGGCGCGGCGGAAGGCCACTTCGCAGCGGCAGCCGTGCGCCGCGGCAATGCCCTCGGCGATGCGCCGCAGTGCCGCCTCGATCTTGTCGGTTGCCGCCACGGAGAAGGTGCGGGCCGTGCCGCCGACCCAGGCTTCGTCGGGGATCACATTGGGCGCGCCCGAACCCTGGATTTGCGTCACGGCCAGCAGCGCGCGTTCGGTCGAGGGGATGGTCTTGGCGATCAACGTCTGCAGTTGCTGGCCGAGGTCTATCACTGCCGCCACCGGATCGATGCCCGTGTCCGGCTGCGAGGCATGCGTGCCGCGGCCGTACACCGTGACCTTCCAGGTATTGCTGGACGCCATCAGCGGCCCGGGGTTGAGCGCGAAGCCGCCGACCGGCACGGTGAAGTTGTGCAGGGCAAACACCGCCTCGCACGGGAAGCGCTCGAACAAGCCGTCCTGGATCATCTTGAGCGCGCCGGCCTTGCCCATTTCCTCGGCGGGCTGAAAGATGAAGTTGACGGTGCCGTCGAAATCGCGCGCCTGCGCCAGGTGCCAGGCCGCGGCCAGCAGCATGGTGGTGTGGCCATCGTGCCCGCAGGCATGCATGCGGCCGTCGTGCTGCGAGCGGTGCTCGAAGTGGTTTTCCTCCTGCAGCGGCAGCGCATCGAGATCGGCCCGCAGGCCGATGCTGCGCGCCCCCGACCCGTTGCGCAGCACGCCGACCACCCCGGTGCCCGCGATGCCGGTGTGCACTTCGATGCCCCACTCACGCAGCAGGTCGGCCACGATCTGCGAGGTGCGATGCTCCTCGAAACCGAGCTCGGGATGCCTGTGAATGTCGCGCCGCAGTGCGACGAAACGAGAGATGTCTGCGAAGCTGTCGACGAGGTTCATGACGGATTCAAGAGCTAGGGGTTGCACTCGGATTTTTGAACGCAGAAGGCGCGGAAGTACGCAGAAGGCGCAGAAAAAACCATTTGAAATTTTCCTTGGTCTTCTTCTGCGTCTTCTGCCAAACCTCTGCGTCTTCTGCGTCCGGCTATTGGTTTTTAGAACGGCATCTTCGGCATGCCGCCTTTGCCGCCGCCCATGCGGCGCATCATCTTCATCAGCCCGCTGCCCTTCATCTTCTTCATCATCGTCTGCATCTGGTCGAACTCGTTGAGCAGGCGGTTGACTTCCTGCACGTGCACGCCGGCGCCGGCGGCGATGCGGCGCTTGCGGGTGGCCTTGATGATCTCGGGCTTGCGGCGTTCGGCGTGCGTCATCGAGCAGATGATCCCTTCCTTGCGCCGGATGTCGCGCTCGGCCTTCTCCATGTCGACCTGGCCGGCCTTGGCCTGCACCTGCGCCGGCATCTTGTCCATCAGCGTCGACAGCCCGCCCATCTGCTTCATCTGCTGGATCTGCGCCAGAAAGTCGTTCAGGTCGAAACCCGCGCCGCTCTTGACCTTGGCGGCCAGCTTCTGCGCGGCCTCGATGTCGACGCCGGCCTGCACCTGCTCCACCAGCGCCACGATGTCGCCCATGCCCAGGATGCGGCCGGCATGGCGCTCGGCGTCGAACACCTCGAGGCCGTCGATCTTCTCGCTGACGCCGGCAAACTTGATCGGCGCCCCGGTGATCTGCCGCACCGACAGCGCCGCACCGCCGCGCGAGTCGCCATCGAGCTTGGTCAGCACGATGCCGGTGAGCGGCAGCGCCTCCCGGAAGGCCTTGGCCGTGTTGACGGCGTCCTGGCCCTGCATGGCGTCGACCACGAACAGCGTCTCCACCGGGTGGAGGGTGGCGTGCAGTTCCTTGATCTCGCGCATCATGGCTTCGTCGATCGCCAGCCGGCCGGCCGTGTCGACCAGCAGCACGTCGAAATACTGCTTGCGCGCGTAATCCAGGGCGGCGCGGGCGATGTCCACCGGCTTCTGGTCCGGCGTGCTGGGGAACCACTCGGCCCCGGCCTGCCTGGTCACCATCTTGAGCTGCTCGATGGCGGCGGGGCGATAGACGTCGCCCGAGACGGTGAGCACCTTCTTCTTGCGCTTCTCGATCAGGTGCTTGGCGAGCTTGGCGGTGGTGGTCGTCTTGCCCGCGCCCTGCAGGCCGGCCATCAGGATCACCGCCGGCGGCTGCGCCGCGAGGTTGATGTCGCTCACCCCCGCGCCCATGGTGGCCACCAGTTCGCGGTGGACGATGCCCACCAGGGCCTGGCCGGGATTGAGCGAGCCCACGACCTCCTGGCCGAGGGCTTTTTCCTTCACGCGGCTGATGAAGTCGCGCACCACCGGCAGGGCGACGTCGGCCTCCAGCAGGGCCATGCGCACTTCGCGCAGCATCTCCTGCACGTTTTCTTCGGTGATGCGGGCCTGGCCGCGCATCTGTTTGACCAGGCGGGAAAGTTTGTCGGAGAGGGCAGTTGCCATGGGGGAGGGTGGGGGTGGCGCCACGGGCCGGGCGGGGACGGCGGGAGTGGGCTGGGCCCAGGGGCTAAACTTGTTCCATGATTTTATCCAGTGCGTCCGCGCTCGGTGGGGCGCTCACTGCCGCCGCCGCGGTCGCCTATGCCCTTCCCGCCGCCGCGGCCACGCGGCTGAGCGAGGCGACCGCCCAGCGCGCCTTGGTCGCCGCGTGGCTGCTGCATGCCGCCACTCTGGTCTGGGGGCTGGTGGGGCAGGCGCCGCGCTTCGGCTTCGCGCCGGCGCTGTCGATCACGGCCTGGCTGGTCCTGACGGTGTACGCAGTGGAAAAGCAGGTCTTTCCGCAGTTGCACGCGCGCTGGACGCTGGCCGGCCTGGGCGCCCTCGCTGTGCTGCTGGCCTATGTCTATCCCGGCACGCCGCTGCACGTGAGCGCTTCGCCCTGGCTGCCCCTGCACCTGGCCTTGGGCGTCGCCTCTTACGGATTGTTCGCGGCCGCGGTGGTGCACGCCTGGCTGCTGCAACGCACCGAGCGCACGATGCGCAATGCCACGGAGCCGCAGGCAGGGCTGCCCCTGCTGACGCTGGAGCGGCTCACCTTCCGCTTCGCCGCCGCCGGCTTCGTGCTGCTCACGGCCACGCTGCTCGCGGGCATCTTCTTCTCCGAAGTGCTGTATGGCCGCGCCTGGCGCTGGGACCACAAGACGGTGTTCTCGCTGCTCTCCTGGATCGTTTTTGCCTGGCTGCTGCTCGGGCGGCTGCGCTTCGGCTGGCGCGGCCGCAAGGCCGTCAACGTGATCTACGTCGGCTCGGTGCTGCTGCTGCTGGCCTATGTGGGCTCGCGCTTCGTGCTGGAAGTGATCCTCAGGCGGCCCGCATGATCATGAAGTACCTGCTGCTGTTCGCCGTGCTGTTCATCGCGTACATGATGTGGCGCAACAAGCGGATCGACAACGGCGATGCCGCCGCCCGCCGCGGCCCGGCGCAACGGCCGCTGGCGATGGTGAGCTGCCAGGTCTGCGGCGTGCACTTGCCGAAGCCCGATGCGGTGATCGGCAGCGACGGGCTGTTCTATTGCAGCCAGGAGCACCGGCAGCGCGCCGGGCGTCAGTGATGGCGACCCGCTCGGAACCACCGAACTCCTGGAGTCACTCGACCTGGACCTGGGACGCGCCGGTCATCCCGCGGCCGCCGGAGATCTCGCCGTTCTACCGGCTGTGGCTCGGCTTCATGATGGCGCGCATCGGCATCGCGGTGGTGCTGCTGGTGGTGCTGGGCGGCTTGATGCTGATCCACTTCGCGCCGGTCAATCCGTGGCAGATCGCACTCTGCGGCACCTATCTGGCCGCCGCGCTGGCCGTGCGCATCTTCACGCGACCGGCGGCGCCGGGGCGCGCGTCGGACCCGCAGTGGGTCTCCACCATCGGCATCGACCTGCTGGCGTTCTCCACGCTGCACTTCCTGCAGGTGGCCAACCTCAATTACTCGCCCCTGTTCGCGCTGCCGGTGCTGACGGCGGCAGTTCTTGGCTCGGCGCTGCTCGCACTGGGTACCGCGGCGGGGGTGACGCTGTTGCTGCTGGTGGATGCGTGGCTGCAATCGCTGGAGGGGGGCGACCCCGCCTCGAAGCTGCTGCAGGCAGGCCTGGCCGGCGGCGGCTACTTCGTCGTCGCCTTCCTGGCGAACCAGCTGGCGACGCGCTTGTCGCGCGAGGAAGAGGCGGCCCGCCGCAGCCTGTCGGCCGCGCGCACGCAGACGCACGTCAACGAGGTGGTGATCGACACGCTGACCGACGGCCTGCTGGTGGTCGGGCCCGACTGGCGCATCCACGCCGCCAACCCCGCGGCCCGCGCGCTGCTCGCATGGCAGGCGCGCGAGGCGCCGGCATCGCTGGCGCTGGTCTCGCGTCCGGGCTGGAAGCCGCTGGCGGCCCTGGCCCAGCGCACCTACCAGACTGGCGGCCCGCAACGCGCCGAACTGACGCTGGAACTGGGCGTCGGCGAGCGCCTGCACCTGCGCGTGCGCACTCGCCTCACGCCGCCGCACGACGCCTATAGCGAGACGCTGTGCATGATGTTCCTGCAGGACCTGCGCGAGGCCGAGGCGCAACTGCGCACCGAGAAGCTGGCCGCCATGGGCCGGATGTCGGCGGCCGTCGCCCACGAGATCCGCAACCCGCTGGCTGCGATCGCGCAAGCCAATGCCCTGCTCGCCGAGGAACTGACCGACCCGGGTCAGCAGCAACTGGCCGGCCTGGTCGGCAAGAACGCGCATCGCCTGTCGCAGATCGTCGAGGAGATCCTGAACCTGGCGCGCGTGCAGGCGCCCAGCACCGACTGGCTGGAGCTCGATCAGGTGGCGGCCAGCCTGGTCGGCGAATGGGAGCGCCACACGCAATCCGGCCCGCGCCTGCAGTTGCAGCTGCGAACGAGCCCCGCCTGGGCTGCGTTCGACGGCGAGCACCTGCGGCGCGTGCTGGTCAACCTCCTGGACAACGCGCTGCGCTACGCCTCCCGCACGCCGGGCGCGATCCTCGTGGCCACCGACGTCCTGGCGGGCCAGGCACGCCTGCAGGTCTGGAGCGATGGCGCGCCGCTCGATGCCAGCGTGCAGCGGCACCTGTTCGAGCCTTTCTTCTCCTCCGAGAGCCGCTCCAGCGGCCTGGGCCTCTATATCTGCCGCGAGCTGTGCGACCGGCATGGGGCCGTGCTGACGTATGCGCGCAGCACCGCACCCGACGCGAGCGGCCGCGACGGCAACTCCTTCACGGTCGCCTTCCGCACGCGCACGCAGGTGCTGCCGGGCGGTGCCCCCTTTGCCACAATAGGCGCCTGATGGCCCAGCCCGCCGCCGCCTCCGCCGCCCAGGTCCTCGTCGTCGACGACGAGCCGGACCTGCGCACGCTCTATGAGCTGACGCTGCTGCGCGAGGGTTATCGCGTCGAAGCGGCCGGCACGCTGGCCGAGGCCTCGCTCTTGCTGGAGCAGCATCGCTTCGACGCGGTGATCACGGACATGCGCCTGCCCGATGGCCTGGGCCTGGAACTGCTGCAGCGCATGACCATGCTGCAGCGGCCCGAACGCTGCGTCGTGATGACGGCCTATGGCTCCGCCGAGAACGCGGTGGAGGCGCTCAAGGCCGGCGCCTTCGACTATCTGACCAAGCCGGTCGACCTCAAGCAGTTCCGCAGCGTCGTGGCTTCGGCCATCCAGGAATGCGGCACGTCCAGCCAGCGCCCCGCGGTCGCGGCGCGCCCGGTGGCGAACGAGCGCGGCTCGGCCAACTCCGCGCTGCAGCGCCTGGTGGGCGAGTCGGCGCCCATGCGGCTGGTGAAGGAGCGCATCGCCAAGGTGGCGCGCAGCATGGCGCCGGTGCTGGTGCGCGGCGAGTCGGGCACCGGCAAGGAACTGGTGGCGCGCGCCATCCACGCCTGCAGCCATCGCGCGCAAGGCCCCTTCATCGCGGTCAACTGCAGCGCGATCCCCGAGACGCTGCTGGAGGCCGAGTTCTTCGGCGCGCGCAAGGGTTCGTACACCGGCGCGACGGCCGATCGCGAGGGCTACTTCCAGGCCGCCCGCGACGGCACGCTGTTCCTCGACGAGATCGGCGACCTGCCGCTGGCCATGCAGTCCAAGCTGCTGCGGGCCATCCAGGAGCGCAGCGTGCGCGCGATCGGCGCGACGCAGGAGGAGTCGGTGGACGTGCGCATCGTCAGCGCGACCCACAAGGACCTGGCCGCCGACGTGCAGGGCGGCCGCTTCCGGCAGGACTTGTTCTACCGCCTGAACGTCATCGAGATCCTGGTGCCACCCCTGCGCGAGCGGCGCGAAGACCTGCCCGTGCTGTGCGAAGCGCTGCTGGCGCGCATCGCCCGCGAGACCGGCATGGCACCGCCGCCGCTCTCGGCCGAGGTGCTGGCGCAACTGCAGGCGCATCCGCTGCCCGGCAACGTGCGCGAGCTGGAGAACCTGCTGCACCGCGCGCTGGCGCTGTCCGACGGCACGCAGCTGCAGGTGGATTTCGCGCCCACCACCGCGACGAGCACCGGCAGCGCGCCGGCAGCACCGGCGACCAGCGAGCCCGCTGCGTCGCCCATACCCGCCTCTGCGGCGCCAGCGCCAGCCGTCGCCCCCAGCGACCTGCAGGCCTACCTGGACCAGCAGGAGCGCGAGATCCTCGTGAAGACCCTGCGCGAGACCAACTTCAACCGCACGGCCGCGGCGCAGCGGCTGGGCCTGAGCCTGCGGCAGATCCGCTACCGCATCGCCCGCCTGGCGATCGCCACGCCCGGCAGCGAAGATGCCGATGAACCCGCCGGCACCTGAAGCCAGCGACCCGCTCTGGCAGCAGGGCTGGTACCGCTTCGCCCACCGCATCGCCTCGCCCAACTTCGGAGCACGGCCGCCCGGCGCCTGCATCGACCTGGTCGTGGTGCATTCGATCAGCCTGCCGCCCGGCGTGTACGGCGGCGACCAGGTGGAGCGCCTGTTCACCAATACGCTGGACTGGGACGCGCATCCCTATTTCCAGCAGATCCGCGGCATGCAGGTGTCCGCGCACTTCTTCATCCGCCGCGACGGCGCGCTGATCCAGTTCGTGAGTTGCGACCAGCGCGCCTGGCACGCCGGGCGCTCGCGCTATCGCGGGCGCGAGAACTGCAATGACGACTCCGTGGGGATCGAACTCGAAGGGCTGGAAGGCGAGACCTTCGAAGACGCCCAGTACGAGGCGCTGAGCGCTGTGTGCGCCGCGATCGGGCAGCACTATCCGATCCGCCATGTCGCCGGCCACGAGCACATCGCGCCGGGGCGCAAGAACGATCCGGGGGCGGGGTTCGAGTGGGCGGAACTCGAGCGCGCGCTGGGTTGGCCGGCGGACTGGTTTCCGCGGGCGTGAGCATCCGGACGCTGTCGCGAGACCGACGTCATCGCGAGGCCCGAGGATGTCATCCCGGGCTTGACCCGGGAGCCACGACCGCCCGCGCACGAGCGCCGCATGGATTGCGGGTCAAGCCCGCAATGACATGAAATCGTGTCGTGTTCACGACGCCGCCGAGCACGAGTCATCCCCAGGCCGGTACTTCGAAGCCTTCGGTGGATAACAGCCCTCAGCCCCACCGCATCAGCGAACTCGCGCCCCGCGGACGCTGTCTCCGCGCGGTTCAGCACGCGAGCAGACGCCTCCGATGCGACTGAAAGACCTGTGGACAAGCCTGTGGGAAGTGCCTGCTGGAATATTTCGGCCAAACGCTACATGTAGCGTTTGGCAGCACACACGGACACCACCAGTAGTGTGCAAACGGAAATCTGGCCGTACACTCAGCGCCGTTCCAAGCATCCCGAGAGGAAGAAACATGCATTCAGCCCTGGCTCCCGCCGCGAGCACCCTGGCGCCCTCCCTCCCTGCCGGCAGCAACGGCAGCAGCGCGCACAACGTCACCCCCCTCGCCCATTACCAGATCATCCGCCGCAACGGCGCGGTGGTCCCGTTCGAGCCGAACAAGATCGCGATCGCGATGATGAAGGCCTTCCTGGCGGTGCACGGCACGCAGGGTGCGGCCTCGGCCAGCGTGCGCGAGACCGTGGAAGTGCTGACCCAGGCCGTGATCCGCGCGCTGGTGCGCTCGCGCCCGGGTGGCGGCACCTTCCACATCGAGGACGTGCAGGACCAGGTGGAGCTGGGCCTGATGCGCGGCGGCCACCACGACATCGCCCGCGCGTACGTGCTGTATCGCGACCGCCGGGCCCAGGAGCGCGCCAAGCAGGGCGAGCAGCAGGCGCCGGTCGCCCCGCAGTTCCATGTGCTGGACCACGGCCAGCGCGTGCCGCTCGACACGGGCGCGCTGCGCACGCTGATCGTCGAATCCTGCGCCGGCCTGGGCGCCGACGTGAAGCCGGAGCCGATCTACGCCGAGACCCAGCGCAACCTGTATGACGGCGTGCCGCTCGACGAGGTCTACAAGGCCTCCATCCTGGCCGCCCGCACGCTGATCGAGAAGGAGCCGGACTACACCTTCGTCACCGCCCGCCTGCTGCTGCACACGATCTTCAAGGAAGTGCTGGGCGAGGAAGTGAAGCACGCCGAGCGCGCCGCCGCCTATGCCGACAGCTTCCCGCTCTTCATCAAGAAGGGCGTCGAGAACGAGCTGCTGGACGAAAGACTGCTGCAGTACGACCTGCGTCGCCTGGGTGCGGCCCTGAAGGCCGAGCGCGACCTGCAGTTCGACTACCTCGGCCTGCAGACCCTGTACGACCGCTATTTCCTGCACGTGCGCAAGAGCCGCATCGAGCTGCCGCAGTCCTTCTTCATGCGCGTCGCCATGGGCCTGGCGCTCAACGAGATCGACCGCGAAGCGCGCGCCATCGAGTTCTACGAGGTGCTCTCCAGCTTCGACTTCATGTCGTCGACGCCGACGCTGTTCAACAGCGGCTCGCTCCGTTCGCAGTTGTCCTCCTGCTACCTGACCACCGTGCCGGACGACCTCGACGGCATCTACGAGGCCATCAAGGAGAACGCGCTGCTGTCGAAGTTCGCCGGTGGCCTGGGCAACGACTGGACCCGCGTGCGGGCCCTCGGCTCCCATATCAAGGGCACCAACGGCGAATCGCAGGGCGTCGTGCCCTTCCTGAAGGTCGTCAACGACACCGCGGTGGCGGTCAACCAGGGCGGCAAGCGCAAGGGCGCGGTCTGCGCCTACCTGGAGACCTGGCACCTGGACGTCGAGGAATTCCTGGAGCTGCGCAAGAACACCGGCGACGACCGCCGCCGCACCCACGACATGAACACGGCCAACTGGATCCCGGACCTGTTCATGCGCCGCGTGATGGAAAAGGGAGAGTGGACCCTGTTCTCGCCCGCCTCCGTGCCCGACCTGCACGACAAGTTCGGCGCCGAGTTCGAGAAGGCATACGTCGCCTACGAAGAGAAGGCCAGGCGCGGCGAGATCAAGCCGAGCAAGTCCGTGCCGGCGACCGATCTGTGGCGCAAGATGCTCTCGATGCTGTTCGAGACCGGCCATCCGTGGATCACCTTCAAGGACGCCTGCAACGTGCGCTCGCCGCAGCAGCATGCCGGCGTGGTGCACTCGTCGAACCTGTGCACCGAGATCACGCTGAACACCTCGGACACCGAGACGGCCGTGTGCAACCTCGGCTCGGTCAACCTGCTGCAGCACCTGAAGGACGGCCAGGTCGACCAGGAAAAGCTGCAGCGGACGATCGCCACCGCGATGCGGATGCTCGACAACGTGATCGACATCAACTACTACGCGGTGAAGAAGGCGCGCGACTCCAATCTGCGCCACCGCCCGGTCGGCCTGGGCGTGATGGGCTTCCAGGACGCGCTGTACGAGCTGCGCATCCCCTACGCGTCCCAGGAAGCGATCGAGTTCGCCGACCGCTCGATGGAGGCCGTGTGCTATCACGCCTACTGGGCCTCGACCGAGCTGGCACGCGAGCGTGGCCGCTATTCCAGCTACAAGGGCTCGCTGTGGGACCAGGGCGTGCTGCCGCTGGACACCCTGAAGCTGCTGGCCGACGCGCGCGGCGAGCAGTACGTGGACGTGGACCGCTCCGCCACGCTCGACTGGGACGCGCTGCGCCGCAAGATCGCCGCCGACGGCATGCGCAATTCGAATTGCGTGGCCATTGCGCCGACCGCGACCATCTCCAACATCATCGGCGTGGACGCGTCGATCGAGCCCTGCTTCGGCAACCTCTCGGTCAAGTCCAACCTGTCCGGCGAGTTCACGGTGATCAACCACTACCTGGTGCGCGACTTGAAGCGCCTGGGCCTGTGGGACGACGTGATGGTCATGGACCTGAAGCACTTCGACGGCTCGCTGCGCCCCATCGACCGGGTGCCGCAGGAAGTCAAGGCGCTCTACGCCACGGCCTTCGAGGTGGAGCCGGAGTGGCTCGTCGAAGCCGCGTCGCGCCGCCAGAAGTGGATCGACCAGGCGCAGTCGCTCAACATCTACATGGCCGGCGCCTCGGGCAAGAAACTGGACGAGACCTACAAGCTCGCCTGGCTGCGCGGCCTGAAGACCACCTACTACCTGCGCACCACCAGCGCGACGCAGGCCGAGAAGAGCACGGTGCAATCGGGCCGGCTGAACGCGGTGAGCAACGGCAACGCCGGCGGCATGAGCGCGCTCGACGCAGCGGCCGCCGCGGCGCGCGCGCAGATCGAAGCGGCGACCGCGCCCTCGGCAACGCCGGCGACCGACATCAAGTTCTGTGGCGTCGACGACCCCACCTGCGAAGCCTGCCAGTGATCGCGAACTGCGCGTGACGCGCGTGCAGCTCGCGGGCACGACGCGATCACGCGCGCAAAGCACGATCGAAATCGAAGAGGTATCGGCGTTCTCCGACAAAACGTCGATGCAAGCAAGCAACAAAATGCGAGCGGGATGTGAACGGACACTTTGATTCACGCATCCGCGCTCGCATAATCCGAGCACTGGAAAATCTATGTTGACCTGGGACGACGAAGTCACGCCCACACCGTCAAAGCCTGTGAGCAGCGGTTTGCAATCGAACCGCGAGGCCGCGCTGTCACCGCTCACGCAAGCCCCATCGCTTCCTGCCACGTCCGTGCGCACGCTGAACGACGGTGCCGCGCTCGCTGCAGTCACGGCCGCCGCCACTGCGGCCGTCGCTCCCATCGTCACGCAGGCGGCGCCGCGCGGCGCCGCGCCGGTCAGCAGCGCGCGCCGCATGACCGCCGCCGACAAGCGCATCATCAACGGCCAGACCGACGTCAACCAGCTCGTCCCCTTCAAGTACAAGTGGGCCTGGGAGAAGTACCTGGCCACCTGCGCCAACCACTGGATGCCGCAGGAAGTGAACATGAACCGCGACATCGCCCTGTGGAAGGACCCCAACGGTCTGACCGAGGACGAGCGCCGGCTCGTCAAGCGCAACCTCGGCTTCTTCGTCACCGCCGACTCGCTGGCCGCCAACAACATCGTGCTGGGCACCTACCGCCACATCACGGCGCCCGAGTGCCGCCAGTTCCTGCTGCGCCAGGCGTTCGAGGAAGCGATCCACACGCACGCGTACCAGTACATCGTCGAGTCGCTCGGCCTGGACGAGAGCGAGATCTTCAACGCGTACAACGAAGTCGCGTCCATCCGCGACAAGGACCAGTTCCTGATCCCCTTCATCGAGGCGATCATGGATCCGAACTTCCACACCGGCACGCACGAGAACGACCAGACGCTGCTGAAAAGCCTGATCGTGTTCGCCTGCCTGATGGAAGGCCTGTTCTTCTATGTCGGCTTCACCCAGATCCTGGCGCTGGGCCGGCAGAACAAGATGACCGGCGCCGCCGAGCAGTACCAGTACATCCTGCGCGACGAGTCGATGCATTGCAACTTCGGCATCGACCTGATCAACCAGTTGAAGCTCGAGAACCCGAACCTCTGGACTTCCGAGTTCAAGGCGGAGATCAAGGCCCTGTTCCAGAAGGCCGTCGAGCTCGAATACCGTTATGCCGAGGACACCATGCCGCGTGGCGTGCTCGGCCTCAATGCCTCCATGTTCAAGGGCTACCTGCGCTATATCGCCAACCGGCGTGCCACGCAGATCGGCCTGGAAGCGCTCTACCCCAACGAGGAAAACCCTTTCCCTTGGATGAGCGAGATGATTGACCTGAAGAAAGAGCGCAATTTCTTCGAAACCCGCGTGATCGAGTACCAGACGGGTGGGGCGCTTTCCTGGGATTGAGTAGCAATAGCAGGATCAGGTTCGGATTCGCGCGGGACGCGACCATGCCGCAGAGCATGGCACGTTGCGCGCAACGGTGTTCATGACGCTGGGTTTTTGCCCAACTTCATGAATCGCTTCATGCAATCCAACAAGCATGGAGTGCTTCTTTGGTTGATGTTGATCAACTTGAACAGGAGATAGTTATGGCAACTGCAAAGAAATCGGCCGCCAAGAAGGCCACAAAGAGACCGGCGGCGAAGAAGTCCGCGGCGAAGCGTCCGGCAGCCAAGAAGTCGGCTGCGAAGAAGGCTCCGGCGAAGAAGGCCGCAGCGAAGCGCCCGGCAGCGAAGAAGGCTGCCAAGAAGGCTCCGGCGAAGAAGGCCGCTGCCAAGAAGCGCCCGGCGGCGAAGAAGGCTGCGAAGAAGACTGCAGCCAAGAAAAAGCCCGCTGCGAAGAAAAGGCCTGCGGCGAAAAAGGCTGCAAAAAAGCCCGCCAAGAAAGCAGCGAAAAAGCCTGCTGCGAAGGCAGCAAAGAAGTCTGCTGCCAAGCCGGTAGCCAAGGCGGCCCCGGCCGCCCCTGCGGCACCGGCCGCGCAGACGACGCTGAACCCGCAGGCAGCCTGGCCGTTTCCGACGGCCAGCAAGCCCTAAGGCTCAAGCGGGCTTGCCGCAAGGCAAGTGCAGTACCCGCTTCAAGCCCGGTACCGAAAGGTGCCGGGCTTTTTCATGGGCGGCGATTCCACGCACAATGGTGTGCCGCCTCATTGCGGCCGCGCCATGACCACGCTTCGCCCGTCACAGAATGTCCCTGGCGCCTCGCCTGCTCGACCGCTCGCACCGCAGCGCAAGCCGCAAGGGCAGGCGGATCTGTTCGGTGCGGCCCGCCCGCCGCTGCCCGACGGCATGGTCTATCAGACAGACTTCCTCAGCGCTGCGGAAGAAGCGCACTACATCGATATCATCGCGTCGCTGCCGCTGACTGAAATGAACTACCGCGGCTACACCGCCCGCCGGCGGGTGGTGAGCTACGGGGGCAAATACGATTTCTCCGCGCACCGGCTCGAGCCTTCCTTGCCACT
>NZ_JAQGNQ010000145.1 GCF_028291745.1 Ramlibacter sp. | reverse complement strand
GCTGTAGCACTGGCCTTGAACACGAGGCCACGCAAGACGCTCGCATGGCTGACCCCTGCAGAGGCTCTCAACGAACTGCTAACCTCGGCCGGCAAACGAAGTGTTGCGACGACTCGTTGAATGCGGGCTGCCAACCTTGATCGGAGTGCAAGATGGGCTTGTCGCCTGGCCCAAGCCGTTGGAATGCACTTGCCAGCATTTTGGTGACCCTGTTAAGCAGGGGACGTCGGGCGATCTCATACGAGACGATTTCGCCGTTGACAGATCAAGGGGAGGAACCGACATGCCGAACCTGAGCACGGACGATGGGGTCCGCCTCCACTACGAGGACACCGGCGACGGCCAGGCGATCGTCTTCGTGCACGAATTCGCCGGCGACCACCGCAGCTGGGAGCCGCAGGTGCGCCACTTCGCGCGCCGCTACCGCTGCATCACCTACAGCGCCCGCGGCTACCCGCCCTCCGACGTGCCGGGTGGCGCCGAGCGCTACTCGCAGGAGCGCTGGCGCGAGGACCTGCGTTGCGTGATCGAGGCCTTGGGGCTGCATGCGCCGCACGTGGTGGGGCTGTCGATGGGCGCCTTCGCCACGCTGCATTTCGGCTTGCGCTACTGCGCCCGCGGCGCCGTCCCGCGCGCGCGTTCGCTCACGCTCGCGGGCTGCGGAACCGGGGCGCATCCGGCCGTGCATGCGAAGTTCCAGGCCGAGTCGCGCGCGCTTGCCGACACCATCGAGCGCGATGGCACGGCGCACCTGGCGGCCACCTATGGCCACGGCCCGGCGCGGCTGCAGTTCCGGCGCAAGGACCCACGCGGCTTTGCCGAGGCGATGCGCCAGCTCGCCGAACACTCCGCCACCGGCTCCGCGCAGACCATGCGCGGCTACCAGGCGCGCCGGCCCAGCCTGTACGACCTGGTGGAGGAAATCTCCGCGATCACGGTCCCGGTGCTGGTCATGACCGGTGACGAGGACGAGCCCTGCCTGGAGCCTTCACTTCTGCTCAAGCGCGCGATTCCGCAGGCCGCGCTGGCCGTGCTGCCGGCCAGCGGCCATGCGATCAATCTCGAGGAACCCGCGCTCTTCAACCGGCTGCTCGAGGACTTCCTGCACCAGGTCGAGGGCGGGCGCTGGCAGGCGCGCGAGGCGAGCGCGGCGCCGGCGTCGGTGTATGGGCCGGGGGGCGGCCGGGGCGTGGCGGGGCGTGAGGCCGCCGCCTCATTGCCTGCTTCAGGCCAGCAATTGCCGCATGTCGTGGGCGCAATCCTCGGCGCTCTCGATGTGCCGCACGCCGACGCGCAGGTGGCCGGCCGGGTCGAAGGCAAAGCCCAGGGTGGAGTGGTCCAGCGTGTACGTGGAGCCGGTCTGCACCTTCTGGAAGAACACCTTGAAGCGGCTGGCCACCTCCTTGGTCCGCGCCATGTCGCCGGACAGGGCGACGAAGCTCGGATCGAAGGCTGCGGTGTAAGCCTGCAGCAACTGCGGCGTGTCGCGCTCGGGGTCGAGCGTGACGAACAGCACCTGCAGCTTGTCCTTCTGCGCGCCCAGCATCTTGCGCACCTCCGCCGCCCGCGCCAGCATCGTCGGGCAGGCGTCCGGGCACTGCGTGAAGCCGAAGTGCAGCAGCACCACCTTGCCATGCCAGTCGGCCAGGGTGCGCTCCTTGCCTTGCGTGTCCTTCAGGCGGAAGTCGTTGCCGTAGCCCTTGTCGGCGAGATTCGCGCCCTTGAAGTCGGGCGCCGGGCCGGCCTGGGACCGGCCGCAGCCAGCCAGCAGGCCCAGGGTGCCGAGCAGCAGCGCGCGGCGATCGAGGATGGGGGTATTCATCGGGTTTCTCCAGAGACGGGTTCGGTGATGAAGCCGATCTTGCGCAGCCCGGCGCGCTGCGCCGCGGCCATGGCCTGGGCCACTTTCTCGTAGCGCACGGACTTGTCGCCGCGGATGTGCAGTTCGGGCTGCGGGTTGCGGGCGGCTTCGGCGCGCAGCATCGGTTCGAGGTTGGCCTCGGCCAGGCGGGCGTCGTTCCAGTAGTAGCTGCCTTGCGCATCGACGCTCAGGCGCACGGTCTGCGGTTTCGGGTTCTGCCGCGCGCTGGCTGCCCGCGGCAGGTCGATGTTCACCGCGTTCTTCATCACCGGCACGGTAATGATGAACACGATCAGCAGCACCAGCATGACGTCCACCAGCGGCGTCATGTTGATCTCGTTCATCACCTCGTCGGCGTTGTCTTGGGTTCCGAAGGACATGGCGCGCTCCTCAGGCCTGCTTGAGCGCGACGACCTTGCGGACGCCAGCGGCGACGCGCGCGCCGGTCACGAAGTACGCGTGCAGGTCGTGGGCGAAGCGATTGAGCTTCGCCAGCACGCCCTTGTTGCCGCGCACCAGCGTGTTGTAGCCCAGCACCGCGGGAATGGCGACGGCCAGTCCGAGGGCCGTCATCACCAAGGCCTCGCCGATCGGGCCGGCCACCTTGTCGATGCTGGCGTGCCCGGTCAGACCGATGGACATCAGCGCGTGATAGATGCCCCAGACCGTGCCGAACAGGCCCACGAAGGGCGCGGTCGATCCCACCGAGGCCAGCACCGCCAGCCCCGACTGCATCGTGGCGGTCGATTCGTCGATGCTGTTGCGCAGGCAGCGCGTGACCCAGTCGCTGGTGTCCATGCCGTCCTGCAGGCGGCCGCGGCCGGCGCCCTCCTGCCCCAGGTGCGCGGAGGCATCGCGGCCCTCCAGCGCCAGCGCGCGGAACGGGTGGCTCTCCTGCGCGCCGAACTGCGCCAGGCCGGTGGCGAAGTCGCTCGCGCTCCAGAAGCGTTCCACCGATTGCGACTGCGCGCGAAAGCGCCGCAGGTCCAGCGCCTTCAGCAGGATCACCGCCCACGAGGAGAGCGACATCGCCAGCAGCAGCAGGAACACGCCGCGGGTGACGATGTCGCCCTGGGTCCAGGTGTTGAGGAGGCCGAATTGCGTTTCCATGGTGATCACTCCAGAACGAAATTGATGGGGACGTTGAACCACATGGCGGTGGCGACGCCGCCCTTCTTGCCCGGGACGTAGCGCCAGCGCTGCGCGGTGGCCAGCGCGGCCTGGTCCAGCCGCTCGAAGCCGCTGGATGCGTGGATGTGTGCCTTCTGCGCGGAGCCGTCGGGGCCGATCAGCACGCCCACCACCACCTTGCCCTGCTCGTGCATCTTGCGGCTGAGCATGGGATACGCCGGCTTCTCGTTCTGCAGGTACTCGGCATCGCTGGAAGGCAGGATCACGACGGGTGCGGCCGGAGCGGCAGTCGGTTCCGCCTTGGCCACCACGACCGCGGGTGCGGGCGGCGCGGCCTCGGCCACCGGCGCCGCCGCCGGCGGCAGCGGAG
>NZ_JAQGNQ010000110.1 GCF_028291745.1 Ramlibacter sp. | reverse complement strand
CCTCTGGGGGAGGGCTGGGGTGGGGGCGCTCCGGGCGCCAACCAGCGCCGCAGCGCCCCCAGCGCCCCCCTCCCGGCCTTCCCCCGGAGGGGGAAGGAGAAAAGCAATTAAGATATCCACCGTCACCGGCGCGTGATCGCTCGGCTGCTTCCACTTCCTCGGCACCCGGTCGATCGCGCACGCCTTCACCATGCCCTTGAGCGCCTCGCTCACCAGGATATGGTCGATCCGCAGACCGCGGTTCTTCGGGTAGCCGAGCATGCGGTAGTCCCACCAGCTGAAGCTCTTTTCCGGCTGCTCGAACAGGCGGAAGCTGTCCACGAGGCCCAGCTCCAAAAGCTGGCGAAAGTGCTCGCGTTCCGCGCTGGTGTGGTGGATCGTCTCGCGCAGGCCCTCGGGGTCGTACGAGTCGCGGTCTTCCGGTGCGATGTTGAAGTCGCCCACCAGCAGCAGCCTCGCGTGCTGCGCCAGCTCCTGGCGCACGGAGTCGCGCAGGCCGCGCAGCCATGACATCTTGTAGTCGAACTTCTCCGTGCCCGGCGCCTGGCCGTTGACGAAGTAGCCGTTGACCAGGCGCAGCTCCCCCTGCGGCGTATCGATCGTCACCGAAAGCAGGCGCGCGTTGTCGTCTTCGAAGCCGACGATGTTCTTCACCGCATCACGCACCGGCACGCGGCTCATGACGGCCACGCCGTTGTACGTCTTCTGCCCGAAAACGGTGCAGTGCTCGTAGCCCGCCGCGCGCAAGGCGTCGAGCGGGAACTTGTCGTCGGTGAGCTTGAGTTCCTGGAGGCACAGCACGTCCACCGGGTTGGCGGCCGTCCAGTCCAGCACGTGCTGCAGGCGCGCCGCCAGCGAGTTGACGTTCCAGGTGGTGATCTTCATCGAGGCGGATTCCCGGTTTCGGTGCGCGCGCGCAGGTACCACTCGAGGATCTGCTCCCCGTTCCAGTGCACGACGCCGCTGTGACGGTTGATGTGCTCGTACACCTTCTCGAGATAGCCGATGCGGAACGGCTGGCCGCTGATGTAGGGATGGATCGCGATGGCCATGATCTTGGGCCGCTCCGCCGCTTCGAGATAGTAGCGGTCGAAGGTGTCGCAGCATTTCTGGGTCCAGTACGCCGCCTCGTGGTGCTGCACCATCATCAGCGGGATGTCGTTGTTCTCCACCGTGTAAGGCAGCGTCACCAGCGGCCCGTGGGCCGTGCGGATCTCGGTGGGCTCGTCGTCGTAGGGGAAGTCGCCGATGTACTTCACGCCGGCGGCGGTGAGCAGGTCGGGCGTCTCCAGGGTCTGCGTCAGGCCCGGGCCGAGCCAGCCGACGGGCCGCTTGCCGTAGAACCTTTCCAGCGTATCGAGCGAGCGCTCGATCATCGCCTTCTGGTCCTCGGACTTGTGGATCGGCATCTGGTCCCAGGCATGGCCCATGAATTCCCAGCCGGCTTCCAGGCAGGCGCTCGCCACGCGCGGATAGTCCTCGGTCACGCGCGCGTTGATCGACAGCGTCGGCTTGATGCCCAGGCTGTCGTACAGCTTCTTGAAACGCCAGAAGCCCACGCGCATGCCGTACTCGTGCCACGCCCAGTTCGGCACGTCGGGCAGCAGCGGCACGCCGGTGGGCGGGGGCAGGACTTGCCGCGCCATCGGCCGGCCTATGTCCCAGACCTCGAGGTTCACGATGGTCCAGACCACCACCTTCGCGTCGCCCGGCAGCTTCAGCGGGGGTCGGTCGACGATGGCGGAATAGTCGGTGCGTTCGCGGGGGATCATGGGCATGCGGGGGTCTCCTCGTGTTGCCGGGAAAGCTTGCGGATTCTGCCGCAGGATGCCAGCATCCGCTCTCCTGTCTCGGAGGTTCGATGAAGCCTGCTTTCACCCGGTCGCTCGCGCATGCGGCACTGTTTGCCCTGACGATCGTCGCCGGTGCGCAGGCGCGTGCCCAGAGCGACTACCCGAAGCAGCCTATTCGCATGATCGTCGGCTTCGCGCCTGGCGGCATCTCCGACGTGCTGGCGCGCGCGCTGGCTGCCAAGGTCAGCACGCAGATCGGCCAGTCGGTGATCGTCGACAACAAGGCGGGCGCGGGCACCACCATCGCGGGCGAATGGGTGGCCAAGGCGCCACCTGACGGCTACACGATCTGGCTGCAGGACATCACCACGCATGCGATCAACGCCAGCCTCTACCCGAAGCTGCCCTACGACACGGCGCGCGACTTCACCCCGATCACGCTGGTGGCCTCCACGCCGCTGATGCTGGTGGTGCATCCCTCGTCGCCCTTCCACAGCGTGCGCGATCTCGCGCTGCAGGCGAAGGCGCAGCCGGGAAAGATGTCCTATGGCTCCTCGGGCAACGGCACCATCATCCACCTGGCCAGCGAGATGCTCAAGAACAGCCAGGGGCTGGACGCCACGCACATCCCGTACAAGGGCAGCGGCCCGGCGACCCAGGCGATCCTGGCCAACGAGGTGAGCTTCGTGTTTTCGACCATGCCGCCCGCGGTGAGCAACGTGAAGGCGGGCAAGCTGCGCGCGCTGGCCGTGACCACACCCAAACGCGTGGCCGCCGCCCCCGACGTGCCGACCATGGCCGAAGCCGGCGTGCCGAATTTCGAGCTGGTGGTCTATACGGGCATCCTGGGGCCCAGGGGCATGGACCCGGCGATCGTGCGCCGCCTGCACGCCGAATTCGCGCGGGCCCTGCAAAGCGAGGACATCCGCAAGGTCTACGACAACCTCGGCGCCGATCCGATCAGCAGCGGCCCGGAGGCGCTGGGCGAGATGATCGCGCGCGAGACGGTGCGTTATGCGCCGGTGGTGAAGGCTTCGGGCGCGAAGGTGGACTGACGGATACGGACTGCCTGGAAGCAGAAGACGCGAAAGATACGCAGAGGACGCAAAAAAGCCAAAGAAAACTTCAATGGTTTTCTTTTGCGACTTCTGCGCAACCTTTGCGCCTTCTGCGTCCGGCAGTCCGATTTCTGCCTTCTGCCTTCTGCCTTCTGCTCAGATGTGCAGCATCGCCAGCCCGCCGATGGCCAGCCCCACGGCGGCGACTGCGAACATGCCCCGCTCCAGCCACTTCTTTCGGGTCAGCAGCGCGATGGCCGCCAGGGCGATGGAAACCTGCAGCGCGGTCGTCGCCTGGGCCCAGCGGTGATGCACGTGCATCTGCGCGTCGCTCTGGCGATCCCACTCCTTGGACTCGGCCTCGATCTTTTCCGCCGCGGCCTGGATGTCCTTCTTTTCCTTCTCGTAGCGATCGATCTTCGCCTGGTAGTAGGCCTGCTTGTCGGCCGGCGCCAGGTCGCGCGAGACCTCGGCCAGCGACTGCTTCGTCGACTTCGCCTGGAAGTAGTTCCACTGGTTGGAGGCTTCGGTCTTGCGGATCGCGGCGTTGTTCTTGTCCAGGCCGGCATTGGCCTGGGTCGCGCCGCCCATGTACGAGAAGATCGCGCCCACGGTGGCGATCACCGCCGTGAACATCGCGATCTGGTTGATCATGCCGCCCCCGGCGAGGCCGTGCTGCGCCGGGTCGCCGTGCGCAGCCTCGATGGCGTGCTCCAGCTCGTGGTCATGGGGGCCGTGGACGTGGAAGCCGTCGCCTGACATGGTTGTTTTCCTCTGAGACTGCAGCGGCGATTCTAGTCAGCCGTTTGGGTCGAAAGAATTAATTTGCAGTGCGGCGGTAGGTCACGAAGTCGAACGGGATGCCGGCGGGCGACAAGTGTCGTTCGCGCGCCACCTCGTGCCAGTCGGCGCCGAGTGCCGGCGCGAAGGTGTCGCCGTCGTAGTCGGCGCCGATCTCGGTGACCACGGCCAGGTCAGCACGCGGCATCGCCAGCCTGAAGATCTCGGCGCCCCCCGTGATCCACGCGGTGTCGGTATCGGCGCCGGCGCAGGCGGCGATCGCTTCATCGAGCGACACCGCGCGCTGCGCGCCCGGCGCCTGCCATTGCGGGTCGCGCGTGATCACGATGTTCTTGCGCCCGGGCAGCGGCCGAAAGCGCGGCGGCAGCGACTCCCAGGTCTTGCGGCCCATGATCACCGGCGCGCCGAGTGTGGTCCGCTTGAAGTGCGCCAGGTCCTCGGGCAGATGCCAGGGCAGCACGCCGCCGCGGCCGATCACGCCGTTGCGCGATTGCGCGTAGATCAGGCCCAGCTTCATACCGCCACCGGAGCCTTGATCGCGCCGTGGCACTGGTAGTCAAGCATCTCGAAGTCCTCGTAGGCGTAGTCGAAGATCGAGGCCGGCCGCCGTTTGATGTGCAGCGTCGGATAGGGGTAGGGCGCGCGGCTCAATTGCAGCTCCACCTGTTCGTGGTGGTTGCTGTAGATGTGGCAGTCGCCGCCGGTCCAGACGAAGTCGCCCACGCCCAGGTCGCATTGCTGCGCGATCATGTGCGTCAGCAGCGCGTAGCTGGCGATGTTGAAGGGCACGCCCAGGAAGATGTCGGCGCTGCGCTGATACAGCTGGCACGAGAGCTTGCCATCCGCGACATAGAACTGGAAGAACGCATGGCAGGGGGCCAGCGCCATCTTCGGCAGGTCCGCCACGTTCCAGGCGCTGACGATGATGCGGCGCGAATCCGGGTTGGTCTTGATGGTCTTGACCGCCTCGGCGATCTGGTCGATGTGGCCGCCTTCGGGCGTGGGCCAGCTGCGCCATTGCACGCCGTAGACCGGACCGAGATCGCCATCCTCGCGCGCCCACTCGTCCCAGATGGTGACGCCGCGTTCGCGCAGTCGATTGTTGTCGCTCGAGCCCTCGAGGAACCACAGCAGCTCGTGGATGATGGACTTCAGGTGGACCTTCTTGGTCGTGACCAGCGGAAAGCCCTCGTTCAAGTCGAAGCGCATCTGGTAGCCAAAGACGCTGCGCGTGCCTGTGCCGGTGCGGTCGGTCTTGGCGGTGCCATGGGTGTACACATGGCGCATGAAGTCCTCGTACTGCGAGCGGACGGGGCGGGCGGCGGTCATGGGTCGATTATCGGGGAGCTTCGCAGGGTCGGCCAGCCGGACGAAAAGTCGCTAAGGCACGCAAAAGCTCGCAAAGGAATTCAATGAATAGTTGGAAGTCTTTTGCGCCTTCTGCGAAACCTTTGCGACTTGTGCGTCCGGCTGTCCCATCCCGCTTTCCTATCGGACCGCCACCACCCGCCCCGGATTCAGGATCCCCTGCGGGTCCAGCGCCTTCTTCAGCGCCTGCATCATCCCGATCGCAACGGGTGACTTGTAGTGCGGCAGCTTGTCCACCTTGAGCGCGCCGATGCCGTGCTCCGCCGAGATCGAGCCCTCGAAGCGCTGCACCTGGTCGTACACCAGCGTGTTCACGCGCTCCTCGTGCTCGTGCAGGAAGGCCTTCGTATCGCCGCCCTCCGGCGCCTGCACGTTGTAGTGCAGGTTGCCGTCGCCCAGGTGGCCGAAGTTGACGAGCCGCACGCCTGCGATCTCCCGCTGCAGCAGGGCGTCGGTCTCGGCCACGAAGGCCGGGATGCGGGAGACCGCGATCGAGATGTCGTGCTTCACGTTCAGTCCTTCCTCCGCCTGCGCCAGCGGAATCGACTCACGGATGTGCCACAGCTGGCGCGCCTGCGCGATGTTCCCGGCGACCACGGCATCGGCCACGCAGCCGTCTTCCAGCGCCGCTTCCAGCAGGCGTTCGAACTGGCCGCGCGCGTGCGCCTCGGATTCCTGGTCGGCGTTCTCCAGCAGCACGCAGTAGGGGTGCTCGCGGTACAGCGGCACGCGCAGCTGCGGGTAGTGCTTGTCGGCCAGCGCCAGGGCAAACTGGCCCATCACCTCGAAGCCGGTCAGGCCGGCGCCGAGATGGCGATGCGCCAGTCCGAGCAGCGTGACCGCTGCCTGCATCGAGGGCACCGCGGCCCAGGCCGTGAGCGTCGCCGCCGGCTGCGGATAGAGCTTCATCGTCGCGCCGGTGATGATGCCCAGCGTGCCTTCGCTGCCGATGAACAGGTCGCGCAGGTCGTAGCCCGTGTTGTCCTTGCGCAGGCCGGTCAGGCCGCTCCACACCTCGCCCTGCGCGGTGACGACTTCGAGGCCCAGGCACAGTTCGCGCGTGTTGCCGTAGCGGACGACCTGCGTGCCGCCCGCATTGGTAGCCAGGTTGCCGCCGATCGTGCAACTGCCTTCGGCGGCCAGGCTCAGGGGGAACAGCAGGCCGGCATCGTCCGCGGCCTGCTGCAGATTCTGTAGCACGCAGCCGGCATCGACGGTCATCGTGAGATTGGCGCCGTCGATGGCGCGCACGCGGTTCAGGCGCGTGAGGCTGACCACGACCTCGCGGCCCGATTCATCCGGTACGCCGCCCACCACCAGGCCCGTGTTGCCGCCCTGCGGCACGATCGGCGCGCCGGCCGCGGCGCAGGCGCGCACCACCGCCGCCACTTCGTCGGTGGAGCCGGGGCGCACCACCGCCAGCGCCTTGCCGCGCGAGCGCTTGCGCCAGTCCAGCTCCCAGGCGCTCAGGTCGCCCTCGGTCAGCACGTGGGTGGCGCCGGCGATGGCGCGCAGTTGGGGGATCAGGTCGGTCATGGCTTCGAGCTTCGCAGGCGCAGCCGCACGTGCAGCGCGCAGGCGGCAAAGAGGATGAGGGACAGCGCGACTTGCAGCAGGGCCGGCGCGCCTTCGCGCCAGCGCACCGCGCCTTCCATGACGTAGGCCCACAGCAGCAGGCTCACCCAGCGATAGGTGTACATGCGGCGCTTGAGCAAGCCGGCCACCGGCAGGCACAAGGGCAGCACCTTCACCGCCCAGGGGCTGGGCGGCTGCACCAGCCACAGCTCCCAGGTGAGGCCGAGCGCGATCAGGGCGAGCAGGCTCGCGAAGGCGACCCAGCGCGTGGCTTCGACGGCGGGCGGGACGATGACTTGGGTGGACTGCATGGGGGAATGGCATCATACCGAGCGATGAATCCGCGCCAGCTGCTTGCCGACCTTGCTCGCTTCCCCTGGCTGCCGACCGCAGTGACGCTGAGGGAACGCTTTCGCGAAGACCGGCTGGGTCTTTCGGCCAGCAGCCTCACCTTCACGACCACCATCGCCCTGGTGCCGTTCTTCACGGTCGCCCTGGCGTTGTTCACCGCCTTTCCGATGTTCGGCAAGCTGCAGGCTAACCTGCAGCGCTGGCTGGTGCAAAGCCTGGTGCCCGATTCCATCGCGCGCCAGGTGCTCGGCTACCTCACGCAGTTCGCGGGCAAGGCGAGTCGGCTGGGCGGCGTGGGCCTGGCGGCGCTGGTGGTGAGCGCCATCGCGCTGGTGCTGACCATCGACCGCACGCTCAACGGCATCTGGCGCGTGCGGCGGCCGCGGCCCTTCGCGCAGCGGGTGCTGATCTACTGGGCGGCGATCACGCTCGGCCCGGTGCTGCTGGCGGTGAGCCTGGGCACCAGTTCGTACTTCATCTCGGAGTCGCGCGGGCTGGTGACGGGCCTGCCGGGCATGGTGACCTTCATGCTCACCACGTCGGAGTTCCTGCTGCTGGCGGCGGCGCTGACGGCGCTCTATCGCTTCGTGCCCAACACGCCGGTGCGGCCCACCCACGCGGCGGCCGGCGGCGTGTTCTCCGCCCTCGGCATCGAGCTGGCCAAGCGGCTGCTGGCCTGGTACATCGGGCTGGTGCCGACCTATTCGATGGTGTACGGCGCCTTCGCGACTCTGCCTATCCTGCTGGTGTGGATCTACATCGGCTGGGTGATCGTGCTGCTCGGGGCCGTGGTCGCGGCCTACCTGCCCAGCCTGCTGGCCGGTGCACGCCGGCGCGGCGGCGGGCATGGGTGGCAATTCCAGCTGGCCCTGGAGATCCTGCAGCAACTGCAGGCGACCCGCCCGAGTGCGCGCCGCGGCATGACCGCCAGCGAACTGGCCGGGCGCATGGAAGTCGACGTGCTGCAGCTCGAGCCGGTGCTGCAGACACTGGTGCAACTGGACTGGATCGGCCGGCTGAACGAAATCGAGGACCAGCACGAGACCCGCTATGTGCTGCTGGCCGACGTGCAGTCGACGGCGCTGGAGCCCTTGATGCGGCACCTGCTGCTTCCCGCGAGCGAGGCGACGGCGAAGCTGTGGCAGACGGGGCGACTTTCGTCCCTGTACCTGAAGGATGTCTTGTAGGCTGGGCTGCCGCAGGCACCCCAGCATGTGCGCGCAAATCGCTGGGGTGCCTGCGGCAGCCCAGCCTACGAGGGTCGCGATCGCGCCTTACCCCTGCAGGAAATCCCGCAGCGCGAACAGCACCGCATCCGGTGCCTCGGTCATCATCTGGTGGCCGGCGGCCACCACCACGGTCCGCGCATCGCGGGCCTTCTGCTGCAGCCCCTGTGCCGCCTTGGGCGGCGTCATCGCATCGTCCTTGCCCAGCACGAACAGGATCGGGCACTGCACCTGCGCGATCGCCGCTTCGCCGCCCGCATAGCTGTCGCAGGCCACGAAGCCGCGATGGAACACGTTGACGCGCGGATTGCTGGCCAGCACGCGCTTCATCAGCGCCCTTGAACCGCCATACAGCCACGTGCCGGGCCCGAGCGCCGAGGGCGGCGGCGCCATCAGCGAATGCGAGTACACGTTGACCATGGTGATCGCCTTCATCGGCTCGTGCTGCGAGTTTTCCAGCAAGGCGGGCGAGACCTTCATCGGATGGGCGATGCCCACCAGCGCCAGATGCGTCACGCGTGCCGGCGCGCGCGACGCCGCCTCCAGCGCCACCAGCGCGCCGAAGCTGTGGCCGACCAGCGCCGCGCGTTCCACCTTCGCCGCATCGAGCAGCGCCAGCACGAAGTCGGCCGCTTCCTCGACGCTGCGGGGCGGCTCGCCCTCGCTGCGGCAGTGGCCCGGCAGATCGACGGCCAGCACGTTCCAGCCATGGTGCGCGAACCAGCGGGTCTGCAGGATCCAGACGCTGTGGTCGTTCAGCACGCCGTGCAGGAAGACGACGGTGGGCTTGCCGGCATCGAACGGCTTGCCGCCCGTGTAGCAGAAGGTGCGGGCGCCGTTGACGTTCAATTCCATGCAGTCTCCTGTTGATGTCATCCCGGGCTTGACCCGGGATCCACGCGGCGCTTGACCGGTCGCCGCATCGATTGCGGGTCAAGCCCGCAATGACATGGTTTGCGACACGGATTGCAGCTCACCCCTTTTCCGCCGCCCGCAATGCCCGCTTCAGGTCGTCGATCAGGTCCTCCGGATCTTCCAGGCCGATGGACAGGCGGATCGTTCCCGGGCCGATGCCGGCGGTCTTCAGCGATTCATCGCTCATGCGGAAATGCGTGGTGCTGGCCGGGTGGATCACCAGCGAGCGGCAGTCGCCCACGTTGGCCAGGTGGCTGAAGAGGCGCAGCGCCTCGATGAATGTCTTGCCCTGTTCGCGGCTGCCCTTCAGGTCGAAGCTGAAGACCGAGCCAGCGCCCTTGGGCAACAGCTTCTGCGCGAGTGCATGGCTCGGATGCGACTCCAGCATCGGATGCCCCACGCGCGCCACGAAGGGATGCGCCACCAGGAACTCCACCACGCGCCGTGTGTTGGCCATGTGACGGTCCATGCGCAGCGGCAGCGTCTCTATGCCTTGCAGGATCAGCCACGCGGTGTGCGGGCTCATGCTGGCGCCGAAATCGCGCAGGCCTTCGCGGCGCGCGCGCAGCAGGAAGGCGCCCACCGTCGATTCCTCGCTGAACACCATGTTGTGGAAGCCCTCGTAGGGCGCACTCAGTTCCGGGAAGCGCCCCGAGCGGTCCCAGTCGAAGCTGCCGCCATCGACCACCACGCCGCCGATCACCGTCCCGTGCCCCGAGAGGAACTTGGTCGCCGAGTGATAGACCAGGTCCGCTCCCAGGTCGAAGGACTTCATGAGGTAAGGCGTGGTGAAAGTCGAATCCACCAGCAAGGGCAGCCCCGCCTCGTGCGCCACGGCCGAAACCGTGGGAATGTCCAGCACGTCGAGCCCGGGGTTGCCCACGGTTTCGCCGAACAGCAGCTTCGTCTCGGGGCGGATGGCGGCACGCCAGCCATCGATGTCGCCCGGTGCGACAAAGGTCGTCGCGATCCCGAAGCGACTGAGCGTGTAGTGCAGCAGGTTGTGCGAGCCGCCATAGAGCGCGCTGCTGGCAACGATGTGCGAGCCCGCGCCCATGAGGGTGGCAATGGCCAGGTGCAGGGCGGCCTGGCCGCTCGCGGTGGCGATCGCGCCCACCCCGCCTTCGAGGGCGGCAACGCGCTGCTCCAGCACCGCGTTGGTGGGATTGCTGATGCGCGAATAGACGTGCCCGGAACGTTCGAGGTTGAACAGCGCCGCGGCGTGGTCGCTGGACTCGAAGACGAAGGAGGTGCTGAGGTGGATGGGCACCGCGCGGGCGCCGGTCGCCGGGTCGGGCGCGGCGCCGGCATGCAGAGCCAGCGTGTCGAAGCCGGGGTCGGAGTAACCGGGCATGGGGCGAATCCCTCCTCTGTCGCTCTATGGAACTGCCCGGGATTGTGGGCTATATTCTTCTCAACCCGGCCGCCACCAGCAGCGGCGGTCCAAGGAGACAGCCATGAAAGTCAGCGACATCCTGCGCGTGAAGGGCAACACCCTCTATACGGCAACGCCTGAGGAGCCACTCTCCCGCGCGATCGACATCATGGCCGAAAAGGACATCGGCTCCCTGGTGGTGATGGATCACGGCGACCTGGTGGGCATGCTCACCTTCCGCGAAGTGATCCAGTGCATCGTCGCCAACCAGCATGTGGTGGGCAGCACGGTGGTGCGCACGGCGATGGACGACCATCCGCTCACCTGCACGCTGGAAACCGAACTCGACGAAGTCCGCCGCATGATGCTGGAGCGCCATGCGCGCTACATGCCGGTGATGGACAAGCGCATGCTCATGGGCGTCATCAGTTTGTACGACGTCGCGAAAGCGGTTGTGGACAGCCAGAACTTCGAGAACCGGATGCTCAAGGCGTACATCCGCGACTGGCCGGCGAGCGAGGACTCGCAGCCGACCGCGCAGCTTTGAGGATGTCCTCCCGGGCTTGACCCGGGTCCACGCTGCCCTTGTACTCGTGCCGTCGTGGATTGCGGGTCGACCGACGCCCGCAATGACATGGATGGATTCAGCCCTCCGCGCCGTGCACCACCTCCCGCAGCCGCGGGTAGATCTCGTTCTTCCAGCGGCGGCCGCTGAACACGCCGTAGTGGCCGACGCCCGTCTGTACGTGGTGCAGCTTCATGTACGGGCGCAAGCCGGCGCATAGATCGTGTGCCGCCACGGTCTGGCCCACGGCGCAGATGTCGTCGCGCTCGCCTTCCACCGTGAACAGCCAGGTGCGCCGGATCGCCTTCGGTGCGACCGGCCGGCCGCGCCAGGCCAGCGTGCCGCGCGCCAGGTCGAAGGTCTGGAACACCTTTTCCACCGTCTCCAGGTAGAACTCCGCCGGCAGGTCGTTGACGGCCAGGTATTCGTCGTAGAAGGCGCGGATCACCTCGGCCTGCTCCAGTTCGCCGTCGACGAGGTGCTGGTAGAGGGTGCGAAACTGCTGCTGGTGCCGCTGCAGGTTCATGCTCAAGAAGGCGCTGAGCTGCAGGAAGCCGGGGTAGACCCGCCGCATGTGGCCGGCGTGCGGCGGCGGCACGTGGCTGATCAGGTTGCTCTCGAACCATCCCATGCTCCGGCTGGTGGCCAGGCGATTCACCCCGGTGGGATTCACCCGGCAGTCCACCGGCCCGGCCATCAGCGTCAGGCTGCGCGGCTGCGCGGGATCGTCGTCCTCGGCCAGCAGCGCGGTGGCGGCGATCGCGGCCACGCAGGGCTGGCACACCGCCACCACATGGGCGCCGGGACCGATCGCGCGCAGGTAGCGCATCAGGTAGTCGACGTAGTCGTCCAGGCTGAAGGCGCCATGGCGCAGGTGCACGTCGCGCGCGTTGTGCCAGTCCGTGATGTAGACGTCGTGGTCCTGCAGCAGCGTGCGCGCAGTGTCGCGCAGCAGCGTTGCGAAGTGGCCGGAGAGCGGCGCCACCAGCAGCACGCGCGGCTGGCCGCGCACGCCGGCGCGGGCGAAGTGCAGCAGCGTGCCGAAGGGCAGCACCAGCGCCGGCTCCTCGGTCACTGCCACCGTGCGGCCCTCCGCCTCCACAGTGTCGATGCCGTACGGCGGGCGGCTGTGCGTCAGGCGCATGCGCGAGAACACGTCGAGGGCGGCGGCGGCCTTGCGCATGCCGCTGCCCTCGGTCTGGCGCCACCAGAGCAGCGCGCTCTGGTGCTGCGCCAGCAGCCGCAGCGGCGCCAGCGTGTCCGACTGCGACTGATAGCCGTGGTAGAGCAAAGCGCTCACGACCGCTCCTCGAAGGTGCGCGGCACTGGCACAGCGCTTGCACGACCGCGCCATGGCGGGACGGAGGCCCCGCGTCGGAGCGCACCATGGGCAAAGCCGTCCTCACGATCAGCAGCCGCAACTACGGCGCCTGGGCCCTGCGGGGTTGGCTGATGGCCAGGCTGGCCGGCCTGGAGTTCACCGAGCGCGTGATCCCGCCGGACGACCCGGCCATGCGCGCCGAGATCCTGCTGTTGTCGCCTTCCATGCGCGTGCCCTCGCTGCTGCACGACGGCGTGGAGGTCTGGGACACCATGGCGATCGGCGAATACCTCGCCGAGGTCCGCCCCAAGTCGGGCCTGCTGCCGGCGGACGTGGCGGCACGCGCCCATTGCCGCTCGATCTGCGGCGAAATGCATTCGGGCTTCACCTCGCTGCGCAGCGCGCTGCCCATGAACCTCAAGGCCCGCTTCCCCGGCTTCAAGGTCTGGTCGCGGGCGCAGGGCGACATCGACCGCATCCTTGCGATCTGGGCGGATTGCCTGGGCTGCTACGGCGGCCCCTTCCTGTTCGGACGGCAGCCGTGCATCGCCGATGCGATGTATGCGCCCGTGGTCACGCGCCTGCTCACGTACGGAGTCGCCGTCGACAAGGTCAGCGCCGCCTACTGCAAGCGCATCATGGACCTGCCGGCGATGTGCGAATGGCTCGCGGCGGCGCAGCAGGAGCCCGACGAGATCGACGAACTCGACGCCGAGTTCTAGGCCGCCTGCGTCGCGGGCCATGGCGTCGGATCCGGAACGGCGCAGGCCGGGGCTACGTCCACCGTGCGGAAGTCCGCCGGCGACACGATCTCCAGGTACTCCATGTCCGGCGAGTAGTCGAACAGGTAGTGCCGGATGCCGGGCGCCTGGTGCACGCAGTCGCCGGCGCTCACCAGCGTCATCCGCTCCTCGTACATGAAGCGCGCCCAGCCCTTGAGCATCAGCACGATCTGGAAGTCTGCCTCATGGCGGTGCCAGCCGGTGCCCGCTTCGGGTGCCATGTTCGCCTTGACCAGGTGCGCGATCACCTTCCCGCCAGTGGCTTCGGCGACCCCGAGGTCGCGGTAGAGGAAAAAGTCCCGCAGGCCGCCGGACACGTATTCCGTGTCGCCTGGCCTGACGTGGGAGAACTTGGTCGTCGTGCGATCCAGCATGGTGCTCTCCTGGTGCGCCGGGTAGGCGCCGCAGAGGCTGGAAGCAGGAAGCATTCCCGTGGAACCGCGATAATCGGGCCATGAGCGGCAACACCTTCGGCAAAGCCTTTGCGGTCACCAACTTCGGCGAGTCGCATGGGCCGGCCATCGGCTGCGTCATCGACGGTTGCCCACCCGGCATGGAGCTCTCGGAGGCCGACATCCAGCCGGACCTCGATCGCCGCCGCCCGGGCACCAGCCGCCACGTCACGCAGCGGCAGGAGGAAGACAAGGTCGAGATCCTCTCCGGCGTGTTCGAAGGCCGCACCACCGGCACGCCCCTGTGCCTCCTGATCCGCAATACCGACCAGCGCAGCAAGGACTACTCCGAGATCGGCCAGAAGTTTCGTCCGGGCCACGCCGACTACACCTACTTCGAGAAGTACGGCCTGCGCGATCCGCGCGGCGGCGGCCGCTCCTCCGCGCGCCTGACGGCACCGATGGTGGCTGCCGGTGCGGTGGCGAAGAAGTGGCTGCAGCAACAGCACGGCACGCAGTTCCGCGGCTGCATGCAGCAGATCGGCGAAATCGCGATTGCCTTCGAGAGCTGGGAGCATGTGCCCCACAACCCGTTTTTCGCGCCGGCGGCCGACGTGTCCGCGCTGGAAGCGTACATGGACACCCTGCGCAAGGCCGGCGACTCCTGCGGCGCCCGCATCCGGGTCACCGCCACCGGCATGCCGGTCGGCCTGGGCCAGCCCCTCTTCGACAAGCTCGATGCCGAGATCGCCTACGCGATGATGGGCATCAACGCGGTCAAGGGCGTGGAGATCGGCGCCGGCTTCGGCAGCGTGACGCAGCACGGCTCCACCCACGGCGACTCGCTGACCCCCCGCGGCTTTGCCAGCAACAACGCCGGTGGCGTGCTGGGCGGCATCAGCACGGGGCAGGACCTGGAAGTCTCCATCGCGATCAAGCCGACCAGTTCGATCCTGACCCCGCGCGACAGCATCGACGTGCACGGCCAGCCCACCCAGGTGGTCACCAAGGGCCGGCACGACCCGTGCGTCGGCATCCGCGCCACCCCGATTGCCGAGGCCATGCTCGCGCTGGTGGTGATGGACCTGGCGCTGCGCCATCGCGCGCAGTGTGGCGACGTCCGGGCGTCGCTGGCACCGATCCCGGCTTCTGCCGCCTGAGGTTTTTCGATGTCGTTGCGGGCCTGACCCGCAATCCACGCAGCGCTGATGCGCAGGCCGTCGTGGATCCCGGGTCGAGCCCCACTGCTGTCCGGAATCCCGCAGCATTGCTGCATGGCGCTTGCTCCACCTGCGGTATCGAGCAGCAGGGCGGTCGCGCAAGACGCCGTGCGGTGCGGGCCCGCGGGGTGGCGTCCCGATCGCGTGAACGCGATCGGGCAGACCTGCGCTGGCCGGTCTTGCGGCCCACGCGAAGAACTCGTCTGCAGTTTGGCCTGCGGCCCAACCGCGAACT